>LVAO01000004.1 GCA_001604065.1 Clostridiales bacterium Firm_09
CACAATAGGAAGGCCTTTTTTTGCGCAACCGTCGCCGTCTGCGGCGACCTTGCGACTTATGTCATTTATTATACACGCGCAAAGACAAATCGACAAGCAATAGCAAAGAATAGGTTTATTTTATCCTTCCATACTAGTTCTGATGAAAAAGAAAAAAGCCGTAAAAACCATTTTATTTTTCGTCTCTGTCCTGCTGATAAGTGCTTTTCTCAGCGGCATTGCCGCATTCCTGTTCATGACACGCGGAGTAAGACTGGATGCAAAAGCATTTGAAGACCCTGTTGCGAATCTTATCATGCTTGACGCAAACGGTACGGAGATAGAATATGCATCTTCATTGAAGGTATTTTCTGAGTCCGAAGACATCAGCGACAACATCAAAAAAGCGTTTGTAACGGTGGAGGACAAACGCTTTTATAAGCATCACGGGCTGGACTATATACGCATTGCCGGAGCGGCAGTGCATGATATCAAGGCCGGAGCCATCAAAGAAGGCGGCTCAACCATCACGCAGCAGCTTGCGAAGAATGCCATCCTCACCAATGATAAGACATTGGAAAGAAAACTGAAGGAAGCAAAACTGGCTTATCAGATAGAAAAAAAATACGACAAAGAAGAAATACTGACGATATATCTCAATACTATTTATTTCGGCAACGGCATATACGGAATCACCGCTGCCGCCGACAGGATATTCAATAAGACACCCGCAGAGATCACATTGCCCGAGGCCGCCATGCTTACAGGCATCGTAAGAAATCCGGGCAGGTATTCTCCCCTGATATCAAAAGAAAAAGCAGAAGAAAGGATGAAGCATGTCCTCGCTGTCATGAAAAAGGAAGGCGTTATTGCGGAACAAGAATATAATGAAGCGCTGCAATACCATTTTACCATGCCGCCTGTGGAGAAGGCCGATAACAGCTATCCGAACGCGGCAATCGATGAGGCGGCTAGGCTGCTGGGTATCGGTGAGAAAGAGCTTTTGTCCAAGAATTATACCATCATTACCTATCTTGACAGAAATATGCAAAAGCTGGCGGAAAAAGCAATAAAAAGCGAAGAACTGGCTCCGGAAAAAGGTTGCGAAAGACTGATTCTTATTGCGGATAATCGGACGGGCGGCATCACCGCATACAGCTCAAATTTCAGTTTTTCTCCGTTTGCGCTTTACCGCTCTCCCGGATCTGCCATAAAGCCGATATTCGTCTATGCGCCGGCATTGGACGCGGGATATATCACTCCCGCAACCCCGGTTCTGGATGAAAAAACCGATTTTGACGGTTATGCCCCGGACAATTACGGCGACAACTATGCGGGTTGGACAACAATACGTCAGGCGGTAAAAGCCTCCAGCAATGTCGTCAGCGTCAAATTGGCCCGCGAAATGGGTATTGATTATCTGAAGTACCGCGCTAAGGATTTTGGATTGACGCTGGCAGCCGAGGACGGTCTGAGCGCGGCGCTCGGAGGTCTGACGGAGGGTGTGACGCCTGTCGAGCTTACCACGGCCTATATGACGCTTGCGCGCGGAGGCGATGCAAAGTCTGCGGGTTTTGTGCATGAAATCCAAAAAGACGGCAAAATCGTATACACCCGCGAAACCGATGGCAAGCGCGCAATTTCACAAGAAGCTTCTTATCTGATGACCGATATGCTGATAGACACCGCAAAATACGGTACCGCACGCAAACTTGCGACGCTTCCATTCGAAGTCGCCGCAAAAACCGGCACGGTGGGCGTAAAGAATACGGATTACAACAGCGACGCATGGAACATGTCCTATACTTCGGCAAATACCGTCTGCGTATGGTACGGGAGTGTCTCGAATACGCAGGCAACGCTTTTGCCAAGCGCGATTACAGGCGGATCCTATCCCACGTTATGCGCAAAATACATTTATGAAAACCTGTCAAAGCCTGATCCATTTGACGTTCCCGACGGTATCATCGCCGTTGATGTGGACACCTATGCAACCAATATTGAACATAAGCTGCTGATTGCAGGAGAAACAACTCCCATAAAGTACAGATGTTCCGAGCTCTTCAATGAACGGGTCGGGTTGCCGGAAATTTCTACTGTTTTCGACCGCGCGATCCCTTCCGACTTGCATGCAGAGATAAACGAGAATAATCAGGTGGATATTTCTTTCTCCCTTTGTCCGGGCTTCCGGTATGTATTGAAAAAACAAACGGGAGAAGGAGACCTGATACTTGCAGAATACTGCGACAATGAGAAAGGATTCTTTACGGACGCCTTTCCCTCCTTCGGACTGAATATCTATTATATTTCTGTATACGATCCCGAGGGTGAAATGCTGGGAGAAAGCAGCAAGGTATCCGCTCTCAATTTCACTCTGCCGGAAATGCCGCCGATCTGACTTCGGCGCCTGCGATTGCCTCGGCAATCAGCGCTTCGATATCCAGTTTGCTTTCATAACGCTCAACTTCAGATAATTTGGGGTGAATAACCGGATTTTTGGGCAAAAACACCGTACAGCAGTCTTCATACGGACGGATGCTGATGTCAAAAGTACCGATTTTTTTTGCTATCTCAATGATTTCTTCTTTATCATTGCCAATGAGGGGACGGAATACGGGCATTTTAACTACCGAATTCGTTGCATTGATGCTCTCCATTGTCTGACTTGCGACCTGACCGAGACTTTCGCCGGTGATGAGCGCACCGCATTTTTTATCTTGCGCGAGACGCTCCGCAATACGCATCATGAAGCGGCGCATGATGGTAATCATAAACTCCTGCGGGCAGTGTTCATGAATCGCATACTGGATTTTTGTAAAAGGAACCACTGTCAATTCGATAAAAGGCACGTAAGGGCGCAGCATCTCTGTCAGATCCACAACCTTTCGGAGCGCGAGTTCGCTTGTATAAGGGAAGCTGTGAAAATGTACGCAGCAGACGGTAACACCGCGTCTTCCCATTTTATAAGCCGCAACAGGGCTGTCGATACCGCCCGACAAAAGCAGCATGGCGCGGCCGGAGCAACCCGACGGCAATCCCTGGGCGCCCGGAATCACCTCATAAAAAACATACGACCAACCATCCTCTCGGATGTCCACACAAAGCTCAAAATCATACCGGAACAGATCCACTTTGCGTGCAGGCACGCGCTCAAGCATGTCTCCTCCGATTTCTGCGGCAATTTCCATTGATTTTTTTGGGATTTTCTTGTCTGCGCGGCGCACAGTCACACGGAAGGTTCCTTGTTCGGGCGCCATCATGGAGGCGATTTCTCCGATTTTTTTCAGATCCGTCCTGATTTTTACCGCCGGGCTGAGACTGTGAATTCCAAAGACTTTGGTCAGTCTTGAGAGAATCAGATTTTTGTCCGCCGGGTCAAAGTCCTCAACAAAAAAACGGCTTTGCGATTTGACAAACTTGAAGCGTATGCCGAACAAGGCCGCTTTGATGTTTTTGATAAGAAGAGACTCGAAATAATAACGATTATTCCCCTTAAGAAACAATTCGCCGTAGCGTATCAAAATGGTGTTCGGCTCAGCTGCCATATCTTGATAACTCCTCATATATTTTTTTGTATGCTGCGCAAAACGCCAGGGCTTCTTCCTGCGTGTTGTATCTTCCGAAACTCAGACGCACGATTCCGTCGACATATTTACCCTTGAGACCCAGGACTTCTGCGATACGGCGGCTTGCCTTGGCCGAAGAACACGCGCTGCCGGTGCCGACCAGAATACCTTCGCGATTTAACGCATGAAGCGTGACTTCACCGCGGAGCTTATCCGATGCAAAAGTCAGAATGTAATCGGAAGACGGTTCTCCCGTAAGGAAACGAATGCCCTCCGCTTCGGACAGGAATCTTTTTATAATCTGTTTTATTGCAGACATGTTTGTTGATAAAGGTATCCTGTTTGCAGTATAATAGGATACCATATCGGAAAAGGCGATAATCGCGCCCACATTCTCCGTAGAGGAGCGCAATCCCTCCTCCTGACCGCCGCCATAGACGATCGGATTCAGATGGACACCTTTTCTGACATACAGAGCGCCGCAGCCCTTGGGTGCGTTAAGCTTATGTGCGCTTAAAGAATATAAGTCTACGCCGGAATCGGTAAGGTTTACCGGAATTTTGCCGAGCGCCTGAACGCCGTCGCTGTGAAAGATTGCAGAAGGATTGGCCGCCTTGGTGAGCGCGCAGAGCTTTCTGATGTCATTGATTGCTCCGGTTTCGTTGTTGACATGAATGATTGACACAAAAGACACGGTTTCATCCAGCAGCATGCGGAAGGCGTCCTCGTCCACCCTGCCGCAGCCATCCACCGGACAAAGGCAGACTTCAAAACCACGGCGTTTAAGCTCCATTGCGCTGTTATAGATTGCAGCATGCTCCGCTGCGGATACAATCACCTTGGATTTGTTGGGCTTTCGTGTTCCGAAAACCGCCAGATTGTCGCTTTCGGTTCCGCCTGAAGTAAAAATTATTTTTCCTTCTCCGCCACCGGCCGCCTTCAGAATACGGTTGCGTGCCGCATCCAGCTCGATTTTTACCTCTACCGCCTCATGATAAACCGAACTGGGATTAAAGTACTGCCTGTCCGCATAGCGGATGAGAGTATCAATGGTTTCTTGGCTGCATCTTGTTGTTGCGGCATTGTCAAAGTAAATCATAATTATCCTTTTTTGCTGCGGAGCGTCACAATCGTCGCGCCTCTGCCTCCTTCGTCATATCTTCCGTCACGGATGCTTTCGACTCCCGGATGGCTGCGGAGCCGATTCTGTACGGTTTCGCGCAGCTTGCCTGTTCCGTAGCCGTGAATAATGCGGACTTCGCTCAGACCGGACATCATCGCTTTGTCCATATAGGCATCGAGATTGGCGCCCGCCTCCATTGCTGTCTGACCGATCAGATTGATTTCGGGCGAAAAACTCTCGTTGCGCAACGCTCCCGCGGCACGTGGGATGGATGGAATGCCGACAGGCGCCGGTCCGGCATTCTTTCTGGATTTCAATTTAAGAAGATCATCCAGGCAGAAGTTGCTGCTCAGCTTCCCAAGGCGGACAGAAGCAGTATTTTTAAGACGGTTGATGCTCTGTACGTCGCCCTCCACCTTGAGCGGTCTGACCAGGACACGGTCGCCTTCGTTGATTTCTCCGTTTTCCTCTTCGCCGAACCCGAGGAATTCATTGTCTTCTTCAACAACGTATTTCGTCATCGATTTGCGGAGTCTGCGGGCTTCAAAAAGATTCTTTTCGCTGGGGTCCTCCAGAAGCTTTTTGATGGCATCAACAATTTCGTTGACCTCCTCCATTGCCTCTTCCACCATCCTTCTGGTCTCTTTTTTTACGTTCGCGTTCAATTTTTCCCGCTGTACAAAAAGCCTGTCGCGCTCCGCCTGCACATTTTTGAGGGCTTCTTCGGCTTCTTTCCGGACGAGTGCGGTGCGTTCTTCGTTTTCTGCCGCCCTGCGGCGGGCAAGCTCCATAGACCCCAGCAGGTTTTCGAACTGCATTTTGCCCTCCGATATCCTGCCGCGGGCATTATCAATGATCTCTTTTTTAAGACCCAGCTTTTCTGCAATCACAATTGCGTTGGAGGCGCCCGGGGTGCCGATCATCAGCCGAAAGGTGGGGCTGTACGTCACAGGATCAAAGTCCATGCTGGCATTTTCGATGCGGTCGGTCACCACGGCATATTCCTTGAGTTCATTATAATGGGTAGTGACGACGGCTTTGGCACCGCTCATTCTTATAAATTCTGCAATGCTGACGGCAAGCGCCGCACCTTCGGCTGGGTCCGTACCCGCACCCAGCTCATCCAGAAGAATCAAGGATTTATTGCTCATCCTGTTGACAATGTCAATGATGTTCGCAATATGGGAAGAAAAGGTAGAAAGATTCTGTTCGATGCTTTGCTCGTCGCCGATATCGCAAAAAACATTGTCGAACATGGATAATTCCGCTTCCTGCGCCGGTACAAACAGCCCGGACAACGCCATTGCTTCAAAAAGCCCGATCAGCTTGAGCGTCACCGTCTTGCCGCCCGTATTAGGTCCGGTAATAAAAAGCAGATCAAAATTCTTGCCCAGACAGACATCGGTCGGAACCACCCGATCCGCAGGGATAAGAGGATGCCTGCCCTTGACGATATTGATGATGCCTTTGTCATTGATGAAAGGCATTTTTGCCTTGATCGCATTGGCATAAACCGCTTTGGCAAAAATGACATCCAATCTGGTCATAGATGCAAAACTGTCCGCAAGAAGACTGCCGACATCGGATATACGCAATGTAAAATTCTTAAGAATACGTTCAATCTCGTGTTCTTCTTCCAGAAGACAGGTTTTGAGGTCGTTATTGAGTTCGACGATCGCCATCGGTTCTACATAATAGGTCTGTCCGGACGCACTCTGGTCGTGTACAAGTCCGGGTACCGAAGAACGGTATTCTGCTTTGATGGGAATGACGTAGCGGTCGCCGCGTACGGTAATGATGTTGTCCTGAAGATATTTTGAAAAGGCCTGATCGGTGATATAGCTGTTCAGCTTGCTTTTGATATCCTCGCCCGTCTTGCGTATTTTCTGACGTATGGCGCGAAGCTCCGGTGAGGCATTGTCGCTCATTTCGCTCTCAGAAAGAATCGAACGGTCGATGTCCTCTTCCAGCGTTTTGTTGATGTATATCCCTCCGGCAATCGCACGGATGCGATGGATATCGTTGTCCGGCACCTTGTCGATGGCGGACTGCGCCGTTCTGCCGGCTTTAAGCAGTTTATAAATCTTAAGAATTTCACCCATTGAAAGCACGGAGAGAACCGAAGCTTTTTCCAGCTCTGCACCGATATCATCAAAGGCAAAACCGATATTGACCGAATGTTGAAAGAGGATTCTGTCCGCCTCGCCGACCTCCGCAAGCCGTTCTTTCACCTCGGAAATGTTTTCTGCAGGCGTCAACGCGCGTATCGCTTGCCGCGCCGGAGCGGAAGAAGCGTATCCGGCTGCAGTCTGCAGAATTTTTGCATATTCGAGTGTTTTGAGCGTTTTTGCATCCATTATCTCAGTCTGGCCCCGATAGTCGACAAGGCGTCCAGAATGCCGCTGACAACGGCATTGACATCCTCGTCTTTCAAGGTTCTTTCTTTGCTCTGGCAAATAAGCTTGATCGCAACGCTTTTTTTGCCTTCTTCCACCTGATCGCCCGTATAGACATCAAACACATACGAATCGATCAGAAGTTCCCCTCCGCTGGCGCGGACAGTCTTAAGAAGCTCTGCCGCTTCTGTTCTTTTGTCGCAGAGAACCGCAATATCCCTTTCCACCGCGGGATATCTGGAATTGACTTTGAAAGGAAGCCCGGATCTGGCGTGGTCAAGAAGATATTCTTCGTCCAATTCGGCAATATACAAACGTTTGTCCACGTCGTAATTTGCAGCGACCAGATCGTCGACCTCGCCCATATACCCTATCACAGAGCCCTCCGGAGCAACTATGATTGCGCTGCGTCCGGGATGAAGGTAGGGTTTGCTTCCGCGAATAAAATCCGCATCGATGTGAAGCACGGCAAGAAGGTCCTCAAGAATGGATTTGAAGCCGTAAAAGTCGTCATTGAGTGCGCCCAGGCAAAGGGTATTCTTTTCTATCGGAAGTTCCGTGAGCGGCAATGCTTTGGGAAGATAGGTTTTTGCCACCTCAAAAAGTCTCACAGCCTTGTTCCCTCTTTGGAAATTGGTTGCCAGCGTCTTTATCATGCTGTGCGCAAGCGTGGTGCGCATGATGCTGAAATCTTCTCCCAACGGATTGTTAATCTTGACCGCTTCACGAAGCGGATCCTCCGAGGGAAGACGCAAGAGGTCAAATATTCTGGGACTGACAAAAGAATATGTGACAATTTCGGACATACCCTTGGCTAGCAGGATATTCTTGATTTTGTCCGCAAATTCCTGACGCTTGGTCTTGCCGCCCGCGGCAGTCTTGCCTTCCATCAGCTCCGGCCTGATGTGCGAATACCCGTAGATGCGTATCACTTCCTCCGCGATATCGTTTATGCCTGCCATATCTTCCCTGTACGGAGGAATTTCGGCAACAAGCATTTCTTTTTCTTTATTGACTTTGAAGGTAAGGGATTTGAGAATTCCAAGGATGTTCTGTTCGGGCACATTGATGCCAAGTATTCTCTCTATATCTTTAACCGAGAATACTATGCGCTTCGTCTCCGGCCGGACGGGAAAGCTGTCGAGTGTTCCGCCGACAATTTCACCCCAGCCGTACTCTGAGATGAGTGCAAGCGCGCGGCGAAGCCCGGCATCCTGCGACCAGAAGTCAACACCCTTCTCAAAACGTGCGGAAGAATCCGAACGCAGGTTCAGACTTCTTGACGTTTTTCGGACATTATCACGGGCAAACCTTGCAGACTCAAAGACAACGGCAGTGGTGTCAGGCAGGATGGAATAATTCTTCCCGCCCATAATGCCGGCTATCGCCATGGGTTCTTTTCCGTTTGCGATAACCAGATTGTCCCTGCCGAGCGTATAGGTTTTGTCATCGAGACAGACAATTTTTTCTTCTTCCTCCGCACGGCGTACGGTGATTTTCGAGTCGGCAATCATTTTCAGGTCAAATGCATGCATGGGCTGGCCGATCTCATAGAGCACATAATTTGTGATGTCCACTATGTTATTGATCGGACGAAGGCCCACCGCGCGGAGCCTGTTCTGAATAAGTTCCGGCGAAGGGCAAAGCCGTACATTTTTTACGACTTTTGCCATATAACGCGGACAGAGATCGGGCGCAAGGTTGCTGAGCGCAACATAGGATGCAATGTCTTCTTTATTCTCTTTATAATCAAAATTGAGCGGTTTCAGGGGCGCGCCGGTTGCCGCAGCCACTTCGCGCGCGATGCCGTAGATGCTGTTCGCATCAATCCGGTTGGCGGTAATGCCCACGTCCAGCACGATTTCATCTTTGCCTAGAAGCTTGTTGACATCCTCACCCACCGGTGTGTCCGGCAAAAAGACAAGCACACCTTCTTTGTCTGCGCCGGGATATTCTGTAATGCCAAGCTCCTCCATTCCGCAGAGCATGCCCGCGGAAGCCACTCCCCGAAGCTCGCCTTTTTTGATTCGGACGCCGGTCGCCAGCATGGCGCCATCCAGAGCTACGGGAACGATGTCGCCCTCTTTGACCGTCGTTGAATTGGTGACCACCTGCAGGACGCCCTGCGCCTTGCCGGTATCCAGCGTTGCAACCTTCAGCCTGTCCGCCGAAGGGTGTTTTGCAAGGGCGACGACCCTGGCGCTGACAACATTTTTTACGTTTGCCGCAAGATCGATGATTTGTTCTATTTCAAATCCGCAGGAAACCAGCTTTTCTGCAAGCTCCGCGGGAGTCAGGTCAAATGACACATATTCTTTCAGCCATTTTATCGGTATCAGCATAAATATTCTCCTTATCTGAACTGTCTGAGGATGCGGATGTCATTATCAAACAACAGCCGCATGTCGGGTATGCCGTATCGGATCATGGTAGCCCGCTCGACACCCATGCCGAATGCAAAGCCGGAGTATTTTTTGCTGTCGATTCCGGAACATTCCAATACGGCGGGATTGACGACACCCGCGCCCAAAAGCTCAATCCAGCCTGTGCCCTTGCATAATCTGCAACCCTTGCCGCCGCACATCGCGCAGCTCAGATCCACTTCTACGCTGGGTTCGGTAAAAGGGAAAAATGAGGGGCGAAGGCGGATTTTGGTCTCTTGCGAAAAGAATTTTTTTGCAAACTCTAAAAGAATCCCCGTCAGGTCGCTCAACGTCACATGTTCGTCAATGACAAGCCCCTCCACCTGCTGGAACATGGGACTGTGTGTCGCGTCGTCATCCGGACGGTAGACTTTACCGGGACAAATGATGCGGATAGGAGGTTTCTGGGTCTCCATCACATGCACCTGCACGGCAGAGGTCTGCGTGCGGAGCAGGATTTTATCATTGATATAAAATGTGTCCGCGCTGTCGCGCGAAGGATGATCGGCCGGAATATTGAGCGCGGTGAAGTTGTAGTATTCATAATCGATTTCGGGACCGTCCTTGATTTCGAAACCCATGCCGGTAAAAATATTGATGATATCATTCTTGACAACAGACAGCGGATGCAGAGCGCCATACTCCGTATATGGCTTAGAAAGCGTGACATCCAATGTTTCTTTGGCAATCCGGAGCTCTCTTTCTTTTTTTGCCAGGTTTTCTTCTGCCATTGCAAATGCCGCTTCCAGTTCTGCGCGGATATCGTTAAGAAGCTTGCCTGCCGCGGGTTTTTCGGCCGGAGGCACATTCTTTAGCTCTCTCAAAAGCAGCGTCAGCGCGCCGCTTTTGCCGAGAAAGCGCACTTTGGCTTCGCCGAGCTTTTGTGAGTTTGCCGCTTCCGAAATCGCGGCGGCACACTCCCGTCTGATAGATGAAATCTCTTTTTCCAACATGATCTTTCTCCCGATGTGAGATGAATTGCATCAATTATATCACTCAGGGAAACAATTGGCAAATCAATACCAATAGTATGGCAGATTGAAGCCGATCAAAAACCAGAATAAAGCGGATTGGGGCGTCAGTTGTTGAGCGAAAGAATATCAAAGATGCTGTTGCTCAAATCATCCGTCTGCATGCCGCCGATATAAGTATCCGGCACGCGTCCGACGATGATATCTTCGGCTATAATGATATCCGTCATAATGATGCAGTCTTTCGCCTTCAGAGGAATGACAAGATTGACCTTAGCCGCAACACGGAGAAGCAGTCTGTGAATGGTCTGATTGATGCCTTTGTTATAATAAAACGAATCCCATTGGGTAACGGCGTTTCCGATCGGCATGATATTTATTTTTAAGACCGGGCCTCTATCGGCAAGAACCGAACTGCCCAAAAAAGCGCCGACATGCAGGTCAATCTGCATATCTTTCAGATCATTGAGCGCGTCCTGTATCTCTATCTGGGCAAACGCCATCAGCTGATTGATGCTTGCGGTATTGGCTTTTATCAGAACAACTTCGCCATCGTTATTTTTTTCATAAGTATAAAAATCTTCATAAAAAGACCGAAGCTCCAGAATGCGCTTGATGGCCTGATTGATGATATTATTGACATAATTTTCGGCCTGAACTTCAGAAATTTCTACTATAAGTGGATAAGAAATGCGGTTGAAATAAGTATAAATACCGGCCAGCACGGCCAGAACCAATATGACAGTCAAAATTTTTTTGCATTTTTTTTTGTCAATAACCGATATCAGCATACATATAATATATGCTCGTTTTGCACGGAATGAAACTAAACCAGGACAGAATCTTTTTTTGCAAGCTCTTCTTGAAAGATTTGTTTCATTTCAATGGCATCCTCTGCCTGCGTCCCGTCCGATTCGCTTATAATATAGGGCGAAAAACCGTAGCCTGCAAGAACTTCGGCAAGCGGACGGAATTCCGGGCCGTACTTGGTATCCTCGAATGTAAGATGATACAGTTCGCCTTTTGCGCCATAGGATATCTTGCTGAAGTGGATGTGCATTCGGTCAACTTTTTCATAAGGCAGATTATCAAGCATCTTGCAAATTATAGTATTATAATTTGCAGCACTTTTTAGAATACCTTGTTCTCTCGCATTGATATGTCCGAAATCGATGCAGGGAAAAAACATCTCTGACAATCCGCATAACTCTATCACCTCATCCACAGTGCCTATCTGCCCCAGTTTGCCCATGGTTTCGATGCAAATCTTGATTCTTCCCGCGTATTCGGAGTCATTCAAAGCATGCGCCAGCTCGGTGAAATTCTTTTTTGTATAGGCAAAGGCTTCTTCGCGGGAGAGTTTGCCCTGGCTTGCCGGATGAACAACGACTCTGTTGCCTCCGAACTGTACGACTTTGCGTATGCTCTGATGAATATAACCGATGGATTTGCCGATATTGTCTTCTTCGGTATTTGCAAAATTGATATAATACGGAGCATGCGCAGTCAATTCGATTCCTGCTTCGGCAAATTTTTTTCCGATGGCAAGTGCGGTTTCTGAAGGCAGCGTTACGCCACGGCCGAAGGAATATTCAAAAACATCAATCCCGCGTTGTTTGCACCATAGGGCTGCTTCTTGCGTATTGGTGTGACCTTCTGCATAAAAACTGCTGCTGTTGCCCGCCACGCCGAATTTAATCACGCAATACCTCCTCAATGTCTTTTTCGATCTGGCGCCTGAGCGCCGCGGCGTTCGCAAAACGGACGATTTCTCGTATTTTTTTAGAAAAAATGACGGTAATTTCTTTGCCATACAGATTGCCGCTGTAATCCAGAATCAAAGTTTCGATTGTGGGCTTGTCCATGTCAAAGGTGGGCTGTCCTCCCACATTCGTCAGCGAACGGTACCGCACGCCTTCTGCTTCGGTCACGGTCTGATAGACGCCATAAGCGGGAAGCAGTTTCTCACGCATAATGTCCAGATTGGCAGTCGGAATGCCGAATTTACTGCCGTCGCCCCTGCCATGCACCACAGCGCCTGCGCAAAAATACTCCTTTCCCAATAAGCGGTTCGCTTCGGGAATATTGCCCTCCGAAAGCAGTCTGCGGATGGCGCGGCTGGAAACCTTGTTGCCGTCCTCTGTCATAAATGTCTTTGCAGTATGTAAAGAGATGCCGGATTCTTCACAGAAACGCTTCAGATCCGTGCAATTGCAAGAAGCGCCGCATCCGAATGTATAATCCTCTCCGCATACAATGTCCGTGACATCGCCCGCACCGACAAGTTCTCGAAAAAAATCTATGCCGCTTTGTGCAAAACGTTCCTGAGTCGACTCAAAGACTCTGATGCATGGGACACCCAATTCCGCCAGAAGCATGCGCCTTTCTTTAAGGGTATAGATTTCTTTTATTTCATTTTTTTTCAATTGGTCAAAAAAGGCGTCATCAAATGTTGAAACGCATAATTGTGCTCCCGTCTTGTTTGCGATTTCCTGAGCCTCCGCAATCAAGGCGCGGTGGCCGATATGAATGCTGTCAAAAAAACCTAAAGCGAGAACCTTTTTCATATTATATCAACCTTGTCCTGACGTTCAGTACGCCATTATCATTAAAAGCTATGCCGATCAGTTTGTCTTCTATATACAGAGCGAATGGATTGTCCGGCATTCCCTCCGCGCATACTTTTATGCCGTTCAGAATCTTTGCAGATAGCTTCGGAGGTGCGTTGAACCGCGGAAACATTCTGCAGGCTTCTTCCAACGTGACCAGTTTGTCCGAAATTCCTTCTTCTTCCAATTGCATCAAGGTATAAGCATGGTCCAGGGTAAACATGCCGCTTTGTTCTCTGCGGATGTAACGCATATATCCGTACGTACCGACGGCCGCAGCCATGTCGCGCACTATACTGCGTATGTACGTGCCCCCTCCGCATGTGATGCGAAAAGAAAATACGCCCTTTCCGATTTCTTCAAGTAAATCTATCGAATGAATTTCTACCTTTTCCGGCTTGAGCAAAACATTTTCGCCTTTGCGCGCCAGTTTATACGCACGTTCTCCGCCAATGACTTTGGCACTGAATGCGGGTGGAATCTGATCCACCTTGCCTGTCAGAGACGGCAGGACAGCGAGAATGCTGTTTTTGTCGGGAACAACGCCGCATGCATGAATCACCTTGCCGGATGCGTCCAACGTATCCGTTTCACTACCGAAGACAAACTCCGTATAATATACTTTTGTTTTATCCGAAAAATACTCAAAAAGGCGCGTGGCTCGGCCCAATGCGACAGGCAATACACCTTCTCCATCGGGATCCAATGTACCCATATGTCCGATTTTAGAAAATTCCTCACCGGAAGCGCGCAGAAGATGTCTGAGTCTTGCCACTGCTTGAAAGGAGGTCATTCCTCCCGTTTTGTTCAGATTGATGAATCCGTTGAGCATGCCGCGCCCCCGCCGGCTTTCAATGCCGTTTCGCAGGTTTCCAGAAGCTTTTTTATACCCTCCTGATAATCACCGAAGATTCTGCATCCGCTTGCATTGAAATGTCCCCCGCCTCCGAAGACGCCCGCAATCGCACCGGCGTCTATGCCGTCCTTGGTGCGGATGCCTACTTTGTATACGCCGGGCTCCGCCTGAGAAACAGATACAGCAATCTTGACCTCAACAATGTCAATCACTTTATTGATAATGCCTTCGGTATCCTCCAAAGATGTTCCTGTCGCGGCAAAATCCTCCTCCGAAAAGGTAATGATGCCGACACGGTTATCGAAATAAAATTGGGTTTTGGACAAAACAAGATTGGTCAGACGGAAAACGGATAATTTTACATCCTTAGTCAATTTGCGGTTGAGGGTATAGATATCGACGCCGTATTCCGCAAGCTCCGAAGCGATGCGCATGGTTTCCGACGTAGTAGACTGGTAGGTCATTGCGCCCGAATCCGTGATAAGTCCGGCATACAGAAGTGTGGCGACATTATAATCGATATATTTTTTGTCGAATTCCTTGAAAAGTTTATAAAGAATCTGTGTTGTCGAAGCGGCCTTAGGCTCCAGTATCATTGTTTCGACAAAAGGTGTATTGTTGAGATGATGGTCAATGCAAATCCGGTCGTCGCTTTTCAGAAATTTCTTATAAGACTGCGGACCCAGTCGTGAGGGAGCCGCACAATCAACGGCGATGGCAAGATCATACGACTTGAGTGAATCGCGGTTGATGACCTCCGTATAAGGCAAAAAACGCAGATTGTCCTTGAACTTGTTTCCTTCTTCTACAAAACAGTGGACAATCTTGCCCGCATTGGTAAGAAAGGCATAAACGGCAAGCGAAGAAGAAACACAATCGCCGTCGGGATTGATATGCATGAATACCGAAACAGTATGCGCTGCATGAATTTTTTTGATTGCGGTCTCGTACATGGTTTCCTTTATAAACAGATTATTTATTTTCGTCAACGGGAGCCGTTGTTTCTTCGGGCGGAAGATGGAGATCTTTGAGAATCTTATCGATTTTGTATCCGTATTCAAAGCTGTCATCCAGTTCGAACATCAGTTCCGGCACCGTGCGGATACGCAGTCTGGCCGAAAGTGAGCTTCTCAAAAATCCCGCGCAGGAGCGAAGCGTCTTGAGTACGGTTGTTTTGTCCGGATCCATAATGCTGACAAACACCTTTGCGTATCGGAGATCCTGCGTTGTCTTCACTTTGGTGACGCCGATCATCGCACCTTCAAGGCGCGGGTCCTTGACGCCATAATTCAGAAGCATTGACAGCTCCTTCTGAATTTCGGCATCCACCCTTTCTGTTTTGATGTTTTTCGTCATCTTACTTCCTCATACAGAATTCATTGTTCTTTGATCGTACTGAAGGATTCGATGATATCGCCTTCCTTCAAATCGTTGAAATTGTCCAAACCGATACCGCACTCAAAGCCGGAAGTCACCTCTTTTACGTCATCCTTCAGACGTTTTAAGGAAGAAATCATGGTATCACAGACAACCGTATTGTCACGAAGCACTCTGGCGTTTGCATTGCGGACGATTTTTCCGTCTTTGACCATACATCCGCCGATGGTGCCGACACCGCTGATTTTATAAATGACGCGGACTTCAGCCCTGCCGATATACTGCTCGCGGAACTTGGGAGCAAGCATGCCTTTTATGGCATTTGTGACATCGTCGATCGCATCATAGATAATCCGGTAAAGCCGGATGTCCACATTATTCTGTTCGGCGAGCAATTTTGCATTGCTGTCCGGACGCACATTGAACCCGATGATG
This sequence comes from Clostridiales bacterium Firm_09, assembly GCA_001604065.1. Taxonomy (GTDB): domain Bacteria; phylum Bacillota; class Clostridia; order Christensenellales; family DTU072; genus Firm-09. The sequence goes on from LVAO01000004.1 coordinate 15,736, forward strand.
ATTGATTTGGTCATGTCCGCAAGCAGCACGTCAGATTCATTGATGGCGCCCGCAACGGCATGAACAACATTGACCTTGACCTCTTCGTTGGAAAGCTTGAGCAGGGATTCTTTGATGGCCTCGACAGAACCCTGCACATCGGCTTTAATTATAAGGTTCAGGGTTTTCAGCTTGCCTTCCGCAATGATTTTTGACATATCCTCCAAAGATATCTTGCCCATGCCGTCCTTTTGCACTTTTAGCTTGGCTTGCCGCTCGTCCGCAATCTGCTTCAGGAATTTTTCGTCGCTGACAACCATCAACTGATCGCCAGCATCCGGCACTTCCTGCAAACCGAGAACAGAAACCGCCATAGACGGCCCGGCTTTTGCAACGTTCCGGCCCTTGTCATCCTGCATCGCGCGAATTTTGCCGGTTACGGAGCCTGCGACAACAAGGTCCGATATCTTTAATGTGCCGTTCTGCACAAGAACCGTGGCAACAGGGCCTTTGCCTTTATCCAATCTGGCTTCGATTATGGTACCCTTGGCCGAGCGGTTGGGATTGGCCTTCAGTTCAAGAATTTCGGCAGATACCAGAATGGTATCCAGAAGGTCCGGTATGCCTTGACCGGTTTTTGCAGAAACTTTGACTACGGGGATGTTGCCACCCCAATCCTCCGGAACCAATCCCTGTTCTGTCAGTTGGGTCAATACTCTGTCCGGATCAGCCCCCGCTTTGTCAATCTTATTGACTGCAACGATGATGCCCACTTTGGCAGCCTTTGCATGGTTGATTGCCTCAATCGTCTGGGGCATAATACCGTCATCTGCGGCAACGACAATAACAACGATATCGGTTACATTGGCACCTCTTGCCCTCATCGCAGTAAAGGCTTCGTGGCCCGGAGTATCCAGGAAGGTGATGGGCGAACCGTTAATCACAACGGTATACGCGCCGATATGCTGTGTAATCCCGCCGGCTTCTCCGGCGGCGACATTTGCCTTGCGGATATAGTCCAGAATTGATGTCTTGCCGTGGTCAACGTGACCCATAATGGTGACAATGGGCGGACGCGGCTTCAGTTCTTTATCATCATCAACGGACTCCTGAACATGCTGCGCAATCAGTTTTTCTTCTGATGTTTCGGTACGTTGCAGTTCGAGCGTGACGCCCAGTTCTCCGGAGACAAGGTCTGCCGTATCATAATCGATGGTATCATTGATTGTTTTTATTATGCCCAGAAGGAAAAGTTTTTTGATGATTTCGACACCAGTTTTGCCAATCTTTTCACTGAGCTCCTTGATTGTGATATGATCCGAAGTCAAAACAGCGTGGTCAATCACTGTAGCGGTCTGAGGTACAAACTGCTGCTGCTTCTTTTTATCGCTGACCTTGCGGGTGCGGATAATTCGGGTATTTTCGTTGCCATACTCATCAAAGGTCATGTATTCTTCAGGCTGCTCAAACCCTTTTTTAATCAACTTCTTTTTGCTGAGACCTTTCTTGTCCATATCGGAATTGGCAGCGACAGCCGAAGAATGAGTCTTATCCTGACCTTTTTTCTTTGCCCATTCTTTTGCGGTTATGTCGGGAAGAACAGGAGGCAGGACTGCGGGTCGTTGCCCGAATGCCGGACGGGACGGATATCCTGCACCGGTTCCGGGACGGGCGGCTGTATTGCCGGATGTGCTTCCGGCTTTCGAACCGGATAAAGGACGCGCAGCGGAGGAAGCAGATGCATTATTCTTTTTTTGTCTGTTTTCTTCTACGGGCGGCACATAAATGCGTATAACGGGTTTTTCTATCACCGGTTTTTTGGCCTTGGCAAAGAGAGGCGCATGAATCTGCTGACGGATTTTGTCTTCGATCTGAGAAGAAGACGTTGGTTCCGGGACAGATTCTGCGGGTTTCTCTTCTGTTTTTTGTTGTGCGGCGGTTGGAACGGGATTCTCTGTCCGCGCCACCGTTTCGGCAGGCTTTTCTTCCGGCGCAGGCAAGGATACCGATGCTTCGGGCATCTGCACAGGGGCTTCTACTTTTTTCTGAGGTTTGAGAATCAAGGGCTCTTCCAATGCTTTTTTAATGAGTTCCTCATTTTCTTTCAACTGGCGTTCTTTCTCCTGCTGAAGGCGAATACGTTCGTTTTCCCTCTCTTCCCGTTCCCGTTTTTCTTGATAAAGAACCTCTTTTTTCGCCGAAAGACGTTTTAGAACGTCTTCAATACGTTTCCGCTGCGCCGAGATCGCATTCTGAATCTGCGGAATATGCTCCGTTGCAAAACTCCCGATGGTTTTGATGCTGCCGAGAGAGTTGTCTGATCTTTTGGGTTCACTCATGAATTGCTATTCTCCTTCATGCTGTCTGTTGTCAGATTAATGATTGCTTTTGCAAGGTTCGGCTCGCTTATCCCGATGGCCTTGCAGGACGGCTTGGAAATATGCTTGCCAAGCTCGGCTATTTCTATCAGCGGTATCCGCAGTGCAAGACATCTTGCATCCAGTTTCTTCCGCGCATTGGGACTCAGCGCAGGGTCCGCGAGGACAAGTCTTATTCTGCGGACGAAGATTCCATCCGTGCCGATGACTGCTTTGCCCGCCCGGATGGCAAGTCCCGTATACGCAGCAATTTTATTGATTGCTTCTTGCGGCAAGCCGCTCATAGACTTCCTCTTTCACGTTTGTTTTGAAACTGCGGTTTGCACCTTTTTTTTTGATGAAAGACCTGATGCAATCTCCCTCTTTGCAAACGTAGCAGCCTCTCCCCTGCGCTTTACCGGATTCGTCCACCTCGATGTTTCCGTCCGCATATTTTACAATGCGCAGAAGCTCCGCCTTCGGAAGCCTTTTATGGCATACCGTGCAACTTCTGAGAGGAATCCAGCCTTTGCTCATATTCTTATTGTTCTCCCGACTCTTTGAGCGCGCGTGCGGTTTCGGCCTGACCGTCAGCACCGTCGCTGTTTTCAAGCTCACTCATCACTTCGCTGTAGGGCTTGACATCAATGCGGTAATTGGTCAGCCTTGCGGCCAGCCTTGCATTCTGTCCGTTCTTTCCGATGGCAAGCGACAGCTTGTCATCCGGAACGACTACTTTGGCATGCTTTTCTGCTTCGTTCAGCTGCACCATGAGAACCTTCGCGGGGCTTAAGGCTCTGGCAATATATTCTGACGGATCATTGCTGTATTGAATGATATCAACTTTTTCTCCATTCAGTTCTGCGACAATCGCATTGACACGGACCCCTTTTGCGCCGATGCATGCACCGATGGCATCCAGATTGGGATCTTCGCTGTATACAGCCATTTTTGTGCGGTAACCGGCTTCGCGGACAATATTTTTGACTTTCACAAGATTGGAGCGCAGCTCGGGCACTTCGATGTCAAACAGCTTCCGCACAAATCCCGCGCAGCTTCTGCTGACGACAACTTGTGAACCCTTGACGTTATTGCGGACTTTTTTCACATACACCTTGATCTTATCGTTGACCTTCAGCTTTTCTCCAAAAACCTGATCGGACAAGGACATCACGCCTTCAATCTGGCTGCCGATTATTTCTACATAGATATTGTTCGGCTCAACCCTGCGGACGATTGCCTGCATCAGCTCTCCTTCTTTATCGGTCATTTCGCTCTGAGCCTGTTCCCTCCTGGCTTCGTTGATACGCTGCATGATGACTTGTTTTGCGGTCTGGGCAGCGATGCGCGAAAGCGACTTCGGAGTAACATCTTCTCCTATCAGTTCGCCGATTTGGGCATCCGGTTTGATTTCCCTGGCTTCTTCCAAAGAAAGCTCGTTATCCTCCTGCGGTTCGCCTTCGACAACCTTATGATAGGCATAAAATTTGATGGTCGCTTTTTCTGGATTCAATTTGACAGCAATGGAACGGCTTTCTCCGGTTTCCTTTTTGAAAGCAGTGGCAAGTCCCGCTTCTAGCGAGCTCAGAAGCATCTCTTTGTCGAGCTTCATTTCTTTTTCCATCTGATCGAGAGCCAGGAAAAATTCTTTGTTTATCATTTTTTGGGGATCCTCCGATTGAATATTTGTTTGGTCCGGCAGCCGTTTTGTGAGAAGACTGCAACGATTGCCATTGTTTATGAATTATTTCAGCTTTCCGAAATCAATATAAGGGAAAAGCTTTGCCCCTTCTCGGACGAAGGTCTGTTTTGCCGTCTTGACAAGAAGAGTAAAGGTATCGCGGTCATAGCCGATCAACGTTCCGACAATCTTCTTCTTTTTGCCTTCTGAAGAATTTGTCTCGACGCAGGTATTCATCGCTCTTCGGAAGTCATCGTTCGTAATGATCGGCCTGTCTAGCCCGGGAGAAGAAACGTTTAACGAATATGCCGCGCCGTTTGTAATATCTTCGGCTTCCAGCGGAGCGTCAAGCGCCTCGCTGACTCTGACACAATCATCCAGGGTAATACCGCCTTGTTTATAGATATAGATCGTGATCGTATCGGCTTTGTTGACATATTTGCACTCTATATCCACCACTTCGTAACCGAGCGACTCTACAATCGGCGTCAGAAGTTCTGATGCGCGCTCTTTGACTCTGTTGTAATCCATCAACCCTCCAAAAACAAGTTGAGAGCGGCGGGCTGCCACTCTCAACATCGAAGACGTATTCAGTAACAATATATTAGCATAACAGGAATACTTATGCAAGCATTCTGAAAGAAATAGTTTTCAAAAAAGGCAAAAATTTGCGAGAAACAGGAAGCAGTGTCTAGAATTATTTACTATTTTATTTTCCCACGCAGAAATTCAAGAGCTTTTCGGAAGATTTCGGGAGGCTCCGCCTCAAAAACAAGACGATCGCCCGTAGAAGGATGCGTCAGCTCCAGCCGCACGGCATGAAGCAATTGCCCATGAGAATCGAATTTATCGCAGCCTCCGTACAACGTGTCTCCCGTAACAGGATGATGGATGTAGGCGGCATGAACACGAATCTGGTGTGTCCGTCCGGTAAACAGCTCAAATTCTGCCAAGGTATGGCTTCCGAACCGCTCCAGAACTTTATATGCCGTTTTTGCATGGCGACCGCCTTCCATTACCGCCATTTTTTTGCGATCTTTGGGCGAACGGTCGATGGGCTGCTCAACGATGCCGCAATCCTCTTTGATGTTGCCGTCAAGAATTGCCCAATAATAACGTTTTGCGCTTTTTTCTGCAATCTGCTTTGCAAGACTGTTATGCGCGGCATCGTTTTTTGCAATCACAATCAAACCCGAAGTGTCTTTATCCAACCTGTGCACGATTCCGGGGCGAATCACTCCGTTAATGGAAGAAAGATCTTTTATATGATACAGCGCTGCATTGACAAGCGTGCCGTTCGGAGAACCGGGCGCCGGGTGGGTTACCATGCCGCGCGCTTTATTGATGACGGCAATATCGTTGTCCTGATAGAGGATATCGATGAGAAGATTTTCGGGCCGTGCTTCCAGCACCTGTGGCTCACCCGAATCAATTTGCACGCTTTCGCCGCCTTTCAAAAAGAAACCTGCTTTGGTAACCGTCGCACCGTCAACCATGACGGCACCTTCTTGGATGAGATTCCTGATTCGCGAACGTGTTAAATCTTCGATTTCACTTGACAAAAAAACATCCAGGCGCAAGGCTGCGTCTTCTGGTGACGCTTGAAGAAAATACTTCATTTTATGCGGGTTTCCGAAGGTTTTTTCTCCTCCGGCCTATAATAGAATATTACGTAAATAAGTATCAGGACAACTCCCACCGTCAGCCCGGAATCCGCCACGTTAAAAACGGCAAAATTGATCAGTTCAAAATAAATGAAATCCCGTACATACCCCAAAGTAAACCGGTCTATAAGATTCCCGATGCCTCCGGCAATAAGAATCACCAGTCCCACGCGAAGCCATCCGTTACGGTTTTTGAGCGAAAAAATCATAAAAACCGCCACAAAAAACAGCGTAACAACCGAAACGACAGACAATATGTCGGTATGTCCTTGAAAAATCCCGAAAGAAGCCCCCGTATTCTGTACCGGTGTCAGACGCAGCACTTCCTTTATAATGATGATATCTTTGCCGGATGCCACCATTCCGCCGTATACATAACGCTTGGTGAGCAGATCCGCAGCGAGAAACAACAAAATAAAAGCAACTTCGATGCCAAGGTAGCCGAATGCCTTTTGAAGCGACAATCCTTCAAATTGCCTTTTGACAAAAACCCCGCAATCGGATATTATTTTGGATACAGCCTTACGTTTCATAAAAACAGTATACAATATTGCCATCCGTCAAATCAAGGCATTTTAATTAGGAAGCATCCAATCCACATAAATCCCGTAACCTCTCGTCGGATCATTGATAAAAACATGGGTTACGGCACCAATCAGTCTTCCGTTCTGGACAATCGGAGATCCGCTCATACCCTGGCATATTCCGCCGGTTTTTTCCAGCAGAACAGGATCGGTCACATGGATCACCATGCTTTTATCTTCGGCGATATTCTGATGAACCGCTTTGACAATCTCTATTTCGAATTTCTGAGGCTCCGTACCGTCGATTGTCGTATAAATGTATGCGGCACCCTGCCGGACAGTGTCCCGGCTTCCCAGCGCGATAAGCGGACGTTTATCGAATAAAGCATCCTCGGATATGCCGAAAACACCGGAAAATATATTTTTTTCCAGCGTACCGCATATGGGATCCATGCGTCTGAAAGTACCCCGGAGTTCTCCGGCCTTGCCCGCCTCTCCTTTTACAATGCCCACAATGCGCGCGTCATATAAATAACCTTTATTATAATAGGACTTCCCTTTGGAAAACTCATCGAATATCGGATGCCCCAATCCTCCGAAACGTTTGTTGTCCGCACGCACATAGGTGAGAGTACCGATACCCGCTATTTCATTTTTTACAATAATCCCCAACTTTTTCTTGTTTTCCAGTATATCAACCAACGGTCTGACCATTACTTCCGATTCGACGCCATCCCGCCTTATTACCAGTCTGACATTATCCTCTTTACAAGAGTTGACGATTCTTCCCACATCCTCTGTCGAATCCACCTGATATCCGTTTATGCTTATCAACAAATCTCCCGGCTGAATAAGCTCCGTACCTTCGGCTTTCTTTGTGCCTTCGCGGGTAATAATCAGCCTTGTTTCCGTAATAATAAGGTGATCGCTTGCGGCGACCAAACCGATAGGCGTACCGCCGAGATATACTGAATCCAGATTGCCGTATGCTTCCGCAAACCCGACACTCTGCAAGACAGGCAAAAAAAACAGAACACTTGCCAAAAGCAGCAGCAACAGAACCTTATACGTTTTTCGCATGAAACAACACCGCCTTTCAACAATTAGTTTTTGAAAGGAATGTATATTTATCGAAGATTTGAATGACAGCTTTTGGAATATAGTATTCTAAATTAAGGTATTTTTGTAATACTATGAAAGTTTTTGCGATTTCTTATATGCATCGGCCCATTTTTTCATTTCTTTTGCGTTTTCTAAGCCGCTTTCACTCTTTTCGATTGAGCCTGCAAGCCGCATGATCTCTTTCAGTGAGGCCTCTTCGTCCAACGCTTCGACAGAAGTCAGAGTCTTGCCGCCAATCACGTTTTTTTCAATCAGATAATGGGTATCGGCCATGGACGCCAATTGCGGGAGATGCGTCACCGCCAAAACCTGCCGCGTTTTTGCAATGTTATATAGCTTGCATGCCACCACTTTTGCAATTCTGCCGCTGATACCGCTGTCGATTTCGTCAAAAACCAGCGTATCAATATCCTCCAGTTCTGCTGTAATATTCTTTAAACCGAGCATAAATCGGCTCATTTCACCGCCGGATGCGATTTTTGAAAGAGGTCTGAGCGGTTCGCCTTTATTGGGGCTGATCATAAAGCGTACGGCATCCGCTCCGTTCTCATGCAAATGCGAAGAGAATGTTTCATCTTCTGCGGGATAATCAAAGTCAACGGCAAAGGTGCTTTCTGCCATACCGAGGTCCGTCAGATTTTTTATGATTGCGGCCGAAAATGCCGCGGCATCTTCGGATCTTACGGCATGAAGTTCTTTTGCCAGCTTTACGGCAATGCTTTTTTGAATTTCTATTTTTTCCTTAAGCATCCCGATACGTTCTGCGGCACTCCGAAGAACGGCAAGTTCTGAAGAAGCTTTTTCTGCGTACGTCTCGATTTCTTCGACGGTCGATCCGAAGCGGCGTTTCAGTTTTCGTATTTCTTCGATGCGTTTTTCGATTGTTTCCATTTTTGAAGGATCAAAAGCGCTGTTTTCCAGCTCTCTTTTTAATGTATCCGAAATATCGGCGAGTTCTATTTTTGCGCTTTCGAGCCTGCCGGACAAATCTGCATAACTATCGTCATAGGAAGCTATTGCGTTCAGTTCTTTTATGGCCGAATGAAGAGAAGGATTTGCTCCAAAACCGCCGTTATCGCCGTCCAGCAATGCGACAGCCGCGCTCAGACCATTCAGAACTTTTTGTGAGTTATAAAACTTTGCCCGTTCTTTGATAAGTGATTCTTCTTCGCCTTCCCGAAGATTCGCCTTTTTGATTTCGTCAAGCTGGAATTCCAGAATATCTATTTTCCTGTCGCGTTCTGCCGCATCCGGAAAGGCGGAAAGCTCCCGTTCGGCCTCCTTCAATTCGGCAAAGCTTTGACGGTATTTTTCTTTCAGAATGGATGTTCTGTGGGAAAAATTGTCCAATATTCTGATATGGTTCGATTCGTTAAGAAGCGCCTGATTTTCATGCTGAGAGTGGATATCGACCAGCAGCGACATCATATTCTTCAAAAAAGAAAGATTGACCAGAACACCGTTGACACGGCAGTCTCCCCTGCCGTTCTCGTTCATGGTTCGGCGGACAATGATTGTATCTTCTTCTTGGATACCGTTCTCAAGAAGCAGCTGTGAAAGTCCGGGATTATGGACAGAAAATACAGCTTGCACGCTTGCCGTCGATTCGCCATGACGGATCAGCCCTCTGTCCGCGCGGTCGCCAAGGACAAAGTTGAGACTGTCGATGATTATCGATTTGCCCGCACCCGTTTCTCCCGACAGGATATTGAGTCCGGGACCAAATTCCAGACTCAATTCACTGATAAGAGCGATATTTTTAATATGAAGGGAAAGCAGCATATCAGTCCATCAGCGCCTTGAATTGTGCAATGATTTCGGGCACTTTTTTTTCATCTCTGCAAATAACCAAAAACGTATCATCCCCTGCGATTGTACCGACGATATCGGGAATTGCTATCTCATCCACAAGCGCGCTTGCGGCATTTGCTCCGCCCGATATTGTTTTAATCACTATAAAATTATTGACATAATCGATATTGACTACAGACTGGTGAAAGATGGTTTTCAGTTTCATCAGCTTGGGATACAGCGGCTTGATATAATGGGCTCTGGCCTTGCCTCCGGTTTCTTTGACCAACCCCAATTCTTTGATATCACGTGATATCGTAGCTTGCGTCACCTTGAAGCCGCAAAGATTGAGCGCTTCCATAAGTTCATGCTGTGTTTCGATATCCCGGGAAGCGATAATTTCCAAAAGCTTTGTTTGTCTGAGTTCCCTGGTCATATGCATACCTCCATAATCAGTTCAGCGAATTCATTTTCGCCAGCAGTTTTGTATAATAATCGTATCTCTTGAAACGAATGAATTCGGCAGTCAAATCCGAGCGGCGCACACGTATGACGCCTCCCTCCGGCACCGGACAAACATCTTCACCGTCTATATTGAGATTGGCATAATCTTCGGTACCGATGAGTTCTAAGGATACCTCACTCTCATCCGAAACGATATAGGAACGATTGTTCAGGCCATGAGCGCAAATGGGACTGATGACCATTGCTTTTACTTCCGGTGCGACGACCGGACCGCCTGCGGATAAAGAATAAGCGGTAGAACCGGTCGGCGTGCTGACAATCAGACCGTCCGCTTTATAATGATTGAGGATGCTGCCGTTGACGCTGACCCGGAACTTCAGCAGTTTGGTATGCGGCCCTCTTGCGAGGACGGCTTCGTTGAGTGCATGATAGGTATCTCCTCTGTAGCAGATTTCAAGCAGCGCGCGAGGTTCTGTTTTGTATTCGCCTTTTTCAAGCTGTCCTATGGCAGAAAGAAGTTCCTGGATATTGTCAAATTCGGACAGAAACCCGAGATTGCCGAGGTTTACTGCCAAAATGCGTGCGCCTTTGCGGGCGCAGGTTTCTGCGATATGCAAAACGGTTCCGTCACCGCCGAAAACCGCAATGATTTCGGCTTTGGAAGCCATCTCTTCCTTTGTACAGAGAGGCGCGTCGATTCCACAGGCCTGCATCTTTTTGGATATTAAAACCTGATGCCCTCTCTTTTTCAATGCATCGGCAAAAGTTTTTGCCGCGGCTCCGCCGATGTCACGTTCTAAATTGGAATAAATACCGATTTTCATAAGTTACCTTTCAAGGCTATATTATACAGCATAATTCATGGCAATTCAATAAGACAAATGTATATTATCGTCGACATGCGCATAAAACAATGCCCGGATCCCGACGAAAATGCTGTCCTCTTTTCGGATTGCAAAACAAATGGACCGAACCACCGAAAACTATTGCAGCGCCATGCAATGGATAAAATATTCCTGATTCTTTTCCGCAAAGGGGTGCGGCGCTTTGATTGTGCCCGATACGGACAATCCCAGGTCTGTGCAGAACGTCTGGATCTCCTTTACGATGCGTTCCCCTGACGATTTATTCAGAAGTATCCCCTCCTTATTCAGAGCGGCTTTCCCGACTTCAAATTGTGGTTTGATAAGCGCAACGATGGAAGTCAGCGGTTTGACAAACTGCATTACGGCAGGTAAAATCAATTTGAGCGAAATAAACGACACATCGATCACAATCAGGTCTGCCTTTATCCCGATGTCCTCAAACGGGAGATAGCGCGCGTTCCGTTTATCCCGTATGACGACACGGGGATCGCATTGAAGATGCGGGGGAAGGGCGCACGCACCCACATCAACCGCAAATACTTTCGCAATGCCTCTGCGAAGCAGAACATCCGTGAAACCGCCGTTGCTTGCACCGATATCGATGGCTGTTTTGCCTTCGCACGAAATATGAAATTGCTCCAATGCGTCATTGAGCTTGATGCCTCCCAAAGAAGCAAAATCGTCGCCTGCCGCGATTTCCACCTTCGTGCCGGGCATGACAAGCTGAGATACTCTGGCCGCCGGTTTGCCGTCCAGAGTTACTTTGCCCAGCTTGACAAGGTTTGCCGCATGGGTTCTGGAGCGGGCATATCCATTCTGAAATAAAAACAAATCCAGCCGGACACCGCTCATTTTTTTTCAAAAACAGAGAGCATTCTCCCTGTCAGCAGAATAATATCTTTGGAATGACGTATCGCGATATTCTTGAAGATGGCTTTGCCGCCTACGGTTACCGCACAGACAATGCTCGAAAACAATATCGAAATCCAAAAACTGAGCCGGTCGGCCGAAGTCAGTGTAATTTTGATAACGATAGCGAGGGTGCAGGATCCGCTGACTATGCCGCAGATATCCCCTAAGACATCGCAACAGATGCTGCTTACCTTGCCGGAATTTTTGACGAGCCTGATTGCCATACGGCTGCCTTTTATTTTCTTTGCCGCCATGGACAAAAGCGGGGCAAGTTCGCAGGAGGTTGCCGCAACACCGATGGCATCAAAGATGACGCTAAGAACAATCAGCAGAAGCAGAAGCATGAAAGCCACCGAAATATGGGCTGTTGATGTCGTGATTTCGGATAAAAATGAGAAAAAAGCGGACAAAACAAAAGTGATTATCGTGATATTGATAATCCATATAGTCAGCTTATTCTGTCTGGTGTCGGATTTTTCGCGCCAGACATTGCCGGAAACCTCTGCAGAATTCATTTTCCCGCGTCCGTCCGCTTTGATACTCAAAGGTGTTTCCGCGTCTTTTTTGATCTTCACAACAACCTCAGAATCGTGGTTATAATCTCTTTTTCTGCTGTCTGCGGTTTCCCGCGTTGCCTATTCTGAAAAACAGAATAAAAAAATGGTGGTAAAGATTGAGTAAACCTTGCGCCATCAGGTTCGGTAGGATTTCCCAACGTTGTACTTGCCGTCGCCGAACAAGCAGTTTCCTTTTGAACAACGTCAAGCCGGATTGCTCCATAGCTTAACCGAATCGCCACTTAGTGCACACTATAATCCTCAATCTTTGCAGTCTAGAAATTTTCTTTCTCGGAACGGATACAACCTATCCTCTTTTGCAACCGGGGTTTCAAGGGCAAGGGGCGAAGCATCTGCGCAGATGCATCAGCCTGATTCACCTATTCACACCAGCCACTCAAGGCAAGCTACTCTGCACACAGCTATTGTTTACCGCATTGCAGGTTTTATCCCAATCAGTAGGCCTTTCGGCCAACCGGAGAGGGTCTCCACGGTAAATGGGTCGATTCCTTCATGCCGTTGAAGGCCGCCCATATACCTTAACTCCCAGCATCAGCCCCGATTTGGGCAATCAAAGCCAACACAAGAAACTTCATCGATATGCTCTACGACGGTATTTTATCTCCGTCCTCGATTGCATCGTATCCGACTAGAATACTGTACCACCAATGGCCAACATTATAGCATGTTTCAGGCATTTTCGCAAGTATTTGCAAAATAAGTTGTCTTTTGGATATATTTCACTAAATCAGTCTATGCGAAAGCGTTTCCGTATATTCCCGCAGGTTCTCCAATCTGCCGGCCGAAGCTGTTGATAATTTATCAAAAATCGATTGGCAAATGCGATTTTGCTTTGCAATTTCTTCAAGAGTATCTTCTTCTCCGTACAGCGAAGGAAAGGTTGTCTTGCCCTTATCTCCACCTGCGCGGAAATCAAGCAGATCGTCGACCAATTGAAAAACGAATCCGATGGCAAGCCCCAACCGCTCTATATCATGGAGATAGGGAGAGTTGGCCGCTATATACGGAACTGTGACAGCCGCCTGAATCAGTGCTCCTGTTTTTAAGGTATCGATATGAATAAGTTCTTTTTTATCCGGGTTCCGGATAGTAAACTCCGCCGACTGCCCGCCCACCATACCGCGTACACCGGCAGCTCTGGAAATTGCGTAAGCCGCGGGCACCAATGCCGAATCTTTTATACAGGCCTCCAACAGAATCTCATGTCCGAGATTGAGGAGCGCGTCGCCTGCAAGCATCGCTATCGCTTCGCCGTATACCTTATGGACGGTCGGTCGTCCCCTGCGCAGATCATCATTGTCCATGCATGGCAGATCATCATGGATGAGAGAATAATTATGGATGCATTCCAGCGCGCAGGCAAGCGGCAATATACGTTTGCGCGGGATATCTGCGGCATCTGCCGCAAACAACATCAACACGGGCCTCACACGCTTTCCGCCTCCGTTCACCGCATATTTCATTGCATCAAGCAAAACAGGATCGGTATTGCCTTCCAACGCCTGAAAATAAACCGGAAGCGCTTCTTCAATTTCCTGCAAAGCCAGACTAACGGAGTTTTTCATCATCCAATTCCAGTTCAAGACGCTCTGCCGCATCTTTCAGAAGCTCCAGCCTGCCTTTACCCTCTTTAATGCCCGCAAGACAGATTCTCGCGGATTCTATAGCTTCGTTAAAAAGGGCCAGACTGTCGTCAATGGACAGCGTTTCGTTTTCCAACCTGGCTACAAGCGCGTCCAATTTTTCGATTTCTTTTTCAATATTCATAGTGTCTCCTTGTATTCGGTAGATAATACCTCCGCATCCAGCGTACCGTCTGCTCCATACAGGCGAAAGATGTCGCCGCACACCAGATCTCCTATCCTGCGGACGTCTTTACCATCCTTCATCGCGCGAAAATAGCCTTTTTGTAAAAGTGCTGCCGGATTCAGTGCGGACAACTTCGCCAAAAGCGACTCTGTCCTGCGTTCTGCAAGCGTCATACGGGCATCGGCAAGACGCATTGCTTTTTGTGTCCGCAAAGCGATTTTTTGCGCATAAGCATTGAGTCTCGACGAACAGATATGCCGCACATCTCTTGTACGGCTCTTCACTTTCTGATACAGCGCGTCGGTACGCAAGGACACCATTGCGCCCGCACGGATGGTTTTTTCTACAATCTGTTCTGCAAGTTCTTTCGCATTGAACGAGAGCATTTCTGCTGCGGCGGTGGGGGTCATAGCGCGGGCATCCGCGGCAAAATCGCATAAAGAATAATCCGTTTCGTGTCCCACGGCACACACAGTCACCGTACGCATATTGCCGACAGCGCGTACTGTCTTTTCATCATTGAACGGCATAAGGTCTTCAGAAGAACCTCCGCCTCTTGCAAGAATAATTGCGTCAAATCCTTGCGTGTCGGCAAGCCTCAAACCTTCACAAATGGCGTCCACTGCGCCCTCTCCCTGTACCGGAACATTGATGCAGGTCAAATCGGTAATTTTGTTGTTTTTGCGGAAGGTCCGCACGATATCGTAGATGACCGCTCCCGACAAGCTGGTGACTATACCGACTTTTAGAGGAAATCTTGGCAGCGGACGCTTTCTTGCGGCATCAAAAAGACCTTCTCCGGCAAGACGCTGACGCAGCTTTTCCAGTTCCGCAAACAATTTTCCTTTTCCGAAGGGTTCGATTCTGTTTACCACAAAGCTGAGCTTGCCGCCTTTTTGGTAATACTCCGGTGAACCGAACAACAGAACCTGTTCGCCTTCGGCCGGCAGATAGCTGCTCTTTTTGAAATGAAAAAAGCACGCAGCAATCTGCGCGCCTTCATCCTTGACGGTAAAATACAGATGGTTGCCCGCAATTGAAAGCCCGGACACTTCACCCATTACCGGGATGTTTTGAAGAAGTTCTTCTGCGGCAATGGTACGGTAGAGGTAGTAATTCAGTTCGGATACGGTAATATAATTTTTAGTTTCCATGTTGTTTGAGATATGCCGTAAGCGTATTGGCCATAAGCATCGCAATCGTCATGGGTCCTACCCCTCCCGGTACGGGTGTTATATACGAACATTTGGGCGCTACATGCTCAAAATCGACATCGCCGCATAGGCCCGTTTCATTTCTGTTGATACCCACATCGATGACGACGGCACCTTCTTTGACCATATCCGCCGTAATCATTCTGGCTTTTCCGACCGCAACGACAAGAATATCTGCTCTGCGAGTAAAGTCTGCGATGTCCGCAGTACGGCTGTGGCATATGGTAACCGTCGCATTTCTTGACAGGAGAAGCTGTGCGATCGGTTTGCCCACAACGTTGGAACGGCCGACGACAACTGCATTTTTTCCTTCCAGCGGGATATTATATTGGTCAAGCAATGCGAGGACGCCTTTCGGAGTGCAGGCTACAAGCTCCGGTCTCCCGAGATTCAATAAACCAATCTGATAAGCCGAATAGCCGTCAACATCCTTGGCAACATCTATGCATTTCAGAATGGCATTTTCGTCATAACCGGCAGGCAGCGGCAACTGCACAAGGATGCCGTTGACATGTGGGTCATGGTTTAATTTTTCTATCAGCGAGATAATTTCTTGCTGCGGCGTGCCGTCAGGGTATCGGTACATCAGGGAAGCTATGCCGGCTTCTCGGCAGGCTTTCTCTTTGTTGGAGGTATAAATCATGCTTGCGGGATCCTCTCCGACAAGAATGACGGCAAGTCCTGCAGGGTCGCCGTATTTCTGAATTGCTTCGGCAAACCGGAGGGCAAGACCGGCGCGAATCTCCGCTGCGGTTTTTTTGCCGTCAATCAGCTGCATTTTTGCCCCTCCCTTCCAGCTCTTTATTCACAGAGGATAAGATTCCGTTGACATACTGATGGCTTTTTTCGGTGGAATACGTCTTGACCAGCTCCACCGCTTCGCTTATCGAAACAGAATGCGGGATATCTTTCATGTATTTCATTTCATAAATCGCAAGAAGAAGCGCTGCCAAATCAAGCTTGAAAATCCGGTGAAGGGCAAATTTATCCGAATATCGTTCTATGATTGCCACAAGTTCCGGATATTTGTCTATCACTCCTCGATATACATTTTGGATATATTCATAATCCGATTCCGAAATATCGGCGCTCATAATCATTTCCAACGATTTAGGGTTTTCTTCGCCTAAAAAAAGATATTCATATATTAATTTATAGACGGCATCTCTTGCTTTTTTTCTGCTTAACATAATGTATGCCTCGTTTTTCAGATAAAATTGATATTGGACACATGAACATTGATTTTCTTGACTTCAAAACGCGTGCTTCCTTCTACATCCCGCTTGATGCATTCCTGCAGTGTACAGACAACCTCCGGCACGCTGTAGCCGTAATCAACATTAATGTAAATATCAATAATGACCGTTTCTTCATCAATATAAACATGAACATTGCGATCCTTGAGCGCGGATAATCCGAAACGGTATTTTACCAGACCGAATTCCTGCGTAACTCCTTCTGTCTTTTTTATTGCATTATTGGCAATCGATGCAATAATGCTGCTGTATCGCGCCACAGCCTGCGGTTTGATGAGTTCTGACATAATATCTCCTGAACGATTCTTGCAAGCTGCAGTTCATCAACAGCCCGGCGACTGCCGATACAAGGTTTTGTGCACCTTTCCGTGGAGAAAGCTCGTTGACGGCATCGTATTGCTGAAAAACTGCAGAAATATTACTTAATAATAATATCTATTTCATAAGAAAAAGTCAATACGATTCAATCAATCCCTTATCCTCGACAGCTCGCCAGGACAGCTTTTATGTTTCTTATTATCTGAAATACCGGATGCCGTTTCCGAACAACTGCAAATCATAATTTTCTCCGGCATTCAGCACGTCTGCCACTTTGTAGTTATGTCCTGCCGCTCCGAAGATTCTGCCGTCCGGCGAACACAGGGACTCTATCGCAGCGGTATTGCCTGACGGATTATACGGAGCGGACAATGCCGGCCCACCTTCAGGATCAATATATTGTGAACAAATCTGTTCTCCCCGGATTAAAGAAGCAAGTGCATTTTCTTCGACCGTCAGCCGGATGCCATTGCCCTGTGACAAGGCCGCAAAAACCGCACCCTCCCGGCAGGATGACAGCCAAGGAGAACGCACTGAGGTTAATTTTGCACGGGCTATCCTCCCGAGCGGATGTTCATCCGTATTTCTGGTCAGAAGAAAGGATTGAGAGGTATTTTCCATATATCTTCCATAAGGCAAAAAACCCAGCTCAATCAGGCTGTAAAAAGCTTCTCCAAAAGCGAGAATCAAACCTTCCCTGCGATACAACAGTTCATGGATTGCATCCATAACGACCGGTCGGGAGCAGAATTCTGTGATAATCTTTTTCATATCGGAATTCTTGTTGTACGCAGAAGAAAAAACAAGGATATCCGATTTTTCGATTCGTTTGCGTATTTCAATAAAAAAGTCACGCTCTCCCGGATTCAGAATATGGGCATCCACCGTTCCGCCGCATCCGATAAAGCTTCTTTCGATCCATCCCGCAGTTTGATCGAATACGGGAAGATAGACCACAGGAGAATATTTTTTTTGCCCGCTGTACAAATGCCCCGGCTTTCCATCGCCGGTCTGAATGATTGGCGCTTTCGGATTGAGGCAAGCCTGCCTGTCGTTCCGCTTGTGCATCTCGGATAACTTTACTTCTACTTCAGCCCCTTTGATCATTCCGCTTGCATCCGTAATGCCAAGATATTCCGATTCGATGCCGGACAATTCATTTATATCTTCTACACTTGCAATAAGGTCACCGTAACTGGGCTGTAGGATACCTGTATCTGCATTTGCAAGAGAAAACCCACAATTCTCCCCCAGACAGGATTTAATGATTTCGGACAATGCGCTTTGCTCTGCAGCGGATGCAGCCGTGATATTTCCGTTTTCGATATTGATGCTGACGGTTGTCAGGAGTTTCTTAAGATACTTAAAATCCGGCATTCCGTAAACATCTCTTTTCAAGGGAAGACGAAAAATCTTTTTTCCGGGTCGATAGAGATTGGTAATAAGCTTATCCGTCTGCGCCACGCCGCCGGCAATAATATTCTTGATATTGTTGCC
The DNA here is from genome assembly GCA_001604065.1 of Clostridiales bacterium Firm_09. GTDB lineage: Bacteria > Bacillota > Clostridia > Christensenellales > DTU072 > Firm-09. The sequence goes on from LVAO01000004.1 coordinate 33,769, forward strand.
GGGCTCATTGGGGTCATTTGCAAACACGCCGCAAAACAAAGCGTTTCTGGCGTACATCACGCCAAGCCGATATAAAAATTCTTTGCCTTTATCTTTACCCGAATCCACATAGGGAAGATTGCAGTCTATACGGATGTGATTGGGCGCGACACCCGCCGCCACCAGCTTGCCCACGGCGGTCACAACCGAATAGACGCCTTCCAGAAACGGACTTTGAATAATGCCTTCAAAGCTTTGCGCCGACGTTAAAAAGGCCTTCTTGTCCTGTCGGACCGTACCGAATACCTGAGAAGGTGTCAATCTGTATTTCCCGCCATAAGGGATATAAACCAATTTGCCGACATTGCTCAGATCCGTATCCTTTTCTTCCATGCGGGCTTCCGTATAGGCGGATACAATTGACCGTTTGGAAAGGCGTTTTGGCCCATGATACGTGTCGATACCCAGAATATCGTGCATCATGGCATAATCAAACATTGTATATCCCAATAAAAAGGGAATCGGAAGATCCAGTACCCTCAGTCCTTCACATTCGATTATGATATCCTTGCCGTTTGTTGTTTTTCCGATTTCAATATAGGAGTAACCGTATTTGTCCAGCACAGGACTCAGCCTTTTCAGACCTCCGCTGATAAGTGCCGCCACAACTGCGGCGCGATCACCGACAAGCAGAGCGTCAAAAATTTCTTCTTTGGGATCAGAAAGTTTGCAGCCTGTGCCGATATCCGTCAATGCCTTAAGTATCCCCCTTTCGCATATGGAGCATGCTGCAAAAGAATTCAGTTCATTGATCATAGAAAACGGAGCAATCTCCGGTGTCGGGATATCTGTGCGGGGTTTAAGAAATACCAGTTTTTTAAGAGCCTTCTTCGGTTTGTGTTTTTCTATATGATATCCCAGCGGTATGTTGTAAATACGGGAGAGAGAATTAAAAGGATTGACAACAAAAGAAGGTTGTGGTTCTTCCTCGTATGTTTTTTTTCGATCCGACTCACGCATAAGATAACAGCGGGCATAAACTGTGCGGACATCTTCAAGACATACGGGCCTATCGCTCCTTATTTCTTCCCGGAGCTGGTGATAGAGATTCAATGCAGCATGTGTATGAGGATTCCCGGAGATAAGCCCGAGTCTGCCGATACGCTCGGTTTCTCCCGCGCAGTCCAGTTTCCAAAAACCATCCAGTATCCGCAGTTCGAACAGCAATGGCTCACGATTCTCCTGCAAGAAAAATTCTTTGACTTTTCTTCTCTTCTGAACTTCTGGAAAAATTGCGTGCAGATTGCAATAGGCATCCAGCTTTTGCTTGCTGAAACGCAAAAAACCCCGGACTTCACGCAAGTCCGGCAGCTTTTTTTGCGACGTTTTGCCTCTGTTGTCTTTTTGTGAAAAAATCAGATTCACTTACCATGCTCCGGCCATGATTGCGGATACATCCAGGAGAATTTCTGATGTCTGCGGATGAACATAACGATTGAGATAAGCATTGCGAAGAAGCGGCGCAACATAAAGCACAGAACCAGAACTTATGCCGCTGAAGGCATTCAGCTCGATTTCTACAATCGTTTCCGCACGGATTTCTATGGATTTCAGATTCGCGCAGGCATTGAAAGCAAGGCTGCCTATCCTTTTTATTGCGCTGTCAAAACCAAATGTTATCGTTTCAAGCTGCAATGCGACAGCCTCCTGAGCAAACGCTTTGTCGGCGACCGTGCTGACGGAACTATCGATCACAATAGACGTGACGCCGGACTGGTCAATATATCGGACAAGCACGTTGGCCAGAATAACTTGACCGGTACGGCCCGAAAGCCAACTTGTGCCATAGAAGGCATCTGCCCCGCAATGCTCAATATCATAAACAGCATCGGGATCCAACTCCAACGTTGAAAGTTTTGGCGATTCGTAAAATGCGCGTGACCCGATGTCTTTGAGCGAAGACGGCAGTTCTACAGAAACCAGATTGTCACATTCCCAAAATGCGCCTTTACCGATGGAAAGAATATTGGAGGCATCTTCAAAGACAACGCTTGCAAGACTGCCGCAAAGCGCAAACGCTTCTTGATTGATGCGTATTACCGAAGCCGGTATTGTCATCATGACGATACCGCCGTTTGCGGGACAACGGATGAGCGCAGCCATATCTTTTGTATAAAGCACTCCGCCTGAGACCGTAAAATAATCTGAAATGTTGTTGCGGATGATAAAGGATGTGATGCCGGTCAGTGAAGTGAAAGCGCCTTCTTCTATTGTCATCAGGCCGCTGCGGAGTTCTACTTCTCTTATATGGGAAACGCCGGCTGCGTTAAGTGCGTCGGCATAAACCGTCGTTACGGGCAGTCCGTCATGCATGAGCGGTATGCGAAGCGTATCCTCACCTCCCACAGGATAAACATATCCCGAAACCGCATAGGCGTTTTGTCCCTCTATCAATGTGTATTGGAGACCTTCGGAACCCGTTTCGTTGTCTATCCATTTGGCATAAAAAGTCAGATCGGAAGTCACCGTCAATACAGTGCCGATCAGGATTTTCGAACCTGCGCGATAGTCCTGACTTGTATACCAGCCGTCAAAACGTAAATCGAGTTCTTCTCCCGGAGCCTCCGGTACAAGCAGCACCAAAGGATTGACGGGAGAAGAAGTCAAGCTGTTTATATAAGCATTGGGATCAAAAGCCGTACCGTAATCGACGGTAAGAGGCAAACTGCTGCCGTACGTAATCTCATAAAAAGATTTATGTTCGACTCCGTATTCGTAACTGACATTTTTATAGCGAATGATATGTTCGTTCGTGGTGACTGCCGCATAAAGAACGACATACGTCACATTATTTGCGATGACATAATTCTTCAGCTCCGTATAAAAATCCTTAGAAAAATCCCAGAGCGTTTTTGTATAATCATACCATTTGGTTGTGCCGTTATTGTATTGTGTCTGCCTGTATTTTTTGAAATCATATGCAGGTCTGGACGCCTGCGCGCCGGAAGAAACAGATTGGATCCAAATGGCATAGGCAGTAGAACGTTCATGATTGACTTCGGGCGATATCGGGTCGATGACAGACTGCACATAGGGAAGATTGTAGCCGCTGTCCTCATTGATGGTATAAATAAGGTTTTGAGTATCGACAGTATAATCAATCGTAAGATTATAATTGTCCGAACCGGCCAATGTATAATACGCGGGCATACAATAATAAACCGTGATATTCTTGGGCGTTGCTTTGAAATACAGCGTGACGGACTGGGTGATGCGCGTATTGAAATCAAAAATCTTATCATTGTCGCGCGCTGCATTGGTATGCCATGTGCAGGTATAAACAAGCGGATTGTAAATCGCAGAAGAAATAACAATGGGAAGGACTTTTTCTCCGTATACGACGGTACGTATTATTGTGTCACCGTAACCGATGAAGTTGACCTGAAAGGATTTTGCAGTGTAGAATACAAAATACTCCTTGTTTTCGGTAACCGCAAGAGAAAAATTGGGATCCATGGCGACATCCGCCTGATACACCTTCCATATGGCATTATACTTTAGGCTTTCGTTGACTTCTGTTGTGGAAGGATCATCCGGATAAAGAGGCGCTGCAGGCACCGTCGCAAGACGAGTATTATATTGCACCTCGATAATTTGCTTATATTCTGAAGGAACCGCGGCGGCATTGCCATACTGATTGTACTGCTCTCTGGTGATGCTATAAAAAGTCAAGCTCATCATTTTGGCAGTGTATTGAATATAGAACTTTTTCTGTGTCTTTATACCGGTAATGTTGGCGTACGGAAGCTCATCCTCCGTAGCAAAATCCATCCATTTCGCCGTATAAGCCGCCTCGGGATGCTGTGCATCATAAAAAACGGGGGGGATGTCGTCTCTTTGGAACGTGCCGTTGTACAGCACATCAAAACTTCTGTACACCGTCAGCTTGTCAGCCCGATAAAAAACCACGTTGACTTTATATTCTGTAAATTCGGCGTATACCGTTGTTCTTTCTGTAACGTTGGTATAGCTTCCGGAGCCGGATACCGTCCAGCCGGTGAACACATAGCGCACAGAGTTGAAGTCATAGGTGGAGCCGATAACATATTTTGTTGGCAGCACAGCAGATTTTCCGTATTCTATGATCTGTATGTTTTCGTATGCGCCGGTGATTGCGTTGATGAAACTTACCTCAAACGTGCGTTCGTCGCTCCATTGCGCATAAAAAGTGGTTACGACCGAAGAAAGAATATAAGGATAATTTTGTGTGACGCTGAGTTTTGTGCCGGAACCGTTGGGATCCGTATACCAACCTTTGAACCGGAATCCGTCAAGCTTTGGAACAGGCAGTGAAATCAGTTTGTTGCCGACGAGAATCGATTCGTCGGCTTCCATAATGTTGGAGGCCACATCGTCAAAATACCCTCTCGCCGATGTGCCGTTTGCGCCCAACAATTCATTGCAGTCAAAATAAACCTTATACACAACATCGTCTTGTCGGGCAGCGTTGACAATCACCTGAACGGGAAGTTTTTTATCTCTATAATTGATAAATACGGTTTTTGCACCCTGAACTCTCAATTTGTTGATGTCCGCCGCAGAAAGCATGGTCTGGTCTGCATAAACTGTTTCCAATATATTGCCGGCATCGTCCACCACGGTAAATACGATTTTTGATAAATCGGGGTCCTTTCCCTCTTCAAAAACAAGATCGCTTGCAGAGGATACAAGTACAAGTCTGTCGCCGGATTGATCTTCTGAAGTGCAGCCCGAAAGAAATGCGGCAAGCACCGCAACCAGAAGGATGGCAACCGGCAATAGCAATTTATACGTTCTTGTCATAATGGCACCTGCTTTACAAAAATCTACACATCCAATATATCACTACAGACCATAAAAGTCAATATACAATATAAATGCGCGCATAAATATAATATATTATCAAGATTGCCATAGGCCAGGTATGCGGAATAAAAACGAAAAAATAAGGCGTCCGCCGGGACGCCTTACATCACATGGAATTCATTTCGGATCCATGAATCTTCATTAATATTTCTTGACCAACTTGAAGTCCACTCTTCCTTTCTCATCGATCTTGATGCACTTGACGCGCACCCTGTCGCCGATATTGACCACATCTTCCACCTTCTCGACTCTCTTATTGGAAAGTTTGCTGATGTGAATCATGCCGTCCCTGCCGGGAGCATATTCGACAAAAGCGCCGAAAGCGAGGATGCGCGCAACGGTGCCGTCAAATTCATCATCAATTGCGGGTTCGAACACTATGGCATTGATGATTGACATTGCTCTCTCCGCTGCGGCACTGTCGGTTGCGGCAATGAACACCTTGCCGTCGTCGCTGATATCAATCTTGACACCGGTTTCTTCGATGATTTTGTTGATTACTTTGCCTCCGCTGCCGATGACATCGCGAATCTTATCCGGATCAATTACAAAGGAAGTAATTTTGGGGGCATAAGGACTCATATTTTTGCGGGGAGCCGGCAGAACCTCAAGCATTTTTTCAAGAATCTGAAGTCTTCCTTGTCTTGCCTGTTCGAGCGCGGTGCGGAGAATCGTTTCATTGATGCCCTTTATCTTGATGTCCATCTGGATTGCCGTAATACCGTTTTTGGTACCCGCAACTTTAAAATCCATATCGCCAAAGAAATCTTCGAGTCCTTGGATATCGGACATGATATGCAGCTTGTTGTTGACATCGTCCTTGATGAGGCCCATTGCAATGCCTGCCACGGGAGCCTTGATCGGAACGCCGGCATCCATCAGCGCAAGGGTAGAACCGCAAACGCTTGCCTGAGAGGTAGAACCGTTGCTTGAGATAACCTCGGACACCGTCCGGATGGCATACGGGAACTCTTCTTCTGAAGGAAGCACGGGCTCCAATGCTCTCTCGGCAAGCGCACCGTGTCCAATTTCTCTTCTCCCGGGTGTCTTGAGCGATTTGGCTTCGCCCGTGCTATAAGGAGGCATATTGTAATGGTGCATATATCTCTTGAAAACATCGTCATCGATGCCTTCAAGTTTCTGCACTTCGGAAATCGTTCCGAGCGTAGCGGTAGTCAGAACCTGTGTTTGCCCTCTCGTAAACACGGCGCTGCCGTGCACTCTCGGCAGAATGCCGACTTCGCACCAGATGGGGCGGATTTCTGTAAGCGTTCTGCCATCGGGACGGACACCCTTATCGGCAATCATAGCACGGACGCATTCTTTCTTCATTGCATACAACACGTCCGCGATGTCTCTGGCATTATCGGGATAGATATCAGCAAAGTGAGCAAAAATATCGGCTTCGATCTCTTCTTCTCTCTTCTCACGCTCTTGCCTGTCAAAAGTATCAAACATATAATTAACTTTGTCTTTTGCATATTCTTTGACAGCCGCTTCGATTTCTTCCGGTGCGTGATGGAATTCGATTTCTTTTTTGGGTTTGCCGACCTTTGCTTGAATTTCTTCAATAAAGGCAACAATCTTCTTTATTTCTTCGTGGCCAAAGAGAATGGCGTCCAGCATTTCTGCTTCGCTGATTTCGTTCGCACCGGCCTCAACCATCATGATTGCGTCCTTCGTTCCGCTTAAAAAAAGGTTGAGACGCGATCTGTCTCTTTGCTCGTTGTCGGGATTGATGACATATTTGCCGTCCACATAGCCAACAACAACCGATCCTGTCGGTCCGTTGAAAGGAATATCCGATATGGAAAGCGCAACCGAACTGCCAATCATACCGAAAACTTCGGGCGGGATATTGGTATCTACGGACAGAGCTGTCGCAACAACGGCGACATCGTTGTACAATCCTTTGGGAAATAAGGGACGTATGGGTCTGTCAATCAATCTAGATACGAGGATTGCCTTATCGCTCGGACGACCTTCCCTCTTTTTGAATCCGCCGGGAATTTTGCCGACGGCATACATTTTTTCTTCAAAATCCACGCCAAGAGGAAAGAAATCCATACCCTCTCTTGGTTTTTTTGACATGGTGACGTTGGTCATGACGACGGTATCGCCGCATCTGATAAAGCATTCGCCGTTACTTTGAGAGCAGTAGCCGCCGATTTCCACACTGACTTCGCGGCCCCCTATTGTAGTCTTGAAAATTGTGCTTTCTTTCATGTTACCTCCTGTTTCCGTCCTTGGAAACGACATATATATTTTTTGTTTTGAAACCGAAAAAGAAAGAAATATGTATACGCAAAAAAATGCTGCCGGCGCCGTTGCTCTTCGCGGGGATCCGCTGTTGTTTTTTACCAACCGCTTATTATATAAAAGGTTCGTAAAAAATAACCCGGTTCCCCGTTGAAAGGGCTGCTCCCAGAACGGGAACAGCCCTTGACGAAGGCCTTATTTTCTGATATTGAGCACCGAAATAATCGATCTGTAACGCTCGATGTCCAGGTCTCTGAGATAATTAAGAAGACTTCTTCTCTTGCCGACCATTTTAAGGAGGCCTCTGCGTCCGTCATGGTCCTTGGGGTGCACGTTAAGGTGCTCGGTAAGCTCGTCGATGCGGGTAGTCAGCAAAGCAATCTGAACTTCGGGAGAGCCCGTGTCGCCCTCTTTGCGGGCATACTTGTTGATGACTTCTGTTTTTTTGACTTTGTCCATATTTTACAACTCCTGTATGAGCTGATACGCCGTATACCCAGTAAAAATAATTCATCCTGACCGAGTATAAGGTATCGCTTTATAAATATAACAGATATGGTTTTTAATGTAAAGCGATTACACCCCTTTTTTTGCCAGATAATCGTCCAGACCTTTGGCATTCGGCAGGCGTTCGATGCGGTTTTCGTCTTTATGGACATATTTGCTCATTGCGCCTGCGCCGGCAGACAAAACAGTCGTCGTCTCCTCCATATAGTCGATATTATACAGGCACTGCTTGCCCGGCAAACAATACCCCACATTTTCCAGATTGTCGGCCATGTTTTTCTGACGGTACATATAGTATGGGAGATATCCTGCCGATTTAAGCTCCGCACGCGCAAAATCGACACATTTTTTTACAATTCCTTGCACGTTCTTCTCCATTCCGTCGTTTCGGAATACGGCGCCACGCTTGATAGAAAGCGTATGGATTGTGATATTCTCCGGACGCAGCGACAGCGTCTTCTTCAAACTGTCGGAAAAATCTTCAAAATCTTCACCGGGAAGTCCTGCAATCAGATCCATATTGATGTCAAAACCAAACTCCCTTGAGAGCGAAAATGCGAGATAAACCTGCTCCGGCGTATGCGCTCTTCCCAGTTCGCAAAGTGTCCGGGCCTTGAAAGTCTGAGGGTTGATGGAGATTCTTGTCACCCCCATGGAGGCCAGCATTTCCAGCTTTTCGCGGGAAAAGCTGTCCGGCCGCCCCGCTTCAACGGTAAATTCCACACCCGGCCGCGCCTGTGCCACTGGCTCCAGAATGGACTTCAATTCATCCGCTTCCAATGAAGTCGGAGTCCCGCCTCCGACATAGACAGCCCGCACGAAAAGATTTTCTTCCTTGATTTTTTTAAGGATTGCCGACAATTCTTCCCGCACGGCGGCGATATAGGCAGGTATTTTTTTGCGGACCTGCGAAAGCTCGGAGCTGATGAACGAACAATACCTGCATCGGGTGGCGCAAAAAGGAATATTCACAAAAATATCCGCGCTGTGCGGGTCCGTATCATAGTACCCCGACTGATTTGCGACGACTTCGGCAATGAGACGGGCTCTGTCGGGACTGACAAAAAAAGTATCCCGCAACACTTCTTCCGGGTTCCCGTTATTTTGCATCAATTCATAATACAGCTTTGTAGGGCGTACTCCCGTAAGACTTCCGTAAGGAAGTTCCACCCCCGTAATCTCTTTGCACCAGTCATGCAATGCATTCTTGCAGAAACGTTTTGTAAGCTTTTTATAGAGCAGCCCTTCTTCATAAGCAATCGCAAGCTTTTCTTCCCGGACAATCTTTTTTCCGACGCTGATGCCGACAAGAAAGCAATCCCTTTCCTGCCGCACGGTGAGATTCAATTCTTCGTCGGCTTCGGGCGATAAAACAATATAAGGAGCGTATGCCCGCACAATTTCGGGCACATCGTTAAGATAATCGGGGAGATCCGCGCTCCAACGGAATCGCTTACTGTTCATTCTTATCCTTCATTTTATCAACGTATCACAGATATCCTCAAGATGCCATGCGCGTTCCGCAAAAAAAACAGCGCTTATCCTAAAAAAACAAACCCGGAACATTATAAATTTTTTCTTTTTCCAGCGTCGTCTCTTCTCCGTGTCCGGGACAGAGAATATAATCCGACGGCAAAGCAAACAGACGACGTATTGAGGCACGCAGCATTTCTGAATTTCCGCCTTCCAGGTCGGTCCTTCCGTACCCGCCTCCGGCAAAGAGCGTATCGCCGCAGAACATGCAATTTTCTGCAATGTAGCAGCAACTGCCCGGGGAGTGGCCCGGCGTATGAATGACCCGGAACGTTATTCCGGCTTCGAAAACAGTCATGCCGTCTTCAACCAGAACGTCTGCTTTGCAGGGCGCGCAAGCGGCACCGAATACATCGCTCAGATTTCCTTTTCCGGCAAGCATCCCTGCATCCGCAGTATGTATATATATTTTCGCCCCTTCATCCTGCCATGCCGCGGCATTGCCGATGTGGTCAAAATGTCCGTGCGTCAACAAAGCTGCGACAACTTTGAGGCCCTGCGATTCCGCAAAGGTTTTTATTTTGTCTTTACCGCGCGCAGGATCAATCAATACCGCCTCATGGGCATGTTCAAGATAGACAAGGTAGCTGTCCGTCCGGAGCGGGCCGACAACAAAATTCTTTACGATCATCCGGCAAGCCTCGCCGCAATCGCCTCAAGAAAATCCGTTGTACAGACACCCTTGGCGGCAACACCGGGCATATCAAAAAGCCCGACCAGATCTTTGGTCATGATGCCGCTTTCGATGGTTGCGATGGTCGCTGCCTCCAGTCTGTCCGCAAATGCGGACAAATCCGCAAGGCTGTCCAGCTCCGCCCGTTTTTTTAATGCACCGCTCCAAGCAAAAATGGTTGCAACAGGATTTGTCGAAGTCTGCTCGCCCGCCATATATCTGTAAAAATGCCTCGTTACGGTTCCGTGCGCCGCTTCATACTCATACTTGCCGTCGGGAGAGACCAGTACAGAAGTCATCATTGCAAGCGAACCGAACGCCGTCGCCAGCATATCGCTCATCACATCGCCGTCATAGTTCTTGCACGCCCACACAAAGCCTCCCTCGCTGCGTATGACCCGCGCAACCGCATCGTCTATCAATGTATAAAAATACTGAATTCCCGCTTCTTCAAATCGGACACGGAATTCGCTCTCGTACAGCAGCGCGAAAATATCCTTAAAACGGTGATCATAGATTTTGCTGATGGTATCCTTGGCAGAAAACCACAGATCCTGCTTTGTGCCGAGCGCATAGTTGAAGCAGCTTCTCGCAAAACTGATTATGCTTTTATCCGTATTATGGATAGCTTGTACGATGCCTCCGCCGGACAACTCTTTAACGAGTTTTCTTTCGCCGTCAGGCAAAACCAATTCTATCCTGCCGCCTTCCGGGACATAAGCTTCGACACCCGCATAGACATCGCCGTAGGCATGACGGGCAATCGTAATGGGCTTTTTCCAATTTGAAACGACCGGGCGAACACCGTTCACCAAAACAGGCGCACGGAAGACGGTACCGTCCAATATCGTGCGTATCGTACCGTTGGGAGACTTCCACATTTCCTTCAGCTTATATTCTTCCATACGCTGGGCATTGGGAGTAATGGTCGCGCATTTGACGCCGACGCCCAGACGCTTGATGGCTTCGGCGGCTTTGACGGTCACGGCATCCGAAGTCTTATCCCGTTCCGGCAGACCTAAATCATAATATTCTGTTTTCAAATCAATAAAGGGCTCAAGCAGCAGACGCTTAATGTCTGCCCAGATGATGCGTGTCATTTCGTCGCCGTCCAATTCGACAAGCGGCGTTTTCATAGAAATTTTTGTCATGTTGATCCGTCCTTTTGGTTGATGATTGTGTCTGTTGTATGCTGTCCCTTATCCATCAATAGGTTTGGGATTAAGGTTTTCATATATGGTAAATGTCAGCGGATATCCGTTGGAAATTGTCCTGCCCACCTCTTCGACAAGCTTCCAATTATCCATTTTATCCAGATTTTCAAAAAATACTTCGGCACCGCCGTCGGCATCCACTTTGGTGACATAGGCTTTTTTGCAGTACGGCAGCATGGTTCTGTAAAACATCGCGCCGCCGACGATAAAAATGTCGTCGGAGCTGTAGTTTTGCAGTTCTTTCAGAAGTTCCGGCAGCGTCATCAGCACCTTGCAATCCTCACGTGTAAAGACATCGCTCAGCACGATGTTGGTTCTTCCGGGCAGCGGCTTGCTGCCGGGAAAAGAAAGAAGCGTATTGCCGCCCATAACGATCACTTTGCCAAGCGTAATCCTCTTGAAGTATTGAAGATCTTCCGGCAAATGGAACAGCAGACCGTTTTTTTTGCCGATGCCCCAAAGCTTATCCACTGCGACGATTGCCTGCATCAGACCGCCACCTCCAGTTTTTTATACAAGGTATGGTATTGATAATTTTCCAAATCGAAATCTTCCACTTTGAAATCATAGAAGTTCTTGATGTCGGGATTCATCACAAATTTCGGGGCCGGGAAAGGCTCTTTTGCAAGCATTTCGCGAGCAATCGGGATATGCCTGTCATACACATGCGCGTCCGCGATGACATGCACCAATTCTCCGGCTTTTAAGCCCGATACCTGCGCGAACATATGGAGTAGTACGGCATACTGCACAACATTCCAGTTGTTGGCGACAACCATGTCCTGTGAACGCTGGTTCAGAATACCGTTCAGCGTATCTCCCGAAGTAGAAAAAGTCATCGAATAGGCACAGGGATACAGCGCCATTTCGTGAAGATCCGCATGATTATAGATATTTGTAAGAATGCGGCGGGACTGAGGGTTATTCTTAAGGTCAAACAACACTCTGTCCACCTGGTCGAATTCGCCTTCTTTATATTGATGCTTGACACCCAGCTGATATCCGTACGCCTTGCCGATTGTACCTTCTTTATCTGCCCATGCATCCCAGATGTGCGAGCGCAGATCGGCTACGCGGTTGGACTTTTTTTGCCAGATCCAGAGTATTTCGTCAATTGCATTCCTGAAGCCCGTCTTGCGGAGCGTCATCGCAGGAAACTCTTTGGTAAGGTCATAGCGATTGACAATGCAGAATTTTTTTATGGTATGGGCAGGCGTGCCATCCTCCCAGCGCGGACGGACGGCAAGCTCTTCGTCGGAGAAGCCGCTGTTCAGTATGCTGCTGATATTTTCTTTGAAAATGCAATCTGCTATACTCATCAAAACCTCCTCAATTTTACAGCGTGCTGATATCGATTAAATAAACGCCTTCGCCGCAGGACACATACGGCAGATTTTTATGCTTGGCGCTGTAAATAAACGCCCCGATGTCTTCGCTGTTGCAGACAACTTCTGCATAGACCCTGCCGAGATTCTTATAATAATCCAAAACAGCCGCCATTTCTGTTGTGGTGTCTGCTATAAGGTCATATCCGCCGCCGATTGATACGGAAGAATAATAATTGTATACGCCTGCCGCAAGGTCCGCCACACCCGGCGTAGTCCAGTTGATGTATTCCGTACGGGGCTGTGACGCATAAGAAAATGCAGCTGCATCCGATATCAGCAGCCATTGATGTCTCATCGCATAATATGTTGCCGTACCTGCGGTAAATCTCATGCGCGCCCAGGTTGCATCAACCACAAACCATTCGCCGTCAATTTTCACCTTGTTCCATGCGTGATTCTCGCCTGCCCACCCGGTTACTTCTTTGCATTCGATTCCCTCAATCATGCACATGAGCTTGAAGGCGCTTGCATATCCGTCACATACCGCAACCCTATTGCCGGCATTCCAGAAGACACCGTACAATGAGAAGCAGTCAAGACTCTTAATGATGCCCTCGACGGATTCGACAAGCTCGTTTTTGCTTGTAGCGCTGTCTTTTGCCGCAAGCAGCGCCGCTTCGAAATCTGCATTCCAGCCGTTTGCGTTCACCGCGGATAGGATTGCCGTCTTTGCCGAAGCCAACGACGGTGCGGCCGCGATGTCGTTCTGAAGCGCCATGATGTCCAAGGCGGCATTGTCATACGTAACATGGATAGCCAGCCATTCGTATATTATAGCCACTTTCTGGTAATCGGTCAAATCATTATCAATGTAGAGTCCACAGATTTGGCGCGCCGCAAGATAAATATCTTCTGCGTCAGAACCGCCGTCGGGGAACGACGGCCTGACCCCATAGGGAAGGTTATCCAGTTCGTACACGCTGTCAATCAGTTCTGTACGGGACAGGCTGTCAATGGCAAAAGAAGTTTCGGGCACCGCAAGCGGCATCAATGCGCTGCCGTCCGCCAGCGAATGCGCAGTCTGTCCTGTCGCGTACCTCTGATTCTGGTCACACCTCAATGTGAATTGGATTGTGGCAATCTGACCTGTCTGCGAATGAAAGTATCCATAATTATAAATAAAGCTCAGAGATCCGGCCGCATCGGTCAATGCCTCGTTGTCGAATGGAAATTGTTCACTGATATAAAATTTTTTTTGCACATAACCAAAGGGCTTGTCCGGATTGTCCTTAATCAGGTTGTCCTCATCCAGAGAAAGCTGGGCAAGATATGCAAATGCGGCATTCAGTTCGCTCTGATCGGCAATGTAGTAATCATAACGATAGCCGTTATAAGTAAAGGCATCCGATAAATAAGACAATGCCGGAGTCAGAATGGGCAGCATAAAACTTCCTGTTTTGCCTGTTTCGTCGCATTTTACCTCCAAGGTATGCGTCACACTTTTTGCAAGGGCAGGGATTGAATCGCCGCTCATGCAAGGCAGATACGGACCTCCGTCAATGCGATAAGAAAATGTCGTCGGCTTATCATAATCGCAATCAAACAGAATGGTGTATTCTCCCGGGTCAGAATCCAGATCCAATTTTACATGATACGGCGCGGCCTCGCTGTCGAAAACAGTCCCTTCTATGATTTCGGAAGCGCCGTCTTCATAAACAATCAGATAAGGGTATGTTCCGCCTTTTTTTGCGGTCAGATAGGATTCTTCTAGGACAATTATGCTTTCGGCAGCACGTATGCTGTAATCGTCCTCCGTAATGCCGCTCCCATGCATCATGACAGCCGTCCGTGAAGAATTGTAATAAATGCTAAGGTCCCCGCCGGTGTTTTTATCATAGACAAAGCTGTTCGAAAATCCGAGAACCAGCGGAAAGCTTGCCATAATATATCTCCCCGTCGATTCAAACGTATAGGTCCCCGCAGGAATCCTGGCGAGATCCTCTGCGGACAGAGTAAGTGTTTTTTTGTCCGGACTGTATGTCGCATCCACCGCAACGCTCACCGGGATTCCGCCGGCATCCAATATACGGAACGATACAACGTCAAACAAAAAGGAAACTTCGAAATCTTCGGATGAAGAAAGATTGAAAAACTGCTCTTCATAGATTCCGTTGTTGAAGATCGCTCTGTTTCCGCACGTCCAGTTGCCGTCCCATCCCGACGGGATGTCATCGGCCGTACGCATAGAATACAGAACAATATCCGCCGATGCAGGAAACGCATTCGGACCGATATTCACAACCGAAAAGGGAATCACCGCTTCTTCAAGGCCGGTGCAGGATGCAAACGCGCCGCTTCCTATCGTCAAGACGGAGTTCTGTATAACTAAGGATTCGATGATATGCTCATTATGGCTTCCTGTAAAAGCAACAGAACTCACGGGCCTGCCGTTATAGTACATCGCCAGGATGACTTCGGATTCGGAGCCATCATAGCCCGTTGCCCTGTAGGTATCCGCATAATCGCCGGCGGAGATGTACTCATAAAGAACGCCCGGCGTGCCTTCCAATGCCCATGACGGTTCCAGATAAGTGTCCCCCGCGGTTGTATACAGCGCGCGGGGGATATACTGTATTCCGCCTTGCCTCTTCCAATATGCGAGCAGTCCGCCGGCGCTGACATCGATGCTTGAAAGCTCAAGCGCATAGGGCTGGTTATAAAGCACTTCAAAATAGTAGCCGCTGGACTCGTCCGACAGGATCTCTGCGGTTGCCGAAACGGGAACATATCCGGCATCGATTGGAATACCAAGATAAATTCTGTATTTGTTGGGCAGGAAACGCGCAAAAAACTGCAGATCTGACGCGCCGATTTGCGCCGGAACGGCACCGTCCGCTGCATCGCGCCATCCTGTAAAAGTATATCCCGTTCTGGCAGGATCGGATGCGGGCAAGGGAATGCTGCTGCCTTCTGTCAATTCAAAAACCGCAAACAGCTCTCCGCCTTCTTCTGTATAATAGGAAGCCGTAACTCTTTTCAGCCAGCGCGCATAAAGCTTTACATTGCTGTTTACACCGGCCAGCGACTGCACCGTAAACGGACGCTGCCATATATCCTTGTCATAATACCAGTCATCAAACACATAGCCGGATTTTGAAGGTTCCGGAGGCAGCGTGATTGTATTTGTTCCCGGAGTTACATTGATTGTATGAATCGCGTCGCCGTCCACATAGAAGGTGATGGAATAGCTTGAAGAACCGGAACCAAGAAAATCGCAGGAAGTCAATCCAATCATGACAAACACGAACACAGCGGTTATCAGAAACATCCATAATCCTTTCTTTTTCATCTTTCTCTCCGTCCTTGTTGTTTGGTTTAAGTTTACCATAATTCCCTATGCATGACAAGAACAAATAATTGTCTGCCGGTATGCAAGCGGAAAAATACGCCCAAACTTTGATTGCATAGAATCCGTTTACAGAGCGGAAGGGTTGTGTTATAATTCAGGATGTATTCATTGGAGGGGCCTTTGAATCCGATATACAAAAAATACAAAGAACGTTTTATACAGATAAGCGGCAGAAACCGCAGTCTTTTCCTGCGCGATATTGTCAAAAAATACAGTTATGACATCGGAGCAGTGATGGAAACCCGTTCGGATACCGACGAATTTCTGGATTTCCTATGGCACGGCAGACGTTCTTTCACGCTGATGGACATGAAGATTGCCTCAAGAATGGCAAAAAACTGCGCTCCGGCAGAAGCAAATACCGTTGCGGCCGCCGTTGCGCCGGCAGAAACAGCCGGTAATGACGAAACGATAGAAATAAAAACAAAAAAAGCGCGCAAGCCCGAAGCAGACAACATCTGCGAGACCCTGGCCTTGCAGCTCGGAAGTCTGCGCTATCTCAAGCGCGAAGAGGACGAACTGGAAAAAGAAACCGGCCGTGCCGAACTCTACATCGGTTATCCGTTTGTACTGGGCAGTCTTAATCCCGACACTCCCGTCTGCGCGCCTCTCATGTTGTTTCCTGCCATGCTGGAAATCGGAGCGGACGAAGCCGAAATCAGGCTGGTTCCCAACCAGCCGGTCATGCTCAACAAGGCATTCATTCTTGCCTATTCCAAAGAGAAGAATCTTGCGGTAGACAAACTGATTCAAGAATTCGATCCTCTTGCGGAGGACGCCTTTTCTACCGTCTGGGACGTTGCCGAATACCTGCAGAAAAACGGCTTCAGGCTGAACATCCAGAAAAGAAAGACTCTGATGCATTTTGAGCAGCCTCTCAGCTTCCCGTCAGAAATATTCGAAGTAAAAAATATGGCGGTCCTGGGGCGGTTTCCGCTTGCCAATTCGATTTACAACGATTATCTGGCTTTGGAGAAGGACAATCTTTCCACTCCGTCCATTCAGGCCCTTCTTTCCGGCAGACCGCAGGAAAATCCCGCACCGCTCAAGAAACTCTTTTTACGAACCAGAAAAACACCGCAAAACGACAGTTTTTATGAGATAAATGATCTGGATTTCGCGCAGGAAGGCGCGCTGGCCCAGATAGCAAAAAAAGATAATATCGTCATTTACGGGCCTCCCGGCACGGGCAAATCCCAAACGATTGTCAATATCATCAGCGACGCGCTTTGCAAAAACAAACGCGTGCTCGTTGTAAGCCAGAAACGCGCTGCGCTGGATGTCGTTTTCAACCGTCTCGGCCGATTGAACGATAAAGCAATGCTGATACCGGATCCGGAAAAGGAGAAACTTGCCTTTTTCGAGCGCCTGCGCACAATGCATGTAAAAAGCGCTTCCACGGATTATGACGAAACCAGCCGCCGTCACAAAAATGTCGAAATCGATATCAACCGCGAAATTGCCGTACTCCAGTCCATCAGCGACGCTTTGTTTACAGAAAGACCTTTCGGACTGACATTGCAGGAAATGTATGCGGCAAGCTACAATATCGGCCGCGAAAGCGATGACTACAAGCTGTATGAAAAAATGAAGCGCACCGGCATTCTGCGGCGGCGTTATCCCGAACTGAAAGAAGATATCCGGCTCATCAAGGACAAGCAGCTTGATATTCTGTATCTGCGCCATCTGAATCTCGTCAAAGAAAACGAGATGATCGTTCACATCCTTCCCGACATAGATCTTCATAAGCTAAAACAGGCAAAGGTCTTCCTTGCCGATCTTCTCAAAAAAGAGCTTGTGCCGTTCAACACTGCGCGTTATCCTTACAGCCGTTATCTGACCACCTTTTATCTTGAACAAGCCGTTGCCGATCGTGCTTCAATCAGACGTGTCGCCGACATTGTCACCAGGATGGAGCACCCCACGCTTTCCGCCCTTCTGCAAGCATCGGCGTTCCCCCTCCTTTGGCCTCTGTATCCGTTTTTACGCATCCGATACGAAAACTATCGTGAAAATGTCAAAATCGACCTCCATATCGGCAAAGAAGCCCTGGAGAACTACGAGTCCGATTATAAGCTTCTTTCTTCCGTCCTGGACCAGAAGGGTTATGCGCTGGCAATCGGAGGACTGATCAACGGCAATGCCAATTTTCTCCGCAAGCTGCTTGACGCTTTGGACAACTATGTCGCAGTGCGCGATCTGAATACAGAAATTCTCAGCCTTTCTCCGCAGATACGGGAGCTGCTGGATTTTGCCTACGCAAATTCCGACGGAACCGCCGAAGGCTTCCGCATTGTGCTTGAAAAAATCATGCCGATACGAATTTATCACGAAATCGTTACCGATGACGGTACTGCGGACAAATTGCTTGCAAAGACCGTTGTTTTTGACGACCTCAGAAATCGCATCTCCGCATTGCAGGCCGACAAGCGCGAGCTGTCCAGAAGCCTCGCCATGGACAGCTTTTCACGCGAATATGCAGAGTATTTCCGGACCTCTCCCGATGCCAAGGATTATCTTTACGAAATCCAGAAACAGCGCGGACTGAAGCCCATCCGCGTCATGTTTGAGCTTTTTGACAATTACCTCATGCGCCTCTTCCCCTGCTGGCTGCTCAGTCCGGAGGTTGTCAGCACCATACTGCCGCTCAAAACCGGTCTTTTTGATCTGGTTGTCTTTGACGAGGCAAGCCAGATATTCATCGAGTCCGCCATTCCCGCCATTTACCGTGCCCAAAAAGTTGTGGTCGCCGGCGACAACAAGCAGCTCCGCCCCACTGCAGGCTTTGTCAGGCGCTATTTTGGGGACGACAGCCTTGCCAATAACGGCATGGACCTGTCCACACAGGCGGCTCTTGAAGTCGAGAGCCTTCTGGATCTTGCGGCGGCGAGATATTATCCGGTGTATCTCTCCTATCATTACCGGAGCAATTATGTGGAGCTGATTGACTTCAGCAATGCCGCTTTTTATGAGAACAGGCTGCAGATTGCACCCAACATTTCAAAGAATTTTGAAAAAGCCCCCATTGAGCGCATCAAGGTGCGCGGAATATGGCAGAACCGGCACAATCACGAAGAGGCCGTAACCGTCATCAAACTGCTGCGCACCATTTTTCGCGAACGCACGGAGGGTGAAAGCATTGGCATTGTCACCTTCAACGTCGAGCAAAAAGAATATATCGAAGACCTTCTGGACGAAGAATGCGCGCACAACAAAACCTTCGCAAGGCAGCTTGAAAACGAAAAGAACCGCATCGTAAACGGCGAAAACATCGGTTTGTTTGTAAAAAATCTGGAGAACGTTCAGGGCGAGGAGCGCGACATCATCATTTTCAGCATCGGCTATGCCAAAAATGAAAATGACCGCATCGTCGCCCAGTACGGTTCCCTTTCGGTGGAAGGCGGCGAAAACCGTCTGAATGTCGCCATCACCCGTGCAAAGAAGAAAATTTATGTGATTACCAGCATCGAGCCGGAAGAGCTGGACAAAGCCGAAACCACCAAAAACAACGGCCCCAAACTTCTTCGCAAATATCTCCAGTATGCACGCGCAGTTTCAGAAAACAACACCGCAGAAATAAGACAATTATTGCTCTCCATGCATTCCAGAAACTGCGAGATCGATCCTGTCGGCGCCTACGAACAGCAGATCAAAGCGGCGCTGGAAAAAGCAGGCTATGAAGTCGATATCAATCTGGGCAATACGGATTACAAGCTTTCATTAGGCATTTATGACAAAGAGCTCGGCCGATATGTTTTGGGCATAGAGTGCGATTATCAGGCGTTTCATAACAGCGAAAGCGTATTGGAGCGCGACGTGTACCGCTTCAAATTCTTCGAAATACGCGGCTGGAAGATTGTTCGCGTCTGGTCCAGAGACTGGTGGCTTTCGCCCGCAAAGGTGCTTGCCGATCTCATTGCAACCATCGAAAAACAAAAAAAGGTCCTGCGCACAAAAATGCAGAAGGACGCCTGAATTATAAATAAAAAATTAAAAAGGAGAAAAACTATGACCGTATTTTTCTGCGATACCGACAGTGAGCTCTGGTACGACAAAGCCGACGAGCTCGGACTCAAAAACATCATTCTGATGCCATACACAATCTGCGGAAAGGAATATTTTTATGATTTCGGACGCAATTATGACTCCAAAGAATTTTTCCGTCTGATGCGGGAAGGAAACATCGCCATCACTTCCGCCTTGAATCCCGAGGACTACAAGAAATATTTTGAGCCTTATTATCAAAAAGGGGAAGATATTTTTTATGTCAGCTTTTCTTCCGAAATGAGCGGCACTTTCAAATATATGGATATGGCAGTCAAAGAATTGTCCGCAAAATATCCCGGCGTCAAATTCACACGCTATGATACCAAGGGCATCAGCATGGGTGCCGGACTGTCTGTCATTGCCGCGGCAAAGATGTTCAATGCCGGCAAATCCGTAGAAGAAATCTGCGCCTACCTTGATCATCTGATTTATAAAGTCAATACTTTTGTCATTGTCGATGACCTTCAGTATCTCAAACGCGGCGGACGTCTGTCCGCAATGTCGGCGCTCATCGGCGGCATCCTGAATATCAAACCCATTATCAAACTGACAAAAAAAGGCACGCTTATTCCCGCCGACAAGGTACCCGGCAGGAACAAGGCGATTGCAAAAGTGACCGATCAGGTTCTTGCCGAAGCCGATATGCTTGACGAATACCCGATCGTCGTCCTTCATGCCGACTGTCCGAGCGATGCAGAACGCATCAAAGAAAAACTTAAGGCTGGTCTGCCGCAGGCAGAAATCTGGCTGCAGGATATCGGACCGGTCATCGGCGCGCATTGCGGCCCCGGCACCATCGGCATCTGCTTCGTCGGGAAGGAGCGTCCGGATGCCCCCGCTGCGTCATAAGGTTAATAAAAGCGTACCGTTCATTCTCCTCTTATGCCTATGGACGGCGGTTGCGCTGTCCGGATGTGCCGCGCGTACAGAAAACGTTTTTTTCAATACAGACTGCTGCATCGAAATAAACAGCTCGGGTGCGGCAAAAAAAGCCAAAGAAATCGAGAAGCTTCTGGAGCGTCTGGAGAGCCTTCTTTCCACCAGTGTCGCAGACAGCGATGTCGCCAAAGTCAATGCGGCTCCTGCGGGCGTGCCCGTCCATGTCGGAGAAGATTTTGCTTTGCTTTATACAAGAAGCCTTGCATTGCATCAGGCGCATCCTTCCTTCAATCCGTTCATCTTCCCGCTTGTTGAATTATGGAAATTTTCTCCGGATACCTTTACCATGCATCCGGAGTCCATACCGGAGGAGGACGCCGTCGCAAGTTTATTGCCTTTGTGCAAGGCCGAAAATTTCTCCTTTGATGAACGGACGAATACCATCACAAAACGGAATGGCGGCGCAAAACTTGATTTCGGCGCGATTGCAAAAGGATATGCCGCCGACCTTGCAGCGCAGACCGCAGAAAAAAATTATGTCGTCAACATCGGCGGCACACTCAAAACCGACAGAAGAATTTCTGTTGCCGTCACCTCTCCGCGCGGCTCGGGATACGCGGCATCTTTTATTCTCGACAACGGTGCGACTGCCACCAGCGGCGACTACGAGCGGTATTATATTTATAATGGCACAAGGTATTCTCATATTCTGGATACAAGCGGCTATCCTGCCGGACTTCATGCCGACAATCCGATTATCAGCGTTACCGTTGTCGGCGCCGAAGCCTGGCTGTGCGATGCATTGTCCACCCTTTTGTTCCTTGAAGGCGCGGCGCTTCGCGACGAAACAGAGAGCCTCGGCTATTCTGCCCTCATCCTTACCGAAGATACCTATTGCGTCATAGGAGACGTCCATTTTGACATCCTTGAACCGAGACAAGCGATCTGACGGCAAAAGTCTTCTGCCGCATTACAAACACTCCGGACCTTTTTCGCGGCTGGACATTGTTTTGCTTGTCCTTCTTCTGCTTGCCGCATCGGGTGCGGCGGCGTATGTTTATGCCGACCGTCCGGCAGGAGAGCGGGCAGAAATTTATATTGAGGGCGAGCTTGTCGGCTCCTACCCTCTGGACGAAGAAAGAACGATTGCGTACGACTGCGGTATAACCGTACATATTCTTTCCGGCGCGGTCGCCGTTGCAGAAAGCGATTGTCCCGACCAGCTTTGCGTGCATATGGGATATATTTCAAAAGCGGGCGAACGCATCATCTGCGCGCCCAATAAATTTGTTGTCGTGATACGCGGCAAAACAGAATATGACGCGGTAACCGGGAGGTCCCAGACATGAAAAATCAAAAACCGGTTTTCAATGTCAAAAAACTGGCCAGCACCGGAATTACCTTGTCCGCCGCGCTCATCATCGGCATCGTAGAAAGCCTCCTGCCCCCTGTCATTCCGGTACTTCCCTTTTTGCGCATCGGATTCTCCAACATTGTCCTTCTGTTCGCGCTCATCGTGTTTGGGCCTCGTGAAGCATTTCTTATCGCCGCGCTCAAATCCGTATTGGTTCCGCTTTTTGTTGGCAATCCCGTCATGATCGCATACTCTCTTCCTTCCGCGATTCTGTCTCTCGGCGTATCCGCTTCGCTTGCCTGCACAAAAAAACTTGGGCTGCCGCTCATCAGTACGATAAGTTCCCTCGTCCATAATCTGTCCCAGCTCTGCGTTGCGGCGTTGATGACCGGGACGGCGATTGTATTCGGCTATGCCCCCTATCTTATTTTTACCGGCACCCTCGCGGGACTTGCCGTTGGTCTGACAACCTATTTTGTCATCCGTGCTCTCCCGGATAATCTTGTATAAAATGCCCTATGCCGGAATGCTTCATGGCAGGTGCGACAAAGGAATATCGATTCTTCATTCCTGATTCAGATTTTTCATATTCTTGTTGAAAGGCAGAAATTCATCCTCCGCCTCCCTGTCGTCGCAGGTGAAAATGGTATCGATATTGATGCCGCGGCGAAGAACACCGAAGCCGTATTTCTTGCGAAGAATATCCACATGCCCTTCCAGCCGGGCATTTTTGCCGGGATCTTCGTCAAACAGGCTGGTCTGCACATAGCTTCCCGCGGGCTTCAGCCCAAAAGACGATACGGTAATCGTGCGGAGCGGCGGCTCGCAGGCAAAATCATAATTGGCTTTAAGCAGTTCCAGAGCGGCGGTCGCGATGATATAAGCGGAGTCCGTGGGAATCGGGAGCCGGCATTGCCGCGAAAAGCTGTCCAGGTGAACGCTGCGCATATTGACGGAAACACCTTCTGCAACCATATTTGCCTGACGCAGACGGAATCCGATCATTTCGCAAAGTGCAAAAATGACGCTTGCGGCATCATCGAGATTGGTGACATCGGCGGGTGTCGTCGTACCGTTGCCGATGCTTTTGGGGATATGCCGTTCTGTATAGCATTTTACAGGTTCGGTATCCTCTCCACGCGCGGACTCGCGAAGCTTAAGTCCCACCTTGCCGAACTTCCTTTCCATCAGCTCCGGTGACGCCATCGCAAGATCGCCTATGGTATGGATATTGAGCCGCGCAAGTTTTTCTGCCGTACTGTGCCCGACATAAATCATCTCTTCCGCAGGCAGCGGCCATACAACATATTTATAATTTTCACGGCTGATGACAGTGACGGCATCCGGTTTTTTGAGATCGCTGCCGAGCTTGGCGAATACTTTATTAAAAGACACGCCGACAGAGATCGTCAGGCCGGTTTCCGTTTTGACTTTCTCTTTGATTTCGTAAGCAGCCTGCTCTCCGCTTCCCCAAAGTTTTTTGCAACCGGTCAAATCAATCCAGCACTCGTCCAGACCAAAGCTCTCCACGTCCGGAGAAAAAGAGATATAAATATCGTGCAGAATTTCGCTGTATCGGACATATTCCGAAAACGTAGGCGGCACAAGAATCAGTCCGGGGCACTTCTGCTGCGCCTGCCAGACAGCATCGCCGGTTCTGATGCCTGCCTGTTTGGCAAGCATGCTTTTTGCAAGCACAATGCCGTGCCGTTTTTCGGGATTTCCGCAGACGGCGATAGCCTTGCCTTTCAGCGCGGGATTGAGTACGGCCTCTACCGAGGCATAAAAATTGTTGGCGTCGCAATGAAGAATGATTCTGTCCTTACTCTCCGCCATGGGACAGCCCCTCGGCCAGCATATCGACCTGGCAATATAAATCGCTCAATGAACCGTTATTTATTATGACGGCATCCGCGCGCTTCTCCGCTTCCTCTTCGCCGCGCTGCGCGTCAAGCATTTTTTCTGCCAATGCTCTGTCCACGCCGTCCCGGGCGCATATGCGCGCAAGACGTAGTTCCCGCGGCGCAACGACAGCCCATATGCGGTCAAACCGCAAAGCGTCTCCCAGCTTGTTCTCCATAAGAAGAGGGATCTCGACAAACACCGTCCCGCCTGCCTCCCGCACAGAACGTCCGATGCGCGCGCCGATCTCCGGATGCGCCAACGCATTCAATCTTTCTCTGCTCCGTGCGTCCGTAAAAATCCGCTTTTTCAGTTCATCTTTATTCAATATGCCATCCTTATCAAAACAATCCGGGAAGGCATTTTGGAGCTTTTTAAGATATTCTGAATCGCGAAGAAGTCCGCGGTTGACCGCATCCGCGTCAATCACGGTATAACCCAACATATTGAGTCTTTTGGAAACAGCGGACTTGCCGCTGCCGATTCCTCCGCACACTGCAATGATCATTCTACGGAATACCAATCCTTGCCGCTTTTCGCCTCCGCTATCAGCGGAACCTGAAGCCTGACCGCGTTCTGCATACATTCGACCAACAGTTTTTTGACTTCGGGAACCTCTTGTTCCGGCGCATCAAGAACTAATTCATCATGCACCTGCAGGATAAGCTTCGCCTTATAACCGCCTTCCGCAAGCGCCTTGTGCACGTTCAGCATGGCGATTTTGATGATATCGGATGCCGAACCCTGCAAGGGCATATTCATCGCGGCGCGTTCGCCGAAGCTTCTGATATTGCGGTTGGGCGACTTCAGTTCCGGGAAGAAGCGCAGCCGTCCTGCAAGCGTGCGGATGTAGCCCTTTTCTTTGGCGAACGCAACGTTTGTATCCATATATTTTTTGACATCGGGATAGGTCAGAAAATATTTTGTGATAAACTGGCGCGCTTCATAATTCGAAATTCCGGTATTTCTTGCCAAACCGAATCCGCTTATGCCATATATGATGCCGAAATTGACCGCTTTTGCGTCTCGTCTCTGCACCCTGGTGACTTCATTGAGGGGAATATCAAAGATTCTGGATGCAGTCAAGGTATGGATGTCGATGTTCTCGTTGTACGCTTTGAGAAGCTCCGGATCCCCTGAAAAATGCGCGAGAAGCCGGAGTTCGATTTGTGAATAATCCGCGCTTACCAGCAGGTTGCCGGGCGACGGAACAAACATTCTGCGTATATTCCGCCCCTCTTCGTTCCGGATGGGAATATTCTGGAGATTGGGTTCGTTGGAAGAAAGCCTCCCTGTTGCCGTCAGACATTGGCGGAAGACCGTATGCACCCTGCCGCTCTTGGGGTCGCGGACGGCGCGCATGCCGTTGATGTAGGTGGACATCAGCTTGGAAAACATGCGGTACTTCAGTATCTCTTCCACTATGGGATGTTCCAGCTCTTCAAGAACGCCGGCTGCGACAGAATAGCCTGTCTTCCCCTTGGTCATTCCTGCCGGTCTGAGCCCCAGTTTATCAAAAAGAATAACCGAAAGCTGCTGCGGTGAATTGATGTTGAAAACCTCTCCCGCCATGGCAAAGATTTTTTTCTGAAGCAGATTCAGCTCTTCCGTGTATCGGTCGCTCAGCTCGCGGAGAACGGTTTCGTCGATCATGAAACCGGCATTCTCCATATCAAACAGCACGCTGACAAGCGGAAGCTCGATTTTTGCGTACAAATCCGTCAATGACCATTCCTTTAATTTTTCATCCGCCGTTTCATTCAGACGGAACGCAGCCGCGGTGCATACCTCGCTGCCGCCGAAGCCGGAAGCAAGTTCCGTCAGGCTCGCCGGCACGCGATTGACATCAATAAGGTAATATTTGATAAGCAGATCCTCATAGGGAGGCCGGATTTCTATGCCGTATGCGGCAAACCTGTGCATCAAGGCCTTGACATCAAATACGATTTTCTGCGCATCGCTCTCCATGACAGATCTGAAACAGCATACAGCTTCATCAGAATTGATCCCCGGATCCAACAGACTCTGGGCGGGTTCAATAAAATATTCTGTTCCTTCGTTCAATGCAAAGCGGATGTCCGAACCGATTTCAAGAGAAATCTTATCTATTTTATTGCCCAGTATTGCTTTCAGCTCATCCATGCTGTTGATTTTCACACGGTTTGCCGCAAAAGGCTTGCCGTTGCAAGCAACGGGCGATGCATCTTCCGGCAAAGCTTGTCCGGAGAGGATCTGCGCCTTGGGTGCGGCATCTTTGCCCGATTTACGGAAGCGTTCTGCAAGAGAACGGAACTCATAGCGCGCCAGAAGCGCAAAAAAATCCTCGTTGTATTCGTTGCCGAAAGCCAGCTCTTCCAACCCGCAATCAAGCGGCACATTGGTATTGATGGTCGCAAGCCGTCCGGAAAGATAAACCAACTCTTTGTTTTGGAGAAGCTTATCCTTGAGCCGGCCCTTGATTTCTTCGATATGAGCATAGAGATTGTCCACGGACCCGAACTGTTCGAGAAGCGCAAGCGCGGTTTTTTCTCCGACACCGGGACAGCCCGGTATGTTGTCCGAACTGTCGCCCGCCAGTGATTTGTATTCAATAATCTTTTGCGGAGTCAGATTCTCTTCCGCCAAAGATTCAAGATTGTATACTTTGATATCGGTCACGCCGCGTCTGGTGTGAAATACAACCGTATTATGGTCAACCAGCTGCAGAACGTCCCTGTCGCCGCTCACGATTATTGTATCGCAATCAAAACGCTTGCCGAACGTGCCGATGATATCATCCGCCTCATAGCCTTCTTTTTCAAGAATCCTGATGTTCATTGCTTTCAGGATTGTTTTCAGAATGCCGACCTGCGACGCAAGTTCTTCCGGCATCGGCTTGCGCGTCGCTTTGTACCCGTCATACATGCCGTGACGGAAAGTGGGCGCCCTAAGGTCAAATGCCGCGCCGATATGAGTGGGTCTGTGCTCGCTTATCAGTCTGGCCAGCATGGACAAATAACCGTATACGGCATTGGTATATTGCCCGTCCCGCGTTGTCATCGGCGGGATGGCGTAGAATGCCCGGTTGATCAGGCTGTTGCTGTCCAGAAGAATGATTTTTGTCATGATTTGGTCTTCTTTGCTTTTAATTCAAGTTTCATGTCTCCGGGTCGGATCCATCCGATTTTGCGCAACAGTTCGGATAAGGCAAGTGAAATGATTGCAGGAATGACAAACATAAGCAGGAAAATGGCGAGCGCAAGCATCCACCAGCTTAAATCCGTTGTCGCTTCTATTGCGCCGAACACACCTACCAGACCGGAGGTTCCCATACCGCCTCCGCTGGCATTGCATTTCAGCTTGAAAACTACCGTCGCGAGAGGACCCACCACCGCAGAGGCGACCGTCGGAGGAATCAATATCGCAGGGTTTCTCATGATATTTGGGATTTGCAGCATGCTGGTACCCAAACCTTGCGCAATAAGACCCGCAACGCCGTTTTCCCTGTAACTGGATACGGCAAAACCGACCATCTGCGCCGCGCAGCCGACTACGGATGCGCCGCCCGCCAGAAGAAGCATCGGATTATCCTGGTTGGCAAGGGCAATCGATACCCAGATGGCCGCACTGGACGTCGGCATTGTCAGTATCAGGCCCATCACGACGGCAATGACGATGCCCATCACAAAAGGGTTCCACTGCATGGAAGAGGCAATGCCATCCGAAAGCAGAACAATCGCTTTATTTACATACGGTGTAACAAAATAAATCAGCAGACCGGACAGCAGCATTGCGGTCAGCGGAATCACAACAATATCCAATCCCGTTCTGCCGGAAATGAGCGTGCAGATTTCGCATACGACAAGCGCTGCGACATAAGCGCTTACGGGATTGCCGATGGCTGCAAGATTAATCTCGGCAAACATGTTGCCTTTTGCGCCGATGAAGCCTGCCGCCATGCAGCTGAAGATGGTCAGTTTGTCCGCTTTGAGCATATAAGCGATGCCTGCACCGATGCCTGCACCCATCAGGACCTGGGCAACCTTGCCCACCATAATGATAAATTTTCCGATCGGAGCAGCTTCACCGACCAGCTTACCAATCTGCACAAGGATGGTGCCCGCAATCAGCGTAGCAAACAATCCCAGCGCCATGCCCGTAAAGGCGTCGATAAACCAACGCTTGGCCAGCCTTGCAACGATATTGGATTTTTTTGGCGAGTTCTGCGGCTCTGCCGGCATCAAGCCCTTCTCTTCGGAATTCTGCATGTTCTTTTTTACGTACTGTTTGTACAAAGCCTTTTCTCTTACTGACTGTCCGTTCACGCTGAGTCTCCTTTTATGTTATGTATGGATATTATTGATTGCCTGAAACAGATTTTTCTGTGTCAGATTCTTTTTGTCCTTGATTGCTTCTCCGTCCGTATTGGCCGCCTGAAGGCACAGCGCTTTGAAGAAATCCGAAAACTTGTACAGGCGGAACCGCTCTACGCCGTAAATTTCGGCATAAGGCTCAAGCCATTTTAAGAATACATCGGCAAGATTCGTATCCGCATTTCCGACTGCTTTCGCAAGCGCAAGAAGAATTTCGCGCTTGGTTCCGTTGATGCCGAGGATTGCCGACAGCGCCGAAAATACCGTATAATCCTGTTTCTCAAGCGCCGCAAGCACTTCACGGTCATCCGCCGGATACAGATAGTACCGCATCCCGTCAAGCCTCTCCAACCGGCGCAGGCAGTCATAATAGCCCAGGCGCATATTGTATTGAATATGGTCCGTGGAGAAATCCAGCGTCTTGCCGAGCGGTTCCGAAGGGTTGATATACGTGATTTTCACACTCTGGTCGATCACCTTGCGGTGCGGCATAGAACTCATGGTGCGCAGCGCTATTATATTGTCAAAACCCTTGCGGATCAAAGGGTTGATGGGCAGATTGTCATAGATTCCGCCGTCCATATATTTTTTACCGTTGATAGGTTCTCTACGGAAAGCGGGAAAATAGGCGCTTGCTATCACATAATCTTTGACGGTTCCAGGCGGCATATCTTCTTTGAAGATTTCGATCGGCGTCCAGCCATCGCTGATGTCGACGGTCACAATACCGAACTCACACGGCGAAGCGCGCAGCTTGTCCTCATTGATGTATTGGTTCAACAGACTGACAAACTTATCCGTGGACAGGCCTTTTTCGGATACGACACGTTTCAATTCGCTCCAGATATATTTCAGCGCGCTGACATCGGTCTTTTTTTCGCGGAACCTTGCCAGATAATATTCGTCCAATCCGAGCGCAGCCGAAGGCGACATGTTGTTCCATAACTGATACAGGAGAGGAAAGTCCCCCTGCGCGACCATCACGCCGTTAACCGCCCCGATCGAAGTGCCCATGACGCCTTCAAAGCAGTATCCTTTTTCGAACAGCGCCTTGAGCGCGCCCACATGAAATGCGCCCTTTGCGCCTCCGCCTTCTAAAACAAGTCCTTGCATGCTATTTTATGACCATCCGGAATTTGA
The DNA here is from genome assembly GCA_001604065.1 of Clostridiales bacterium Firm_09. GTDB lineage: Bacteria > Bacillota > Clostridia > Christensenellales > DTU072 > Firm-09. Next base: position 63,250 of record LVAO01000004.1, read on the forward strand.
GCGTATGCGCGCGGCGGGGCAGTATTTTGTATTGTTGCTTTGTCATCGCGATTGCCGGGATATCGCCTCCTACGCCGCGCTGTTTTCCGTCGATGTTGACGGTAAGATAATCCAGATTTTTGAGTTCATGCAGATGCCTGGCGTTATCCAGCATTTCCAGCGAATACGGATGAACACTTGCCTCAAAGGGCTTCTCCAATGCAAGAATTTCTATCGATCCGCCCACGTTGAGCATCCTCATTTCGGTATGGTTGCCGTTCTCCTGCGGATACAGATAATCATGGAGAAAGTCCTCCGCGACACCCTCATATTTTTTAAGAACGGCTGCGGTCGCCCTGTCGCAGTAATTTTCAAAAGGACCTTTGCCATAGAAGCTCATGCCGTCGATGCCTTCGCGCAGCGCAAAGGTAAAACCATAGCGGACCAATTCTTTCTTGGGTGTGACGGTCATTTCGACATCGAACTGTCCGTCCCCGTAGAATTTGTAAAGCGTTCTCAGCTCGCTGACATGCGGCATCTTCCAGGCTATCGCCACATTGACCGTATCGCGATCCTTGAAAGCGTTAAAATGCACGGGCTTAAGAGAAAGCATTGCTTTTTTATACCGGTCTACACCCATATACCATTTTGCGAGGCGAAGCTTTACCTGCGGCATTCTGTCATTATCGATTGTCGCGCGGTGGAAACAGAGACGGAGCGGTTCTTTGAGTTTCTCTTCTCCTTTTTTGTCCAGACTGATAATCTCTCCCGTCTTTTTTTCGACAATCGCACGGCACGGTCCGAAACTGACCACGATTTCCAAATCAGAATTATAAAAACTGCTTTCGCCTTTGGGTTCCGGCAAAGAAAAATCCGACCGTACAAGCATGCACTGCTCATAAGCCACGACATGGCCCGCCTTCGCATACAGCGTATCCGTCCTGAGCGTCAGAGAGACAAGGAGCGACAGCTCGCCTGCGCGTTTTGCGAAATCAAAAGGAATGTCCAGAAAACCCATTTTTCCGGGTGCGACAGCAGGCATCGCAAGCTTTTTGTGCTCGATTGTGATGCCGTCCGAAATCAATTCCAGACAGCAGTCAAAAGCGGAGAGATCGGTGAACATATAACGGTTGAAAAAAGCTATTTTGCCGTCAATCAAGGCAATATCGGCCTGCTGATATTGCTTGCGCACTTCGTAAAGCGAAGGATTGGGGCTTCTGTCGCCCCGGAAAATCCCGTTGAAGGCAAAGTTGCCTGCGTTAGGCTTGTCGCCAAAATCGCCGCCGTATCGCCATTCGGTCACATTATCCTTATTGACAACCTTAATCGTTTGGTCTGCAAAATCCCAGATAAAACCGCCCGCAAGCCTGTCGTATTTTTTGAAGCTGTCCCAATAATCCGAAAAATTACCCAGACTGTTGCCCATTGCATGGGCATATTCGCATTGGATAAAAGGCTTGTCTTTGTAATCTTCGGGCATCAGCCTTGTACCCCAGGGTTTCCAGAGCGCGCGGCAATGCGTGATGGGTTTGTTTTCGCCGATATCTGCCATCTTTTCCTGCAACGTATACATTTCCGAAAGCACGTCCGACACTTTGGGATACGGCTCATAGTGAATAAACCGCGTCCTGTCAATCTTCAGGACGGCTTCGCGCATTGCGAAATAGGCTTTGCCTTCTCCCGCTTCGTTTCCCAACGACCAACTGACGATGCAAGGATGATTCTTGAAGGTGTTGACCATATTGCGGATGCGGTAAACACACTGATCCGTCCAGCATCGGCTGTTTCTTGGGATCATAAAAGCAAGACCATGCGTTTCAAGATTGTTTTCGCTCATCACAAGAATGCCGTACTTGTCACACAAATCGTAAAAGGATTTTTTGCCCGGATAATGCGATGTGCGTATCGCGGTCACATTGTTGATCCGGCAGAGTCTGATATCCTTCTCAATCAGTTCATCCGGTACGGCATGACCGTATTCCGGATGAAAATCATGACGGTTGACGCCGCAGAATTTAAGAGGCTTGCCATTCAGAAGGATATAAGGACCTTTATCCCCTGTCATGGGCGCAATTTCTATCTTGCGAAAACCGAAATTGGTAACCCGTTTATCGATGAATTCGTTGCCATCCGAAATTTCTGCATAAATTTTATAAAGATTGGGCGCCTCGTGCGACCATAGCGACGGTGAAGAAACCGCAAAGGATAAGTCCAGCTCCGGAGATTCTCCGTTCTGCACCGTTCCGGCGTTGTAGACAAGGGAGGCGGTTTCGCTGCCGTCCGGAGCAATCAGCGTCAGCCGCAGCCTGCCGTTTCGGACCGATTTTCCGCGGGCAGCAAGCCTGATTCTGGCATGAACCGTTGCTTCCGTATAATCATCGGACAGCTCGCTGTAAAAATACATGTCCGCTATCTCAAATCTGGGTTTATATATCAGCGTCACATCCCTGAAAATACCCGAAAGCCGCCACATATCCTGATCCTCAAGATAGCTGCCGGTGCAGTAACGGTAGACGATAACGGCAAGCTTGTTTTCACCTTCCTTCACATACTTTGTGATATCGTATTCCTGCTCGTCAAAGCTGTCCTCGCTGTATCCCACAAATTGGCCGTTGACATATACCTCCGCCGCACTGTTCACGCCGGCAAAATTGATATGGATATTGTCGTGAAGCGAAGGGACATTAAAATACCGTACATAACAACCGACGGAATTTTTGTTCTTTTTCACGTGCGGCACCGCAGGCAGAAATACGCTGGAGAGCGCATAAGGGTAGGCAATGTTGGAATAAATGGGAATATCGTAACCTTTGATTTGCCATTCGGAAGGGACATCCAGATTGACAAAGCCCTGCAATTCTGCTCCGGGCTGCTCAAATCCCGCAGGAATCTGCTTGACGCTGTCACAAAAACGGAACTTCCAACTGCCATTCAGATTGTGTATTTTATATTTGCCGTTCTGCTCCATGGGAAATCCGGAAGCATATCTCTCTACCGTATTGACATTGTATATTTTGGGCTTGCGCCAGAAATTTTTCATCAGACAACTCCGTAAACTATATTTGTACACGCGCGCGGCATATACATAGATAAGTTTAACACAGTACGGAATTTTTTACAATCTGAAAATTGAAACGCCATAATATCAAATGTCATTCAGGTACCGCAAAGACGCGGCACGTTCTTCCAAAATGCCGGATCCTGCAAAAAGCAGCTCACTGCATTTTTCCGTCAGACTTCTCCTTTGTTGACATGTGTCTTGACATGTGTAAACTAATTATACAGATTAATTCTACTGTTGTCAACTGCCGGGAAGCAGAATATTCAGATCGGACAGCGCAGATTTTACGCGCATGCATGCTTCTTCGTCCGGGCATAAAATGGTATGAAAATGCAGCCCGCCCGTTAATGAAGAAAGAGGACGCGCCTGCGAGCATTTTTGAAGAAAACGTATTACATCCGTTCTGGTGCCAAGTTCCAGCATGCCGGTTATCTGGCCATAGACAGGATGTTCCACCACCACATCGATCACTTTGCAGCCGTTATCGACAATGGCAAACAATTCTTGCCGCATGCCTTCCGCATCGTGAATGCAGGCAATAGAACACCGCAATCCTTTTTCTTGCGATTGGAGCAGATACCCTCTCGGCGTCGCTATGATATTTGCGCCCGCTGTCCGCAAAAGAGCGATATCGCCCACTATCACCTGCCTGCTGACATTCAGCCGCTCTGCAAGAAAGAACGCGCTGACGGGACAATCTGACGCTGACAAAATGCCGATGATTTCTTTTCTTCTTTGCTCCGCGTTCATCATTTCACCGCCTGTGTTAATGATAGGAATCATATGGGGATTGGAGCACGGATGTTTTTCCCCCTGTCAAAACTCCCGTATAATCCACCTCGGGCAATATGACGCCCGGCTCATAATCGGTTGAAATCAGTTGCGCTCCGGTATCGACGGCAAGCTTCTTGTTGTTCTCTGCATATCTGAGCGGAGCATCCATCCTGACGCGCACCATATAGCCCGCGGCAACCAGCGGACGGACAGCCCCGATATCAAGCTTATCTTCTTTGATGAGAAGATAGTGCGGAGCAAAATCCGGCCTGGGCAGGACAAAATCATCATAGCTGAACATCGGTACAAAGGACAGGGAGCGCAAAGAAGGATCCAGACGTATATAATTTGCCGTTGCTTCTTCATGCGGATGCAGAATGAACATCACCTTGCCCATCACTTCGGACAACAGAATCCAGTCCTTGTTCGCGGCAACCTTGGAAAGCGAATCATTGTCGCCCATCAGCAAAGCCGGGGTAATCAATTTGTCCTCGCCCATGATCCGGCGCACAGAATCGTCCAACAATCTCAGCCTGTCGGAGGACATTGACGCGTCTTTCAGTTCCACCAGAACGCTGATCGGGAGATGCCCGGGATTATTGTCCGACCAGATTTTGATCTCTTCAAGCGCCAGCTCCCAGTCGGGGCAGGTGGAACCGGTATCCACAGGCTTGATATGATAGACCAGAAACCTGCCGTTTTCATAAGAAATATCCAGTTCGACACCGCGTATGCCGTTGTTGAATTGCGCGGTCATATTGTCATGTTCGTATTCGGAAGACCTGATATTGCGTATAAAAGAGAATGCCGAAAAAAAAGTGCGCGTCTCCCATGTGATATTCTTTTTGTAGCTGTTGTGTGTGATCAGACTCTGAACCTGATTGAATTTTATCTGATTTGACAGACTCAGATCAAACCCGGCAAAACTCTGCTCATCCACCGGTGTGCCAGGATGCGCGCGCAGCTCTGCGATTCTTTGTTCCTGCGCTTCAATATCGGCATGGATACGGGCAGAAGCTGTAGCCAAGGATACCAAACCTAACAGAATAAAAGACATTAAAGCCATAGACAGCACTATGGCGATAAGTCCGGATATTCTGCAGATTGATCTTCTTTTTTGACCCACGATATTCGTCCATTAAAAGTTCTTCGATGAAAGGTTTGCGTTTTTTGATCCGATTATTTTACAATGATTTCGTTTCTTGCGGGACCCACGCCGATATATCTGACCGGAACTCCCGCTGCGCTTTCAATCAGTTCTATATATTTTTTTGCATTTTCGGGAAGATTTTTATATTCGCGCACCTCTCTGGTGGATGTCTTCCAACCCTTCATGGTCACGTATACAGGCTCGACTCTGTACAGATCCTTTGCGGAAGGCATATAATCTATGACCTTTCCGTCAAGCTTATAGGCAGTGCAAACCTTGATCTCGTCATAAGTGTCCAGTTTATCGATTTTGCATAATGCGATCGAAGTAAAACCATTGATGATGGCGGCATAGCGGACTACCGGCAAATCCAGCCATCCCAGTCTTCTCGCTCGCCCTGTGCGCGCGCCGAACTCATCGTCAATCTGGTCCCCTTTGCCGCGGAATCCGTCCGCCGTCGTCGGATCCATCTCGGTAGGAAAGGGCCCGTCTCCGACAGCCGACGAAAACGCCTTCATGACACCAACGATTTCTGTTATTTTACGGACAGGAAAACCCGCGCTAACAGCCGCATATGCCGCAACGGGATTTGAAGAAGTCACATACGGATATATGCCCAGATCGATATCCTTCATAGCGCCGAGCTGCCCTTCAAACAACAGGTTTTTGCCCTCATCAATTGCTTGATTGACAAAGGAAACGGGCTCAACAATGCGGTGCGCAAGCTTTTCTGCCCAGAATTTTGCTTTATCAAGAATTTCTTCGACAGCAAATTCTCTGCCGCCCTTTGCCGCAAGCTCCGCATTGACGGTGGGCATAACCGCTCTGATGCGCTTCTCGCAATAAGACAGATCCAGAAGGTCCTCAAAACGCAAGGCATTGCGTCTTGCTTTGTCCGCGTAGGCGTATCCGATCCCTCTCTTAGTCGTGCCGATATTGGTTCTTCCGCTTTTTTCGGATAGGTTGTCCAGCTCGATATGATAAGGCATCAGGATAACCGCGCGGCTTGAAATGAATAAGCCCGAAGTGCCGACGCCCTGGGACTCAATCTCCGCAAGCTCTCTGAGCAGTTCATCAGGATTGACAACCATGCCTGTGCCAACAAAGGCTTTGCCGCCTTTTTTGAAGATGCCGCAGGGCACAAGATGGAGCTTGAAAGAACCTTGTTCGTTTACCACAGTGTGTCCGGCGTTGTCACCGCCTTGAAAACGAACCACCATGTCCATTTGTTCGGACAAAAAATCCACTATCTTGCCTTTGCCCTCGTCGCCATATTGTGCGCCTACTAAAACCGTTACCGACATTGACGTGTCTCCTTTTATCTGTTGTATAATGCGGCGATGCGTGCCAGTGCTTCCGCCGTACGTTCTTTAGTGTTGAAAGCGGTCAAACGGAAATAGCCTTCGCCGCATTTGCCGAAGCCGCTGCCGGGCGTACCCGCAACATTTGCTTCTCTTAATAAATAATCAAAATAATCCCACGAATCCATGCCGCACCTGAGCCAGATATACGGCGAATTCACACCGCCCGTATGCCAGATGCCCAGTTTATCCAGTGTGGAAGCGATCATCCTTGCATTTTCCATGTAATACGCGATGCTTTGCCTGCAGCTTGCATAGCCTTCGGATGTGAATACAGCCTCTGCACCCCGCTGCACAATATAAGAAGTGCCGTTGAATTTGGTTGTCTGGCGTCTCAGCCACATCCTGTTGAGGGATACACCGTCCACCACGATATTTTTGGGGACAACGGTATAACCGCACCGGGTGCCCGTAAAACCTGCTGTCTTGGAAAGCGAACAGAACTCCACGGCGCAATCTTTTGCGCCTTCCACCTCAAAAATCGACCGCGGCAAGGAAGAATCGCTTATAAAAGATTCATACGCGGCGTCAAAAAGGATAATCGCGCCTTTTTTGAGCGCGAAATCAACCCATACTTTCAGTTGTTCTCTTGTGTATACCGCGCCGGTAGGATTGTTCGGAGAGCAAAGATAAATGATATCCGCTTGTGTTTTTTCTTCGGGAAGCGGAAGAAAGCCATTTGCTTCGCAGCCCTGTATGTATACGATCTTCCTGCCATCCATCAGATTGCTGTCCACATAGACAGGATACACCGGATCCGGCACCAGAACAATATTATCCGTATCGAACATATCCGTAAAGTTGCCGATGTCGCTCTTGGCGCCGTCCGAAATAAAAATTTCGTCCTGCTCAACCGTTACATTTGCTGTTTTCTGATAATATTCTTTAATTTTTAGCTGCAGAAAGCCATAACCCTGCTCATCGCCGTAACCACGAAACGTTTCTGCCACGCCCATCTCTTTGCTGGCTTTGACCAATGCATCCACTACGGGCGCAGTCAACGGTCTGGTAACATCTCCGATGCTCAAACGGATGATATCTGCAGAAGGATTTGCCGCCTTGAATTCGCGGATTCTTCTGGCGACACCGGAAAAGAGATAGCTTTCTTTCAAGTTGCGGAAATTTGTATTCAGCTTGACCATAATGATTCCTTTTATTCGTACAGCGTACCCTCAAACGTCAGATTTGCAGGTCCGCGGATATAGATTCTTCCTTTGATATATTCGGCTTCCAGCGTCCCGCCGGGAAGCTGAATTCTGGCTGCGGAGCCTGTCAGCCCGCGCAAAAAAGCGGCATATAGTATCGCTCCCGCGCCCGTGCCGCAGGCAAGTGTTTCGCCCGAGCCGCGCTCCCATACGCGCGCCTTGATGTTCTCACGGTCAATGACTTTGGCGATTTCGACATTGACCCCGTCGGGAAATATCCCGCTTTTAGAAATTGCCTTTGCCGCGCGCATTTCTTTTTCTGACAAATGTCCAACAAAGCGTACGGCGTGGGGATTGCCTATTTCTACCGGAGTAATCTCGTATGCCGTCCCTCCGGCGGAAATGCTTCGAACAACCTGCCGTGAACCGTACAGCTTCATGATTTCCGGACACCCCAAATCCGCTGTCGCCGCAGAAGCACGTCCGTTTTCGACATCCAGCCGCACAGTTTTGACGCCCGCAAGAGTAGAAACCGTTATTTCTTTCCGCCCGGCGGTCAGACCGCGGTCAAATACATACTTTGCAACACACCGGAGCGCGTTCCCGCACATATTGGCTTCGCTGCCATCTGCGTTGAATATGCGCATCGAACAATCTGCAAGAGGAGAACTGTCGATGAGCACCAAACCGTCAGAACCAATACCAAAATGTCTGTCAGACACCCTTCTGGCAAGCTCTGAAGGTGATGTTACCTTGTTTTCCGGCAAAAATACAAAAACGTAATCATTGCCGCAACCGTTCATTTTTGAAAATTTCAATATCACCTCACAGGTGATATATTATATGGAACGGTTTCTTCAAGATATTCCTTTACTTGTGATAAACCAGTCTTCTGCAACTGGGACATTCTGCAATATCGCCGGGATTTTTTAATTTTTCTCCTACTTCGATAGAAATATCGATGCCGCATGCAGAACAATTTCCGTTGACATACGCGACAATCGCAGGCATTTTGCGGTTGTCGCGTATCGTTTTGTAGCGTGCCATAAGAGCAGGATCAATATCCGCATTCAGCTCATTGAGGCGCGCAAAATTATCTTTGTTTTCGGTTTTGATTTTGTTATAAAGCGCACCGTATTCTTCCTTCGCTTTGCGCAGCTCTCCGGAGAGATACATGCCGGTATCATACTGCTTGGAAGCTTCTTTGCTGATCGAATTCAGACGATCAAAAATTTTTTTGGATTCTTTTTCGATATTTGAAAGGTTTTCGAGACAGGCATTGAGCGCCTGTTCCGCCGTTTCAATTTTTTCCAGAGTATTTACTCCGTCCGTTATGCTCTTATCGGGAAAAGCTGCGCTGATTTCACGTTCAAAACCTTCTATTGCGCGAAAAAGGTCCTCCGTTTCTTTATTGAGTCTGAGAAGAGCAGCTTCTACGTTGCCGAGCTGCGATTTGACGTTATTGATTCTCGCCGCTTCTTTGCTGCGGAACAAATCCAGCTCCAGCCTGTAAATCTCTTGGTCGATTTTTTGATATTCCAGTATCTTGTCCAGGTTCATTGCATACTCCTGTGATTATAGGGATTTTTTAGGCTCTCCGCTTGAAATACATGATTACCGTAACCGGCACGGGACAATACGCCGGATATCAGCTCTGCAAAAGGCAGCTCGCTTTCATAATGTCCGACAGATATTATACCATAACCGATATCCTTTGCCAACCTTACGACATGATATTTCAATTCTGAGGTAATAAATAAATCTGCACCTGCCGCACGCGCCGCCAGCAGTGCTTCCTCCTTTCCGCCGCCCGCGCCGTTTATCACCGCGACACAGTGCACCGGCCTGTCCGGGTCGCCCACCGAATCGATGTTGTCCGCGTTCAATATGCGGGCGACCCTCCGGACCATCTCTTTTTGAGGAATCGGCGGCACAAGCTCTCCGATTCTCCCCGTGAGCGACATACCGTCAAACGTTCGGATATTGACGCATCCCAGAAGCTCTGCAAACCGGTCATTGAGGCCGCCCGGGGCAAAATCGACGCTTGTGTGCGCGCTGTAAATCGCAATATCATTTTTTATTGCACTGCAAAGCGCGCGATGAAGGGGCAAGCGCAAATCAAATTTCTTCAAAGGATAAAATACCGTCGGATGATGCTCAATAATCATATTGCATCCCTTCTGCAAAGCCTCTTCTATCACATCCGTATTGGTATCCAGCGTGACAAGCACGCCGGACACATTCCAATCCGGATCACCGTACAACAGACCGCTGTTGTCATAGTCTGCCTGAATGGCCGGCGGCGCAAATCGTTCTATTGCTTCTACGATATCCCGTACTTCCGGCAAAGTTCTTCCGCCTCCTTCTTTTTTTGGATAATGTCGCCCGTCGCCAACCTGTTTTTTTCTATAAGTGCAGCAAAGCAGTCACGTTTTTCTTTGACCATCTTTTGCCATGCCTCGGTCTGCGGGACATTGAGCCCGAAATATAATTCCTGAGGCTCATAAACAAAACCGCTGCCCCGCTGCGCACAAAGGATGAAATAATAAACACCCGATACATTGACGACAAAATCTTTTTTTACAATGTATCGTCCGCTCAAAAAGCTTCTCAGGATTTCGGCATCCTGATGGGGGACAAGCAGCAGCCTTCCTGAAAAAGGCTTTGAGCCAAGAATCCGGACAATTTCTCTGCCTCCCATGCCCGCAATGACTGCAAGATCGGCTTCGTCTTCGCTTAAGGGAAGAAATCCGTCTCCCTGTCTGCAATCAAGCGATGAGGATACCTGATATTGTTCCCCAAGCCTGCGGCACTTCTGCAAGCTCGACGCGCTTATGTCCACAGCGATGACCTTTTGTGCTTTTCCTGCAAGCAATGCGCTGACAGCAAGTTTGCCGTGATCGCATCCGATATCGGCAAGCGTATGGCACGATACTTCGTCAAGCACCGCCTGCAATCTCGCATCCAGCCTCATTTATCCAAAAAATCCCTTAACTTCTTTGTTTTATTCGGGTTCTTGAGACGGCGGAGTGCCTTCGCTTCTATCTGACGGATTCTTTCACGGGTGACGTTGAAGACTTTACCCACTTCTTCCAGCGTGCGCGGACGGTTGTCGCGCAATCCATAACGGAGAATCAGCACCATCGCCTCACGCGGAGCAAGCGTATTGAGGATTTCTTCCACCTGTTCTTTAAGCATTTTTGCCTCGGCGGCATCGATGGGCGCGGTAACATTGGTATCCTCAATAAAATCTCCCAGGTGGCTGTCGTCCTCTTCGCCGATCGGCGTCTCGAGGGATACCGGATCCTGAGCAATCTTCTGGATTTCGATTACCCTTTCTTCACTGATGCCCATCTTTTCTGCAATCTCTGCCTGCGTCGGCTCCCTTCCGTATTCTTGCAACAGCAGTCTCGATACCTTGACCAGTTTATTGATGGTTTCAACCATGTGGACAGGTATACGTATCGTGCGCGCCTGGTCGGCTATGGAGCGTGTGATTGCCTGACGGATCCACCATGTTGCATATGTTGAAAATTTGAAACCCTTTTTATAATCAAATTTATCGACGGCCTTCATGAGCCCCAGATTGCCTTCCTGAATCAGATCAAGAAACTGCATGCCCCTGCCGACATATCGTTTGGCAATACTGACAACAAGCCGCAGATTTGCGTTAATCAATTTATTTTTTGCTTCGACGTCGCCTTCGCCCATCAATTTCGCCAGTTCCAGTTCTTCATCCGCAGACAACAGAGGGACTCGACCGATATCCTTCAGATACATCTTTACCGAATCATCGATATTGACTTCGCTCATAATCTTTTGAATGAGCTGGTCATTCTTGGATGAGTTCTGTTCATCGACGGTAATGCCGGCATCGTTTAAGGATTTATACAGCGCTTCAATATCATTGGGTTCAAAATCCAGCTTGTCTATTTTATTCAGAAGCTCTTCTTCATTGACGCTCGTCTGTCCTCTGTTTTTGTAAATCTCGACCAGTTTAGCAATCTCATTTTTGATGCGCGTTTCTTTGTCGGGCATATTTTACCTCCGTAATAGTTTGCGTAATTCTTCTTTATATAACTCTGTTTCTTCCGGATCCGTTGATAAACGGATTTTTTCCAGCAGTTCGGCTTTTCTTTTTTGCAATCCGCTTTTTTCCAGGATCCGGATGCATTTTTGATAATATTCACGCTCCGCATCTGCAGGTACGGATGCGGCGGCGTTGATCACCTTCTCGATTTCTTCTTTGTTGTCTGTAATATTGTACAATGCGCCGATGAGAGGCCTTTCGCGTTTTGCGATACAGCGAAGAACATACTCTCCGATTGCTTTGTGCGGTGCGTAATCAAAATGTTCTTCTTTGATATCCGTAACCTTGACAAACTCCTTGCCCGCAAAAACCGCAGAAAGAAGGTACCTTGCCGAAATCAGTCTTGCATTAATTTCCGTCCGCGGCTCTTCCTCAGCACGTTCTGCCGTGCGCGGCAATTGTGCGCGTACGTTCATGCCGTCCTCCAGCGAATTTTTTATCGTATCCGGAGCAAGACCGGACAAACGGGATACTTCTTTGACATAAACATCCCGTGCTATCGGATCAAGTGCTGCAAGAATCTCAAGCGCTGCCGTTGCAAACTTGTTTTTACCGTCGGCGGTCAGCAGATTATATTTGGAAGCGAGTGTCCGCAGTTTGAAGTCAACCAAAGGCAAAGCCTCGCTTTTATATCGCATATAACCTTCGTATCCTTCTTTTCGCACGGTGTCGTCCGGATCCAACCCTTCCGGCATGGTCAACACCCGCACCTCGAGTCCTGCCGCCGCCAGTAAATCCAGGCTTCGCCATGTGGCCATCTGTCCCGCAGCATCCCCATCATAAGAAACATAAACCGTATTGGTGTATTTCCTTAATTCCTTGCACTGCTCCACCGTCAGCGAGGTGCCCATGGATGCAACCGCGTTTTTTATGCCTGCCTGCCGGAGACTGATGACGTCCATGTATCCTTCTACAAGAATCAGATCGGATACGGTCTCCTGCTGTTGAAGTTTTTTGATGAGATTGATACCAAAAAGCGTTTTGCGCTTGTCAAATACCACCGTGTTGGAAGAATTTTTATATTTGGGCTGTTTCTCCTTTTCCAGCGTTCTGCCGCCAAAGGCAATCACCTGATCTTTTGCATTGATGATGGGGATAATCAAACGTTCGCCGAAAAAGTCATAAATCCTTCCGTCCGCATCCGACACAAGGCAAGCATCCTTCAGCGTGGACAAATCATATCCCTTTTTTATAAGGTAATCGGGAAGCGATTGGAAATCCGGAGAATAGCCCATTCCGAATTCTACGACGGTCGACTCAGAAAGACCTCTCTTCTTTATGTATTCCGAAGCGGCTTTCCCGTTGGGGGACCGGAGATTATCAAAATAGAATCGTGCAGCCAGCCTCATTACTTCCAGTATTTTTTCGCGCCGGATACGTGCTCTCTTTTCTTCTTCTGTTTCTTCATCGGGCAGATCCATCCCCGCACGTCGGGCAAGCCATTCAACCGCCTCGACATAATCCATACGCTCATGCTCCATGATGAAAGTTATCACATTGCCTGAGACGCCGCATCCAAAGCAATGATAATATTGCTCGCGTGCGTTTACGACAAAAGAAGGCGTCTTTTCATGATGAAAGGGACAGCAAGCCCAATACTTGCCGCCTCTTTTCTCGAGGTAAAGGAATTGCGAGAGGATTTCTACGATATCGGAATTTGCAAGGAGCCGTTCCCGCCAGCTCTCGTTAAAAACTGCTATTTTTCTCTCCGTATGATTCGAACCGCCGCCAGGCGCATCCAAAGAATTTCATATATAGTTTCGATATGCCAAAGCAAATTTCCTTAAAAACTTCATCCTTATTTTTATAAGGAAACCGCCGCTCCAACGGAAACGGCGGCAATCTCGATTGCTTATTCGAAAAATATGCTACAGGATATTGAAAATCTTCAATGCCGCAAATCCAACAATAACCAGGAGAACCGCAAGAACCGCAATCGTTCTTACCATCCATTTATAGAGCATCATTTCGAAGTCTGTATGATATTTCTCTGTGAAAATAACAGGAGTATGAACAAACTTTTCTCCCGTATTGCGGTCAACGGTAGCCGTACGGAAGTCTGTCAGCTCTGTTTCCCAGCGCTTCAGGTAACCGACATAACGCTTGTTGCGGTTGCCGTAGATATCCAATGATTTGATTGCATCGGTCTGCGTCTCTTTATTGAGCGGGATATTGCCATATAAACCCATGTAGGGATATCCGTACATGCCGCCGTACATGCCGGGAAAACCAAAACCTCCATAGTACCCTCCCTGCATCATATTGCTGACTCCGTTCATATATCCGCCCCGTCTTAACATGGAGTAGCCCATGGCACCCATATATGGAGTATTCATCATATATGGAACAACCGGCAAATTTGTATTAATAGGTCTCCGCATTATTATCACCTCAATATGTTTTTATGTATATAATATTACAAAACATAATATGCTTTGTCAATACCAATCTGGAAATATCAGCCAGGATTCTTCTCTGCAAAATGCTCCATAATCGAAAAACCGGAACGTCCGTCCCGGTTATCCTATGTCATTTATACATCCGTTTGCGAGCGGCTTCAATTTTCTTTTTGCGGCGCACGCTGGGTTTTTCGTAAGCCTCTTTGCGGCGAAGGTCACCAATTATACCGTCGTTTGCGCACTTCTTCTTCCATCTGCGGATAGCACTGTCTAAAGTTTCGTTATCCTTTACATAGACCGTCGACATGATAATTATCACCTCCTTTTTTACGAACAAACTTATTCTATATAAAAAAATGAATACTGTCAAGTAATTTACAAATATTTTTCCGTATAATTCTTTTCTTCATACAATTTGAATACTATTCGCCGTACTTTGTCGGCGATGGACATATTTTATAATTTTTTGTCGATACGGTAGCACAAAGATATCTTGTCATTATAATTGTCCTATGCAAGGAGAAAAATATGTCCAACAAAACTACAAGCGAATACAAAATGCTCATTAAAAATGCAAAAGCGCGTATGCAACAGAATGACTATGCGGAAGCACGCAAAATTTATCAGCTGGGATTGTCCGGCGTCCGATATACCGTCAACAATACAAGCCTGACCAAAGAGGAACTCCGGACTTTATGCGACAGAATCCGGGCAATTCAGGATGAGGATGCCGATATCACCGCAATCGGTCTTTTGGCAGACAATCGGATTCTTGCAAACCTTACCGACAGCGGAAGACAAAGGTATATTTTGGAACTGGCACGTCTTTATCGTGAAATCCGTGAAAAATTAAAAACCAATCAGATGATTGTATAGACTGCAAAAAAAGACTGTCTTCACGACATCATGGAGACAGTCTTTACTTGGAGCGGAAAACGGGATTCGAACCCGCAACAGCCGCCTTGGGAAGGCGGTGCTCTACCGTTGAACTACTTCCGCAATAAACTCATATTCATTATACAACATGGAGTTGCGTTTTTGCAATCGTTTGTAAAAAAATCAAACAACATGAAAACATTCTGGCCATAGACGGCAATCAGTAATTGATGTTCGAGATTTCCATCGTATCCAGATCGACAAGATAAAGTCTGTCCTTCGCATAGGTGCCTTGCATATATTTCAAAAACAGATTGAGTTGAAGGCCCGCCATGACCTGAGGAAGAACGACAACATTGACAATCCTCGTTTCTCTCAAGAACAGCGATGCAAGGATGGGTTTTTTATGAATGACCGCAGCTTGTCCGAAGTTGCCGTTTGCACCTGCATGCAGCAAAGGGATACCTTTCCTTATGCAACAGGATTCCAAAAGAAGTTTTGTTTTGATGTTGTCCGCACAATCAAAGACAATATCCGCGCCCGACAGAAGGACATCCGCGTTTTTTGCATTAATGTACGCCTTGACGGCTTCCCAATCTCCCTCTGCGTTCTGACTAAGTTCTTCTATACAGATATCTGCTTTGTATTTTCCGAGCATCCCAGGGCGGCACAGATAATGCCTGGACAAATTCTCATGCGTAAATACGTCATTATCGATAATTCTGATATGCCGGACACCCAGTCTCATAAGACCGATGGCGGCAAAACTTCCGAGCGCCCCCGCGCCGACAACAGCAATATGCACATCGGCAATGCCTTTAATTTCTCCGGAAGAACCGCTTGCTTCGTCATGGTGCGGAGCAGACGCATCCGAAAATAAATCGATGCGGTCGCCTCCATTCAGTTTTGCGCCGGGCTGCGAACCCATAGTTGTTCCGTTTACAATAACAGCAGCCTTGTTCCATTCCCGCACGGATATTCCGGTAGCCTTTTCCAGCAGCAAGTATAACTCGGCAATCGTCCCGACATCTTCAAATTCGAAGCTTGTTTCTTTTGATAATGTTCTGTACATTCCGTGTAAGCTTACGGTAATCATGATAGAATCATAAACCAGATTTTGTTTTTCGTCAATAAGGACTATGAAAAATCCCCTCATGATCGATTAACCGGATTGCTTCTGTCCGCATAAAATGCATTATCCGATTCTGTGCACGCAAGGAGGAAACTGCCATGAACAAAACCACCGATGATCGTGAAAAAAACGAAGCTCTGATGTTCAGCCAATCCCTTATTCATACCCTTGAAAGCGAAATCCGACGTCTGCAAGAGATGATTGCTCCGGGAAGCGATGCAAACAACCGAATTGCAGAAATTACTCAGAACATAAGGTCCCTGACCGAAAATATCAAGGATTTCAGAAAGTATTTCAATTAAATCATACGGACAGACTCCGCTGACGCATGAATGCGGCAATTGTGTCAGCGGAGCACGTCAACAGCTTAAGAGGACATTGATTACCGTTCTTCTCTGAAATACGATAATCCGAGAGAAGCAGGCGGCTGGTTTTCCTTTTTCTTGCGGAAACTGATGATGATTAATACCAGGATGGTAAAAATATAGGGTATTGTCTGGACAAGGTCCGTTTGCCAGTTCTTGAATGTGATGCCGGTGATATCCGGAAAATAATTATACAGCCAAAACAGCATGGCAAACAGATACGATCCCCAGATGACATTGACAGGCTTCCATGTGGCAAAGATAACAAGTGCGATTGCAAGCCAGCCTAGCGCCTCAATTTTATTATTGGTCATCCATCCTCCGTTGCAGAATACAAGAAAATAAAACAAACCGCCCAATCCGGAAATTCCACCTCCGATGGTGGTCGAGAGATATTTATAGAACGTGACATTGACGCCTGCAGCGTCCGCTGTCGCGGGATTTTCGCCAATGGCACGCAGATTCAGGCCGACCCTGGTTTTCTTCAGGAAGAAATGCAAAAAAATCGCCAATGCAATTGCGGCATACGTCATAAAACCGTAGGAAAGAAGCATTTCTCCCACAGGACCGAGATTGTACAACGAATTCAGATTTTTTGAAAATACTTCGTAAGTGAGCGCGGCTTTTGCATAGGATTTATAGCCTGCCTTAAGCAAAATATATACCCCGCTGAATCCGCCCACGCCGACACCGAAGAAAGTCAGGGCAAGACCTGTGACATTCTGATTGGCGCGCAGCGTAACGGTAAAGAAGCTGTACAGCAATCCGCCCAATGCCGCTGCGGTGAATCCGCAGGCAAGCGGCAGGATTGCCATCAGCACGGGGTTCGGTTCCGGCCCGCTTTTTTCATAAAGAAATGCACTTGCAAAGCCGGCAAAACCGCCCAAAAACATTAACCCCGGGACGCCAAGGTTGAGATGCCCGCTCTTTTCTGTCAGGATTTCTCCCAGAGCGCCATACATCATGACCGTGCCGAAGATGACCGCGCTTGTTACCCAAGAGACAATGCTGTCCATAAATCACTCGGCCTCCTTTTTTGAAGAAATCTTTTTGCTTTTGTGCGGCAATCTGGCTGCAATTTTGTTTTTCTGTTTAAGAATCGCATCTTTGACGGGGAGTGCCGCCGACTTTACCAACCTCTCTGCATGATTAGCTATTTCGTCGCACCGGTCTTGTATCTTCGCATTCAGTTTTTTGAAGAAATTAACCGTTTTGCCAAAGAAAGCACATGTTTTGGGCAGCTTTTTTTGAATGTCCGCCTTTGATTTTGCGATCAAAGCGACAATCCGCGAATTGAACACGATTTTATAATTAATAAAGAATTCACAGCCGATCAGGAACAGCAGGAAAATAGCGACATTGATATAGATAATGCTGTTGTTGAGGCTCTTTTCGGCATTGATGATGCCGCCGGAGCCTTTTTCCACAAAAACAATCAGAAGGGATATCGCCGCCATTGCAAACGGATTGAATTTTGATGCCCATGCAACGATGATTGCGGTAAAACCATAGCTGCCGCCTGTATTCGCCGCGATGGAATGGTTGATGCCCGCAACATAAATAAATCCGCACAAACCCGCGATCGCCCCTGAAAGGAACATTGTGCGCAGAATAACCTTTTTTGTATTGATTCCTGCATACCGCGCGGTATTGATGGATTCGCCCACCACCGAAATCTCATATCCGTGCTTGGTTTTGTACATATATATATAGATGAGCACCATGAAAAGCACGGCAGCAAAGAATACGATGCCGTAAGGATTGCCGAACATGTCGGGCAGATAACCGCTCTGCGTGGAAGGATTAAGAGTGCCGAGCGCGCTGTTCTGGCCTCTCCACATATTGATGCAGCTTGCGACAAGCTGAATGGCGATATAATTGAGCATCAATGTAAAAAGCGTTTCGTTGGCGTTCAGTTTGATTTTGAAAAAGGCGGGAATTAATGCCCATATGCCGCCCGCAAGAATGCTGAGGACAAAAGAAACCAATATCAGTGAACCATTGTCCAGCGCAGCAGAAAAGTTGACCATGGCGATTGCGGTCATAAGCGCGCCAACGAGCACCTGCCCCTGCGCCCCGATATTCCAGAACTTCATTTTGAATGCCGGCGCAAGCGCAAGTCCGATCAGCAGCAAAAATGACGCATCTTTCAACCAGGAATCCGTCGTGATTTTTGTGCCCATCACGCCGTCGAAAATCAGTTCGACAATCTTCGAAAAAGAAAAATCCGTTACGATCCCGACAAAGCCCGCAATACAAAAGAATGCAATGACAATCGCTCCGACGCGCACAAGCATCCGATACAGCGGGCCGGAATCATCGCGCTTGACAAGACGCGCAACCGGTTCTCTCTTATATTCCGTTGTTAAGGTATTTGTTTTCATGACTTCGCCTCCGCCGCGGGCTGTTTCAGATTGGTCATCAGCAATCCGATCTCTTCTTTCGTCGTTTTTCGCGCGTCGACAATGCCGTTCAGGTGTCCGGCGCACAGTACCAGTATTCTGTCGCACAGTTCTATAAGGACATCCAGGTCTTCGCCCACATAAATAACCGATACACCCTTTTGTTTCTGTTCATTCAGCAGCCTGTAAATGGTATAGCACGTATTGATATCCAGGCCCCTTACCGCATACGCAGTCATCAGCACGGTGGGTGAATCGGCGATTTCGCGTCCGACAAGCACCTTCTGGACATTGCCTCCGGAAAGCTTTCTTACCTGAGTCTGGACACTGGGGGTCGAAACCTCCAGCTCTTTGATGATTCTCTGCGCAAGATCGCGCGGCGCCTTGCGGCGGGTAAAAATCCAGCCCGATTTATTATAGTTCTTGAGCATCATGTTATCATCCATGCCCATATTCCCGACCAACCCCATGCCAAGCCTGTCTTCGGGAACAAAGGACAATGCGACGCCAAGCTCGCGGATGGCACGGGGGGTTTTGCCTACCAGCTGTTTTGACGAACCGTCGGGCGGAAAATAAAGAATGCTTGCACCATCCTGAGTCTTTCTCAATCCGGCAATCGCTTCCAATAATTCTTTTTGTCCACTGCCGGAGATCCCGGCAATCCCGAGAATTTCACCCCCGTAAGCATCAAAGGATACGTTGTCCAAAGATATTCTTCCTTCGGCATTCCGGCAGGTCAGATTTTTTATTTCCAGACGCCTGACGGGATTGATTACGGGCGGCCTGTCTATGTTCAGCACAACTTTTTGTCCCACCATCATCTCGGTCAGCATCAGCTCGTTTGCCTTTGCAGTATCCACAGTATCGATATACTCTCCTTTGCGAAGAACAGCGATACGGTCCGAGACAGCCAGCACTTCATGAAGTTTATGGGTGATGATGATAATCGATTTGCCGTCATTACGCATATTGCGTATCACGGCAAACAGTTTGTCCGTCTCCTGCGGGGTAAGGACCGCAGTGGGTTCATCCAATATCAGAATGTCCGCGCCGCGATAAAGCAGCTTGACGATTTCCAAGGTCTGCTTTTCGCTGACGGACATGTTATATACTTTTTTATCGGGGTCGACAACAAAGCCGTATTGCCTGCATATCTCCTGAATCCTCTTTGAGACGGCTTTGAGGTCAAATCTGAATTTCTTTTTATCCAGACCCAATGCGGTATTCTCTGCGGCATTAAAAACATCAATCAGTTTGAAGTGCTGATGAATCATGCCGATGCCGAGATCAAAAGCGTCCTTGGGGGAGCGTATAACCGCCTCTTTGCCATGGACAATGATATTCCCGCTGTCCGGGAAGTAAATCCCTGCAAGCATATTCATGAGCGTCGTTTTTCCGCTGCCGTTTTCGCCCAGCAGCGCGAGAATTTCGCCTTTTCGGATGCCGAAACTGACATCATGATTGGCTGCCACACTCCCGAATGTCTTGCTTACATGTTTGAATTCTATTGCGTAATCCATGCTGCGACCCGATCCTGAATAAAAATAAAAGCTTACGGCATGGGCCGTATTGCTTTGCCGACGGACAATGTTTTTTTGTGAGGATTCTGGCTGAAATGCCTTGCTGCCTTTTACAACCCGACAAGGGGTGCTTTTGCGCACCCCTGTCCGTGTTGTTCAAAAATGATAACCTTATGAAGCAAGTTCTGTTATACCGTCGATTCTCAACGCAAAATACGGAGCAGAGCGGTAAGTAGACTCATCAAAATATCCGTCATGGATGGCTTCCTGATTGGCGCCTTTATAAATAACGGCAACATTGGGCCAGTTGGAGAAGTCCAGTCTGGACATGTCGCAAAGAGCGGATGTGACGGTCTGACCGTTTACGGTGAACTTGCTGGTATCAAAGACATGGAGAGTGCCCGCTTTTAATTGATTGATGATTTCATTGACATCCGCTGTCGGATCGGCAGTGAATGCAGCAGTGTTGATTGCCGTAATGCCTACGGCGTCCTGGCTGTAACCTTCCGCCCAATCCGTAGTAATCGCTTCACCATTCAACGCACAGGTAAACGCATATTCATAATATACATTCCAGTTGTTGGTCGCCGAAGTCAGCGCGGCATGAGGAGCGGCTTGCATCATGTCTACGTTATAGCCGACAGAGTAAACTACCTTGCCGCTGTTGAATGCGTTTTCACATGCGGTAGGAGCGCCTTCGGAGTCGGCATGCTGTCCGATAATCACGCAGCCGGAGGCAATCAGAGCCTCTGCGGCTTGCTTCTCTTTGTCAAAATCAAACCAGCTTCCGGTATATTTGACATCCATAACCACATTCGGAACAACGGACTTGACGCCAAGATAAAAAGCGGTATAACCCGAAACGACTTCCGCATAGTTGTATGCGCCGACATAACCCAGTTTGATATTGCTTCCGGAATAGCTGTTGGGAGTCGCTTCAGGAGAAATCGTACCTGCCGCGACCAGTTCTGCAAGCTTCTTTCCTGCGACATAGCCGGACACATAACGGGCTTCAAAAACTTTGGTAAAAGCATTCTTGAAGTTGGTGATCGGGGTGCCCGTTCCGTCGGGAGCGATAGGCGTGATGGCAGCATAATCGCCGGTCATCGCAATAAAGGTCACGTTTGGATTGGCAATCGCCGCTTCGGACATGTAATACTGATGTCCATAGCTGTTGGAAATGATTAAGGTGCAGCCTGCGGAAATCAATTCTTGAATCGCTGTTCCGCAGGATTCGGCTGTTTCGTGAATCATCTTTTTCCAGACGATTTCTACATTTTTGCCGGTCTTTGTCTTAATCGCTTCTACCGCAGCTTCAATACCTGTCATATGTGCTTCGGTATAGCCTTCGGTTTCATCGCCGACCATGATAGCTCCGACTTTAAGATCAATGCTGTTGTCTTTGGGATCACATGCAGCGAGAGTGATGGCTAAGGCAGCCACAATTGCGATGACTAAAAGTATCGCTAAAAGTTTTTTCTTCATACTGTCCTCCGTATTTTTTTGCCTTTCGGCTGAATACCAGATGAATCTCCGACTTCGGGAATCTAAATATCGGAGCGGAACGATATCCCCCCTTCTGTCATGGAGTCAATGATTGCCAGCGAGAAGATTCTGAGGCCTTCTTCGCGGAGTCTGTCTCCGCCTTTCTGAAAACCTTTTTCGATTGCGATTCCCGCACCGACGGTTTGTGCGCCCGCCTCTTTGACAATCTCCGTCAGGCCCTTTAATGCATTGCCGTCCGCAAGAAAATCATCCACAATAAGGACTTTGTCATCCCTGCAAAGATATTCTTTGCTGACAACCATCGTATAATCATTGCCATGGGTAAACGAACGCACCTTAGCGGTAAACACTTCATCCGACATATTTTTTGCGGCACTCTTTTTTGCAAACAGCATCGGAACATGAAAAAGCTGCGCAGTCATTCCCGCTAAAAGTATTCCGGATGCCTCAATGGTCAGAATTTTGGTGACAGCGCAGTCTTTATAATGTTGATAAATTTCTTGTGCGAGGGCGGCAATGAGCGGTACGTCTACCTGATGGTTCAAAAAACTGTCCACCTTAAGCACGTTGCCCGGATACACTTTGCCGTATCTGAGAATTTTATCCTCTAGTAGCCGCATCGCATTTTCTCCTGTATGACGTCTCAAATCAGAAACGACAAACAAATTATAACAAATGCAAAAAGCGATAGTCAAGAAAAACAAGGGAGAACGAAGGATATTGTAAAAGTTTTAATTGCAATTGAAGTTCTCCCCTAAGCAATGCCGCACGGCTGTATCAGACCTTATGCTCCGACAAAAAGCAATCCGGTTTTCGGCCGGGACTATTTTTTAATGGCGCCCGCCGAAGCTTCCGCCGCCGAAGCCGCCTCCTCCGCCGCGGAAGCCTCCGCCGCCGAAGCCTCCCCCGCCAAAGCCTTTTCCGCCAAAGCCGCCGCCGGGTCGGTTGGAAGGATGCTGAAGGTTGTAAGCCGTATTGCGGATGGAAGTAATGCTCCGCTCCAAGTGCGCGCCCAGGTCAAAGCCGCCGCCCATATCGCGCATCGCGTGCGACAGCCACAGATAGGTGAAGAGATAGCTTCCCGTGGGATTATAATATCCGCGTTCGTATTCGGTATTTTTTGTGATTTCGGGGTACACCAGCTTCAGATTTCTGATCACTTCTTTAGAAATGTTCATCATTGTCGCATAGACAAGATACTCTTCCCAAAGAATCAATTGCGGTATCTCATACTCTTTCAGGTTGGAGAAGTCCAACATATACTTCTTCAGTCCGTTCGCGCGGGCCAGCTCCTCCTCACCTTTTTTGTTGAGTCGGGGGATTTTGGGTATGCCGACAAAAAGGATAATGCCTGCGATAATCATGGCAACAGGCAGAAACGCCGCGCCTCCGTACATGAAGACAACACCTCCGACAACACCCAGCGCCGCACCTGCCGCACTCAGAATTCTGCCGGACCTTGATAAGGCGCCAACAAACGCGTTCCGGTTGAACCAATTTTTTGATTTGGTATTGAATTCGTTTATTGAGTCATCGATATCGGCATAATGCTTCTTGGCGTATTTTTCAAATTCGCTCATGGTAAACTCATGCTGAGCCCAGGCCTCGACTCTCGCGAGAAGTCTGTAAAGCGTATGTTCATATGGCCGGAGATCCCCTTTCATCGTATCCGGCACATCCTTAACATGAATTTTATAATCTTTTTCTGGCGAAGGGATGATTTCTATATAATGCCGGCGCGCAAGTTCCAGAACGGTTGCCGAAAGCAGTCTGCCGCGCAGATTCTTTTTTTCTACGCCGCCATCATAATAATAAAACAAATGCCCGAGTTCTCCCGCGCTCCACTCCTTGGGGATATCGCGCAGATACTCGGGATATTCCCCTTTGATGCGCCTGTTCCTGATGCGGATAAAGAGAACAGCTCCTGCGGATAAGGCAATCAGCAAAGAAGATGCAACCGTATTGGCGACAGCCTTGCGGTACTCCGCCTTCTGTTTGGCTTCCCATTCGTCGGCCCATGCCTGTTCCTCGGCGATAATCGATTCCAGTTTGGCTTCGAAAGAGGACTTTACAAGTGTCCCGAAAAGTTCTTTGGGCATCGCAATGCGGGTTTCCACCTGCGTGCCGCTCGGAATATCCGAAGCGCTGTATAAAAGACTGGTGTCTCCTATCTCCAGATTGCTTCTGGCTTCGGTATGAAACCATGCCCGCGTCCCCTGCGTAGAGGCATTGCCGGGAAGCCTGACAACGCAAGTGTAATTTTTTATATACAAACCCGTATCTTCCGTAATCTGCTTCCAATACAAGACCGCAGTATCCGCGTACATGCCTGCCGCATCGGTTATTGTATAGGTAAAAGTAAAAGAACGTGTGCCGCTTTTGACAGAAGGCACGATCACCCCCATTTCGTAATCCGAGCCGGACACTCTTATATACCATGTATTGGCCTGATTGAGCGCGTCTGCAACATTATACGAGCGGTCAAGTTCGGACAAAGCCAGCCCTCTGTCGTTATCGTAAACAGACATGTTTTTGATGCTGCCGCTGTATCGGAAATTGCTGTCATACAATGTAAAGGTTTTATAAAAGTTACGGTAACCCTCGGACGAATCGACACCAACCTTCCAGGTTTCGGAGACGTCAAGATTGCCCTCCGCGTCAAGCGAGGCATCTACTGCAAACTGCTCCATCCATAAATCACCTTTTTGCGCGTCGTTGCAGGCAGTCAAAGAAAAAGCAGCGGACAAGAGAAGCACGATCATCACAGCCGCAGCAAAAAACTTCTTCATTCTGCTAAAATTGGACCTTGGGCGCAGCCTTCTCCGCTTCGTCCGCCTTAAAATACATTTCGGGCTTGAATTTGAATATGGAAGCGATGATTCTCGCGGGGAACATTTCTGTTTTTTGGTTATAAAGCATAACGCTGTCATTGTAGAACTGACGGCTGTAGGCAATCTTGGTTTCGATTTCCTTTAACTGTCCCTGCAGATCCATAAAGTTGGTATTCGCCTTAAGCTCTGGATATCTTTCCATCACGACCATCAGACGGCTCAATGCCCCGGAGAGCTGATTGTTCGCATCTATTTTTTCGGCCGTTGTCTGCGCGCCGCCCACAGAGGCTCGTGCCTTGGTAACCTCGGTCAATACCTCGTTCTCATGCTTGGCATAGCCCTTGACCGTCTCCACAAGATTTGGGATAAGATCAAAACGCTTCTTGAGCTGAACGTCAATCTGCGCCCATGCATTATGCACCCTGTTGCGCATTTTGACAAGACTGTTATACGTTGCAATGGTATAAATACACATTTTGGTTCTCCGATATTAGAATATACTTTGCCGCAACAATTATCGATCGCATCGGCATCTGTCGGATAGATTATACAATGCCTTATGAAAAAAGTAAATACTTACTGGATATCAAAATACATCCGCAAACGTGGTTTATGAAAAGCTTCCTCAACAAAACACGCAAACGGTTTTGCTTGCGTGTTCTGTGGTGCCGTTAGTCGGGCTCGAACCGACATGATCTTTCGATCGAGGGATTTTAAGTCCCTTGCGTCTGCCTGTTCCGCCATAACGGCAAAAGGCAATTTACGGAATAAGTTGTCCCATCCGGTCTTCATGGACGGATGAGACAACTTAATGGAGGCACCACCCGGATTCGGACCGGGGAATAAAGGTTTTGCAGACCTCTACCTTACCACTTGGTTATGGTGCCGCTTGCCTAGGAATTATAACACACTATCCCAATATATGTCCAATATTTTTATAAAGTTATTAGAATTTTATTTCGGTCATGGACATCGCATACGCCCGGAACAAAAGGAACAAACACTACGGTTCAATCCTTTTGCGGTTTTTGATTCCGATCGCAATACTGGCGATTACGGCTGCAAGAACAGAACCGGCTATCGAAGAAAACACAATGTATTCCCACAGGCTGAGGCTTTTCTCATTGCCTCTGATAAAAGAAATACTGTCGGTTTCAAGGTCGTATTCGTATCCGTAATAATATAAATCGGCGCCGTCGTATACGAGTTTTCCGAATGTCGGGTTGGCAAGATGCGGATTATGCAGCTCTTCGCCGAATTCGACAGGAATATTGGGGTTTTCTGTATAATCATAGAACTTATCGCCCATGGTGCCTAAGGTAACGTATAATGTCCCTTCTTTGCCGAGTTTTGCCTTGCCGGTCGCGGAAGTATCGACAGGATTGCCCGCGCTGTCCAGATAATAAGTTTCTGTGTAGGTGTGATCATGCCCGGCAAGCACCAGACGGACGCCGTATTCCGCAAAAATGGAAGTCAGCTGCGCGCGGAGTGCAACAACATCCGCATCCTTGGAGTGCGAACCCGAAGAATAGATGCCTTTGTGCATGATGACAACTTTTATTTTTTGCGTGCTCTGAAGATCCGCAATGAGCCAATCCCTCTGCGCGACAGCTAGTTTGTTGTTGCTGCCAAGATTATTGGTATTGAGAACAGTAAAATGAACGCCGCTGTAATCAAAGCTGTAATACGCACCGGTCAGATCATTTTGCTCGGGATAACTTATATTGTAATGGCTCAGGAAATAGCTGTATGGCTGAGCCGCCGCGTTCCGGTCCGTCATCGTCATGGTTTTTAATACTTCGTCCGGCGCCTCATATGTATATTGATCATGGTTGCCCGCTGCAACAACCTGCGTCGTATTGCCCCAGTATGCCGCGGAGGTATCCAAGAAATACTTCCACTGCGCGAGGTTTTTTGCATTATCGACGACATCGCCGCAGTTGATAACAAAATCATACCCATTGGGGAAGACGCTGCTGATTTCTGACAGAATGCGGTCAACCTGCTTATACGTTCTGAGAGCCGAGCCTTGAATGTCCGTCAGAAGAAGCAACTCAAAAGGTTCGTTCCCTGCAGGCGCGGTTTTGAAGGTGTAAAATTCGCTCCAATAACCCTCCTGCGCGCTTCCTACACGGTAGGTGTATTCTGTTCCCGGCTTCAGTCCGGTCAAGGATACGGTATGTCTGCCCACAGATACATGCATCAGCGTGGCATAGACACCAAGATCGATGCTGGCTGTTGTGGTGGCAACCGAAGAAAATTCGCCCGTCTTCTCTTCTCCAAGATCTCTGCCGGTCTCACGATATTGTATCTGAGTACCCGTGATACGCCTGTCGGTAAACCAGACAAAATTCTTTGTAGTCGCAGGATCTTCGCCAAAGGTTACGCTGAGCATCGAGGGCAGCTTGCCGTTCTGTATGCTGGGTGCTTCGGGCGCTTTGTCCGAAACATAAGTGCACGGGAGCGAGGCATCCAATTCATAATTGACATAAACGCCGTCAAAATTGTTTTCTGTCGACGCGGTTTCATCGATACGGAAGCTGTAAAGAATATTGTATGCAATTTCTCCAAGACCGGTATAAAAGCTGTCCGTAATATAATCATTGAGCACCTTGTCCAGATAATCGCCAAGAGAAAGCCCTTCCAGACTGAATGAGAAGCCAAACATGCCTCCGAGCGTAGAAAGTATGGGCGGAACGACCACATTAAGAACAAATGCCTTCGGATCGAGCTGGATATTATTGTCAAAGATGCGTAAAAAAACGATAAGTGCTTGGGCGCTTTCTTCCGACATTGCGGCAGTCAGGTCTATGGGCAGAAGAAGCCCTTTGACCAATCTCAACAATCCTTTCTGTTCATCCAAAAGAAGATCAATCAAGGCCTGAACCGTTTCGCCGCTGTAAAAGCCCGCCAATGCATCCAATGTGCTCTGAGGCGCATCCGCCAGGGAAGAATCTGTTCCGCCGTTATGCATGAGATAAGAGCCTACACCGAAATCAAAGAGGGTATCGCCTTGCGGATTGACTTTTATTTCCATAGCTTCCGTAAGAAGTTCATCCAGATATCCGCAGATTTTTTTACCTCTTCCTGTCCCCTGATATGCCGGATTCTGTCCTGTATAGGTATAGTCGGCAAGCACGACATCTTCCAAATGGACGATTAATCCATTGATTAGCGGCGAAACAGCATTGGAAAACAAAGATAAAACGCCGTCACCGAGCATCTTCGCCAGCAAATCTCCAAGCCCCGCAATAAAATCAGGCCTCAGATAAGCGTATTTGACGTTGTTGACAATATTGCGGAATAGTTTAGTGGCCGCATATTCGCTGGAATCGGTAATATATGCGCTGCCGTTGTCATGCATCAGGTATTTGCCCAGATTGCAAAACGCGATATAATCATCACTCATGTAATTGTCTTCGAAAAGCTTCGTCACATCCACATTTTCCACAAGCTCGATTGTCGACAAATAATTCTCCGCATATTTGCCGTCCACCAAGCCTCTCTGCAGTATTGTATATCTTGTTCCGCCTTTATAGCCGGTCGGGGAGGCGGTTTCGGTGTCTATGATGACGTTGTGATTGAGCGATTCGTGCGTGGCGATGTCATTGCTGTGCATATGTCCGGTAAAAACATATCGCATACCCAGGTCCGCAAGAAAATCCGCTACTTCGCGCCATCCATAAATGGTAAACTCCTTCAGAAGCGTATCCTCATAGGCAAAGTGCGGTACAACATTGTGGTGCATCATGCCGATGACGCTTTGTCCGTCTAAAAGCCCCTGGGCAGATTTTGCCATAAGATAGTCGCGGGTGCTCTCATAGAAATAACCGCCGACATGATGGTTGATTTCGGCATCGGAGATTTCTTCATCTATCGATATCAACGTATAGTTTTTGGGGAGATAGGCGATATAACTGATATCCCCGTTGGTATAATCGGACTGCGCTTCCAAACCGTTCTCTCTGTATTGCCAGTCGATTGTGACATTTTCTGCCGTGGTGCTGTTGATATAATTGCCCGCATAGGGAAGATTGTCAAAATAGACATCCGTAAGCGTTGCATAATAATCCTCAATCTCCTGGTCGCTCAGATCCGGATATCCCAAAGAGGAATATATTTTTGTAATATCCTTTCTCGTTGTCAAATGGTTGCAAGGCTGTCCTTTGCCATTATTTCTGAAATGTTCGGCATCGGGATTGTACATGTCGTGATTGCCGACAGACACAAATACCTGAAAATCAGGATTGCCGTTATTTCTTATCGTGTTCTGCAGCTCGCGAAGAAGGTTCGCCATCTCAATGTGCGCCTGAATTTCGCCGTTCAAAGACAAATCTCCGGAAATCAGGAGGTAATCCGGATTCTCTGCAAGGATTTGTGCAAAGGTCTGCCTGTTCATGAAGCTGCTTTCTAGAAGAAGCTTGGTGCCCGAAATCATCGTATCGGCAAAATCCGTGCCTTCATTGTCCGGATAACAATAGTTCAAGGGATAATAATGTGTATCCGTGAGATGCGCGATCTTGATTTCGTCCGTTATGACAAATTGTCCTGCCGCATCTGCCGCGGGAGAAACCGGATTTGCAGCCGCAAGCGCCGCTGCTGCCGCACAAAAAACAAGAGTGGAAGCACAAAGCGTTAAAAACCATTTTTTTGTCCTGATCATGCCTTTCTCCAAAAATAAATACAGTGCTTCCCATTATAACAGAAAAAAAATCGTTGGGAAGAAAAAATTCAAATCTTTTACGATTACTTTACAATGAATGATTCTCTTGCCGGAGGGCAATACTTAATCACAATAAGGAGAGCAAACCATGCCGGAAATTGTATACGGATTTTCGATTAAAAATGATAAGACGTTTGAGAAACTGGTGGAGGATGACCAGCTTGCCATCAACCATATCATACTCAACAAAGGCGATGATGTGCCGACACATAAGACAAACTCAAATATCTATATCCTTATAATAAGAGGAGAACTGACCGTCGGCTTTGCCAACAAAGAGACCCGCATATATACGTCCGGACAGCTTGTCAAAGTACCTTTCTGCGTAGAAATGAATATGGTTAACAGCGCCGACGACCCGGTGGAATTTTTTGTCATCAAAAGTCCCAGCCCGAAACATATGCAGAAGAAAACATAATATTTTAAGATAAAATTGCGGCAACGTTTTTTGAAAACCTCCCAATGGGAACTGCAGCATGCAGCTATGCGAAACAGCACATGCCGATACCCGAGGGCAAACTTCAGTAAGAATTCTGAAGCAGAAACACAATGAAAAAGCCGCCTTTCGCAAAATGCGAAAGGCGGCTGCCAATTTGGTGGAAAGGGATGGATTCGAACCATCGAAGTCACTGACAACAGATTTACAGTCTGCTCCCTTTGGCCACTCGGGAACCTTTCCATGTGGAGCTGGCTAATGGAATCGAACCATCAACCTGCTGATTACAAATCAGCTGCTCTGCCTGATTGAGCTAAGCCAGCAATCTCTTTTGGATACCGTTGATTGCCCGATTCTGGTGCCTTGGGGCGGAATCGAACCACCGACACGGGGATTTTCAGTCCCCTGCTCTACCGACTGAGCTACCAAGGCAATTGGCGATCCGGAAGGGGCTCGAACCCTCGACCTCTAGCGTGACAGGCTAGCGTTCTAACCAACTGAACTACCGGACCATGAATTGCCGCTTGCTTTATAAATATTCTTTTTAAGTGGTGGGCCTTCACGGACTTGAACCGCGGACCAATCGGTTATGAGCCGACCGCTCTAACCAACTGAGCTAAAGGCCCTCGCGCAACACCGCTTTTGTGGTCGGGGCGAAGGGATTTGAACCCCCGACTTCTTGGTCCCAAACCAAGCGCGCTACCAAACTGCGCCACACCCCGCTTCTGAGACCGTATCGATTTGCGACTTTAATAATATACATTATCCTATTAAATATGTCAACAATTTTCGGTACGGATTTTTAAAAATTTGAGAAGCCCGCGGTGTCTTCTCTGCCGGCAAATGCAGCCACCTCATTGCTTTGACATGATAAAAAAGCATACGTTTTTTTGCCCTGATTTTTTGCTTCGCAAATTGACTTGTAAAGCCATAAACAAAGGCAAAAGCGAGTAAATTTTGAGGTTAAAGCAAATCTTTTGGGCCGCTTTCCGTCTGCCCGTCGTTTCAGGCAACGCTATTGCCTTCTTCCCCGGTCACCGCAAATCGCCTAGAAATTCTTTTGCCTGAATTCTCAGAGTTTCCTTAATCATTCAGTCTCATCTTTTGTCCTGTCACATGCTGCCCGAGAGAATTTGCCCAACTTTCCGGATAGAATTCGTAATATTCATTCACATGGCCGAAGATGATATTCCCGGTTGCTTTGCACCATAGAAAGGACGGCAGGCCAATGACCAACAAATACAATGGACCCAGTATCAAAGACTGAATGGAATGACCATATTCGTGAATCTTGGCTTCGTGAATCCAATTTTCGCCCGCATTTTCTTTGATTAGGATAAACATTCCCAGCGATATGCCGCCCCAGCGCTCTTTGTGATATGTCACCAGCGCTCCGTGATACCATTCTTTTTTGCATCTGCGATGTTTCAAGGCCAGAAAGAGACCCAGAAGGTTTTGGGGAAGCCCCCACGTCCATTGTAATATCCAATAAAGCGTATAGAATACTGCCTTCATTCTCTTCCTCCTGCTTCAATTGTTTCTGGTCACGGAAATGATTTCCGGTATTGTGTTGATTTTCTTGATGATATAATCCAATTCGTCCGTACTTTTTACATTGATTCCCAGACTGATATCGGCCTGTCCGCTCTTGCGGCTGGCTTTGGCGATCATCTGTGTGATGGAGATTCCCTGCGCGGCAAGAAGCGCGATTATCTGGTTAAGGAGTCCGCCTTTATCCGTGGCAATTATTTTGAGATTTGCGATGAATTTTGAGTCGTCGTTCGCCGCCCATTTTGCCTTCATGATGCGCTCTTTTTCCATCCCTTTGACATTGGGACAGTCGGCGCGATGAACGGAGACTCCCGTCCCTCGGGCGGCATAACCAATGATGTTGTCGCCCGGAACCGGATGGCAGCATTTGGCGAGCTTGATGACAAAATCATCAAAGCCTTCAATCAGAATACCGCTTTGTGGTTTTTTGAGCGCGGGATTGCCTTCGCTCACCGACATTTCGTCCGGTGCTGCCAATCTTTTGAGCGCGACTTGTTTTTTATAGGCGTCAATCAGCTTTATTATCAACTGATTGGTAGTCAATCCGCCATAGCCTACCGAAGCATACATATCATCGACAGAAGAAAGGCTGTAGCGGACAATCAATTTGTCGACCGCCTCTTGATTCTCCATCAGTTCGGATAACGCATAACCGCGGCGTTTCGCTTCTTTTTCGAGCATATCTTTGCCGATCTTGATATTTTCTGCCTGAAGCTCTTTTTTGAAAAACGCCTTGATTTTATTTTTCGCCTGCGGCGTGATGACAAATTTCAACCAGTCGCGGCTTGGCCCTTTGGCGGTAACGGAAGTCAGAATTTCTATGACATCGCCCGTCTGCAATACGGTATTGAGAGGTACTATTTTATTATTGACCTTTGCGCCGATGCAGCGGTTTCCGACCTGACTATGAACTTTGAATGCAAAATCCACACAAGTTGCGCCTTTGGGAAGGTTCAGGACCATACCCTTGGGCGTAAAAACGTAAATCTCGTGCGAAAGAACGTCCATCTGCAATGTTTTAAGAAATTCTTTGCCGTCTTTGACGTCGCTTTCGACTTCCATGACCTCTTTGATCCAACCGAGCTTTGCATCAAATTCGCTCTGTTTTTCGTTCGCCTTTCCCTCTTTATATTTCCAATGCGCCGCAAGTCCGTATTCTGCAATTCTATTCATCTCCCAAGTACGGATCTGAATTTCAAAGATCTGTCCGAAGTTGCTGATGACCGTCGTATGAAGAGACTGGTACAGATTGGGCTTGGGCATTGCGATATAGTCCTTGAACCGTCCCGGAATGGGTTTCCACATAGAATGGATAACGCCCAGCACGGTATAACATTCCCTTACCGTATCCACAATCACACGCACGGCAATCAGATCATAAATCTGATCCAGCGTTTTGTTCTGATTCTTCATCTTTTTATAAATGCTGTAGTAGTGTTTCTGTCTGCCCTTGACATCTCCGTTGATGCCAAGCTCCGTCAGCTGAATTTCTATTTCGTTTGCTATGCGCATCACAAAGCCCATGCGTTCGCCCAACTTCTGATCTATTGCCTTTACCAACGCCTCATAATCCTCAGGATAAAGGAATTTCATCGCGAGGTCTTCCAGCTCGCTTTTGATGTTTGCGATACCAAGCCTGCCAGCAAGAGGAGCATAAAGGTCCAAGGTTTCACGGGCAATCCTTAACTGCTTTTCTTGAGGAAGGGCATCCAAAGTCCGCATATTGTGCAACCTGTCTGCAAGTTTGATAAAAAGCACCCGGATATCCTGCGCCATGGCAAAAAACATTTTCCGATAGTTCTCTGCTTGTTCTTCCTCTTGTGAATTGAATTTGATTTTGCTCAGTTTGGTTACGCCCGAAACAAGAGTGCAGATTTCTTCGCCGAATTTCCTTTTGAGTTCCTCCCCCGTACAGGGTGTGTCCTCCAGCACATCATGCAGAAGCGCCGCAGCGATGGTCATGGCATCCATACCGAGGTCAAGCAGAATTTCGGCCACACGCACAGGATGCTCAATATATGGCTCACCCGAAACGCGCATCTGACCTTTGTGGGCGGCAACGGCATATTCCAGCGCGTATTTGACGAACTGGTAATCCTCCTCTTTGAACTGACTTTTAAGTTTGTTTACGAAAGCCTGCATAATGACCTCAGAGAACGATAAATGCGAGAATCCTGCAGTTCGACCTTATGATTCTTGATGATTATGATGCCGTTTTCCACATTCAACAAATCCAACTCACGAAAGATAAGGCAGGCGATATCAAAAACACATCTTTCCCGCTTATATTCTTTCGCCAAAAATGAAGCATAAAGATCTTCCGGCCCGAAATATTTGGTGCCATTTCTGGTTGTCAGAAGAAACACATAGATTTCCTTAAGGCATGCCACATCAAGACCCTTGACTTCCAGATCAAAATATCCTTGCTTCATGCAAGGCAATCCATCCTCTGCTGCGGCCGCTTCAAAATAATGCTTGTCATGATATTCTATCCGACAAAAATTAGACATATCCGTTCCGCATACCGGCGAAAGAATAACCGTATTGTAGGGATTGACCGAATCCAGATAACGATACGCTCTTTTATAGGAAGGATACGTTTCGCAAAGCTTCAAAAAGGTATTGTAACAATAAGCGACTGCCAGATGGCCGTAAAGGGAAGAAGGTTCTCCGCAATGGGAATCGAAGTGCGGTTTTGTATCCGGCAGCAGCGTACGGAGATAATCAATGAGCAATGCTTCTTTCCTGGGCGCGATTTCTTCCAGTACATAATTGCGCAGGCAACATTTTGCACTCTCTTTGTTCCGGAATACATCGTGCTCTACCGTAAAGAACAGGCTTTTCTGCATTTCGGAAGTCAGAATTTCCATTCTGTTGTAATAATTGAAAGCCAGAAGATCGCATTCTTTGCTGACGGAATATTTTATATGATTATTGTTCCCGATTCTTCTGAACGGTACGGACCCTGCCCTGTACATGAACGTCGGCTCGGGATTATCGTTGCCATAAGGTTCAAAATATTCCAGATACCGTGAAAAACGGATATCGATTTTGCGGATATCCACTTCGACGTCATACCGGATATCGCCGTAAAATACACTGTCCTCATAATTTCTTGCTATGTAATTGCAAACAGCTTCTTTGAATGCTTCCAGTTTCTCTGCCTGAATGGTGAGACCCGCTGCCATACTGTGTCCACCGTACTGCAGAATATGCTCTTTACAACCAGAAAGCACTTCATGGATATTGATGCCGGGTATGCTGCGGCAGGAACCTTTGAAAACGTCCCCACGGCGCGTAAACAATATCGCCGGACGGTAATAATCCTGGGCAAGTTTGGATGCAGCAATACCGATGATACCGCCCTCCCAATCCTCTTTTTCCAAAATAATTGCACGTTTATGAATCAGATCATAGTCTTTCAATTTTCGGACGGCGTCATCAATTGTCTGCTGGCATAGCTCCTGACGTCTTTTGTTTTCTGCTTCCAGCTCTTCCGCAATCAGCATAAGCTGGGTAGGATCCTTCTCTACAAGAAGCTGAAAGGATTTCCGGGCATGAGAAAGCCTGCCCGAAGCATTCAGCCTGGGAGCAATCTTGTATGCGATATCGCCGGAATCGATCGGTTTTTCATCGGTTCTGATTCTCGCTGCCTTAAAAAGCGCGTTGATGCCCGGACGGCGGTTTCTGGAAGAGAGCGCGTTTAATCCCAGCCTTGCAATCACCCGGTTTTCGCCTGTCAGCGGCACAAGATCGGCAATCGTCGAAATCGCGCACAAGTCTACGTATTGCAGCGCAAACTCCCTGTCGGCAAGAGCCTCGACAAGCTTCAGCACGACTCCTGCACCGCACAATTCGCTCATGTTCTTCTGAAGTTTGGGATTCACAAGCGTACAATCCGGGAGCGCGCCCTGCGGCTCATGGTGGTCTGTAACAATAAAATCTATGCCGAAACTTTTTGCATATGCGACCTCATCCGGGGTGCTTATGCCGCAATCAACTGTGATAATCAATCCGGGCGGACCGCCCGCAATGATTCTGTTCAAGGACGACATGGACAACCCATATCCGTCTTCCAGTCGGCTGGGAATAAATGCCTCGGGATTTCCTCCCAATTCTTTAAGAGCAAGAAAAAGAATGGCCGCGGCGCCGATTCCGTCGCAGTCGTAATCGCCGAAAATCAGAATCCTGCTTCCCTTGTCAATATGCCTGCGTATGATTTGTACCGCTTCTGCAATACCGTTCAAAATAAAAGGCGAAAACAAGTGGTCGGCAGAGGGATGCAAAAAACGATCTGCTTTCTCCGGGGTATCATATCCTCTGGCATGCAGAATTGCCGCGATTTCTGCGGGCAATCCCAGCGGCTCAAGGCCGGATATCACATTGCATTTTTTATCCTCTATGGCCATTTTTATAGAAAAAAAAGAGCCGTTTCATCACAGAAACAGCTCTTTATATATTTAATTATAAGCTTTAACGGCTTTCGCTTTGCGCGCCTTGCGTGCGCCGTTCAGCTTGCGCTGCATCAGAAGGCCCCATACACTGGGCGCAACAAAGTTAGAAGAATATAAGCCTGCAAACAATCCGAAAATAATGGGCAATGCAAATTCCGTCAGCGATTGAATGCCGCTCAAAGCAAGAATGACTATCATAAGCAGCGTGGTAAAACTGCTGAACAATGTTCTCTTCAATGAAGACGTGACAGACATATTGACAATTGCTTTGGTATCGATGCGGGCTCTGTTCTGTTTATAAGGCTGCATGTTTTCGCGCACCCTGTCAAAGATGACAATCGTGTTGTTGATGCAATACGATATAACGGTGATGATGCCCGCAATCAGACTGCTGTTCATCTGAACGCGGAAGATTATCAGAAAAGAGAACAGAATCAGGATATCATGAAATTCGGCAACTATGGCGGAGATTCCGCTGAAAAGGTCAAAACGGATGATGATGTAAATGAGCATGAGCAGCAATGCGATGCCCACAGACAGCAAAGCCTTATTTATAAGCTCTTTGCTTGCGGTGGCATTGGTCATTTCGGCGTCCGCGGATATTGTTATGCTGCGATCGGCATATTTTGCCCGGAATGCGGCTTCTGTATCATTTTTGATACTGTCATTGATGGCGATCATTTCTTCTGTTTTGGAAGAAACATTATAATCCACCGGTATGCCATCCACAATGATTTCATTTTTATAGCGGACAATAATCGAATCGGAGCCTCCGGTCTGGCTGATGCTTATCCGGGCGCCCTTGCTTTCTACGACTTGTCGGATGATGGCGAGACTTTCTTCATATTCGCTCCCGACAATATCAAAACCCTTGCCCTCCACGGTCAGCACCGTACCGCCCGTGAAATCAATGCCGACGTTGGCAAAACCGCTGTATTTGGGGCTGAATTGGTATACGGTACCGCATATAAGCGCGATGAGCAGAATCAACGTGGGAAGGATGAACCAATAGATTGCGTTCTGGAAGACAGGTAGCTCTTTAAGGCTGAGTTTTAACGGCTTATTTTTCATCTG
The DNA here is from genome assembly GCA_001604065.1 of Clostridiales bacterium Firm_09. Classification (GTDB taxonomy): domain Bacteria; phylum Bacillota; class Clostridia; order Christensenellales; family DTU072; genus Firm-09. The sequence goes on from LVAO01000004.1 coordinate 100,079, forward strand.
CAACCTCCAGAAGTGTCAGTCCGTAATATTTATCGTTTGTATCGTTAAGGGCTAACGAAATATTGATGAGAAGTCTGGTAATGAGCAATGCGCAGAACATAGAAAGAAGAATGCCGATAAGCAATGTGATCGCAAAACTCTGGATCGTCGTCGCGCCGAAGATAAGCATGATGATGGCACCCAGAATCGTGGTAACGTTGCCATCGATAATCGCACTCAATGACCTGCGGAAACCTATCTTGACAGAAGAAGCAATCGCTTTGTGATTATTGCGGCGCTCGTCACGGATGCGCTCGAAGATAATCACGTTTGCGTCAACCGCCATACCGATGCTGAGGATGACACCCGCAATACCCGGCAGAGTTAGCTGAACCCATGGTACGATGGCAAGGAGATACATCAGAAGCACGGTATAAATGATCAATGACAGGCTGGCCGCCACACCCAGGCCTCTGTACATGATGAGCAGGAATATCAAAATAATGCCGAGTCCCAGGGCACCTGCAAACACACCCATCTTGAGGGCATTCTGACCGAGCGTCGGAGAAATGGTTGAAGTCTGCTTGGGAGTCAGAAGCACTTCAAATGCGCCGGCTTTTAACTGAACCGCAAGCTTGTTGGCCTGCTCATAGGTATAATTGCCGGTAATGATAGCGTGTCCGTCTGTAATGGCGGTATTGACCGTCGGTTCAATCAGCTTTTTGCCGTTGACGTATATGCCGATCTTCTTGCCGACGTTTGCCGTGGTTGCATCGGCAAACGCCTTTGTCCCGGCTGCGTTGAACGTCAGGCTGATGGCATAATATCCCTCATAAGGCGTTGCAATGGCGTCTTCAAGGTGCTCTGTACCTGTTATGACGACTTTCCCGTCGGGGTCCTTGAATTCCAGCTTCGCGGGTTCGCCCAGAAGCTGGATGAGCTCTTCCGTATCCTTGACTGCGGGAATCTCTACCCGAATGCTGTTGGTCCCTTGTTTTGTGACGCTTGCTTCTGTATAGCCTTTGCTGAACAGAAGAGTGGAAAGGTTGCCCATCGTGCCTTCCAGGGCATTCTGGGCGTCTTTTCCTGCGGGATTATCAAACTGTGAAAGGTCCGCCTCGTAAATGGCGTACATGCCGCCTTCCAGATCCAGACCAAGTTTGATGCCTTTTGAAATCCAATAGAAATCGTAGTTGCTGTTCCCTATCGGAAAACAATCTTCACCGTTGAGCGGGAAGATGAACAGGGCTCCGGTAATCAGCAGTACGAGCATTATTACCAGTATAACCGTGGCTTTTGTTTTGCTCACCAGAGTGCCTCCAAAAGAGTAATAATCGATGACTCGACCTTTCAGCCGACTTTATTCATTATACGGCTTTTATATATTATAGTCAATAATATAAATTCACTTAATATTGATTTTTTATTTTGTACCGTTTTCTAAGAAATTTATTGCAAGACTCAGTTCCAGCCTTTTTTTCTGAAGCGCGCAACCCAGCGGATATTGTTTATCAATGGCACCGCCGAAATTCTTCGCGTTTGCGGCGCATCCGCCGCCGCAGTAATATTTTGCGGGGCAATTTGCGCAATGTGCCTTGCCAAGTACGGATACACAGGCAAAGCGCTCACGGACCTCTTTGTTGAGAATACCTTCGCGGACGTTTCCGATCCAGTACTCCTTTTCTCCCACAAACTGATGGCAGGGATACAAGTCGCCGGTGGGCGAAACCGCCAGATATTCTGTACCCGCTCCGCATCCGGTCAGACGCTTATTGATACAGGGACCATGTTCCAAATCAAGCATGAAATGGAAGAAATTAAACCATTTCTCCCCTTTTCTTCTTTCGATATAGCCTTCCGCAAGACGGTCATATTCTTTCAGCAGGGCAGGGAGATCGGACTCTTTGAGCGCAAGCGGATGATGGTCGGGCAGCACAACCGGCTCGACGGAAATCTGGTCAAAGCCCAGATCGTTAAGCGCAAAGACATCCTCTGCAAAATCCGGATTGGCCGCCGTAAAGGTGCCTCTGACATAATAACGTTTGTTGCCGCGGATTTTGCGGAACTCAACGGCATTACCGACGATGGCATCATAAGCGTCTTTCCCGTCACGGGTATGACGTACATTGTTATGCACGCATTTCCTGCCGTCCACGCTCAAAACGACATTATCCATGTTTTCGTTAAGATACTCCCGCGCTTCCTTATTGAGCCCAAGGCAATTGGTGGTCAGCGTAAAGGTAATCTCTTTGCCGGCTTTCTGCGCGGCAGTCTTTGCATAGGCCGTGATTTCTTTGACCGTACGGAAGTTCATAAGCGGTTCGCCGCCGAAAAAATCAACTTCCAGATTATGGCGCGCCCCGCTGTTGGCGATCAGAAAATCAATTGCCTGTTTGCCGGTTTCCGCGGACATATAATCCTTGGCGGTATTGTATGTTCCGCCGCTTGCAAAGCAGTAATCGCACTTCATATTGCAGTCATGGCAGATATGCAGACAAAGCGCTTTGACAAGTGCCGTATTTTTATAAAACCGAGCGACGGGAGGCGGTGCATCCAGAGAACCTTCCTGAATGAGGATCTCAAACTCTTCTTGGATCTCCCGTATTTCTTTTTCCGGCAACGAGGCATACGCAGCCTCTTCTTCCGGCGCAAGAGAAGAAAATCGTTTTTTGGCATATAAAAAAGCGGGATAGTCCACATGATGAAGACTTCCGCTTTCTATATCCCACATAAAATATACAGGCCGACCCTGATGGTTGTAATAAAATGTATGTACCAAAATATTTTACCTGGAGAACGGCCGAGCCGTCCCCATGCCGTTCCGATTATATTGTTTCTTTGGCGGATCTGGTGTTGATTTTTTCGTCCTTGTTTACGCAGGACTGATTGCCGACGGTGCAGCTGGTCTTGCAGGCCGACTGACAGCTGGATACGCATTCTCCGCATCCGATTTTGTGGTCCTTGACAAGTGTCTTTTTTACTATGGTGGTGATATGCTTCATAAAATGCCTCCGAATGGATTTCACAATCATTATACATGACAAAAAAGCATAAATCAAGTGCATGAACAAAGTGGCTGTTCTGTTTCGATACAAGGACAGGACTTCAGCTCAATACGTTTTGAGAAGCTCTATTTCTTTGTCCGTCAGATATCTCCAGAGTCCCCTGCCCAGGCCGCCAAGCTTAAGATCCCCCACCGATACCCGTTTCAAAAAAACAACCTCTTTCCCGATCGTTTCGAACATACGGCGCACCTGTCGGTTGCGTCCTTCATAAATGGTAATTTCGAAACGGGACAACGTATCCTCATCTTCCATCTTCAAAAACTTGATTTTTGATTTATGGAGCCGGATGCCGTCAAGCTCGATGCCGTTGCGCAGAGTCGCAAGATCGTTCTCAGGCACAGTCCCTTCCACTTTGACAATGTAAGTTTTGGGGATATCCTGCGACGGATGCGTCAGCTTATAGGCCAACGACCCGTCATTGGTAAGAAGAATCAGCCCTTCCGTATCATAATCCAGACGTCCGACAGGATAAAGACGCACATCTTTGATGTCAATATAGTCAAAAATCGTCTTGCGTCCTTTCTCGTCCTTTACTGTGCAGACACAGCCCTTGGGCTTGTTGAACATGATATAGCGGTATCTTGAAACAGGTTCCACTTTGTGTCCGGAAACAATGACGCTGTCGTTTGTCTCGTCTACAGACACGCCCAATTCTTTAACAATTTTGCCATTGACGCTCACCGCGCCATCCATTATCAGTTTGTCTGCCGCCCTTCTGGAACACACTCCGCAATCGGCAATATATTTATTAAGTCGCACCATGTTTTATCCCAAAGAAATCCTTGATTTTATCCTTGAAGTCTTTCTTTTCTATAGTATCCATAGTATAGAGTTTTTCTTCAAAAATCAAGCGTTCGCAAAGCTTTATTTGTATTTTTCCGATGCTTTGGGATTTCTCGTGGGGCGCCTCCAGCGCCGCCGGAACAATCACTTCCGCCTTGCAGACTTCGCTGCCGTCCTTTTTAAGAGGATAATATCTGTCCTGCGCGGGATAAACTGAGGCTGACCGGACGTACACTCCTCCGACCTTACCTTCTTTGACAGCTATTTCGGCCGCAGGCTGTGTTTTGTCCACAACCTTTGTCATGCAGTAGGTATCATGGGCATAATCCATCAGACGCATGCACTCCTCCCACATGTCGGGCGTATTGAGAACGACCGCCACAACCTGCATATTATCGCGCAGACTGGAAGCGATGAGACATCTGCCCGCTTTTTTTGTATAACCTGTTTTGATGCCGTTCCCGCCGCTGTACATGGACAGAATCTTATTCTTATTGTACAAATCGCGGATGGATTCTTCATTATCTCCCGAAATGCGCACGTGTCTGGCAGAACATATTTCCTTAAAAACTGGATTCTGAATGCCCACGGAGGCAATCACGGCGAGATCGTAGGCAGAGGTGTAATGATTGTTGTCATGCAAGCCGTGCGGATTGCAGAAATGCGTATTCTTCAGCCCAAGTTCCGCAGCCTTATCGTTCATCATTTTCACAAAGCCCTGGACGCTTCCTCCCGCATGGATGGCGAGCGCGGTTGCGGCATCATTGCCGGAACGCAGCATCAGACCATATAAAAGCTCTTTCACAGTCAGTTTTTCGCCTTCCCGAAGATAAATTGAGCTTCCCTCGATTCCTACGGCCGCTTTTGGCACGGTAACAACCGCTTCCATATCGCAATGCTCAATGACGACAAGCGCCGTCATTGCCTTTGTTGTACTTGCCATGGGAAGGCGCGCATCGATGTTGGTTCCTTGCAGAACACGAAATGTCGTCGCTTCCATCACAATGCCTGCGCTGCGCGCCGAAGCAACCGCAGGGTCCTGCTTCTCCGACCCGAAGGCAAAGACGGCGAAAGAAAAACAAAGTACGCAAATCAGAAGGATAATTAAGATTTTCTGACGTTTCTTATCGTCGACTGTATGATTTCGAGCCATTTGTTGACGTTATCCCCCTGCGTTTTGATATAATAAATATCGCCTTCGCCCACCACAAGAAACCCGAGCGGCGTTACCGTCATGCCGCCGCCGATCAGCGCCAGAGAATCCGGCAAAGAGGCGGCTTCTTTTTTTTCTTCGGTCTTTTTATCCGCTCCGCCCGTAACAAATCCGAAGGACAGTTTGCTGACGGGCAGCACCGAACAACCTCCGGCGGGAATCGGTTTTCCGATGACCGTATCCGCATCGACCATAGTTTTCAGTCTGCTCATGATGTCGCCGAGCAAGGAATTCAAATCGTTTGTCATTACTCATCCTCCTGATTTTTAGTATTTCTTTTTTTTGAAAATATCATCGATATTGCTATTCCAATCAGCACCAGCAAATTGAACTCTACCCGGAGCGTGATTTCAAGCTCCAGTCTTGTTCTGTCATAATCCGGCAGAATATGGACTTCCGCGACGCGTCCGGATTCCGTCATATAATTCAATATCGGCTTCAACGCGGCGGTCATTGACGCCGACGCGATCGCCGTAAACGCCGCGTCATCTCCCCCGAATACCCCCCGGATATTTATTTTTTTGATTTTCAATTTTCTGAGCACCGAAGGGTCAAACGCAGGTTTGATTCCCTTATCCGTTACTTTGACCAGTCTCTTTCTGATGTTTCCGAAACGGAATACAAAGCCATGGTCGATTTCGACGCGCAAAGCGACTTGCGGCAAATCAAACAAACCCACATTTGCCGCAGCAATTCCCTGTACGGCAGACACAAATGCATGACCGTGCAGATGAAGCGGAAAACTCAGAATCAGAAACAGAACACTGATCGTAAAAAAAGCGATAAGCACAACGTTAGTATGCTTATCGCAGACAAAAATACAAGAATTTATCCCTTGATGATCTCTTTTTCGTTTTCTTTTTTGATAAAGAAATAGGAAGGCCTTTCTTTA
>LVAO01000025.1 GCA_001604065.1 Clostridiales bacterium Firm_09
ACTGTTGTAATTGGTGCCTGGATTGGCGACGAATTTGACCAGAACATCATAGCCGCCGCCGTCGGGATTGACATTCACGACCAGATAATCCTTGCTGAAAAAGCTGAGGGAACTTCCGTGCGGGGCAAACAGATATTCAAATGTGCCTTCGGGTATTGTTCCGCCCGCGATGCCGGTTGCGCTTGCCGCATTCTGGGAGATGCGGCTGCCGGTATAACCGGTTGTTTTGGGCGCGAGGGACAGCGAGGGGTTGGCGCGCAAAATTTCTACCGCGTTGGAGAACTCCTGTATCGTGCTTTTATAATTGAGGTCGCCCAGGGCGCAGAAGGTCACTTCGACACGATAGCTGCCCGCATTGTAAGGCGCTTCCTCCTGCCAGTTGCCGTCCACAAAATAACGATAGCGCATTTCGTAGGGATACTTGGCGGCGTTGAGCGTATATTCTGTCCCGATGCCGTGGGGAACCGCCGCATTGGCGTACAGACGGTCCGGGGAGATCCCGTCCGAAGACCGATAGACGGACTGCGCTTTGGACAGTTCTATGGAGACTTCTGCTTTTTCGATGGTCAGGATGCCGATGAAATCGCGGGCGGAGCCGGAGAGATAATTGTCCGCCATGCCTTCTTCCAGCAGATAAATGACACGTACCGAATAGGAGCCGCTGTCCTGAGGCAGGGCTGCGGTGTATTCTCCGCCCTCACGCGAATACAGATAGGTGAGCGAACCTGTGGGCTGCGAGCCGCCGGGTACGCTTGCCGCGACGGAGCCCAAAGAGGGGATGCCGTCATAGGGAAGGGTATCGTAATCCCGGACAACGGCGTCCAGCAGGAATGCGGGTGCGATGGGCCGGATGCGGATGTTGTCTTCAAATACCTTTTCGGTGTCCTCATAGTTGTCGTTTGCGGAGCGGGTGTAGACAATCTTCACGGTATAAAGACCGACGTCAACCGGCGCCCCCAGCTCATAATTGCCGTCATAGAGGTAGTAGACCTTACAGCTGCCGCCGGGCGTTGTGCCGCCGGCAACGCCGATCAGCTCCGGCGCTTCGGCAGGACAGCTCATTGCGTTGTAATCAAGGGATTTCGCTTGCAGCAGAATTTCGATGGGTACGGGAGTGATGGTAAGTCTGGCGGTATCGGTGATGATAATGTTGTAGTTGCGTGCAGATCCGCCGGAAAG
>LVAO01000005.1 GCA_001604065.1 Clostridiales bacterium Firm_09
CATCAGATTTACGCAGGCAAAGAGCATATTCAGATGACCTTCGTTTTTGGCAAGTCCCGAGCAGCGTACCTTGCGGTAGCCGAATCTGCATTTCAAGATGTGAAACGCGTGCTCTGCGATTGCCCGAATGCTGCATTTCTGACGTTCTCTTGCATTGGGTCAACCGCAACAGTTGATGATAATTTTTTACCATAAAACAAGGGCAAAACAGTGTAAACTTCTGAGCTTTAAGCAAATCTTTTCGGTCGCTTTCCGTCTGCCCGTCGTCGAAGGCAACGCTATTGCCTTCTTCCTCGGTCCGCCGCAAATCGCCTCGGAAATCTTTCGCTTGAATTCTCAAAGATTTATGAAGTGTTTCCTTAATTATTTTGCTGCGGCATACGTCTGCTCGGGCGGCATGAAAAAGCCTTGATTCGCAGCATGCATGAAGGCCCAGTCTCCGGCGCTTCTGTTGTAGTCGGACGCGATACGCACTAGTCCCGAGGAAGAATAGTACAGCAGGATATTCGGATGGGTTTTGTCCAATTCAATGATTGTCTCAGAGCCATTGCCCGAAAGAAAGTTGTATTCGAGTGTTTCATAAGAATATAATCCGGTCGTCCGGGTTTTTTGAACGGGAACAGCATCTTCCGGCAGCAAAGATGTGTCAAAGAGAAAGGTCAGAGCGGCGGCGGAGTCTTGCAGCAGACCGGAGAAATTGACTGTTTTTTGCCAGACCCATGTTTCGTCCTGTATCTTGTAAGCGGAATAACGGTTTTCTGATATCGGACGGTAAAAACGCCATTCATACCGATTTCCCGGAAGCTGCGTGATGGTTTGCCAGTCATTGCCGACTTTTGCCGTACGCATGGAAAACTCTTCGCCTCCGTCGGATACCTCGATGCGGATATAAAAGTTATTGGGAAGGACAAACTTCTCAACAGTCAAATCATCATTGGGATACGTATCCGCAGGAACATCTGTATCCTGCGGGGGTGTGCAGGACGACGCCGACAGAACCAGAGTGCACAGAATCATCCATACCAGGATTGTTTTGATTGAAGCTTTCATGATATTTCCCATGTATAAATATATAGCATGCACCGTATTTTGTCAATCCGAATGTCCGGAAGGTTTTTCGCTGCCGTTTGAAGCAGTTATTTATCGTATAAAAGAGATTACCCTTTGGCGGCAATGCGGAGCATTGATTTCTGTCCGTCAAACTTTTTGCAAGAACCGCAAAAAGGGCAATCTGCCGGCGCAATGGGAATTGCGACGTGCGTTTTTTATTTTCCTGTTCATATTTGCCGGAACTTTGTTTTTCTACCTATTGCAATTTATTATGCAAGTTGGTATGATATCTAAGTATAGATGTTATATATTTTTTGTACTTCTATACAGAGTGTACAGAAGATAGAATGATTCTGCATCCATGCTTTATAGCGCCACAGTGTTTTTGTTGCGGAGGAGAGACATGAAAACCCTGTTTTCATCCAAGAAATTTTGTTGCCATATTTTAGTTTTCACAGTTTTGCTCATGATGATGATAATCTCCTGCATGATACCGCCGGAAGGAATGCAAAAAGCAAACGCGGAAGTGTGGGACGGAATGTCAGGCACCACGGTGGATGAATTTGCGGCATTCAGCGGCGGGAACGGCACAGCGGACAATCCGTATCGGATTTCTTCTCCGGCCGATCTTGCTCAGCTTGCAAGCAATGTCAATGCCGGACTGACGGCCTTCCAAACCGCTCATTACAGGCTGACCGCAGATATCAATCTGAATGATGAAATCTTTATCTTTGATTCGGATTCCGGGTTGGTCATCATGACGGACGGGACAAATACCGCCTATCTCGGCACGGGAATAAAGGGTGATTCAAGCAGCAGCAACACAACCTTTGACAGCACGGCAAGCACGGAGGGGGTTGTCTACAGCGATATGGCGGGCAATCTTGGCAGTTATGCAGGCGAAGTCAATCAATGGACGGCAATAGGCACCAGCAGCAACCGATTCAGAGGATATTTTGACGGTGCGAATCATGAAGTTATCGGTTTATACATCAATACCATTTCAGATTATCAGGGTTTGTTCGGCAGCACAAATGCCGCAGGTATAGCAAATACCAATATTCTCAACGGCTATGTTCATGGTTCCCAATATATCGGCAGCTTCGCAGGATGCTTGGAGAATGGCACGAGTATCAATAAATGCTCGACGTATGCCGTTGTCGTCGGCGCGGGTTCTTGCATCGGCGGATTCGCAGGAGAAAGCAACACCGGTACGATTGCAAATAGTTTTTGCAACGGTATCGTAATGGGAAGAGGCTCTTATGTCGGTGGTATCGTGGGACTGAACAGCAACGGCGCGATAACCAATTCCTATAGTAGCGCAAGAGTGGGCGGATACAGCGTTTGTGTCGGCGGCATCGCGGGATGGCAAAACGGCGCCATCAGCAACTGCTACAATTCAGGCATCGTTTCGGGGGATGCCAACCGTGTCGGCGGCATCGCGGGATGGAATACCGATACCGCAGAGTATTGTTATTATCGGACAGGCTGCGCCACCGACGGAAGCGATTTCTTGCAAAACGGGTTCGGGACGACCGACCAGGGCTATGCCTTGGCGGATACGGGCACAATCACAGCATTCGCTCCGGACGGAGAGCAGGAGCTGGAGGTCGCGGTCACCATCGGTTCAACAGCATATACAGAATTATTAGAGGCGCTGAATGCCTGGGCAGAGGAGGCGTCCGGAAGCTACTGTCTCTGGATACAGGATGTATATCCGGTTCTCTATTTCCCCGCGGAAGTCATCCTGACAATCTATTATGACGGCACGAATCTGCTGAACGAAGAAGAAGTGATGCTTCACAGCGCTGCAAAAGACATTCCGCTTGAAGGAAACGGAATATACACATTGATTGCCGACAACGCGAACTATTCTCTTTATGTGAAAGAAATGGATACCGGCATTGATGTGACGCTGAGCGAATCCGAAAGCGAAATAACGGTTTGCCTTTATACGGTGTCTTATAATGCAAACGGTGCTTCGGGCACTCCTCCCGCTGCTTATTATTTCGCCGAAGGTACAATCGTGAACGTGGCGGGCAATACAGACCTTGTAAAAACGGGATATAGTTTTGAAGGCTTCGGAATCGCGCCGGACTCCACCCAAGAAGTAACGACGGTTACCGTCGGAACCGAAGCTGTGATTCTGTACGCCATATGGTCACTTTTGGAGCCGGAAGTTACACTCAAAGACAACGGCGTGCCTTATATCTACGGAGAAGTGCTGGATGTCGGCTTTGAACATCCGCTCAAGACAGAACCGGGGGCAACCATCACTTACAAATGGGAAGTGGACGGTCTTACGGTCGGGACTGCGGCAACCTACATGCCGGAAGCAAGACCATCGGCATACGATATTAGCTGCACGGTGACCTTTGAATATAATGGTGAAATCCGTTCTTCCACAGAAACTCTTGCCTATACCATCAATAAAGCGGATTATGATATGTCGGGAGTGACGTTTGAAAGTGCTTCCCGTATTTACAACGGCAGTGCACAGTCGCTGTCAGTGGAGGGAACGCTGCCCACGGGTCTGGATGGCATTCAAGTGACGGTAAGCTGCAGCGGCTCGGCCACCGACGTGTCAGAAGGTGCGGTGGAGGTTGCGGCAACTTTTGCCACAGCTTCGTCAAATTACAATGTACCGGCTGCAAGGATCGCATATATCACCATTCTTCCAAAACAGTTGACTGTGACGGGCACAGTTGTTGCCGACAAAGCTTTTGACGATACCGTCCTGGCGGTTGCGGTATCGAACGGCATTCTGAACGGTGTGATCGGGACCGATGAGGTTTTGTTCGATGTCGCAAGCGCAAACTTTATCGACAAGCATGCGGGCAACAACAAACCGGTAATCGTAGAATATTCTTTATACGGCAGTGACTCGGGCAATTATTCCGTGGCAGACAGCATTGTGTATGCGGACATTTATTATTCTCTTGAAGAGACGGAAGACCATTCTGCAACAATAAGAGTGCTGAGCGATTTATACGGCGAAGGTGCGGATCCGGAAGCGTATACCGTGGCAACGGGCGCCCTGATGAAAGGCAGCGGCACGCTCAGCGTGAACGGACAGAAAGACATAATATTTGCACCGACCGCGGATTGGAACGGCGAAGCGGAATTCAACTATACCATCACGGATGAATTCAGCGGCGTGGTCAACGGCACAGTACGGATTCTTATCCGTGCAGAAAACGATACTCCCGTCGCAATACCCGATGCGGCAAGCGTTGCAGAAGGCAACAATACCGGCGTTGTCATCCATGTTCTTGCCAACGATTATGATTTGGACCAGAGAGTGGATCTCAATAAAGAGCCGGGATATGATTTTGCCGCTCAGACATATTCCATTAAACCCGGCAGCATCTCGGGAGTAGCCAGCGGCAGCGTGGTCATCGAAGGAAACGCTGTCCGATATACACCCGGCGAATCCAATCATTACAACGGAAGCTTTGCTTTCCAATATATCGTGATTGACAATGCCGGCGCCGAATCCACAGGCACCGTATATATAACGGTAATACCTGTCAACGACGCGCCCGTCGCTGTCGCATACGAAGAAACCATCAACGAAGATTCTTTTATTGCGTTTGCCTATACGGCATATTTCAAGGTCCTTGACATCGATACGGACGCTTCTCTCAACCATCCTGTGACGGAAGCGCTGACTGTAACGGTGGACAATCTGTCTCCCGCAGGCTGCGGAATGCTTTCTGTTTCGGACGGCAGCGTGATCTTCACCCCCGCGGCAAACTGGAACGGTACGGCGGCCTTCAGTTATACGGTACGGGACGGGGAGGGTGCACAAAGCAGCTCTTCCATTACGGTTCATGTTGCACCGGTAAATGACGCTCCCGTCGCAAAGAATTTTTTGAATGTGGCGACATCAGAAGATAGCGCGGCAATCGTTGCGGTGCTTGCGGACAGTACGGCAATCGACATTGACACCGATGCTGCCGTCAATCTTGCCTATACCGAAACGCTGATTGTAACGGTTTCCGCGGCGGTGGCGGGCGGCACAACAGAGGTGGCTGCAAACGAAATCGTCTTTACGCCCACGCCCGACTGGAACGGCGATGCAGAATTTACTTACACAATAACGGATGCCCTTGGCGCACAGTCAACCGGCAATATCCGAATCAGAGTCAACCCTGTTAACGATGCCCCTGTCGCGGGCAATTTTGCAGAAGAAACGAATGAGGACACCGTGCGGACAATCGATGTGCTTTCGGACCCCACGTCAATCGACATCGATACCGATCGGACACTCAACAACATCAATCCCAACGAAATTCTTACGGTAACGATTGCCGCGCAGCCCGCACACGGCACCGCGGCGGTGGTCAACAATAAAGTAGTATATTCGCCCTTTGCCAACTGGAACGGAGGGGACAGTCTTACATACAGAGTGACGGACAGGGCGGGCTTGTACTCAATCGGGACAGTAGACATAACGGTCAACGCCGTCAATGATGCACCCGCCGCAACCGCGCAGAGCTTTTTTGGCGAAGAAGGAACGAATGTGGTCATTGATTTTGGGACATATCTCAATGTGCTTGACGCAGATACCGATCCTGCACTCAACAATCCCGTTACGGATGTGCTGACGATCTCTGTTTCGGGGCTGACCCCGGGCAGCGGCACGCTGACGGTGGAGGCGGACGGCTCCATTGCTTTTGCGCCTGCCGTCGACTGGAACGGTACGGCAGTTTTCACCTATACGGTGACAGATGGCGATGGGGAAGCAAGCTCCAACATCATAACGCTGTCTATTGCACAGGTCAATGATGCGCCCGAGGCAATTGATTATGACGAAGAGACCGATGAGGATACGGCGATAATCTTTGATTATGCTTTTTATTTCCATAACCTGGATATTGATACGGATGCGGCGCTCAATCATCCGATGAATGAAGAACTGACGGTGTCGGTATCCAATCTTGCGCCTGCGGGATGCGGAACGCTAAGCATCTATCACAATTCAATTACTTTTACACCTGCGTCGGACTGGAACGGAGCGGTTGTGTTTGATTATGTCATAACCGACAAAAACGGCTTGTTCTCCAACGCTGTCATCACCATTCATGTCCATGCGGTCAATGATGCGCCGGTGGCGGTAAATGACGGCAGAATACTGATGGAAGACAGCGGTACGGTTATCAATGTCCTGGCAAACGATTATGACGTAGACAGCAATCCGCTTCTCAATGTCGATCCGGATTATGATTGCACATCCGAAAATATCACGATTGTGGAAGGCAGTATTGCCGGACTTGTCGGCGGCACTGCAGAAATCATCAACGGAAACACCGCGATCCGCTATATTCCCAACGAAAACTGGAACGGAATTGAGGTGTTTGCCTATACGATTATCGACAGCAACGGCTTAACCTCGACCGCTACGGCAAGCGTTACCGTATCGGTCATACCCGTCAACGATGCGCCCGTTGCCAAGGATTATACGGATGGCGAAGCGCTTGAAACGGATGAGGACACAGAAATTACCATAGATGTGCTTGCGGATGCGTTTGACGCAGATTCGGATGGCAATATAAATACCTATCCCGGCTACGGCGACAGTCTGACCCTTCTTTCGGTCACGCAGCCTCTTGCGGGCGGCACGGTAAGCATTGTCGGCCAGCAAGTCAGGTTTGTTCCTGCAGCCAACTGGAACGGCGTGGCAACCTTTACCTATACCATTTCGGATGCGTCGGGTGCGAGAGCGACCGGTACCGTTGTTGTTGCCGTAAATGGGGTGAACGATTCTCCCATGGCAGAAGATTTTTCTGCCGGAACGGACGAAGATGCCACTGTATATCTGGATGTCCTGGCGCATGTAAGCGATATTGATACCGACGAAGGCCTCAATCTTCTCTATGATGAAGAACTGACTGTATCCGGTGTTACGCAGCCCGTTTCCGGCGGTACGGCAAGCATTGATGCGGTCAACAACAGAATCGTGTTCGTGCCTGCCCCCGACTGGAACGGCACCTGCGTATTTACCTTCACCGTAAGCGATAAAGAGGGCGTCCAGACGACTGCCGCCATAACGCTTGCCATCCATGCGGTCAATGACAATCCGGAAGCGGTTGATGACAGTTACATTTTTGATGAGGACACCGCGACGGAATTCCATGTGATGGACAACGATTATGACGTAGACCAATATGCGTCCCTGAACAATGCTGCGGGATATCCGATGGGAGCCCAGAACTTTGCGATAACTTCTTTTGAAGCTTCCGAAGTCGAAGCGGGTACGGTGACGATTGAGAACGGCGGCGCATACCTCCGTTACGTTCCTCAGGCGGACTGGAACGGCAGCTTCACCTTCCATTACACCATCACCGACAATGCCGGAACAACTTCTACGGCTGCGGTTACCCTCACGATTCACGCAGTGAACGATGATCCTTGCGCGGTTGCGTATCCCGATGAGCAGACCGACGAGGACAATGCAATTACATTCCTTTACAATACCTATTTTATAATGCTGGATATCGATACGGATGCGGCACTCAATCATCCTGTGACGGATACCCTTATCGTAACGGCGGACGGTCTTCTGCCTGTAGGCTGCGGAACGCTGTCTGTGGATGCCGGCAGGAATGTTACGTTTGCGCCCGCGCCCAACTGGAACGGCATTGTGACATTTACCTATACGGTCGAGGATGCGGAAGGCAGGACAAGCTCCGCGCTCATCATGCTGAAGGTCAACGCCGTCAACGACGAACCCGTTGCGGCAGCTTATATAAATGAAGAAACGCAGGAGGATGCATCGATTGTATTTGGATATGAAACGTACTTCAGGATTCTTGATATCGATACCGATGCTGCGCTCAATCATCCGTTGACGGATTCGCTCCGTGTGACGGTTGATATACCCGGCCCCGCAGGCTGCGGCGATTTGTCCGTGGATGGAAGCGGAAATGTAACCTTCATGCCTGCAGCCGATTGGAACGGCGAAGCAAGCTTTGACTATACGGTGGAGGATACCTTTGGAAGAACAAGCTCTTCTGTCATTACCCTCCGCGTGAATCCCGTCAATGACGCGCCTGTCGCGGTGGCCTATCCGGAGGAAGAGACTGACGAAGATACGGCAGTCACATTCTTCTATTCGATTTATTTTGCGCCATCGGATATCGATACATATTCAGGGCTCAACCATCCTGTGGCGGAAGTCCTTACCGTTACCGCAGACAATCTCTCCGATGCCGCAAGCGGGACGCTGTCTGTAGACGGAAGCGGCAATGTGATATTCATTCCGTCGCCGGACTGGAACGGAACAATCACCTTTACCTACACGCTTGATGACGGTGAAGCCCCCGCAAGCACCGGGACCATCACCTTGAACATTCGTCCCATCAACGATGCCCCGGAAGCGCGTGATTATCTCGCGCAGTCGGTTGATGAAGATGAACAGCTGGAAATCGATGTCCTTGCGGAAGCCGCCGAAGTGGATATCGATACGGATGCAGACCTCAATCATCCGATGAGTGAGGAGCTTATTGTTGCCGTTCCTGACCCTGTGGCTGGCGGTATCGTGCACATCGATGACAACCGCATCGTGTTCGTACCCCTTGCGGACTGGAACGGTGAAGTGGAATTTGAGTACACCGTTACCGATAAGGCGGGGGCCTTCTCAGTGAAAATCATCCATATCTCCGTAATACCCGTCAACGATGCCCCGCAGACCGTAACGGATGCCGCAATCCTCAATGAAGACGGAACAATCATTTTGGATGTGCTGGCCAATGACACGGACGTTGACCGCAGTCTGATTCTCAACAATGCGCCCGGTTATGACTTCGGCGCTCAGACTCTTGCCATAAAACTTGGCAGTATTGCCGGCGCAACGGGCGGCACCATGGAAATAGTCGGTAACAAGCTGGTTTATACACCGGTTGCAAACTGGAACGGAAGCTTCACCGTTCATTACACCGTTATGGATCCGTTCGGGGGTGAAACGCCTGCGCAAGCGGATTTCACAGTTGTTGCCGTCAATGACGCCCCGGCCGCAAGAGAATATTCTGATGAAGAAATGGAAGAAGACGGCATACTGGTTCTTTCTGTTCTGGACAACAGAACCTCAATCGATATTGATACCTCCACCGCGCTCAATCATCCGATGAATGAGTTGCTGACGGTGACAATCGCAACGCAGCCTGTCTTTGGCGGCAACGCCTATGTCGACGGGCAGAACAGAGTGGTCTTCGTGCCTGCAGCCAATTTCAACGGCACGGTATCCTTTACCTATATCGTCACCGACCGGGCAGGCGAGAGCTCTTCCGCAACGATTTTTGTCACCGTCAACCCGGCAAACGACGCACCTTCTGCCCAAAACTACAACGATGAGCATGGTACGGAGGATACGGTTTTTGAGCTCAACGTGCTGGAGAACATCTTTGCCGTTGACGTCGATACCTTCCCGACACTCAATCATCCTGTTGCCGACTCTTTGGCGGTGGCAATCGCTTCGCAGCCTCTTGCGGGCGGCACGGCAAGCGTTGAAGACAACAGGGTTCTCTTTGCACCCGCTGAAGACTGGAACGGCACGGTTGTCTTCACATATACGGTGACGGACTCCTTTGGAGCCTTCTCTACGGGTACCATAACCCTCCATATTGACGCAGTCAATGACCTTCCCGCCGCGGTGAATCTGCATGAAACGACGGAAGAAGACCACAGCGTCATACTTTATCCGCTTGCAGATTCTGCCTCAATTGATATTGATGCCGAAACAAGCCTCAACCATCCTGTCACAGAAGCGCTGGTCATCAGCATTGTTACGGAGCCGGGATACGGCACCGCGGAGATTGCAGGACAGAACATACGCTACATACCGCCGGCAGATTTCAACGGGGTGGTGACTTTCACTTACCGTGTGACGGATGCGGGCGGCGCTTATTCTGAGGCGGTCGCCGAAATTACGGTGACAGCTTCAGGCGACAACCCGGTTGCCGAAGACTTCGTTGTGGCAATTGACGAGGATACCCATGGGATCGTCGATGTGCTGGATCATGTGAGCGATGTAGACAAAAACCTTCTGCTCAATCAGGATCCGATGTATGATCCTCTGACGGAAACCCTGACCCTTGTCCGTGTCAGCAGTCCCTTCCATGGCACGGTCACAACAAATGCGGAGCAGATTGCCTACATACCCGATCCGAACTGGAACGGTGCCGAAATTCTTGTTTTTGTCGTGCGCGATACGCTTGGCAACACTTGCGAGGGCAGGGTGACCTTTACCGTAACGCCGGTAAATGACAGCCCTGTGCCGCAGGACCAAACCTGCCATATGG
Source organism: Clostridiales bacterium Firm_09 (assembly GCA_001604065.1). Taxonomy (GTDB): domain Bacteria; phylum Bacillota; class Clostridia; order Christensenellales; family DTU072; genus Firm-09. The sequence goes on from LVAO01000005.1 coordinate 10,353, forward strand.
CGGAGGACAGCGAATGGACGCTGTATCCGTTGTCCTCTCCGCAAACGGTTGATCCGGATATGGATTCACAGCTTAACGCAGTGATTACGGATAGTCTGATACTTGAAATTACCGCACAGCCCGTACATGGCACTCTGGTTTATGATTCCGCATCCGGCGCTCTTGTCTACAGACCTGAAGCGGATTACAACGGTGCGGACAGCTATCGCTATATCGTTACGGACAGCGAAGGAAGCGCGGCAGAAACGGTTGTGACATTTTATGTGGACGCATCCAATGACGTGCCTCAGACAGAGGTGGACACCTTTGCTTGCGAAGAGAATGAAACGGTATCCGGCAATGTATTACACAACGACAGTGACATTGATGCGGATTTCACACTCAACCTTGACCCGTCTTCGGACCCGTCAGAAGAAGAGATGCGCGTGACGGGTTTTGAATACCCCCACGATACAGGAACATTGACGATGGAAGAAGACGGAACCTTCCTCTTTGTCCCCGCGCAGGATTATAACGGACAGGTTATGATTTCCTATTCAGTCATCGATTCACATGGCGCAGAGGCGCAGGGCACCTTGATTCTTTTTGTCCATGCGCAAAACAGCATGCCTGCAGCACAGGATGATTCCGTTGTCACCAATGAGGATACCGAAATCAATATTGCCGTAACAGACAATGATTATGACGCGGATTTTGTGGCGGCGCTCAACAATGACCCATCCTTCCGGCCTTCGTCGCAGACGCTTGCAATCGAACTTGATTCGGTCCGCCTGCCGCAGCATGGCACCGCAACGGTTTGCGGCAATATCATCAGATATCTCCCGGCCGCCAACTGGAACGGCATCGATACATTCTATTACCGCCTTGTCGATCAGGACGGCGCGGCATCCGAATATTCTCTTGTTACGGTAACGGTAATTGCCGTCAACGACAAACCCGTGATATCGGCTACTGCCGTTACTGTCAATGAGGACGGCACCATTTTAATCGATGTGCTTGCCAATGCGTCCGATGTCGACAGCGAACCCTTGCTGAATACCTATTCTGATTATGATTATCATACGGAGGTCCTCACGGTTGTTGCGGACAGCATCTCCGGTTGCACACACGGCACCGCAGCCGTCGTCAACGGCAAGATTGTCTATACACCGACGAAAGACTGGTCCGGTGTCGAAACCTTTTCCTGCAGGGTCCGAGATACTTCGGGCGCTGCCGTTACGGCAACGGTTCGCGTGACGGTCATTCCCGCAGACGATGCGCCTACGGCGCCCGCAATCCTGACTCCTGTGACGGGCAGCCAATACAAAGGCGGACAGACAGTGGAAGTTGCATGGACAGAATCCGTTGATTCAGACGGCGACACCCTTTCCTATCAATTATACTTCTTTGACGGCGATGTCTGGACATTGATAGCAGAAAACCTTATGGCAGCAAGCTATGCCCATGTTTTGCCTGAGACCGGCATCAATACCGTCAATGCCATGTACCGCGTTGAAGTCTATGATGGCCACAGCACGGTAAGCTCCGACAACAGCGGAAGCTTCAAAATTGACAGCGCCATTCCTTCGGATGTGACGTTCAGCATTATCGAAAACGGTATCCTCGCAGGCATCCAGACATCGGATATGAATAACAGCGTGTTTACCTTCCTGGAAGGCGGTATCGATTTTTCGATTTCCAACGGCTCGGATATGAGCGGTTTCCGGTATTATTATCAGATTGCCAATGTTTATGGGCCGTTTGTAAAGTATCATAGATGGAATGAGCTGTCCGCCGGCGAAACCATTTCGTTGAGCTGGCCGGGCAAATATATCATCAACTATACTGCCGCGGATGAGTTGGGCAATGAGTATCAGGGTTCTGTGACGATAATCATTCAGTCCTCCCAAAGGACCATTCTTATCGGTGCGGGTGCCGCTGCAGGAGTTCTTTTGATTGTCTCCGGCGTGCTGCTGTTCTTCTTCAGGCCCAAGAGGGTGGTTTATCTTGGTGTCGCACCGGATAAAAAGCCGCTCAAGAAGACCAAAATATACTTTACCTGGTTTGTTGCGAAATATAAAGACTTCGTTCTTGACTATGAGTTCCCCAAAGGCAGAGTGATAGACGCAGAAGTCCATATCAGCGCAAAATTTGCCGAAGCCATGAAAGCTCGCGGCAACAGAATCATTTTCAAAGGAAGGGATCTGATATAATCAGCATTCTTGTCAACAAAGAATCATCATTCTGTAGGCTTGGCGCAAAAATGCAGAGGATCAGGTTTCGACATGAATAAAACGATCAGATACATCATCGATCATCCGGAACGGATACTGCCCATATTATTCTATCCCGCGGCGCAGACGCTTGGTGTCAGCGTCAGGCAACTTGTCGGCGACAGCGCGCTGAGAGTAAAAGCAATGAAATATTGGGCGGATAACTATCCCGTATCCTGTGCGCAGGCATGTATGGATCTGTCACTGGAAGCAGAAGCTTTTGGTGCAAAAATACGCCGGAGCGACAATGAAATTCCTACCGTTGTCGGCAGATTGGTCAAAAACGTATCCGGAATCGACAAATTGGAAATACCTTCTGTCGATGCAGGAAGAACTGCGGATGCGGTCAGAACGATAGCCGAAGCAAAAAAACAAATCAAAAAGCCTGTTCTGGCAAGCGTTATCGGTCCGTTTTCGCTTGCCGGCCGATTGATGGATACGACAGAGTTGATGGTCAACTGTTATGACGAACCCGAAGCAATACACAGAATCTTGGAAAAGACCACGATTTTTATTTCTTTGCTCATATCACGGTACAAAGCGGCAGGCGCAGACGGCATTATCTTGGCGGAGCCTGCCGCAGGGTTGTTATCTCCGGTCCTTTGCGAAGAGTATTCTTCTTTTTATGTAAGGCGCATCGCCCAGGAAACGAAGAGCAAGGATTTTGCGTTTATTTATCATAACTGCGGCAATGTTTTGCCGCTGTCTGAAAACATAAAGGAGATTGATGCGGACGCGTATCATTTCGGCAATGCCGTGAATCTTGAAAAAATTCTTAAATTGATGCCCAAAGAGAAACCGGTATTTGGCAATATCAGTCCGCTGCTTATAAAAAACGGTCCCCCCGAAGACATCGAAGAGGCTGTTAAAGAGCTGAAGAAGAGATGTTCAAAATATAATAATTTTTATCTTTCTTCCGGCTGCGATATTCCGCCCGCAACGCCGCTTGAGCATATTCAATCATTTTTCAAGGCCGCAGCAGAATAATGAAACGGATACAAAAACACCCCATCCCTATTTGCGGGATGAGGTGTTTTTTATCATGCATGGTCCTCTGCGTTCCGCAAGGATGCGGTAAGCCGCGCATTGAGGATTTCCAGAATCGTATAGACGTATTCGACGCCCGCCTCATTTTCTTTTATGGTAAAAATCATATAAGGATTGGGCGTGACGGTTTCGTCATAGTTACCGATAAAAATTGCATTCCAGTCGCCGCTGTAATCAGAATGAACTGTTTTCAGTCTGTATACGGAGGTAATCTCGATACCGAAGGGATAGGGCACTTCCAGTCCTTCAAAATCGCCTGTTTCCAGTTTGTCCAACAATGCATTGCCGGCGGGTGTGTCCGTGCCGAAGAAGCGGAGGCCCATGCTGTCGTAGGCAAGACGCAGGCTTCCCTGAAAGTCCTGTCTGTTGAAACCCGGAAACATCGCGGCAAGATAGGTTTCTAAAATATAATTCAAATCAAGCTTTTCAAAATCGACGACACCGCTGGAAAGCATGAAATTAATCATTTCGATGCCATCTTTGGATAGGGCAAGCCGCAGCGAAAAACTGCCGTCTGCGCCAAAACGCAGATACGACCGTGTTGTGTCAATCACCAGCATCGGCAGAGAACCCATTTGCATGATTGACAGATCGTCAACATAATAGGTTTTGGTTGTTGTAAAAAAGACTCTTTCGGGCGTCTGTTCATCTTTTTTGCAGCTTGTTAAAACAAGCGAGGCAGAGGAGATAAGCGCGAGAATCAGAAGGATTATGATGATCTTTTTTGTTGATTTCACGATGGTAACCTCCTTCAACAATAATCCGGGGCAATGCCGTCCGTAGCATTGAAATAGATAAGCGTTACTTCATCAAAAGATTGTGCATGCCGGATTTTTCTTTTGAGGGCCCGGACATTTAAGGTTTCTGCATACATGCGTTCCAGCTGTTCAGTTTTTATCTGTTTGTAAACAGACAACGCGTCTTCGCTTGCAAGTCCTTGTTCTATAAGAATCTGTTGCAGCAACTCCATGATCACGGCATGACCTTCGTTGGAAGGATGGACAAGATCGGGATAGGGCAGGCGCTTGAAACGCTCGAAATCCGATTGATAGATTTGGTTGTAGCGGGCAAAGGCATCCGCAACAATGTAAGCGCCGGGGTGTTCTTTCAGATAGTTTGTTATGACGGTATTCAGTCTGCCAATCAGAATATTGCCCATTTCGTGATAACGGTCCGGCGTCCATCCGCGTTCGGCAAGGTATTCTGCCGCCTTTGAAAACTGCGGTTGGTCGGCAAGCACCGGATTATAGACGGTGTTGATGATTATTAACGCATCGGGATTGAGTTCTTTCAGTCTGGCTATGGCGTCCGCAAAATCCTTTCTTGTGTCTTCAAGAAGTTGATCGATATATGTAAAATCGTTGTTTGCGGCTTCCTTTGCCATCTGCGTCATATTGTTCTGAAGCAGGTCGTTGCCGGTTATCGAGATATGCAGGATATCCGCATCCCGTATGAGCGTATTGGTGATGTATGCGCTGTCGTCTTCTCTGCTGATAAGTCCTAAAAACTGTTTTGTTTTTTGGCCGGAAACAGCGCGGTTATAATATTCCATATGGTTGCATCTGCCCAGCAAAGCATAAAAGCTGTAGTTCTCGCGCTCCGAGAGCGGCATAGGTCCCGCCAGGCCTTCCGAAATGGAATCCCCGAGGAAGACAATTTTGAGAGGCGCAGTGCTCTCTTCTTCTCCACAACCCTGAAGCAGGGCAAGACCGGAAGCGAGCAGAACAATTGCCAGAACAATGCTGATAAATTTCTTCATCCTTATCCTCATCCTCCTTCGCCATGAAAGATACAGAAAGATTATACCTTTATCGTTATTGTTTTGCAATATTTTTTTGTTACATATTATTTTTCCGTATTTTTTGTTTTAAGGAGACAATCTGGCGAAGCTTATCAAAAAAATAAAAGCAGAGAAACCGCTTTATCCACAACTTTGCTTTTGGTTGCCGGGGATATTTTTTTCAAAGTATTGACAATCTTATTTTTTGGAAATAAAATCATTGCAGGGAATCAGAAAGAAGAAATCACGGATTGTTATGACTGCATGTTCTGGAGGAAGAATGTTGAAAATTGCGCTGGACTGCCGTTGCCCTCGTGAAATACACTCCGCACATCTCCGGTATGGCAACTGTCCGGATTCTCCTTATGCCTCCAACAATGTTTATCTGACGCGGGAGGGCAAGCCCTTTATTCCCGTATCAGGAGAATTTCATTATTGCCGCTGCGACAAAGCCTTCTGGAAGGAGGAGCTTCTGAAAATGAAGGCGGGCGGCATAACCGTTGTATCCACTTATGTTTTCTGGTTGATGCATGAAGAAAAGCCCCTTGACTACAATTTTGAAGGGAACCGGGATCTGAAAGCTTTTTTGGGAATATGCAAGGAATGCGGTCTGGCCGTTATACTCCGCATGGGTCCTTGGTGCCATGGCGAAATGCGTAAAGGAGGGTTTCCCGATTGGATTGACAGGATGCCGGGCAAACGGAAAGACAATGCCGATTATCTGTCAAAGGTAAAACGGCTGTTTCAAAGATATTATCAGGAAGTCAGGGATTATCTGGATGGGGAGACCATTATCGGCATTCAGCTGGAAAACGAATATACGGGCAAAGCAGGGCATCTTCATACATTAAAAAAACTTGCGTCGGAGGCCGGCTTCCGTGTACCCTATTTTACTGTCACGGCATGGCCGCCGGCGGACACAGGATATGAATTTCTGCCGCTGTACGGAGAGTATCCTGCAGAACCCTGGGCAAATACCAGACGAAAGCTTTCTCCTTCGTTTCAGTTCGCCATCCCGCAGGAATCCAATCTGCACGGCAAAAGAGATTCCGAACGGCACAGGTTGAAGAATCGGGATTATCCTTACGGAACCTGCGAAACAGGTTGCGGTATTCAGGCAACCTCGCACAGAAGAGAAATCATCTCTTCCGATGCGGCTTATGCCACCGCTTTTGCTGCGGTTGCCACAGGAGCAAATATATTGGGCTATTATATGTTCCATGGCGGCACCAATCCGAAGGGGCTTTATCAGGAGAGCAAACGGACGGGATATCCCAACGATTATCCTGTCATGGATTATGATTTTCAAGCACCTATTGATCGGTACGGATATCCGCGCGAGTCTTTTTTGCGTCTGAAAAACCTCAATTATTTTTTGAACACTTTCGGCGAGAGTTTTGCGGCAATGCAGCCTTTCTGCAATCCGCTTCCCGAAAAAGCAGATGATTTCTCTTCGCCGCGCTGCAGCGTCAGAATCAACGAGAAGGGAGAGGGATATTTCTTTATCAGTTCTTACGAGCGCAATCATCCGACCAAGGACTTTGAAGCATTAAACGTGGAACTGGATACTCCGCAAGGAAAAATCCTGCTGCCGTCGGTCAATGTCAAAGCAGGTTCCATGTTTTTTTATCCTTTCAATTTCTTTGCCGGAGGAATTCTTTTTGATTATATTCTGGCTCGTCCGATTGCGAAAGTTGCATATGACGGCATGACGAGGTACTATTTTGAAGAAATAGACGGCGTCAATGCCCGTTATTGCATTAACGGAGAAAAGGGATTCTTGCCCGTAAGAAAAACCGCCGTGATGTCCTTCGGAACGGGCAAAGACAAAACAGAAATATACCTTCTTTCGCATAAAGATGCCAACGATTTTTATCTTGTTAACAATAAGGTATATTTTACAAGCGCTGTCGTCATCGGCGGAGACAATCCGCAGATTGTTTACAGAAACGGAGACTATCTCCGTACAGACGGATACGAAAAAACATTCGGCGGCTGCAAAGAAGGTGATGTGCGCCTTCTTCCGGGAACGCCGGGGTTTTTGCCGTTCAAACATTACATGTTCGCAAGAGGAAGGAGCAGGTATTTTCACCTGAAGGTGCCGGAGGATATTCTTTCGGATTGCGAGGATGCCTTGCTGGAATTTTCTTTTGAAGGCAACAGCCTTCAGGTCTTCGCGGGACGCAGTCTGATAAACGATACTTTCAATATCGACAGGAAATTTGTGATGAGCATGAAATATTACCGTGAAGATATAAAAAAATACGATTTCTTTGTCATACGCACCAAGCCTTTCAAGCGTATGAAAAAACCTTATACGGAGTTTGATGCAGAATACGGCAATGCTATGCTGCGATTGGGGAATGTGGAAATCTATAAAAAAGAGCCTTTATAAAAATTATTTTTGGATTTGGTAAAAAAGGCTGTCTCCTAAAAGAAAGAAGACAGCCTTTTTGATATTCAATGGAATATTACATTACCGTTTCGGAACGGTTTTTCATAATGGCGGCAATCGCATGCTTTCTGGTTGAGGTTAAGACAAGCGAAGATTGTTCTTCCACCAGGATGCCGGATAAATCAACTTTTGTCTTGTCCTGCATATCAGATTTGGCTAAATACGTCATGCAACGCAGATTGCCCGCTATCCTGATGGTCTCTTTGCCTTTCAACAATAATTCTTTTATCAGATGTTCGACAACTTCAAAACCCTGCACATCAATGTCAATTGCCTTTCTGAGGTCAATAACGACATGGGATGCATTTATATTGAGTTCGTTGATTCTGAATTTCGGTACCGTGATGAAGTTGAGTCCTCCAGCAATTTCTACCGTGGCGGTATCTCCGTTTTCGGTAACCGTGACGTGCGGCTTATAGGAGAGCTTCCTTTTTTTTGTACGCAGATATCCCATAAGCACCCAAAGAAGGGCAATGCCCATGCCGACGCCGATGGCGACCACGAGGTCAAAAATGACTGTCAGCGATAATGCCGTGAAAAAAAGCAAAATATCACGCGGCGAGCCGGAAAAAATCTTGCGTATTTCTTTGACATTGATCATATTTTTGCATACGACAATCAGTACCGCGGCAAGCGCTGTCAACGGAATGTAGACGGCATAGGGCATGAGCAGCACACCGATAAGAAGAATCAGAAGCGCATGGACAATAGTTGATACGGGAGTCTGTCCTCCGTTTTTGATGCTGGCACTTGTTCTTGCAATGGCTCCTGTCACCGGCAGCCCGCCGAAGAGCGAAGATGCCATATTTGCCGCTCCTTGAGAAATAAGCTCCGCATTGGGATTATGCGTGGTTTTTGTCATGCTGTCGGCAGCTTTGGCAGAAAGAAGAGATTCTATTGCGGCAAGGAGGGCAATGGATAGGATTGGCACAATTAAATCTGAAAAATGTGAAAAATCAAAGGCATGCAATTTGAATTCCAGATGAAGCGCGCCGAAACGGCTTCCGATGGTCGCGATATCCATTTTGAACAGAATCTGCATCATAACGGCAAACAGAATGGCAATCAGCGCACTGGGTATTTTTTTTGTTATTTTAGGAAGTATCAGCATGATTTCAACACAAAGAATGCCAAGCATCAGCGACAAGGGATTGATCATCGATACTTCTTCGATATAGAAAGAAATTTTATCAAAAAACTCTTTGGGTACACCGGTATATCCCATAAAATCCGCAAGCTGTCCTGTAAAAATTGAAACCGCGATGCCTGCGGTAAATCCGGCAATGATCGGCAGAGCAATATAATTGATCAGTTTGCCGAGTTTGAACAGTCCCATGAGGACAAGAAGGACACCGGAGAAGAAGATTGCTGTCAAAAACCCGTCCGGTCCGCAGGTTGCCGCAACGGACAGAACGATGGGGATAAACGCCGCCGTAGGTCCGGATACCTGATTGCGGCTGCCGGAAAGGAGCGCTGCGACACCTCCTCCGATGATGGCAGTCAGAAGACCGACTTCGGGTTTGGCGCCCGATGCGATTGCAAGCGCGAGAGACAACGGCAACGCAATGATACCGACGATAAGACCTGCAATGAGATCTTTGGTCAAGGTATGGATATTGTAATTTTTCAGGGAAAGAACAAGAGCGGGAGTCAACCCTTTGAAATAATTTTTCATAACAGAATTTTTCTATCGACCTCCGATGAAGCGTCAAAAAGAACGTTATTTCACATTGTTTTTAATGCCGGACAAGATTATAGCATCCGGCATTTTTGAACACAACTGTTTGATATGTGTCAGGGTATCAAATATAAGTAAATGAACTGACCGCAACGGCAAGAATCCTTTACAATTATTTTATCCGGAAATTTATGCGGAATGCTCCGGCTGTTTCTTTTTATGCTATAATAAAAAAGAAAGGAGGAAAGAATATGGAAACTGTTTTGATAACGGGTATCAGCGGGTTTGTCGGTGCGACGCTGGCGGTGGAGCTTTACAGAAGAGGATACAATGTCACGGGTGTGGACCGCTCGGATTCTCCCAAAAACAAAGAGCTTGCGGCTTTGGTCAAAAACGGGAGGGTAAGAATCTTCCAGGGCGATCTTAATACCTTTGATTACGACATGTTGCCTTATGCGGATTATGTATTCCAGATCGCAGGGAAGGTAAGCCCTTGGGGAGACCTGGCAGACTTCGACCGCATCAACGTCGACGGAACAAAGCGCGCCATCGATTTTGCAAAAAAAGCGGGCAGCAAATCTTTTTTATATCTCAGTTCTGTCGCCGTCTATGGCTATGACGGTTATAAAAACCGAAAAGAGGAAGACGAGAAGCATCCTTTTGATAACCCATATTCCATTTCAAAATTGCATGCAGAAACCATGGTGATGAAATACTGCAAAGAACTGGGTCTTCCTTATGTCGTCATACGCCCCGGCAATGTTTACGGCCCCAATGATTTTACTTCGTCCTATCAAATCTATTCATTAATCGAAAAAGGCAAGATGCCCTACATTGACCACGGCAGATATGTAAGCTGCTTTGTTTATGTGGGCAACCTTGTGGACGCCATCGCGACTGCCGGTACCACTCCCGCCGCATGGAATGAGGACTATAACATTACCGATGGCTTCGGTGAGACATTGCACGAATATTTTGCGCTTGTTGCCGAAACGATGGGCGTCAAACCGAGGTTCATAAGTTTGCCCGGTCCCCTCGCCAAAGCGTTTTCGACTGTTCTGGAAGGCGCCTATAAACTGATGAAAAGCAAAAAGGCTCCCTTTGTCACCCGATTCTCGACCTATCAGAATTGCGCGGACTACCATTTTTCAATCGCTAAAGCAAAAAGAATTTTTGGATACGAGCCAAAAACAAGCTTAAAAGAGGGGGTGCGCAATACGGTCGATTGGTACCTGTCGTTAAAGGGGGACAAAGCATGAAACAATTCTTTTCAGAACTTAAGGAGCATTGGGCAGCCTGTGATAAAAAAGCGGTTATCAGCATCCTGTATATCACTGTCATTCTGACACTGTATTGTTATTTCGGCACCGCCGGGTTCTTTCTTAAGTCCTTTCCGCAAACGGACAACAAAGAGTACTGGAGCGTTCTTTATCATAATTTTTCTCCGTTGTTGTTTTTCTTTTCAGCCGGTCTTTTATTCGTCCGTTTCGGCCTCAAAGAACCGCTTTCAGAGTCCGGTCTGGGTTTGGGTGACAAAAAATGGGGGATAAAGGTGTGTCTCATATTGACGCCGGTTTTTATCCTTTCCGGTTTGGTTTCGGCCTTTGACAAAGAGATGAATACGATGTATCCTTTGGCGCGCGGCATTCTTTTTGCGCCTGTGGGATATGCGCTTCTTTATTTTTTGTCTTACTTTCTATATTATGTCGGATGGGAGTATCTGTTCCGCGGCATCGGCATAAGGATGATTTCAAAAAAGAGCGGGGCGATGATGGCTGTCGCCGTTACTACGCTGGTGTCCGCGCTTATTCATACCAGTATTGCCGGCTTCGGCAAGCCGTTTACAGAGACCTTCAGCGCTATTGTCGCAGGCATCGTGTTTGGCTACATTGCTTATCGTACAAAGTCAATCTGGTATACCGTTTGGCTGCATATGGTAGTCGGATTCTCACAGGATATTTTTATCATCCTTTTTACAAGATCCGGGATCATAGGGTAAGGAGGCAAAAAAATGTCAAGAGTCGTTGTGATCACAGGAGCATCGGCGGGGATCGGGCTTGCCTCGGCAAAAGAATTTTTGAAGCATGGCGACACCGTCTACAATTTCTCAAGAAGGGAGTCGCCGGAGGTCAGAACCATAAAAACAGATGTCTCGGATCCGGAAGCCGTCAAGGCGGCGTTCAAAGCTGTTTATGAGGCGGAAGGAAGGATTGATGTGCTTGTCAACAATGCGGGTATGGGAATCTCCGGCGCAGTCGAAAACACTGCGGATGCAAGCGTTCGCAAACAGATGGATGTCAATTTCTTCGGTGCGCTTTATGCCATGCGCGAAATTGCACCATATATGCGCGCGGGCGGCGGCGGCATCATCATCAATATGAGTTCTGCCGCGGCGGCGCTCCCGATACCGTTTCAGGCTTTTTATTCCGCCAGCAAAGCGGCATTATCCTCGCTGTCCAATGCGTTTCGGATTGAAGTCGCACCGTTCAACATCAAGGTCTGTGCCGTTCTCCCGGGCGATGTGCGAACGGAATTTACGGACAAACGCGAAAAGAATAAATCCAATGACCCTGTGTACGGCGACCGGATCGACAAATCCGTCGCCGTCATGGAGCGCGACGAGCGCAACGGCATGCCGCCCGAAATCATTGCCAGGCTGATATACAAGCTGTCCTGCAAAAAAAATCCGCCACCTTCCAAGGTGGGTGGTCTAAAATATGCCGTATTTGTCAAGCTTTCCAAGGTGCTTCCGGAACGTCTTGTTGTCTTTCTTATTTCCAGAATATACGGTTGAAATATTTTCGGAGGTATACATAAAATGAGCTTACAGGAATTGAAACAGAAGGTTTATGCTGCCAATCAGGAGCTGTTCAGGCGTGGGCTGATTCTTCTTAATTGGGGCAATGTCAGCGCAATTGACAGAGAAAAAGGCATTATGGTCATTAAGCCCGCCAATATCAGTTTTGCAGCAATGACGCCGGACAATATGGCGGTTGTGGATTTATGCGGCAAAATGCTGGAAGGCGGCAAACCGTCCAGCGATATGCCCACGCATCTGGAATTATATAAAGGATTCCCGGACATCGGCGCAATCGCGCATACACATTCCCTCAATGCGACGGCATTTGCACAAGCGGGCAAGAATCTGGAGCCGTTCGGCACGACGCATGCGGACTGCTTTTTCGGCAATGTGCCCTGCGCGAGAGCGCTGACAACAGAAGAGCTTCGCGGAGAATATGAAAAAAACACTGCTCATGTGATATTGGAGCGTTTTACGGGTCATGATTATCTTGCAACGCCCGCGGTGCTGGTTGCGAACCATGGCGCGTATGCATGGGGAGAGTCTCCGGAACGTGCCGTAGAAGTTGCGGTGATGCTGGAAGCGGTAGCAGAGCTTGCCATCAAGACTCTTGTTCTGAATCCTCTTACCGAACCCATCGAACAGCCTTTATTGGAGAGGCATTATTACAGAAAACATAAAAAACAAAGTTAAGGACATACTTCACAAATACCCTCGTCTGTCCTTATGATACTTTATCATAAAGGAGGACAAATCAACTCTTCTGCGCTTTGGGCAAGGCCATAAACAAAGGCGGGCTTATAGCACGAAATGCTTGGGCATACCGGATGCCGGCTGCCAGCCGGATGGAATCTGGTTTTTTGATTATATTGCAAAATGAGCGCCCTCCGAGGGCGCTCATTATGATTTATTTATTGACGGATGGAAGTCAGGTAACTAAGAATTGTTCCGCCTGCGGCAACACCGACGATGACGCCGATAATGAGCGCAACAATCAGGAAGCAGAAGAAGGACCGGGCAAAGCTTCTGCGTGCGATGTTGTTATCATTGAATGAGAACACGATAAGAAATATGAATCCGATGACGGGAATGGAAAAAAGGACCTGCAGCCAAAAATATCCCCAGGCTGCCAACGGGCGATATTTTTATGGAAGTCTTTGAATTTCGGATTTTTCTGTTTTATTCATACAAATTTCCTTTTTATTGAATATTTTTTATTTTATCACGCTGCGGAAGAAATATCAATACAAAAGTTGTGGGAATAAATGAATTTTCGCTTCCACCAACACTTCCCAGAATGTTTTTTGCATAATGCTGTTTATTCATACGGATAATACTAGTAGCGACAACACAAAGGAGGTGTTCAAAATCATGAAGAAATTCAATTCCGGTGAAACCGCACCCAAGACCGGGACCTACAATATCGTAGACAAATCCGGTAAAAAGGTCACGACTGCAAATGTAAAGAAAGGCGATACGCTGCCGCCCACCCAAAGCAAGAACTATCATTTTGAAATAGACGACTAAGGTACGCTGAAAGCAGCGGATTATCCGCCTTCCGGACGCAGATGTAGATGCGTGAAGGCGGATGGCCGTCTTGATCGGCAGGAGTTGTTTTGTCTGTTCTCCGAACGGATGAAGCAGCTCCTGTTTTTGCTTATTTCCAGAAATATTTATATTTTGGCAAGATAAAATAATTGTCATTTACCGTGAAAAAAGTGTAACCGGAAGAGATATAGTCTTAATTGCTTGTATAATCGGCCAATCATGCTATAATCATATTGATAGCGCATATTCCGGTTAAATAGCGTCCTTTTCAAAAACAAAAATGTTCGCATAAAAAATATTCGGGGTGAGCCATGAGCAACGAGGTAACGAGGGAAAAGTTTATCAACAAGCTGCGTGACAGAACGGGCTATCTGTATCAGGTGGGCATCCTTGCGACGCCGAAAAACAATTATCTCAGATATGCCGCCGATTATATTATCGAAAATGAAGTGGAACCAGCCCGAAATAAATGGCAGCTGAAGGGCATAGAAGAAATCACCCGAAAGAAATCCTACAAGCAGCAGCATCGCGCGACCAAGAATTCCGGTACAAGAGGAGAAGAGTGGTTCATTCTGGATTTGTTTGAAAAGAATGCTGACAGAAACAAGGTATTCGGTGGTCTTGTGGATTATCAGATTCCGCTGCGCAATACCCGCGCAAACAAGGGCACCGGAAAGATCGATTTTGCATTCATCAAAAATGGTGCTTTCTTTCTTGCAAAAATGATTCCTGCATACAGCAGAGTATCGCTTCTGCAAGCTATTATCGAGATACAGACTTATTATCAGATAGCGGATAAAGAAAAGATGCTTTCGGATTACGGCTTCCGTTATCTGGAGGTCCGTAAATGCATCGTCCTTTTTTCCAATTGCAAAGCATACAAGCAGCTTGCCAATGAGCAGATTCTGAAGATGATAAAAATGTTTGATATTGAAGTCATCGTATTGGACAGCTGCAATGTGTTTGAACAATTGAAATAAGGATTAGGAACCACTTCACAAGTCACGTTTTTTGTATATTTTTATATATATATCTTGATTAATATATTTTCTTATGATAAAGTAAAAAAAAAGAGGTGTTCAAATGGGAAAATTCATCATAAAAAAGACGCCCACGGGTGGGTATAACTTCAGTTTATTTGCGGCAAATAAAGAAAAAATTGCGGTTGCATCCCAGATTTACACCACCAAAGCCGCCTGCAGGACGGGCATAGCGAGCGTGGGGAAAAACGCGGCCAAATGTATTGCCGAGGACAGAATTGTCGATACCACGCTTCAGACAGTAGAAGATAAACCCTATCCGAAATTTGAAATATACCTTGATAAGGCAGGCTTGTTCCGCTATCGCCTCTATGCTTCCAATGGCGAAAGCATCGCAATGAGCGAAGAAGGATATAAATCCAAAAACGGCATCAAAAACGGGATCAAAAGCATCGCTGCCAATGCCCCGGACGCAGAGATTGTTGACGAAAGTCTGTAAAGTCGGACTTAGGCATATTCTATATCACAAATGCAGAAGGACAAGGGGCAGCCTTTGACCCGGGAACAGCTTTTTTTACAGCATTTTTAACAGATACCATCCTGCAATAAAGACATGCCTGTCGCAATTGACTTTTTCGGGAATACTCTATATAATTTTTATCATTCTGTATACAGGCGGAAAAGATGCCCAGAAGTCAATTCATCAGTCCTTCCATATTATCCGAACAAGGTGAGATCGCCTTTCCTTCCGTGCCGATAAATGCATATCGCTCGACAGCCCGGGAGGAGCTTTCCCGTATCGGTGAGAAGGGCCTTAAAGGCATTTACCGCACGATGGTCCTTATCCGTGAATTTGAAACCGCGCTTGCCGACCTCCGCGAAAAGGGCAATTATTTCGGATTGACCCATCCTTATTACGGTCCGGTGCATCTCTGCATCGGTGAGGAAGCAGCGGCGGCCGGTCAAGCATACGCCCTCCAAAAAGATGATTTTATCTTTGGTTCTCACAGAAGCCATGGAGAACTGATAGCCAAAGGTCTTCGTTTCATAGAGCTGTCCGATGCGGAAGAATTAGAGAAAATTATGGCGGCCGAGCCGCTCATTTTCGATGCAGTCAGAAAAAACTGTGTATCACAAGGGAAAGAGAGAGCCGAATTGTTTCTGTTGTTCGGCGCGATGAGTGAGATTTTTGCAAAATCGACGGGATTCCAAAGAGGTTTCGGCGGTTCGATGCATGTCTTCTTTTCACCGTTCGGGGTTTATCCCAACAACGCGATTGTGGGTGCTTCGGCGCCGATTGCCGCAGGCGCAGCGCTTTATAAAAAGCTGCACGCAAAGGAAGACAGCATCGCCGTTGCGAATATCGGAGACGGCGCGCTTGGCTGCGGCGTCGTTTGGGAAGCGATGAACTTTGCCGCGATGGATCAATATAACGAGCTGTGGGATAAAAAAGGCGGGCTTCCGGTATTGTTCAATATCATTGACAACGGATATGGCATGGGCGGACAAACCGACGGCGAAACCATGGCGTACGGAGCCCCGGCACGAGTAGGCGCAGGGATTTCGCCCACAGCGTTGCATGCAGAACGCGTCAACGGCAACAATCCGCTTGCGGTCTATGATGCGACTGTACGAAAACGCAAATTGCTTGTCCAAGGCAAAGGTCCGGCTCTGTTGGACATTGTAACTTACCGCATGAAAGGGCATTCACAGTCGGATGCCATGCAATACCGCGAACAGCAGGAAATCGACGCATGGAAGGCGTACGATCCGTTGATTATTTATAAGAAAGATCTTATTGAAAGCGGTATAGCGGATGCTCGGTTCTTTGATTCGGCAGAAAAAGAAGCGCGGGATACGATTTATAAAGTCTGCTCGATGGTATTTGATGCGGACATTGCGCCCTATGAAAAAAACGCACAGTCCTATCTTCATCAAATAATGTTTTCGGACAGCAGAAAAAAGGATAAAGAAGATAAGGAGCTGCCGTCCAAAGAACATAATTCACGATACGTGCAGATTGCGGCAAAAAAACGCTTCGGTCTGGATGACAAAGGCCGCAAGCTTCCCGAAAGTGAAACGCTTACCGTCAAGGATGCTGTTTTTGAAGCGATTTTTGAAAAATTCTATAAAGATAAGACGATGATTTCCTACGGGGAGGATGTGCGTGACTGGGGAGGCGTCTGCTCCGTTTACAAGGGACTTGCCGAAACCCTTCCTTACAGCAGATTGTTCAATTCGCCCATCTCCGAGGCGGCCATTGTATCCACTGCAGTGGGATACGCCATGTGCGGAGGCAGGGCGGTCATCGAAATCATGTTTGCCGATTTCATGGCGCGTGCGGCTGATGAAATATTTAATCAGCTTGCCAAGTGGCAGTCTTTGAGCGCGGGGAAATTGTCCCTTCCCGTTGTCGTAAGGGTGTCGGTCGGTACAAGATACGGCACCCAGCATTCGCAGGATTGGTCGGCTTTGGCGGCGCACGTCCCGGGGCTGAAAGTGGTCTATCCCGCCACACCCTATGATTGCAAGGGATTGATGAATGCGGCGCTCGCAGGGAACGATCCGGTCTTGTTTTTTGAAAGCCAGAAACTGTACGGCGAAGGCGAATATTTCCGCAAAGTTCCCGAAGATTACTATGAAGTTCCGATCGGGGTATCCGAAGTAAAGAAATCGGGTACCGATATTACAATAATATCATTAGGTTCTGCATTGTATCCGATAATGGAAGCTGCGGCTATATTGGAGTCGCAAGGCATATCCGCAGAAATTGTGGATGCGCGTACGCTTGCGCCGTTCGATTATGAAACCGCAATGAAATCGCTTCAGAAAACCGGGCGTTTTGCGGTTGTGACGATGGCTTGCAAAACAGGCTCGGTGGCAGAAACAGTGATGGCGGAGCTTGTGTCAAAGTGTTTCTCTTGCCTTCTGTGCGCGCCGATCGTGATTGGTGCGCCGGATACAGTGGTGCCTCCCGTCGAATATGAGAAATCGTTTTTCCCTTGCGCGGAGGGCATTGCCGCCCGGATTGCCGAAATGCTCCGCAAGTGAATTTCGGAACGGGCATAAAGAATTCTGCAAAGAATCTGTATCTGAATGTGTGGCTGTGCACTTATTCCTATACGGTGAGATTGATTTTCGAACAGAAAAGTCTTATAATGATTCCAATCAGAAATGTATAAGGATTTACTATGAAAGAAGTTAAGGATTTTATTGCGCGCGAGAAGCTGATTCCCGTTGTGAAGCTGGATGATGCGGCGGATACGCTTCCGCTGATGGAAGCGCTGAAGGCGGGAGGAATCCATATTGCCGAAATCACCTTTCGCACAGCATGCGGGGCAGAGGCAATCGCAATCGCTTCAAACAATTGCGGGGATATGCTGATCGGCGCCGGAACCATCATAAGCGCGGCACAGGCAGAAAAAGCAATTTCCGCAGGTGCAAAATTCATTGTCGGGCCGGGATATTCCCAAGGGGTTGCCGATATCTGCAGAAAGAATGGCATCATGTATCTTCCCGGCTGCGTCACGCCGACGGAAATAATGGTTGCGATAGAGAACGGCATCGACATTATCAAGTTTTTCCCTGCCGAGAGTTTCGGCGGTCTGAATGCCATCCGGGCAATTTCGGCGGCATTTCCAGAACTGCGTTTTTTGCCGACAGGCGGCATAAGCGCGGCAAACATCAAAGAATATCTGTCATTTAATAAAGTGTTTGCGTGCGGAGGAAGCTGGATGGTCAAGGACAGCCTTATCAAGTCGCGCGATTTTTCAACAATCACTAGATTGTCCAGAGAAGCAAAGGAGTTGATCGGTTTATGAAAATAGTGACTTTCGGAGAATTGATGCTGCGTCTTGCCCCCGAGGGCTATCTGCGATTCGTTCAGGCGGATACGTTTGGTGCCACCTTTGGCGGCGGTGAAGCGAATGTAGCAATTTCTCTTGCCGGATTCGGTGAGGAAGTATGTTTTGTCACGAAGCTTCCCGCACATGAAATCGGGCAGGCGGCGGTCAACAGCCTCCGCAAATACGGGGTCGACACTTCGTTTATCGTGCGCGGCGGCAAGAGAGTAGGAATCTACTTTTTGGAAAAAGGTGCAAGCCAGCGTGCATCCAAGGTCATTTATGACAGGACGGGTTCTTCTATTGCAGAAGCTTCCGCAAAGGATTTTGAGTGGGAATACATACTTGAGGATGCCAAATGGTTTCATTTTACCGGCATCACTCCCGCCTTGTCCGACAACCTTGCCGCAATCACCAAGGCGGCACTCATGAAAGCCAAAGAAAAAGGCATCACCGTATCCTGCGATCTCAATTATCGCAAAGCATTGTGGACAACAGAAAAGGCAAATGCCGTGATGAGCGAACTGATGCCGTATGTGGATGTCCTTATTGCAAACGAAGAAGACAGCGAGAAGGTGTTCGGTATTAAGTCGGATTGCGATGTTATCGCAGGCAATGTCTCGGCCGAAGGAAACAGACCTGTTGCCAGAAAGCTGATGGAGCGCTTCGGATGCAAGCTTGTTGCGATTACGCTGCGCGGAAGCGTATCGGCAAGCGACAATCGCTGGGCAGCCATGCTTTATGACGGCAAAGAATTTTATGATTCCAAAGAATATATGATTCACATCGTCGACCGGGTGGGCGGCGGCGACAGCTTTGCGGCCGGACTTATTTATGGGCTTGCCAATTATGATAAACAAGGCGCGATAGAGTTTGCGGCGGCGGCTTCCTGCCTGAAGCATACCATCGAGGGCGACTTCAATTTCGTTTCTGTGGATGAAGTCCTCCGACTCGCCGAGGGAGACGGAAGCGGAAGAGTGGCAAGATAATTTTCGATACGGTCAAAAAAGGTGCCCTGTTTGCGCGGGCACCTTTTTTATTTTGCTGCTTGATCTGCGCGGCTGCGCGGTGCGAAGGAAGTCTGCGTCCCCTCAAGATACGATTCTTTATTTTACGTCGGAATAGAATTCTTTTATATATCGGTCGATGTCCTTGCGTTTGCCGCGGTAGGCGCCGGGCTGTTCCATCTTGATTGATACGGTTGCCGCAGCATAGAGAAGGGCCGTTTTCATATCCGAATTGCTGCGTTCTCCGATATAAGCGGCAAAGGTTGTATCGCCCCGGCCGCTTCTGCCGGAAAGATTTCTTGCCCGGATGGGACAGGCAAGCATTTCGTTTCCGTCATAGGCAAGCACTTCTGTATTATGGGTAATGACAATTTCTTTGGCGCCCCAATCGTAGAACATCTGCGCGGCTATTCTGCGGTCGTTCTGACCGGTCAGAATCTCAGCTTCGGCGGCATCGGTTTTCAGATAATGAATATAGGGCATCCGTTCGCGCTTCTTTGCCCAATCTTCAAAATACATATGTCCGTCCGTTTTGTCTGCATGGCGCAGGAAGGCCTGAACATCTACGGCCACCTTCCCTTTTTTGCTCAGCGCTTCTATCAGCCCGTCCTCATAGTCGCCATATATGAGTCCTGCAAGATGATATACGTCACTTTGCACGTCAGGGATGTCCGCAAGCGTGAACGGCGCGCCCTGGCTGATGCAGCGGCATTCTCTGCGTTCCTTGTCTGCGGTAAAATACTTGTTGCGGATGGAAGTGGAAGTAGGAGAATCGATGCAGAAGATATCCTCCTCGGGTATCACCAATGCGGAGAGCCTGTCTCGGTCTGCAGGTGCAAGCTTGGTAACCGCGCCGACTTTGTGTCCCAGAGCGTAAGCGGAAGCGGAGGAATAAATGACGGCGCCGCCTATTTCGATAATCTGATGATCCAGATAGTCGATATTATAATCCAAAGAAATATGTCCGATGATCAGGCTTTCATAATGTTTCATAAATCACCTCAAAAAGAAGAATGCTATGCATAATAAACCATCTGTGCGAAAACGAGAATCAAAGCGGTTGCGGCCAACAAAGAAAGCTGGATTTTGATGCTCCATCTGAACCATTTGCCGTAGTCGACGGTGGTCATGCCCAGGATAAGAAGCAGACCCGCATTGGTAGGAAGAATGACGTTGCTGAAGCCGTCTCCAAAAGCAAACGCAAGTACGGCTACCTGCGGGTGGATACCGCTCAGACTGCAAAGCTGATAGATGATCGGCATCAGCAGCACTGCTTTTGCCGAACCGCTGGGAATAAACATATTGAAAACAATGATGATAAGATAAATAATCAGGCTTCCTGTTGCGGGATGCTGATTCTCCAGCAAGGGCAGAATCCTGAATAGAATCGTATCCATAATCTGACCCTTGTCAATGATGTAGCGTACCCCGCCCGCAATCATTATCATGGCGACAGCCGGAAGCAGCGTGAGCATGCCTTTGAATAGGAGTCGCAGCATTTGTTTGCCGCGTATGCCGCAGATGAAGGACGCACCGAAGCCGCCGGCGACATAGGAGACCAGCGTAATATAAATGATATAATCTGTCAGAGCATGCCAGAAAATGGAAACAATGGCGGATACAATAATCAGTCCCAGCCAGCCTGCAAACCATCGGAGAGCCCGACCTTTGATTTTATCCGGTTTGAAATCGTCGATATCGAAGGCAAAATCCTTTTTTCTTTCTAAATCAAGCTTGTATACGGTGGATTTTTGCGGATATTTGTCTATTTTCTTGGCATACGGAATAAGAAACGCCATAAGAATGGCATATACGATGACAAATGTGATGACGCGTACCTCTATGCCGGAGAACATGGGCAGCCCTCCGATGGTCTGCGCAATGCCTACGGTAAACGGATTCATCAGCCCGGCGGCAAAACCAAAACAGCTGCCAAGCACGGAGATGCCGAGTCCTACAAAGGCGTCCCAGCCCATTGCATAGGACAGCATGATAATAATCGGCACCAAGGGGATCAGCTCTTCAAACATTCCCACCGCGCTGCCCAGAAACATGAATGCAAAGCTCAAAATCGCCATGAGATAATATTTTTTGCTGCGGAATTTATGAGAAATCGCTTTGACCATATAGACCAGGATTCCGCTTTTTTCCAATGCCATAAATACGGCGCCGATGATAAGCAGAAGCAGCATGATGCTGTAAATAATCATCGCGCCTTCTTCCGAAGGATTGAGTATCATGAACGGGGCAAGCAAGAACTGCCACCAGGCAATCCCTTCCAGCGTGGGATCTTCATGATAAGTGCCCGCTATGATGGAGCCTTCCGCCGTTCTTTCAAATGCGCCGCGCGGGAGAAGAAAGGTCAGAATATAGGCTGAGACAACAAGAAACAGTATGACGACTACCGCAACGACGATTGCTCTTTTGTTGATTTGCAGTATTTTGCTTTGCTGTTGATCATTATTCAATATCCGTTCTCCATATCGTGCAGTATAATATTTATTTATTATATAATCATCATCTATAAAAAAGCAAGAAAAAAGTAACTGTTTTTTATTCATAGACGCCGCATATCAGAATATTGCTTTAAGATACAAAATATGGTAAAATAAAAACAATTCAATTTCTGGAAGGAGGATAATGTATGAATATTTTTTACAAAGCATACTGCCGCGCATACCAAGGCGTATTCCGGTTGGCAATGCCGGTATTGGGCATTCGCGTGCCGGAGCTTCTTCAAGGAGAAAACAGCGTGCGAAAGCTGCCTGCTTTTATTAAATCCAAAGGGATAAGCAATATTTTGATTGTTACCGTCAAGCCCTTGCTCGGCATGCTTGCAGGATTGAAGGAAGAACTGGAAAAAGCGGGCATTCAGTATGCAATCTATGACGACACCGTGGTCAATCCGACCATCGATAACGTAGAAGAAGCATTGGCATTGTACAAGAAAAACCGCTGCGAAGGCATCATAGCCTTTGGCGGAGGTTCCGCAATGGATTGCGCCAAGGGAGTCGGCGCGCGCATTGCGAGACCGGACAAAACCATGCGCCAGTTGGGCGGATTGCTTAAAGTCGGCAGAAAGCTTCCGCCTCTGTTTGCCATTCCCACCACCGCGGGAACGGGCAGCGAAGCCACTGTGACCGCAGTTATCACAGACAGCGCCTCGCATGAGAAATACAATATCAATGACCCGCATCTTGTGCCTCCTTATGCCGTACTGGATCCTGTGCTGACCAAGAGCCTCCCGAAGGAGCTTACATCCACCACGGGTATGGATGCTTTGACGCATGCTGTAGAGGCGTTTATCGGGAGAAGCAATACCAAAGAAACAGAAAAGTATGCTTTGGATGCCGTAAAACTGATATTTGAGAACCTAAAAAAGGCTTATGACAACGGGAACGATTTGGTAGTACGCAACAATATGCAGCTGGCGGCTTTTTATGCGGGCATTGCGTTCACAAGAGCTTATGTCGGCTATGTCCATGCGCTCGCACATCGCCTGGGCGGAAGATACGGCACGCCGCATGGGCTTGCGAATGCCGTGCTTCTTCCCCATGTGCTGGAATTGTTTGGAGAATCGGCGCATAAGCGGCTTGCAATTCTTGCCGATGCTGTCGGAATCGACGGCGCAACGGAGGCAGAAAAAGCAAAGAAATTCATTTCGGCAATCAGAGAGATGAATGAATACATGGGTATTCCCACGAAAATTAAGGGCATAAAAGAAGAGGACATTCCCGGGATGGTCAGAAGCGCGCTCAAAGAAGCTCATCCTTTGTATCCCGTTCCCAAACTGCTGGGGCCGGAAGAGCTGTCCGCAATGTATTACGCAATCAAAGAATGAGGAAGGCTTTCATGTGGCCTGCAAGGTATGACAGAAGAAAGAATAATACCGCAAAAAAGAAAGGCAATACTGGTCAATGTATCGCCGGAACAAAATACAGACCATCCATTGGCGGAGCTTGAACAGCTTGCGGATACTGCGGATTACCAGACCGTTGCTTATCTTACACAGCGCAGGCAGCATCAAGACAAGAATTACTGTATCGGTGCAGGCAAGCTTGCAGAGCTCAAATCGCTGATTGACCATTCCGGCGCGGATATCGTCATTTTTGATAACGATATCAGTGGCAGCCAGTTCAATAATCTTGAAAAAGCGCTGGGAGTCGAGGTTATCGACCGCGAAACGTTGATTCTTGAGATATTTTCCCGCCACGCGAGAAGCAACGAAGGCAAGCTTCAGGTGGAGCTTGCCCGCAAAAAAAAGATGTTGCCGCGCATCATCGGATCAAACACCAATTTGTCGCGTCAGGGCGGCGGTGGAGGTGGAGGAGGCGGCGCGCGCAGAGGGGGCGGTGAACAGCAGAAGGAGATTGACAGGCGCGCAATACGTCTTGAAATCAAAAATCTGAAGGACAAGATCGAGAAGCTGTCCGCCGAGCGCTCCTTGCGTAGGGTCAACCGCATCCGCAGCAACATCAAAACGGTTTCAATTGTAGGTTACACCAATGCGGGAAAGTCCACATTGATGAATGCGCTGACAAAAGCGGGCGTTCTGGAAGAAAATAAATTGTTTGCAACCCTTGACCCGGTCGGCCGCAAGCTCTGGCTGGGCGAGGGCAGAGAAATTCTTGTTTTTGATACGGTAGGCTTTATTTCGCGTTTGCCGCACGAGTTTATCGAAGCGTTCAAAAGCACACTGGAAGAAACCGTGCAGAGTGATCTTATTTTGCATGTTGTCGACAGCGCTTCGCCGGATATCCTGCGGAATTTTGATGTGGTAAACGAAGTGTTGGCTTCAATAGGGGCAAAGGATATCCCCGTATTGACCGTATTCAATAAATGTGATATGGGAATGCCTGCCGTGCTGCCCGCCGCGGACAATTATTGCATCATAAGCGCAAAATACAATGAAGGCATAGAAGAACTGAAGGCAAAAATCGGTGAAATGTTGTTCGGATTGCAGAAGCCGTAAAATACAGCACCCTCAATAAGATTCTTATCGGATTTTGGCATAACAGGTACTTGCAGGATAATAAAAAAAGTGCACCCGCTCCGACAAGTTTTACCGAATCGACACGGCTACAGGTAATTCCTTCAAAGCTTCCTCGTGGCACACCCCGTTATTTGCTTAGTGCTGCTGCGGTCAGGCCCTGACACGGTTCACAACACGGGATTGCACAAGACCTTGTTATCTACATCCCTTATAGACGCCGGCTTTCCATAAAAGTTGCCTCGGCGGGCGTTCGACCCTGCTGTAGCGGATTGCAGGTTACAGGGCACCGCTGGCTCCCCGTCTAGCACAGAATCCATTATACACGACCGGTGCTGTTTTGGCAACAGATAATAACAGAGAAATTTTTCATAAAATGCAGGGTTTCTGCACAGGTCGGTTATTGGTGTTTCATCATAGTGTCCCGGCCTGGTTAATTTATTTCTTCTGACTGTTGAACTTATATGTATGAAATCTAAATTTGTTTCTTGGATTCCGTCTTTTGCGAATGTATTGTCAGACCCCAATTCTTTATTGCATGAAATAATATTGACTTTGCATTATCGCTACATTATAATATAGAAGTATATTTATGTTTCAGGAGAGTCTATGAAGAAGCTAATCATCGTTTTGTTTATCGTTGCCCTTGTTACAGTTTCCGCCGTGGCGCTGACCGCTTGCGGCGACAAGGAAGAAACGGTTACTGTTACTTCCATTTCTGCAAAGGTAGGTTCCGGCAACGTCTTCTATGTGGGCGACAGCTTCGATACCACAAAATTTACAATCACGGCAACCAAGTCTGACGATACCAAAGTCACCGTTTCCAATACCAACGGATTTTTCTATGACAAGTCGGACCTTCATCTTGTAAACGGCAAATACTCTGTTGCAGGCACGTTTACTTTAAGAATCGTATATCTGGATCGTCTGGAAACAACGGTTGAAATAACAGTAAATAACAAATAACGGAGAGCTTGCTATGTTATTATCCAAACTCGTGGGGCAACGTTCAAAAGACAATCCCGCGGACGCTATGATCAGAAGCCATGCGCTTATGGTGAGAGCAGGGTTTATCAAATTGGTTGCTAACGGCATATGGACGCTTGGCATGCCCGCAAAGCGGATTGCCCAGAAGATAGAAAAAATCATCCGGGAAGAAATGGATGCCATCGACGGGCAAGAATGCACCTTCCCGGTCGCCATGCCAAGAGAGCTATGGGAAGAGTCCGGCAGATATTTCTCAATCGGAGAAGAGATGGTTCGTTTCAAAGACCGCAACAACCGCGACATGGTGCTGGGGATGACCCATGAAGAAGCGGCAGTGCATTTTGCGCGCGACAATGTTGTCAGTTACCAGCAGTTGCCGTTTATGATTTATCAGATACAAACCAAATTCCGTGATGAGGCAAGACCGCGCGGAGGATTGATTCGCGTCAGAGAATTTACCATGAAGGACGCGTATTCCTTTCATATCTCGCAAGAAGATCTGGAAACCTATTACCAGCGTGTATACGACGCGTATACCAGAATTTTTTGCAGAATCGGCATGAAGAACGTCGTTGCAGTCAAATCAGACTCCGGCATGATGGGCGGAAGCATCTCGCACGAATATATGCTGCTGACGCCGGTCGGCGAAGATACGTTGGTGCTTTGCAAGCAATGCGGTTATAAAGCCAATATGGAAGTAGCCGAATGTCAGCCGGATACCGTACGAGACAGCGTTTCGCAAGAACCGGAAGAAGTGTTTACAGGCGACGTAAAAGAGATTATTGAGGTATCTCGTTATCTCAATGTGGGTGCCCAAAAGACGATTAAAGCGGTAAGTTATAATATCAAGGGCGATACCAGACTGGTAGTCTGCTTCCTCCGCGGCGACCTGGAAGTCAACGAAGCTAAGCTTAAAAAAGCGATCCGCAAAGACATCGTGCCTTCCAACCTGTCCGACAGTGAAAAGCTGGTTGCCGGCAACATCGGTCCGTTGGGGCTTAAGCTGGACGATGCCATTCTGGTCTATGACGCATCCCTCAAAGAAGCGAACAATATGGTTGTGGGTGCAAACAAAGCCAATTATCATATTAAGGGCATAGATGTTCAAAGAGATCTTGATATAAAAGAGTTTTATGACATCGCAAAGGTGCCCGAAGGTGCGCGCTGCAAGTTCTGTGGGGCGCCGCTGGGAATCAGTCACGGCATCGAAGTGGGTAATATCTTCCAGCTCGGTACAAAATATACCAAAGCAATGGGAATGACGGTTCTTAACAAAGAAGGCGCATCTGTTTATCCTGTTATGGGTTGTTACGGTATCGGCGTCGGCAGAGCAATCGCTTCGGTTGCAGAAGAGCGTTGTGATGACAAAGGGCTCAATTGGCCGATGGCAATCGCGCCCTGGCATGTATATTTGTGCCCATTAAGAATGGATGATGCAGACGTCAGGGAAAAAGCTTTTAATTTATATGATGCGCTCCGTGCCGCCGGTACAGAAGTGCTGATGGATGACAGAGATGCCTCGCCGGGTTGCAAATTCTCCGATTGCGACCTGATGGGAATTCCGATTCGGGTTGTCATCAGTCCCCGTTCTTTATCCAAAGGAGAGGTGGAAATCCAGTTGCGGGATGGCAGTCTAAAAACAAATGCAAAATACGATGCCTGCATAGGAGTCATACAAGACATTATAAAGAATAATATGTAAGGATAGGGTGCCTGCGTAAATCAAGATATCACGGGGCTCCGGAGGGAAAGAGTGAAGAAATTGTTCTTCATCTTCATCATCATAGCGGTTGCCGGTCTCGCGCTCGTTTCGTGTGTACATACGGACGATCCCGGGCAGGATGAGCCTGTGGAAGATGATTTCGGCACGCCGGGTTTTACGCGGGACGAAACGACTTCGAGCGAAATGTTTGATGATTTTGTCGGCGGACTGATGCAGACAATGAAATATGCCAGTTCCGAAGTGGTTCCTTCCCTTTACAAGAAAATTGCCGTCAATCTGCGTCTGGATCTCAATTTCAACGGCAATGAATCCTATATTCTCTTCCGTTCCGGATATGACGCGGACAGGCCTCAGAACACCACGTTATGCATAGAAGTATTTTCGAGCGCGACACAGGATCTGCTGGCGGGTATCTATCTTTTTGAAAAAACCTCGTATCTATATGTCCATCTGGCAGAAAACAAAATAAAAATACCACTTCTTCCCGGCACGGTCAGCGGAATCTTTCCTGTTGATATAGGATTTGACGCAGATGCCAGCATGCTTGTTTCCAGCGGGCTGAAGTCTTTTATGTATGCTGCAGGCAAGATTGATTACGAATATAAAATATACAAGCCGGACAAGAATAACAGCTTCTGCGAAAGGCATTTCCGTTTTGACGTCGATATGGGAAAAAGTCTCAGGCAACTGGCGCAGATGTCTTCTTATTGGCAAGAAAAGCTGGGCTTGAAAAACGGCGAGATGGATTTCATTTTCCAGAATATCCTGGGGATAACCGGTGCCGATATTCTTGCAGGCAGGATTCCCGATTCTAAAATTACAGTAGAATTCTCGACACAGGGCGGCAATCCGGATTATGTGGGACAAGGCCGTCTGACAAAGATGAAGGTGAGTGCGGATATCGACCAGACAAACGACGGCGATTCTGTTTTTGGCAAGGATTTTGACATCGTATTTGATGCCGTGCAGATATCGATATCCAATTCTGCTTTGCAGGGTTTGCCCGGAGAAAATGCTTTTGCCGATTTTGTCGATTATGCAGACAGAAAATTCCGTTTCAAAACCGAGTTGAAATATGATGGAGAAGAAGAAGCGAATGACGTGACACTGGATTTTATTTATGATATCCGTGACGGAGATAAAACCACATTCTCTCTTTCTGCCGTTGGCAAAAATACCGGTTCAGAAAACTGTTCTGTGTATTACGTCAACCATTATCTCTATCTTAATTGGACAGCGGACGGACGGGAATACAATATAGAAGGGCATTTTGACTTCAACCAGTTTGTTTCGGAGCTTGCCGAACTCAAAAAGGATGAGGCAAAAAACGGACTGATCAGCATTCTTTCTTATATTCTCAATTGTGTACGTTTGCAGAATGGCGAAATCCGCTACCATTTTGAGCCGCTATTTTTTGCGGATCTGATCGGGTTGGACGATAGGATGCTGCTGGAGCTTTTTGACCGATGCTCAGAGGAAGACGTTGTCGCATTGCTGACGGCAAACCAGATAGCAATATCCGATCTGAACCGGCCTTTTACCTTGGTGATCAACACATCAAAAGCGTTTATTGAACAAATCAGTGATATTACTCTTCCGGAGAACCCGAATCGGCTCGGATAAAAAGGGCTGTCAAGAGATTTGCCGCCGGATTGAACGTCTTATATTATATCCGCCATCGAATACAGTCCCGCAGGTTTGTCCTGAAGGAAAATTGCGGCATTGATGCTGCCATTCGCAAATATCGTTTTGCTTTCTGCTTCATGCGTCAGGGTAATGACCTCGCTGTCCAGGATGAACATCACTTCATGCTTGCCGACGATTGAGCCGCCGCGTACGGAATGGATGCCAATTTCGTTTTTGGCACGCTTGCCGACCTGCCCTTGGCGGCCATAAACAGGGGTCAACTCTGTTCTGGCGGTTTTGACACTGTCCAACAGCATCAATGCTGTGCCCGAAGGCGCATCCACTTTTTTGTTATGATGGGATTCAATGATTTCGATATCCGCTTTGTCGCCGAGCAGCGCGGCAGCCTGTTTTACCAGTTTTGTCAGAACATTGACGCCAAGAGAGAGGTTTCCGGTCCGGAATATGGGGATTTTTTTTGAGGCTTCCTGAATCGCGTCCAGCTCTTCTTTGCCGTAGCCGGTGGTCGCGATAACACATGGGATGCCTTTTTCTACCGCGTAAGGAAGATATTCGTATAAAGCTGCTTTGACAGAAAAGTCAATGATGCAGTCCACTTTCTCTGCGACGTCGCGGATATCCTGATAAATGGGGACATAAATGCCGCAGCCGTCATAATGTTTGTCCACACCGCAAACCGCTTTTGCATCTTCTCTCCCGGCAAGTGCGTCATAGACCTTTTTTCCCATGGTGCCGCCGATACCGTTGATTAAGATATTTACCATACTATCTCCTGTAAAAAATCTGCCATGAAAAAGAATGCGTCAGACCGTGTCAATCGTTAAGAAGCCCGAAGTTCCGGAGTTCCGCTTTCAGATAATCCTCTTTTGAAAATCTGGTAAGCGGCAGTCTCATATAGTCATCGGGTATAATGCCGAGTATGCGCGCCGCGCATTTGACCGGAATGGGATTGACTTCGCTGAACAAAGCTTTGACCAGAGGCATCAGTTTGAATTGCATTGCAAGGGAGGCATCTGTATCGCCGGCAAAATACTTTGCTACCATGTCTGACATAAAGCGCGGCGCAATGTTGGATACGACACTGATGACACCCTTGCCTCCCAACGCAAGAAGAGGATAGACGTAGCCGTCATCGCCGCTGTAAATGTCCATTCTGCCTTTGACAAGGCGGGCTACGTCCATAAACTGCTGAATGTTC
The DNA here is from genome assembly GCA_001604065.1 of Clostridiales bacterium Firm_09. Classification (GTDB taxonomy): domain Bacteria; phylum Bacillota; class Clostridia; order Christensenellales; family DTU072; genus Firm-09. The sequence continues at coordinate 40,287 of LVAO01000005.1, forward strand.
CCGGAAGCCTCTTTGATGCCGATAATTTTTTTGTAGCCCGCAAGCATTTCTACGGTTTCGGGATTGATGTTGACGCCGGTTCTGCCCGGCACATTGTACATGATAATGGGGATATCGGTTGCGTCCGCAAGAGCTTTATAATGTGCGATGAGACCCGCCTGTGTGCATTTGTTATAATAGGGGGTGACTGCGAGAATGCCGTCTGCACCCAGCTCTTGCGCCTCTACCGCATATTCTACCGCGGTATAAGTATTGTTGCTTCCTGCACCCAAAATGACGGGGATTTTATGATTGACTTGCTTGATGACAGCAATTGCTACCGCGGTGCGTTCGCCATGTGTCATTGTGGTAGGTTCGCCGGTGGTACCGTTGACAATCAGCGCCGATACACCGCCTTGAAGCTGAATATCCACAAGTTTTTGGAGCGCGGCGAAGTCAACCTTATCGTTTTGGAAGGGGGTGATGAGCGCCGTGCCGACGCCTTGAAATAATGTCATAAAACAGCTCCTTTATAATGCATTTTATTTTGTTTTCGTAATGGCGGTTCGCCTAAAAAGACAAACCCATCAAATATTGGACAATTTGAATGGCGTTGGTTGCCGCTCCCTTGCGGATATTGTCGGCGACAACCCATAGATTGCAGCCGGATTCAACCGTATTATCGATGCGTATGCGTCCGACATAGACTTCATCGTGGTCTTCTGCATAGATCGGCATGGGATACTTGAGGTTTGCGGTATCATCCACAACGACAAGTCCTTTGGCTCCGGCAAGCGCTTCCCGGATGCCTTCGAGCGTGCAAGGGGTTTTGAATTCGACGTTGATGCTTTCGCTGTGGCCATGGAAGACAGGCACGCGTACGGTGGTTGCCGTAATTTTGAGGTTGAAGTCCCCGAGAATTTTTTTGGTCTCGAACATCATCTTCTCTTCTTCTTTGGTGTATCCGCTGGGCATAAAGACATCGATGTGCGGTATCACGTTGCCGAAAATCGGATAGGGGAATTTTGTCGGCGCAACGCCGTTGATGCCGTTTTTCAAGTCATTGTATCCTGCGACACCCGCTCCGGATACTGCCTGGTACGTGCTGTATACGATGCGCTTGATGCCGTATTTATCATAAAGCGGCTTTAAGGCGACGACTGCCTGAATGGTGCTGCAATTGGGATTCGCAATAATGCCATGGTGATTTCTTGCGGCTTCGGCGTTGACCTCAGGTACGACCAAAGGCACGGTGGGATCTGTTCTCCATTGGCTGCTGTTATCCACGACAACGGTGCCTTGCGCCGCAAAAATCGGGGCGTATTCTTTGGATACCGAAGCGCCTGCGGAAAATACGGCAAAATCGATTTTTTTATCTACAATATTCTCGGGTCTGAGCTCGAGAATAGTGTGTTCCTTGCCCATAAAGTTGACCGTTTTCCCGGCGGATTTTGCAGAGGCGTAAAGATAATAGGTGTCTACCGGGAGTTTGCGTTCTTCGAGAACTTGCAGAAATTTGTTGCCGACCATGCCGGTTGCACCGACAACGGCCATCGTATAGCGCTTCATTGCTCTCTCCTCAATAAAAAAGTATTTTCAATATTATACGATTTGCGAATCGGAAATGTCAACGGAATGAATCCCCGACAAGGCAATTTAATCGTAAAATACCCTTATACTGTATATATCATTTTGTCGGATAATTTGATTGCAAAATGAGACTTTGTGATGTATACTTCTTGTTGGGAATAATTATAAGATTTTATTTTTACACCAGCAGAGGTATTTATGGCCGACAAAAAGACCAACCAAGAAAAAAAAGGCAGGGTGCAGCTTAAGCTTCTTTCCAAGTTAACGCTTGCGCCCGAAAAGCGCAACGAGCCATCCAAGGGCGCGTATCCTGCAGGAAGATTCAAATTGTGTACGGATATCATCCGCAGCAATCTCTCCAATCTGTCCATCATCAATATTCTGACATTGATATTTGCACTTCCTCTTCTTGCCGCGCTCATTTATTTTTCCATGATAGGCGCCGAGGGATTTTCTTATTTGCTCAACAACACGGACACACCGTATCTTCTGTCGGATTTCGGCATCGGTCTGTCGCATGGCTCTTCATTGGCTGATGTTAAGGCCGGCATGCTGATGAGTTACCGTGTATTGTTTCTGGCCATCGCAGTTTGTCTGCCGATATTGGGGGCGGGCTTTGCGGGTTTATTCTATATTGTCACAAAAATGGTATGGGGAGAGGGGTTTATCTGCAAAAAAGATAAATACGGCAATGATGTTCCCCGTATCGTGCTGGAGTATTTCCGCGGAGTGAAGCTGTATTGGAAGCAGCCGGTATTGATTATGGCTGTTTTTGGTGTCGTTGTCGCAGGCGCCAGCAATCTTATTATTAATTTTATAGAGGGCCTTTGGCTGCAGAACCTCAATGCCGGAGATTATATCGGATTGACAGCGGCTCTCATTGTCGGGCTTGCATCGGTTCTGATTCTGTTTAATTTATTGCCCATGACCGTTGCCTACGATCTTCCGCTCCTTGCAAAACTAAAAAATGCAACGCTTATCACAATCGTATTTTTTGTCCCCACATTGCTGATTATGATGATTGCCTGTCTGCCTTTTGTTTTGCTTGCCGGCGGTCCGATGCTTCAGATGCTGGCGGCATTGGTATTCTGCATGATCGGATTATCCTATTTTTCATTGATATCCGCCAATTATCTTGGCTACAATTCAGAAAAAATCCTTGTCCCTCTGTATGAGGCGACAATGCAGGCCGAACGCAAAAAAAGCAGCAAAAAGGGTAAAAAATCCAAAAAATGAGTGACAGAATCTTAAAAGCCGTCATCATGGGCGGCAAAGCAAGAATTGCAGTGCTTGATACGACCGGCATGGTCAATCGGTCTGTCATGATCCATAATTTGTCGCCGCTTGCGGCTGCGGCGTTGGGAAGGGCGTTGACCGCGGGTGCCTATATAGCCTCGAATTTGAAAAACAATGCAAAATTCAGTCTGATTGTCGACGGTGGCGGCCCTTTGGGGAAGATTGTCATCGCCGGAGAATCCGGAGGCACCGTGCGGGGGTTTGTAGAAAATCCTTCTACCGATTTGCCCGCAAAAAACGGCAAGCTGGATGTCGGCAGCGCGGTAGGGAAGGACGGCTTTATCACCGTCATCAAGGATTTCGGGCTGAAAGAACCCTATGTCGGCAAATGCAAGCTTGTATCGGGTGAAATCGCAGAGGATTTTACCTCGTATCTTCTGACCAGCGAAGGCATCCCTTCGGCGGTTGCGCTGGGTGTATTGGCGGATGCAGGAGGATGCAAAGCCTCAGGAGGGATCATTGCGGAAGCGCTGCCGGATGCGGACGACGGAGACATCCTTATTCTGGAAGACATCATGTCCAACTTTAAGCATATCAGTGCGCTTCTTGCCCAAAAACCGGTCGAGGAAATCATGGATTTTTATTTCGGGCATCTGGACGCGCAATTGTTTCCTGCCGAGGAGCTCAAGCTTGAATGCAGATGCAATGAAAAAATACACGATGTCATCCGCAGTTTAGGCAGAAAAGAGGCATATAAACTGATAAAAGAGCGTGATTTTATAGAAGCGCGTTGTGATTTCTGCAATAAAACCTATACTTTTTCAGAATTCGATTTGAAAGCGGTATTTACAGAAAACAATGGCTAGAATATTGAACCTGGACGGACAGTCCCCCGAATTCTTTTTCCACCTCGCCCTCGAACAAATGGAGGCCGGCGCCTATTATGACGCAATCCTGAATCTCATTAAAGCGCGTGATCTGGACGAAAATCCGCACTATGCTTTGCAGCTGGCGGAAGCGTATTATCATACCAAAAATTTTGAGCAGTCAACCAATATTTATATCGGATTGTTTTTTGGGGAGCGCCGTATGGCGTATATACTCGCCATCTACAGAAATCTTTTTCTTATGGGGCGCACGCAGGAAGCGAGGAGATTTGTTCTGGCATGCCTCAAAGATCCCGAGAACATCTCATTGGATGATATGGACGCATTGCCGGAGATGGATGAAGAAGATCTTCAGCGTATTCTGGGATTGGTTGAAAACAATGATATCGAAAGCTTCTTTGATTTGACCGAAATGAGAAAATCGTTTGCAGAAGAAGATCTGGATGAACTGCGGGAATTGGTTGCCAAGGGAAATTATGATAAGGCAATCATGCGCGCAATGGAAGTCCATCCGGATTCTGATTTATACAACAGCGCTCAGGAAATCATTTGCATCGCGTCAAATGAGCGCGGAGATTTTGATTTGGCAGAAAAGACAGCCCGTGCTCAGTCCGAACGCATGCCGGACAGTCTGATCGCTTTCAGCGTGCTTGCGCTGATGCCGGACAGGGTGCCGCAGCAAGAAATCGAAGCGCGGCTGGAGAAGCTTTTTGCCCTGGTGGGAAACGATCCGCAGAAATCGGTCAATCTTTTGCGCGTGCTGGCGCAGACAAAATACAATGCCCTTCATGAAAAATACGTAGAACAATTTTATCTTCTCAATCCTTGTGTGTTTTCAATGATTGCCTACAAAACCTCGTTCTGTTTTGCCGCCGGCAGGGACGAAGAGGGCAAAGCCTGTTTAAGAAGATTGCAGATGCTGTTTCCACGTGATTTTCTGGCGAGAGCATACACCGGACTTTACGAAGCAAAGGTGCCGAAGCATTGCTGGCAGCAGATGCTCTGTCTTCCTTTCTGTACAGAAACCGAAGCGATATACAAAAAGCTTCTGCAAAATGTTCATTCGCAGAGAAAGACACAGGAATCGGGTGAAAAACTTATAAATTATCTTTGCGCTGTTATGATGGGAAAATCAGAGGAGGATATCTCTTTTCTCATCAAAGAGTTGGCGGCAAATTCACAATACAGCGATATTCTGACCCGGTTTTTTATAAGAGCCTTGTCCGATATCCATCTTGGGGGCGGGCAGAAATGCGACCTTGTATACGGCATGCTGATGAACGGCTGGGATACAGAAGCGGACGTCATGATGGGAGACACCTTTGTCCATTGCAGAATTGCGGCCCTGGAAAGTGTTCATTTTCCGGTTCATTTGCAAAGGATATACTGCGAAATCTATGTGCAGATGATTTCGGACGGCGAAAAGCCCAATCCCGAAGCGCTTCTGGATATTATCCGAAAAATGAATTCTAAGGGTATAAAAAGAAGCATGGTGTTTGAGGCGCTTCTTGCCGTGGTGCATTACCTTTATGAATTGTTTACAGGCTCTGAGGATGAGGAGATGGAAGACTTTATAGAGATATATGACGCCAATCCCAGGACAGTCGAAAAATATCTCAATTTATATAAATGCATATTGACAGAAAAACAAGAGTGACAACGATATAATTCCGTCACAAAGCATAAAAATCGGTATTTTTGTCTGCAGAATCAGAAATTGCCGTCCAAAACAATAATTTTTGCCTTGTTTTCCGCCGGGATGCCGAAGCGGTCATAGAATTTGTCCATGCGGGAGAGCATCAGCCAGCGGACGAGAACCGCGACGCCGAAGCCGGTAAAGCCGCCGAAGACGACATCGGAGAGGTAATGCGCGCCGATGACAATGCGGCTGAGGCAGACCAGCACGGTGTAAATTGCGGGAAACACCCAAAACATCCATTTGTATTTTGCCAGCCTTCTGAACATATCCGGCAGCAGGATGACACCGAAGGATGCCGCCGCCGCGACAGAATGACCGGAAGGGAAAGACTTAAAAGCATCGTGATCGGCGGCCTTGTATGCGCGGATATAAGCATCGGTGCGAATGGGATCGGGAAACAACAACTGAGGCTTGTACCAGGGTGAGAAGCCTTTGAAATAGTCGCCGTCGCGGACAAATTCGGCTATCAAGGAGGCATTTGCGGGATTTTCGGGAGTCATTGTGCGGAAGCGCTGGCGCGACCAGACCAACTTCATAATCTGTACAATCAGATTGCTGAGTGCGGCGACGATGGCAAGAAAACAGGCAAAAAACAACAGACGCCGCATCAGCTTTTTGTCAACTTTGGCACAGGAGAGAATCAGACAGAGAGTGAGAATTGCAGAGAATACGATTTTATAGACAATCGCATAGTCGATAGATTCTTTCACGAAGTTTTCCCAAAACCAACTGCCGATGGCATAAAACCAGCCCAAAAAAATAAGCGCGGCGCTTAGGATTTTGAAAAAGATCACCTGTCCTCTGGTTCTTCCGAAGCCCTGATAAAACAGGATGACGCCGACGGCCGGAGCCGAAAGATAACTTGGCAGTTCTCCTAAGTTCGCAAAATACTGACCGAACAGGCTGTCCGGACGATACATTGCTTTGCTGATAGCCAGATCATAGAAGGCAGCCAAAATAATAAGCACCGCAAACACGCCGGAACATGCGGCAATCTGAATCCAGGCCTTTTTACTGATTTTTTGCATAGCTGCCTCCTTGACGACAGGATTATTTCTTTATTGAGAATCGCTTCTCCGTCCTGTTTAATATTCCAAACGGTCTGCGATGTACGCGGAGAGTTCGTTTGCGGATACGCGCACCTGCTCCATGCTGTCGCGGTCGCGTACGGTGACCGTGTTGTTTTCAAGTGTGTCAAAATCCACCGTTATGCACCACGGCGTGCCTATTTCGTCCTGACGACGGTAGCGCTTGCCGATGCTGCCCGTTTCGTCATAAGCAACCGGGAATTTTTTTGCAAGATTGCGATAGATTTCTGTTGCTTTTTCGCCGAGCTGCTTTTTCTGCAGGGGAAGAACGGCGGCTTTGCAGGGCGCAAGCGTGGGATGGAGGTGCAGAACAACGCGGCTGTCGCCCTCGCCGAGATCCTGTTCTTCATAGGCATTGCAGAGAAAAGCAAGCACCGCCCTGTCTGCTCCGAGAGAAGGCTCGATGCAGTAGGGGATGTATCGTGCGTTGGTGACGGGATCGGTATATTCCAAGGACTTGCCGGACTTGTTCATATGCGCTTTGAGGTCGAAATCCGTTCTGTCGGCGATGCCCCACAATTCTCCCCAGCCGAACGGGAAGAGGAATTCGAAGTCGGTCGTCGCATTGGAGTAATGCGAAAGCTCCGCCTTATCGTGATCGCGCAGTTTGAGGTTTTCATTCTTCATACCCAAGTTCAGGAGCCACTGATGGCAGAAATTCTTCCAATAAGCAAACCATTGCAGGTCGGTGCCGGGCTCGCAGAAAAACTCCAGCTCCATCTGTTCGAATTCGCGTGTGCGGAAGGTGAAATTGCCGGGTGTGATCTCATTGCGGAAACTCTTGCCTATCTGCGCAATACCGAAAGGCACGCGGCTTCTTGTCGTTCTTTGCACGTTGGCGAAATTGACAAAAATACCCTGCGCGGTCTCGGGACGAAGGTAAACGGTGCTCGCGGTATCCTCGGTGACACCTTGAAAGGTCTTGAACATCAGATTGAATTTGCGGACGCCCGTAAAGTTGCTGTTGCCGCAGACGGGGCACTTGATTTTATTGTCAATAACAAATTTTTCCATCTGCTCATTGCTCCAGCCGGCGATTTTGATGGGCAGCTTGTTTTTTGCAATATAATCCTCAATGAGGTTATCCGCGCGATGGCGGGAACGGCACTCTTTGCAATCCATCAGAGGATCGGAGAAGCCGCCGATATGCCCGCTTGCTTCCCATACGGTGGGATTCATGAGAATGGCGCAATCGACGCCGACATTATACTCGCTTTCCTGGACAAATTTCTTCCACCAGGCGCGTTTGACATTGTTTTTAAGTTCGACGCCCAAAGGACCGTAGTCCCAGGTGTTCGCAAGTCCGCCGTAAATTTCGCTGCCGGGGTATATGAATCCTCTGCCTTTGCAGAGGGCGACAAGTTTATCCATCGTTAAATTGCCCATAGAAAAAAGATCTCCTCATTTTTTTCAATAGACACATCATATATAAATTGCACTTAAATGTCAATAGAATAAACAGAACAAGGACTGCATTGCGATTTTCCTTCAGTTTGCAGAAGTGATATTATCCGAAACGCAGACGGCGCGTATGCCTGCTTTTTTATAATACTCCAGAATCTGCGGGAGAGCCGCAAGTGTATGCGCGGTCGGATGCATCAGTATCAGATCCCCATATTGGATATCCGAAGTTGCCCGTTTGAGAACCAAATCCGCGTCCTTATCCCTCCAGTCGATGGTATCTCTGCTCCACAGGATCACTTTCATGTTCAGAGCGTCGCAGGCTTTGTACATATTGGTTCCGACATCGCCGGAAGGTGGGGCGAAGAGAGACGGAGTCTTGCCGGTCAGTTCCGCAATCAATTTGTTGGTCAGTTCGATTTCCTGCTTGTTGCGCTCCAGGCTCAGCTTTCCTGCATCCAGATGCAGATAGCCGTGGTTGCCGAGTTCGTGTCCGCGTGCGGCGATTTCTTTGACAAGTTCGTTATTTTTTGCCGCCCAGCTTCCGCCGATAAAAAAGGTTGTTCGGACGCCGTAAGCGTCCAGAACATCCAGCATCGGCTCTATGTACTCGGTTCCCCAATAGACGTTGATCATCAGTGAGACGCGGGGTTCCTTTGTATCGCCTTTGTATATTGCTTTGCCGTTTACGGATACCGTGGCGCTTTCTTCCGAAAAATACACGCCCGCTATAAGCAGCGAAACAACGGCAAGGATTATGAGGTTCGATGTGAAATGAACGAAGACGCTCTCTTTATTGAGTTTCATATTTCCATTTTATTATGTAGGCTGGCCAAACATGCCAATGACCCGAATTCTTATCCTGCGAAGAAAATAGTATTATGTGTCCGGATGATGGATTTGAAGCGTTGCGGCAAATGATTCTGCGGGGATTTTTATCAATCGGGCAACTCGGGCAAAATACTGATTGTAAAAACACTTTGTATAGTGTATACTTACTAACATACCACCCATATCAGGAAACCGGCCATGAAAAAAATCATCACCTTCCCAAGCGGCATGCGTGTTGCCATGCATCCCATGAAATATACACGTGTCGTAACCATCGGTGTCTATGTCGGCGTTGGCAGCAGCTGCGAAACCAAGGACATCAACGGCATCTCCCATTTTATCGAGCATATGGTGTTCAAAGGCACCGAACGTCGCAGCGCATTTGAAATTGCGGATGAGATGGAAAGCATCGGCGCGCAGATCAACGCGTTCACTTCACGCGACTGCACCGCGTTCTATACGATTTCGACGGATGAGCATACCGAAAAATGCTTTGATGTGCTGAGCGACATTTTCTTTCATTCCAAACTTTCGGAAGACAGTATGGAAAATGAAAAAGGTGTCGTCATAGAAGAAATCAATATGTGCAACGACGATCCTACCGATCTCTGTCAGGACCAGCTGAATCTCGCGCACTTCGGGGATACCGGACTGGGCAGACCTATTCTCGGCACGATTGAGAATGTCAGAAGCTTTACACCAGAAAAGCTGCGCCAATATATGTCCAGCTATTATTGTGCGGACAATGTAGTCATTTCCGTGGCGGGAAACTTTAACGAAAATGCCATACTGGATTTAATCAATACGTATTTTGAACAAGTCTTTGTCAACAAGGTTGCGGTGCGCTGCGAAAAAACAACCAAAAGGATTTTCAGAAGGCAACTCAAAATTCTTAAACCCACCGAACAAATCAACATAGCCTTTGCATTTCCTTCCTATAAAATATCGGACAAAAAAATACCCCAGCTGTATCTGCTTTCCAACATCTTGGGCGGAGGCATGTCATCCAGACTGTTCCAGAAGCTTCGGGAAGAGAACGGGCTGGTATACGATGTTTATGCAACCGACAGCGAATATAAAAATACCGGCATGTTTATGGTTTATCTTGCCGCCAAGCCGGAGTCTGCAGAAAAAGCCGTACGCGTCGTCAAGGAGGTATTTGATGATATCAAAAGCAATCTGATCACGCAGCAGGAGTTGAACAAAGGCAAGGAACAGCTTAAGAGCTCGTTGGTATTCGGCTCAGAGAAGGCAGTTTCTGTCATGCGATCCAACGGCATTCAGGTATTGCTGGCTGACCGCACCTTCAATATGGAGAAGAGACTGGAAGAAATAGAGGCGATCACCATGGACGGCGTAGCGGAAGTCATCGGAGAGGTGCTCAACTTCGCGGATATGAGCTGCAGCTATGTCGGCAAAGAGAACGGGTTGGACCCCATCAATATCCTCCGCGGATAATAGGGTTCCTATTTTCGTCGACAACGTTTGCAGAGAAAGGAGCATGGATTTAGAATGGAAGACAAAATGGAAGATAAAATGGATATGCTGCAAGTCATATTCGATTTGCAAAAAAAATTTGATACCGAAATTGTAGAAAAGAGGAATCTTGCGGGGATTTCGCCGGACCAATGGATTCAGAAAGAGGTTCTTGCGATGCTCTCCGAGCTTGCAGAACTTCTGGATGAAGTCAATTTCAAGTGGTGGAAGAATCCCAAAGAAATCAATTACGAAAATGTGAAAGGTGAACTTATTGATATCCTGCACTTCTTCGCCAGCATGTGCATCAAGGTAGGTATGGACGCCTCCGAGGTCTATGCGCGCTACATAGAAAAGAATAAAGAAAATTTTTTGCGTCAGTATGGTAAATCCGCGAAGAAGGGCTACGAACTCAGTAAGTCAGAGGACTAGCTATGGCGCGCAAACAAAAAATTTCGTATAAAAAATCCGGTTATATCGTGCTTGCGTCGGCAGCACTGCTTACGATGCTGACGGCATTTAACGCAACCAGAGGCTTTTTGATCGGGCTTTTCGGATGGGCGCTCTGCGCCTATCTCCCGGCAGCGGGACTGCTTGCCGTATTTATGATTGCCGGGAGAAAGCCCGGCGTCACCCGATATCGCGCGCTCATATATGGGTTGCTGTTCATTTCAATCGTCTGTGCAATGCACGTCGGCTTTGCAAAAAATCTCATCACAGGCAGCCAGAATTACATTACCGCGCCGTTAAAAGGTTATGCGACTGTCGGCGGTTCGATTGCCTCTGTTCTCACCGCGCCATTGGTGCTGACAACACGTGATTATGGACTATCGCTTGCGCTTTTATTTGTGATTGCCTCGATTCTTCTTTTCATCGCGATTTATCCTCTGATTCTGAAAATCCGCGACGGCTCTCCGCGCAAGAAAAAACCGAAAAAGCCGGAAACCACAATCGCTGCCAATCCCATTCCCAAGAAAAATTCGATGTATGTGTCCGAAATCGAAAAGAATGACGACAGTCGGGACACGCCGAGCATTTTCGAGCCCAAAGAACCGTTTGAACCGGATAAATCCGGATTATTTTCTTCAATCCTGTCCGAGGAGGATGTCCACAGACGCGACGCAAAAGACAGCTTCCGGGTTCTTTATGAGAATGCCGAACCCAAAAAAGAAGAGGATAAACCGAGACTCCGCGTCCTTGATGAGCCGGCTAAAACCAAGTTTGCCGCAGAGCCGGCTTTCCGGTCCCGTACATTGAACGATTATCCGCAGCCCATACCTGTCGCGCAGCCGCAGTCGCCGCGGATGCAGCCGGACATTGCCCGTATGCCTCAGGCCCCTGAGACAAATGAGCCGCCCAAACCCAAGAAAATCATTACCAATCCCATCGAATATATCAATACGCCGCTCCGTCCGGAAGAGTATCTGGAAATGGTTGCTCCCAAAGGAACAGACGGCTATCACATACCCTCTAAAAAAGAGCAGGAGGCCTCCTGCAGCCCGGCACCTTCGTACAATCCTAAGATGTATGGCATGCCGGCGTACGCTCCTCCTGAGCCGCAGTCCATTGCTCGGTCCAAGCCCGCCGGGTATGAGCCGGATCCGGCCTATGCCGCAGCCCGAAAGGATGTTTGTCCGAAACGTGAAGAGACGGCCGCTGCAATGCCGAACTTCTTCGGCGGCAATCTTGATTTTTCAAAAATGGACCTAGGCTCCGTCTGCCGGCAGGAGAAGATCATGCCGGAAAAGACACCCGTATCGACGACAAGCACAGTCAAAGCGGAACCCCCGCAAGCACCTTCTCCCACGGCGGAAGAAAGGTCCGGCTCCCGTACCGGGACAGAAACACCTGCGCAGACGGACAAGCCCGTGCAGCAATCGATATTCGGTGTCCAGGAAGCTCCCAAGCCGTATATAAAACCAAAAAAATATATCCTGCCGCCTTTGGATCTTTTGAAAAACTATCCTACCAACAGCGGCAATTTTGCGGAGGATTATGATATTTACAGCGCCCGTATCCAGCAGACGATGGAGGAGTTTTCTATCCCCGCGACAGTGACGGGAGCGCAGAGAGGCCCCACATTCACACGGTATGAGCTGAGCCTCGGCCTGGGCTGCAATATCCGCAAGGTCGCCAATCTGCAGGAAAACCTGACCATGCGGCTTGAAGTGCAATCCATCCGTATTCTCGCACCGATAGCCGGGAAGAACGCCTTCGGCATCGAAATTCCCAACAAGGAACGGGATACCGTCGGCTTGCGCAGTATTCTTGCATCCGAAAAATTCATGCTTGCCGAAAAGGGAATTCATGTCGCACTGGGCAAGACACTTGAAGGAGAACCCTTTGTCGCCGATCTTGCAAGCATGCCGCACCTTTTGGTCGCAGGCGCTACGGGTACGGGAAAGAGCGTCTTCATCAACCAGTTATTGATAAGCATCCTGTACAAATATTCTCCGGAGGATGTGCGCCTGATTTTGATTGACCCCAAAAAAGTGGAGCTTTCGGTCTATCAGAACCTTCCCAACATGCTGATACGCGAGACGGTCAAGGAAGCGCAGCACGCCATCAACATGCTCAACTGGCTGACCAAAGAAATGGATCAGCGATACGACTTCCTGTCCAAAACCGGAGCGGTGGATATCGACCATTACAACAACAGCATACGGGACAAGAATACGGAGCCGAAGATGTTCCGTATCGTATTGGTGGTGGACGAAATGTCCGATCTTATGATGAAAGGCAGAAACCAGGTGGAAGAGCCTATCGTGCGCATTGCGCAATTAGGAAGAGCCTGCGGCATCCACCTGATACTTGCCACACAGCGCCCGACCGTCAACGTGATAACCGGATTAATCAAGGGCAACATCCTTGCGCGTGTTGCGTTTTCGGTCAAAACCGCGATGGACAGCCGCATCATTCTGGACGAGGTGGGGGCAGAGTCTTTACTGGGCAAAGGCGATTTGATTTACTCATTCAAAGATCTGTTTCTTCGTATGCAGGGAGCGCTGGTCGAGCCCGATGACATACGCAAAATCTGCAATTTCATACGTGTCAACAATGAAGCGTCGTTCAACGAAGAGTTGGCCTCTCAGATCAAGGCGGAACCAAGAACCCCGCAGGATGAGCCGGAAGAAAAGATATCGGCATCGCAGGAACGCGAACAGGATTTCGAATTGCTGCTCCGGAAGATACTCAAAGGGTTTATTCTGGAGAAAAAAGCTTCGGTTTCTATGGCGCAGGCAAAATACAGCGTGGGCTACATCCGCGCAAAAAAATTGATTGACGCAATGACGGACAGAGGCTTTATCAGCAAAGAGGACGGCGCAAAACCCAGAGAGGTGCTTATCACTATGGAAGAATACGAGCAGATGTTCGGCGAGGAGAACTGATGGAAAGGGGCAAGAAGGTAGGCATGGTTTCGCTCGGATGCGACAAAAACCGTGTCGACAGCGAAAAGATTCTGTACTCGCTGCAGAAAGCGGGATATATGCTTGTTTCGGATGCGGCAGAGGCCGACATCATCATAATCAATACCTGTGCATTCATTGACGCAGCAAAAAAAGAGAGCATCAATACGATTCTTGAGTTTGCCGCGCTCAAGAGGGACAGCGGCAAAAAACTGATTGTCGCGGGATGTCTTGCCGAACGCTATGCCGAAGAAATTGAAAAGGAGCTTCCGGAGGTCGACGTCTTTGTAGGCATTGACAGCTATAAAGATATTGCCGATATTCTGGAAGAAAAATATGGCAGGATTGTAAAAACGCCTGATTTATCCTATTATGAAAAAGGCAGGGTGCTGACAACCCCCATGCATTATGCCTATCTTAAGATAGCGGACGGCTGCGATAACTTTTGTTCTTACTGCGCAATCCCGTATATCCGGGGCAGATACCGCTCCTATCCTATGGAGAAGCTTCTGGAAGAGGCAGAAAAGCTTGCCGAACAGGGCGTCAAAGAACTGATTCTTGTTGCCCAGGACACAACGCGTTACGGCATCGATCTCTATGGACGGTATGCTCTGAAAGAGCTTATCAGAAAACTGGCGAAGCTTCCTTTTGCGCAGATACGTCTTCTGTACGCCTATCCCGAACTTCTGGATGACGAACTGATTGCAATGATTGCGGAAGAAGAGAAGCTTGCCAGATATCTGGACATCCCCCTCCAGCACATAGACGACAACGTATTGAAGAGAATGAACAGAAGATCACGCAGCGCCGAAATATATTCTCTGCTGGAGAAAATCCGCAGCCGTTCAAACGAGATTGCCATCCGTTCCGGATTCATTGTCGGCTTCCCCGGCGAGACCGAAGAGGAGTACGGGAAGCTCCGTGATTTCATCAAAGCGGGATATATTGATTATGCCGGCTTTTTTGCGTATTCAAGAGAAGAAGGTACGGCGGCGGGAAAAATGAAAGGCCAAATACCATCCGCTGTCAAAAGAGCGCGCGAAAAGGAACTTTCTGAAATCCAGAGCGCGAATATCGTAGAATCGCATAAAAAATATCTTGGCAAAACCATTCGCGTCCTTTATGAAGGAATCGATTACAAACGTTGCCTTTTTTACGGCCGCAACTCGCAGAATGCGCCGGACATCGATACCAAAATCTATTTCTCGTCGGATTATCCCGTAGAAATAGGCGAATATTACAATGTTTGTATTACTGCGACGGGGTTCCACCTGAGCGGAAAAACAATATGACAAATTGAGGATTATCAAGGAGAGAATATGAAAAAAATGCTTCAGCTGTTTTGCGAACGTGAAGAGATTGAAGACCGGCTTGCCGAATATCTTCCCACGCTCGTTTATACGCTGGAGGGCGATTGTCTGGAATACACGCTGACTTTTCCGGAAGTCAGCCGGAGCGAATCCGAAGACATCGACAGTCTTTTTGAGGATGAGGCCTATAACAATGACGAAATGCGTCTTGCCGAGATGCTTGTCGCTCTGGCAGCGGAATGTGGCACAAGGCTTTCGACGGCAGAAAGCTGTACGGGAGGCATGCTTGCAAGTTCTTTGGTAGGGATACCGGGCTGTTCGGAGGTTTTTTATGAGGGATTGGTCACTTATTCCAATGATTCAAAAATAATCAGGTTGGGTGTTGATCCCGAGACAATCTCCGCATACGGCGCGGTCAGCGCAGAAACAGCGGTAGAAATGGCGAACGGTCTTTTGTCCGCCGGAGCTGATCTTGCAATCTCCACAACAGGAATTGCGGGACCTTCCGGAGGTACGCGGGAAAAGCCGGTAGGATTGGTTTATATTGCGGTAGTCAGTGGCAAAAAAAGCGACGTTTACCGCAATATCTTCACGGGCGACCGCTATGCAATAAGAAAAAAGAGTGCCAATGCCGCTATGTTTTATGCGATACAACATCTGAAAAACAATTTCTGAAAAATCAATGAAGGAGAATCATATGGACGAAAAGAAAAAGAAAGCGCTGGACGATGTACTTGCCAGAATCGAAAAGAATTTCGGCAAGGGCGCTATCATGAATTTGGACAGCAGAGAAAAAATCAAGGTGGATGTCATTTCGACAGGATGCCTGCCTCTGGATATCGCGATAGGCGTCGGAGGCGTGCCACGCGGCAGAGTGGTGGAGATCTTCGGGCCGGAGTCCTCGGGAAAAACGACCATCGCCTTGCATATTATCGCCGAAGCGCAGAAAAATGGAGGAATCGCCGCGTTTATTGACGCCGAGCACGCATTGGACCCCACCTATGCTGCGGCGCTGGGCGTAGATCTTCACAGGCTCTATGTCGCGCAGCCGGATAACGGGGAACAAGCATTGGATATTGCCGAAGAATTGATCAAGAGCGCAAGCATCGACGTCATTGTTGTGGACTCTGTCGCGGCACTCACGCCCAAAGCAGAAATCGACGGAGAAATGGGCGACTCGCATATCGGCCTGCAGGCAAGACTGATGTCGCAGGCGCTTCGCAAAATGACGGCCGTCATCAATAAGACCAACACCTGCATTATTTTTATCAATCAGCTGCGTGAAAAGGTGGGCGTCATGTTTGGCAATCCGGAGACCACACCCGGCGGCAAGGCGCTCAAATTTTATGCGAGTGTCCGTCTTGACGTCAGAAAGATTGATTCATTAAAGGACGGTTCGGATATGACAGGAAACAGGACGCGGGTCAAGGTGGTCAAAAACAAATTGGCCGCACCGTTCAAGCAGGCGGAATTCGATATGGTTTTCGGACACGGCATTTCTGCGATGGGTTGCCTCCTCGATCTGGGCATCGAGAAAGGTTTAATCCAGAAAAGCGGATCCTGGTTTGCTTACAAAGATGAAAAAATCGGACAAGGAAGAGAGAAAGCGATTGATTTTCTCACGAATAACCCCGAGATCGCAGCAGAATTGGATAAAAAAATCCGCGAAGCTGCAGGATTGATATAACAGTCAAAAAGCCGAATTCATTTTTCAAACGGTCGGATCCGGGAAATGCGGATGCAGCATTCCGGGGAAGGCATAATCTGTTTTATGCGGGATATAATACATATCGCGCATATGGAAATAGGTGTTGACATCATCATGGAATAAGGCTATAATTTATAATAGTAATATAACAGCAGCGAACGGCTGTATATAATACGCGCAATTTGAAAACGAAATAAATCAGGAGGTTAAAAATGCATAGCAGTCTAGTTACTCTTTGCGCTTTGGCTCCCTGGGCTGTCGCAATCATCTCGGTCCTTCCGTCGCTGGCAATCGGCGGGTTTGCGGGATATCAGATTTATAAGCAGCTTCTAAAAAAGAAGCTGTGCGATGCTCAATCGGAGTCGGCGAGAATTCTGGAAGACGCTCGCCTTGAGGCAAAAACACTTAGAAAGGATGCGCTTCTGGAAGCAAAGGAAGAACAGCTCAGACTGCGTAACGAGTTAGAGAAAGAATCCAGAGACAGACGCGCAGAATTGCAGAAACAAGAATTCAGACTTAATCAGAAAGAAGATTCCATCAATAAAAAAGAAGATCTTCTGGATAAAAAACTTGAGTCTCTCGACAAAACAAAAAAAGATTTGGATCAAAGAGAAGCTTTGCTTCAAATAAAGGAAGAAGAACTCAAAAAGCATAACGAACGGATGATGGCAGAGCTGGAAAAAGTGGCCGGAATGACCAAAGACGAAGCCAAACAGATTATTATCAACCAGATGCAGGAGCAAGCGCGCAACGATGCCGCCGTTCTTATCAAAGAAATCGAGAGAGAAGCCAGAGACGAGGGTGAAAAGCGTGCCAAGAATATTGTTGCCCTCGCAATTCAAAAATGCGCGGTGGACCAGACCGCAGAAAACACCGTATCGGTGGTTGAACTGCCCAACGAAGACATGAAGGGCCGTATCATCGGACGGGTGGGACGCAATATCAAGGCGCTGGAAAGCGCAACAGGCGTGGACATCATTATTGATGATACGCCCGATGTGGTCACTCTGACCGGATTTGATCCCGTCAGGAGAGAAATTGCACGTCTGACCCTGCAAAAACTGGTGGCAGACGGACGCATTCATCCGGGACGTATCGAAGAAGTCGCCGACAGAGTCCGTCGCGATATGGAAGCGACCATCAAGGAAGCAGGTGAGTCTGCGGTTTTTGACGCCGGTATCTACGGCATCCATCCGGAATTGGTCAAATTGCTGGGCAGGATGAAGTACCGTACCAGCTACGGTCAGAATGTTCTAAAACACTCATTGGAAGTTTCGTATCTTGCGGGACTTCTTGCGGGAGAATTGGGTGCGGATATCAAAATCTGCAAGAGAGCCGGTCTTCTGCATGATATCGGCAAATCCGTAGACCACGAATACGAGGGCACACATGTCCAAATCGGTGTAGAACTTGCCCGCAAATACAAAGAAAATGAAAAAGTCGTCCATGCGATCGCTGCCCATCACGGCGACATCGAGGCAACGACTATAGAAGCCATTCTTGTGCAGACCGCGGATGCCATCAGCGGCGCACGCCCCGGCGCAAGAAGGGAATCACTGGAATTTTATGTCAAACGTCTGGAAAAACTGGAGAATCTCGCAAACTCGTTCGCAGGAGTAGAGCAGTCATACGCCATACAGGCCGGTCGCGAAATACGCGTGATCGTAAAACCCGAGGTGGTGGATGACGCCAAAACCATCTTGCTCGCCAAGGATATCGCCCATAAGTTGGAAAACGAACTGGAATATCCCGGTCAGATCAAGGTCAATGTCATCAGAGAACTCAGAAGCGTAGAATACGCAAAATAGTTTTTTGGTTGTCTTATCGGCGCGCGGAGGTGAAATCGATCACCTCCGCGCGTTTTTTGTTCGGTTGACTCTTCAAAATGCTTCCGATTGGTCCAAAAGAACAACAAAGCCGCGTCTTTCCGACGCGGCTTTGTATGTGTTTGTTCCTGCAATTGCATGCAGTTTTGTCATGGGCATTATGCCCGGGTGCGCTGGGTTACTTGCAAGGATTGCATCTGGGTTCCTTGTTTCCGCAGCAGCAGCAGAGTATAAGTATAAAGATCAGAAGCTCACAGCAATCGCAGCCGCCACCACAGCAGCAAAGGAGCAGCAAAATCCAAATCAAGCAGCTGCAGTCTCCACATCCGTTGCCGAAGCCGCCACCGCAGCCGCCTCCGCCGAAGCCGCCGCCAAATCCGCCGAATCCGTTCATGTTTTTTAACCTCCATTTTAATATTTTCGTAGTTTTGACCTACAATACAAAATATGAATATATTTATGTTTATGTTACGAAGCGCAGCCGGACGAATGAAATCGGGAGCTGAAAGATGAGGACAAAAATGTATATTCAAACCGTTGCAATTTGATTTTGTTGAGAGTAGAATAATGTCCGAACTGAGTAGTAAAAACTAAGTAATATATTTTTTGGAGAATACAGTGATGCAAACGATGCTTTCGGGCAAATTTGCAGACTTCTTAAGAGAACAGTATGAGGCTGCCTTTGGCAAAACCATGGGCGAAACCGTTAACGAAGCGCTCAATCCGGAGTCTGTCAATCTGTTTGGGTTGCAGGTTAATCCAGCAATCTATACGGCATTCGGGGTAACGGCATTTCTGTTGCTTGTCTGTGTTCTGTTGCGTATCTTTGTCATACCGAAATTCAAAAAACAGCCCAAAGGCATTCAGCTGTTTCTGGAAGGAATAGTAGGGTATTTTGACCGCAGTGCGACAAGCGCCTTGCACCGCCATGGGAATTTTGTAGGTCCATACGTGTTTACTGCCGCGGCATTTATTGCGCTCAGCACGCTTGTGGACCTCGTCGGGATCCGGCCTGCCTTCAGTTCCATAAACACATGTTTCGCGTTTGGATTCACGACCTTTCTGGTTATCAATTTTTCCGGTTTCCGCGAACACAAGCTTCACAGACTCAGCCGATACAAGAATCCCATCAATATCCTGACCGATGCTTCTGTTGCGTTGTCTCTTTCGCTGCGTCTCTTCGGCGCAATCACGAGCGGTTTCATTATTACAGAACTTGTATATGCGTTTATATTTACAAGCCTGGTTTTGCCGGCAGGCGTGGCAGTCATTACGACACTGTTCCATGCAGCCATTCAATCTTATCTGTTTGCGGCTTTGACCATCATGTTTGTACAAGAAGCCGTCGAATAAACTAAATTCAAATGGAGATACTTTTATGTTGACTTTGTTAGCTGTTGAAGGAATCAGCGCGCTCGGAGCAGCGCTTGCAATCGGACTGACCGGACTTGGCGCAGCGCTGGGCATGGGACTCGGACTGGGAAGAGCTGTGGACGCAATCGGACGTCAACCTGAAGCGGATAATAAGATTCGATCCACTCTGATTTTTGGTTTTGCGTTTTGTGAAACCGTTGCAATTTATGGTCTTTTGATATCCATTCTGTTGCTGACGCTTTAAGGCGCTGCCATCGGAGGTAAAAAATGTACACGACGCTGATTGCAGAAGGAATGCCGCTCGGGTTGAGCTTTATAGAAATCCTGATTCATATGTTCAACCTGGCGATTCTGATTGTCGGCATTCGCTTGCTTTTGTATAAACCCGTCAAGAAGTTTATGGAGAAGCGCGCTTTGCAATACAAGCAGGCGGAAGAAGAGAGCGAACAGAAGAAAAAGGAAGCCGAAGACCTCAAATTGCAGTATGAGAAGCTTGTTGAGGATTCGCGCCAGAACGCCATTACCATTACAAAAGAGGCGACTGTTTCTGCGATGATTCAGGCGGATGAGATTCTAGAAAATGCAAAAAATGAGGCCGAAAGGCGTTTGAAGCGCGCAGAAGAAGAGATAGCGCATATGAATGCTCTTCACAAAGAAGAATTGTCAGACGCTGTTTCGGACCTTGCGGTTGATATGGCCTCCCGTATTTTGCAAAGAGAAGTCAAACCCGAAGACAATGATGATATTATCGAAAACCTGATCCGTAAGTGGAAAGATTAGTTATGAGACAAATCCTAATCAAGTCCTCAATTGAACTGACGCCGGAGCAAAAAAAGAAGCTTGAGAATGGCATCCGGAGCAAAGAGAAGGGAGAGCTTGTTTTTGTTTACCAGATTTCTGACATCGTAGGCGGCGTTTCCATTTCGGACGGCGAAACGATACTTGATGCGTCTTATGCACGTGACCTCTATCAACTGCGCAAGAAGAGTCGTGAACTGATTCATAGCAATATTAAGAAAGGCATTCCTGTGAATAAAATACCGTACATTATAAAAGAAAAACTTGCATCTCTTATAGATCACGTACCGGATAAGGCTGTTTGCGGCAGAGTCATCAGTGCCGCGGACGGAGTGATCCGAGCAGAAGGGCTGAACAATTGTCAATACGGAGAGCTGTTGCTTATCGGTACGAGGGGCTTTGCGCTCGCAATGAATCTTGAAGAAAATTGCGTTGGCGCCATTCTGCTCAGCGATATGGATACCGTTGAGTATGGCGATACGGTTTATACGACCGGCAAAATCATTGAAGTGCCCGTCGGCGAAGAACTTCTCGGGCGTATCGTCAATCCGTTGGGCGAACCCATTGACAACAAGCCTGCCATTAATTACGAAAAAACGCGCCATATAGAAAACGAGGCGCCCCGCATTGTCGACCGGCAGAAGGTCAATCAGCCTCTTTCTACGGGCATTCTCGCCATCGATTCCATGGTGCCGATCGGAAAGGGGCAGCGTGAACTGATTATCGGCGACAGGCAAACGGGCAAAACATCCATTTGCGTGGATGCCATTATCAATCAGCGCGATAAAAATGTGATATGCGTTTATGTCGCCATCGGACAAAGGGCATCCGCGATACGCAAGATCATAAAAACGTTGGATGAAAACGGTGCGATGTCTTATACGACGGTTGTTCTTTCTACCGCTTCTGACAGTGCGCCGCTGCAATACATCGCGCCTTATACCGGCTGCGCCATCGCGGAAGAGTTTATGGAACAGGGCCGAGACGTGTTGATTGTCTATGATGACATGACCAAGCATGCGATAGCGTACAGGGCAATATCGTTATTATTGAAGCGTCCATCCGGCAGAGAAGCGTATCCGGGCGATATCTTCTATATCCACAGCAGACTTCTTGAAAGAGCGGCGAAGCTCTCGGACAAGCTCGGAGGCGGCTCGATGACCGCGCTGCCCATTATCGAAACGCAGGCAGGCGATATCTCCGCTTATATTCCCACCAATGTCATAAGCATTACGGACGGACAGATTTATCTGGAAAGCGAGCTGTTTAATGCCGGACAGCGTCCCGCGATCAACGTAGGCTTATCTGTTTCACGCGTGGGCGGCTCGGCTCAGACATCGTTCATACGCAAGCTGAGCTCTCAACTGCGTCTGGACATTGCGCATTACAGAGAACTGGCGATTTTTGCGCAATTCGGATCCTCTCTGGATACGGCCACACGAGAAATTCTCAATAACGGCGAAAAGATTGTCGAAGCACTCAAGCAACCGGAATGTCAGCCGCTCAGCATGCTCCGCGAAGGTCTGTATCTGTATGCCATTGTCAAGGGGCATCTGAAAGAAATACCGACCAACCGTATAGCAGAATTTCTGGACGGATATTACAATTATGTTTGCGGAACGGCAACCGAAACCTGCAAGAAAATCAAATCCGGCGCTTCTATGGGCGACGAAGATGTGGCTATATTGGAGTCCGCGGCAAAGCAATACAAAACTCTGTTCCGCTAAGGGACGGTTCCATACGTTATGCATAATATAGTTGACATCAGAAACCGTATAAAAAGCATTCGTGACACCGCTCAGATCACCAAGGCGATGCAGCTCATTAGTGTCGCAAAAATGCGTAAAGCAAACGAAAAATTTGCCCAGAATGATCGCTATTATCGACGTATCAAGAGCACGATCAAAGATATTTTTTCGCATATGGGCAACGAAAAAATCGAGCATCCGTATCTTCAGCACAGGGAAGGCAACCGCATTGTGTTTATTGTCATTGCTTCCGATGCCGGACTTGCGGGAGAATACAACCACAGAGTTCTCAAGTTTGCACAGAGCGAAATTGCCAAGGCCGGCAAGGACAGCAAAATCGTCGTAATCGGGCATATGGCAGAAGAGTATTTTACCGCGCAGGGATATCAGATAATCAACAGTTATGTATATTGTTCGCAGAATCCCACCATTGACGATGTCCGGCGGATATCCACCCTTGCGATTGATTTTTACGATGCCGGCGAGGCAGACGAGGTGCGCATAATCTATACGCGGCATGTCAACAACCTTAACGTTGCCCTGTCCGAAAGAGTGGTGCCGATTCATAAAAGCGATTTTGAAACGGCGACTCCCGTCAAGGAGTATAAAGAAACGCTTACCTTTGAGCCTTCGCCCATAGAGGTGTTCAATATTCTTGTGCCGCAGTACGTTCTGGGCGTGATCTTTAATGCGCTTATTGAGTCCGTCCGCTGCGAACACAGCGAAAGAATGGTCGCCATGAATAATGCGACCAACAATGCAAACGATATGATCGATACGCTGGAACTTGAATATCATAGAGCACGGCAGGCGCAGATTACCGCGGAGCTGTCGGAAATCAGCTCTTATCAGCGTGCAAAAACAGACAAAGTGCCTTACGAAAAAGTGGACGTCCGCATCGCAAGACAAAATAAGAATTGAGGCAGTCGAATGAATAGCGAAAACAATTACGGCAGAATCATACAGGTCATGGGTCCCGTCGTGGACGTGCAGTTCTATGGTTATATCCCCAAAATATATGACAAACTGATCACGACGGCCGCGGGAAGAAAGATCGCCCTGGAAGTCGAGGCATATCTGGAAAACGGTGTCGTGCGCACCATTTCCATGGAAGCGAATGAGGGTCTTGTTCGGGGTACGGAGGTAATCGCCACAGGCGCGCCGATTATGGTGCCGGTGGGAGAGGGGACACTGGGAAGAGTCATGAATGTTCTGGGAAATCCCATTGACGATAAAGGACCCATCATTGCGCAGGAATACCGGCCCATCCATCGCAAGGCGCCAAAATTTTCGGAGCAGTCCGGCAATTATGAGATTCTGGAAACAGGCATCAAAGTGATCGATTTGATGACGCCGTATACGCGAGGCGGCAAGATAGGTTTGTTCGGAGGCGCCGGCGTGGGAAAAACCGTTCTGATTCTTGAGCTGATCCGGAGCATTGCGGCGGAACACGGAGGGTATTCTATCTTCACAGGCGTCGGAGAACGCTCCCGCGAAGGCAACGATATGCTTTCCGACATGATGGAAAGCGGAACTCTTAAAAACACTGCCCTTGTGTTCGGACAAATGAATGAACCGCCGGGATCCCGCATGCGTGTCGCATTGACAGGGCTGACGCTTGCAGAATATTTCCGCGACGCAAAAAAAGACGTGCTTCTGTTTATCGACAATATCTTCCGATATGTTCAGGCGGGCAGCGAGGTATCCGCACTGTTGGGACGTATGCCTTCTGCCGTAGGGTATCAGCCCACGCTTGCGACAGAGCTTGGCATGCTGGAAGAGCGCATTACGACGACCAAAGAAGCTTCCATTACTTCTATCCAGGCGATCTATGTGCCCGCGGATGACTTGACCGACCCGGCGCCCGCGACGATCTTCGCCCACCTTGATGCGACAACCGTACTCTCCCGCGCGGTCGTTGAGCAAGGCATTTATCCCGCGATCGATCCGCTTGCGTCCTCCTCTCGTATCCTGACACCAGAAATCGTCGGCGAGCGTCATTACAATGCGGCAAGACGCGCACAGGCCACCCTTCAAAGGCATAAAGAGCTGCAGGATATCATCGCCATTCTTGGCATGGAAGAGTTGTCGGAAGAGGATAAAATTACGGTTTATCGCGCGCGCAAAATCATCCGCTTCTTCTCCCAGCCGTTTTATGTATCCAGCATCTATACGAATATGCCCGGAAAATATGTTCCATTGGAAAAAACCATCAGCAGCGTGGAGCGCATCCTGAATGGTGATGTGGACGAGATTCCCGAGAGCATGTTCTATTTCGCGGGTGATCTGGATGAGATAATCGCAAGATATAATGCCGGTACGAAGGGATAATTATGTCGCAGTTCAAATTGGAAATTCAGACTCCCGAAAAACAGTTCTTCCGTTCTATGGCGGACTGTCTGATTGTGGAGACTTCAGAGGGACAGCTGGGTATTCTTGCGCACCATGAGCCGCTTGTCATCGGGCTGCAGCCCGGAAATATCCGCATCAAAATCGGCGATGTATGGAAGGAAGCTGCCAACGGTTATGGTTTTGTCGAGGTGCGTCCCGACCGTACCGTCGTACTTTGCGAAACGATGGAATGGCCGGAAGAAATCATCATAAACCGCGTCCAGAAGATTATAGAAGACTCCAAGCGCAAGCTCAGCGCCGTTAATAACCGTATTGATTACAAAATCAATAAGGCTGCGCTCGCCAGGGCATTCGCAAGAATGAAGCTCGCGAAAAAATAACCGGCCGCTATAAATTATAAATATTTTTTTCTGATTTCCAATTACGATAACGCAATGCCGCTTGCGCCTTTGCGCAGTTTTTTATAATTCAAAATACTTTCAAAATTCAGTACGCCGAATAAATAGGCTAGTGTCCCGAACATGACGGAACCTGCCGAAAATGCAAGAAGCATGGCGAAAAGTCCGATCAAATCAACCAGCAGCGCATAGACCCATTTGGTAAAGAAAATGCTTGGAAGAGCGAATAAGGACACCATAAGTATCGTTTTGAGAAACCCGAATCTGAGATTGATACGTTTTTTCAGATAATACAGATTGCATGCGCAGCAGAGGATGAGAGAAATGGCGGTGGCTGCGACCACGGAATACAAGCCGATATATTGGGGAAGAAAATACACCGCGGCAAGCATGAATACGGTACCGGCAAGAAAACTGAAGAAATTCTCTTTTTCCATGCCGATGCTGTTCAAGGTGCTGGTCGTGATCATATTGACCGGAACAAGGAGCATGAAAAGCGATGCCGCCTGCAGATATTCTCCGGACACGGTGTCGGCAAAAAGAAGTTCGGTCAGATTCCGGCCCAACGCGCAGAATGCAACCATGAAAAAACCGCTGATGAGAAGTGCAAAATTGATGCCGCCATTGATTTGGCGATTAAGCAGCTGATAATTGTTTTTTATTCCGTTTTCGCTCATTTCGGGTACAAGCACGATGGTCATGGAGGCGATTATCGCATTGGGGGCAAACAGCAGGGGATTTGCCATGCCGGCGATCCGCCCGAAACTTGCCGTTGCTTCAGAAATACTGTAACCTGCGTCAATCAGCCGTGCCGGCAGGAGAATGGCAAGCAGTGTTGAGGCAAGGCAGCCGAAGACGCGCATGGCCGTGACCGGCAGGGCGGGTTTGGCAATTTCGGATAATCTGACCGGTTTCTGCAGTCTTCCTCCTTTGAAAAAGAATAATGCAATCAGCAGAACGGCTACCGTCGCATCCGATATCGTGAAGGCGAGCGCTATTCCATACGCGCCGCCGATGCCCGCAAACGCGCCGGAAACAAACAGTGCTGTGAACAGGATGCGGAGTACTTCCTCCAGGGTTTCTGTGATGCTGAAATACGTAAACTGTTTGCGCCCCCAGAACCATGAACGAATGATGCTGTAAATGCAGGAAGAGAGCAGAGCGGGGAGCATGATATAAAATAGAGGTACGGCGCGCTTGTCGGTAAAAACGGCGCCGAGGCAGGGTTTGAACAAGTAAATTATTCCGATTGAGACGGCACTTACCAGTATGCCTAAAATCAAGGTGGAGGTAATCTGAGCATGACCGTTGCTGTCCGGTTTCAATGCCCGTTCTTCTGCGATTTTGCGGGATAATACGGTCGGAAGTCCGCTTGCGCCAAGAGCAGAAAACAAAAAGAATGCCGACAGGCATATCTGATAAAGGCCTACCACCTCCGCGCCAAGCGTCCGTGAAAGATAAATTTTGAATATGAAGGACAGAGTCCTTGTCAACACAGCGAATATTGTTACGGTTACCACTGATTTGAAGAGCTTTTTAATTCCGGCCATATCCTCATTGTATGAATGCCCGCATATAGATATTACTGATGTATTAGTTATAGAATGAGCGCGTTTCTGAAAATATGGCTTGACAAATCCGACAGAAAATACTAATATGAAGTAGGAAACAGTTCAAATTCAATATTCCGAGGGGAGAAGGAGTAATCTATGAGTCCGGATATCGGCATTCTGATCGCAATAATTGCTTTGGCCGTAGTTATCGGCTCCGCAATAATCTTTTTTGTCATCAGCCTGTTTTCCAGGTTCAACAATCTGGTCGCAACGCTTCCGGCAGAATTGATCTGGTCCGGGACGGTAGTCGCCTGGGGTCTGTATTTTATTTTCCTCAGATATGATATGCCCGCAAACGCAGATATCGCAATGATATGCGGTTTTGCAGGACTTGCACTGTTCATGCTGTCCATTATTATAACGTATACGATTATTATTCGGTACAATTATAATAAGGGCAATCTTTCTTCCGTTTACAGATATCCCGGCACAATCAGCAATCCGGATTCCTACCTTGCCTGCAGATATGGCATTCCCAAGCCCAATCCCAAAGGCTATGTTACTTTGCGCACCCGTGCCGAAATGAATTACTATGCCGCCAATCCGTTGGCCTCGACAGAACGCGAAGCAGAAAGGCTGAACAAAAAATAACGAATCAGAAATACCCGAAGGCTGCCTATACCGGCGGCTTTTTTTTGGTGGAGAACTGTGAACGGCGGATGAATGTTTCCCAAAATCTAAAAAAAACCTTTTCCAGCAGTTGTATTTATTATTTAGTTATGGTACTATTGGTATTACCTATGTGTGGGCATACTTCTGATTACATTGATAAAATTATATTGGTGGTACCATGAAAAAAACAAACAAAACTCTTTTGATCCTGTTGATTGTTATTCTTGCGTTCAGCTTGCTGGCGCTTGCAGCCTGTCAGCCACCGGAAGATACCGATGAGCCGGACACCGACGACACCGAGACATCGACAACCGATACCGCTCTTGTAAAGAACGGCACATTTGCAGCTGCCAAAAATTCAGACAACAGCAATGCTTATGTCAAAGACAGTGTGACCAGTTGGACACCTACCAGCGGGATGACAACCTATTCTACCGCCAAAGTGGGTGCGGTCGATATAACAAGATTCGATGCCAACAAGAGCGCCGTATACGAAAATATGTCCTCTCCCGGCATCGCTCCCGGCACACCGAAGAACGAGGATGGTACGTACAAAGACACCAATGCGCTTGTTATTGCCAATACCATCCAGGACGGCGGCTCCCTTTATTATAAAAGCGCGGCGGTTACCCTTGCAAAAAACAAGCATTATAAGCTGACAGTGGATGTCTTTACAAAAATCCTCAATGCCAAAGAAGACAATCTTCAAGGCGTCTGGATTTATATCAGCACCGGGGCGTATGCCGAATTTCAGGCGATCAACACCAACGAAACATGGGAAACATATACGGTTTATATCGAGGCAAACAACAGTGCCGATCGTACCATGTATATTCAGCTGTGGCTGGGCTATGGTCCCCAATATATCGGAAGCTCCTCCAGCGGAACGCGCAATACCCGCATGACCCAGGGTGTGGCGTTTTTTGATAACGTACTGATGAACACCATCACCGCATCGGAGTATGCCGATGCTTTTGGAACCTATTCAAAAAACGGACGTGAAGTCACGGTTGTTTCGGATACCAAAACAACTAAGACAGCCATCATCAGTCTCATCAATCCGGACTCCAACTTTTCTTACGTGGCAGAATATTACACCAGCTCCAGCTCCAGTTATAAATCCTATTTTTCGGCAAAGGTGGGCATACCCAACAGCAATGTACTGTCCGGTCAGGTGGGCAAATCCGGCATAGAAGATACGTCAGAATTTCCCACTTCCACATACAGTTCAACCGCCGGTACGGTCGGCATTTTCGATATGTCCAAGCTCTTTGCCGCTACCTATGACGAGCAGAAGAACTTCATAGAGTATGCGGACACCTTCAAGGCGATCACCTCCTCTTTCCGTGCTCCCACAGAAGCGGAGGATTTTATGGATCCCGTGACGCATACCTATCGCCTTGCAGGCAGGAGCGACAATCCGGCAGATTCCACGGCACTGCTTATTTTCCATCCCGACAACGCAATTTCCGGCTACGGTTATAAGAGCAAGACCAATTATCTTATAGAAAAAGATAAGTATTATGTGATTTCGGTCTGGGTATATCTTTATGTGCCGGAATACAGTGTGACCGCTGTTGCCGAGCCGGAGCAGCCTGCTGATGCCGAGCTGAGTGCGCCCAACCGCTCAGATTATCCCGAAGGCGAAGCCGGTGAAGAGGCTTATCAGGCTGCATTAACCGCATACAATGCGAGCAAAGCGGCGTGGGACGATTACCGCACAAAGAAAGAAAAATATGATGCTTATAAAAATGGTCTGGACGCTTACAATGCCGCCAAGGACAGAGCCAGCGCGACATTCAAGCTGACGGGTGCGACCATCAAAGAGGGCGACCTTGACACGCAGAAATCTCCTGCGGGCGGTCTGAATCAATGGTACCAGCTTACTTATAAGATTAAAGGCAACGAGCTCTCCAATCGTTTCATTAATCTGGAATATTGGTACGGAGAAGGCAATTGGGGCGAGGATACCCTGATGGTCGGCGGTTGCTTCTTTGATAATGTTTCAATCCAGGTATATACGCGCGATACCGTGCCCGGAGGCGGTTCGGATTATAAAACAATATCGCCGTTGGAAAACGAAGATTTCGCCCAGTTCGGATTATTGGAAGCCCCGGCGGATCCTGAGTTTGCTCCGTTTGCACTCAATGCCAGCAGCAACGGATGGGAATACAGCTTTGAAGACAGCAATACCGCGACATACGAGAACGCAGGCAATGCCGGCATCATTAATGGATCGGCGGCTCTCAATCCGGCGTTGTGGGGAGCCGAAGGAACATCAGACCTCTTCAGGGGTTATACGATGCCCGGCACATTCACGGTAACTTATGACAATGTTCCGACCAATTTCAATCTGGTCATGCTGCGCAACAATATATATACTTCCTCCATACTTAAATTCAGCAATGATAACTTCAAGGTTGTCCCCAACTCTTTCTACAGGCTGTCATTCTGGATTTATACAGGCGGCATCGATGATTCTTTGGGCCTTACCGCGGCTCTTTACAAGACGGAGGGGGATACGTCGCTCACCAGCCTTTCCAAACTGAACACACAGGGCGAATGGACCGAAGTAATTTTTTATCTGCAGGGCTCATCCGATGATACGGCGGAATTCTATATCAAATTGACGTTGGGTTCGGGCAATAACTATACACCGGCAAATCTTGTCAAAGGCGTCGTGTATGCAACTGCAATGACCTATAAAAAGATTGCTTATACAGAATACAACAGTGCAACCACCGGTACGTATATCACAAAATATGAAGTTCCTTCTTCGACCAGCGCAAGCAACACCATTACCAATGGCTGGTTCAATAATATTGACAATACGACGTACAGCGGCGAAAACGAAGGCGTCTTTGACGACAACGGCAATCTTGTCGATGTCGCCATACCAGAAAGCTGGACTACAAAAGCGGCAGAGGGTGTCCTTACCAAGCCCACTTCGCTTACGATCAATGTCAGCGGCGAACTGAACTGGACAGGCGACAACAAAGCAGAATATTATCTTATCTATGCAGACGAGCTGGTTGTCGATAACGGTTCAGATGGCGAAAAAACAATCAACAACTACTATATCGGAAAAACGGCAGGCACCGAAACAACCTACACGCTTGCCGCCGGACAGGCGCAGAAGAATGCTTATTATAAGGTGAGAGCCGTTCGTGTTACGCCCGAAACCGACAAGCCTGTGGGCTACTCGGACTTCTCTACAAGAGTCCAGTATACCGGCAATACCAGCTTTTCGAATTACCTGCCCAATAATGTTGAGAAGTACTTCCCTGTAATGGGTATCATTGATTATAAATATTATGACGGTGGTTCCATCAGGGATACGCTTTATCCGTCCAATGAGGGCGCATCCGAGATTTATTACAACAGCCCGTACGATAAGCTGTTAATGATTTCTTCCAAAGATTATTTTACCCGCGCGGGATATTTAAGCCCCTCAACCGGCTCCTTGACCGCCAACTCATATTATGAACTCAGCGTTTGGATGAAGACGGTGGATATCGAGGATGCGGAAGACCATGAAAAGACACGCGCCTCCGTTACAATTGCCAATAAATCGCAAATCATCACCATCAACACGGCTTATGCGGATTATAATGCCAATGACGGCGATTATATCGGCTATGTCAATCAGAATACCGCGGGACAATGGATCCGTTACACCTTCTATATCAAGACCACAAAAATGACGTCTGCGTCGGGTATTCAGCTTGAACTGTATCTGGGCAACAAATACGCTAAGGACGGCGCTGTCAACAAAGGCTTGTCTTTGGGAACGGTGTATTTTGACGACATTTATTTCAAGAAGCTGGATAGCGAAGAACAATACAATAAGCTGGTCTACGGCGTAGAGAATACCGAGGATCTGACCGATGAAATCCGTGCAAAGTATTCCGAAAACAAACGGATCAAGCTTTCGGAGAACAAGCCCAATGGCAGTCTGTTCGCCAATAACTATATTTATAAGCTTGTCGACCTTACGACGGACAGCTTTGACTACTTTACAGAGGGCACTTCGCCTTTGGGTGACACACCCGGCGCATACACGCATTATAATGTTACCGATGCCGAGGCATACAGCTCTTCTGACGAACTGAAGAAGATGCTCTACGGCGTCTATGACAAGCGTACGGTCATGGAGGAAATCAAAGAAACCGTGCTGGACGCGAACGCTGCGACAGCCGCCCTGTTTGCCGACGCTGAGGATCTGCAAACTTTCCTGACAACGGATGTCGGAACGGGAAACAATTATTTGCTGCTTCTCAACACAATCAAAAACGGGCAGTATTATCTGTCCACCGACAGTTTCTCTTTGGAAGCAGGCAAATATTACAAGATCACGTTCTGGGCAAAAATCAAAGCTCCCGAAGGCAAAAAGGCCGAGTTCCGTTTTGAAAGAGGCAACGAGACCAATGTATGGGATACCGTCTATATTGCGTCGGATGTCTGGACAAAATATACTTTCTATATTTATAACAGCGATAAGAGCGCG
The DNA here is from genome assembly GCA_001604065.1 of Clostridiales bacterium Firm_09. Taxonomy (GTDB): domain Bacteria; phylum Bacillota; class Clostridia; order Christensenellales; family DTU072; genus Firm-09. The sequence goes on from LVAO01000005.1 coordinate 72,127, forward strand.
GTCAGCGGCAACCAGTTCGCATTCTACCTCGGCACCAATGACGGCGGAGAGGAGGGCTCTGAAAAAGTGGATATGTTCCCGGGTTTGCTGATTGTGGACGATGTTTCTGTCGTGCCCGTCACAGAGAATACCGAAGAGCTTGATGCGCTCTTTACTGCCTATGACGCGTTGTCGGCGGATCAGAAGATTGCCTCAACGTATAATTATCACAAGTTTGTGGCAACGACAACCGAAGAGGAGGAGCCCGAAGAAGAAGAGGATGAAAATGATAATTCGGTCAACAGCCAGTTGTGGTTATTGGTTTCGTCCATTGTCATTGCCGCCATTCTGCTTGCTGTCGTCGTCGTGCTGTCATGGAGAAAGATCAGCAAGAGAATCAAGAAAAATATTCCCGTCAAGGTAATCTCCAACGTGCCGGTCAATATGCAGACCAAAGAGCAGCGTAAGAGCGCGGCGGATAAGAAGAAGGATATTTCTGACGACGAATTCACGGATTGATCCGGCAACCAAAAAGGGCTTCCCGCAAAGGAAGTCCTTTTTTTGTCGCCTTAGCCCGTTATTTAGGCAGTCTTCTTCCGATGGGTGGAAATCGTTCTGATTGCATTGAGAATTGCCAGCACCGTAACTCCGACATCGGCAAAAACGGCAAGCCACATATCAGCATAGCCGAATGCGCTCAGAAGAAGCACGGCAAATTTGACGGAAAGAGCAAAAACAATGTTCTGACGCACAATGCGCAGTGTTCTGGAAGCAATTTTTTTTGCATCCAGAATTCCATTCAGATTGTCGCGCATCAGCACGATATCGGACGCTTCGATTGCGCTGTCGCTCCCGATGCCTCCCATCGAGATGCCGGCGTCTGCACGCATAAGAACCGGAGCATCGTTGATGCCGTCGCCGACAAATATGACTGCGCCGTTCGCAACGGACATCAGATGTTCCAGTTCGGATACTTTGCCGTCGGGGAGAAGCTCCGCTTTATAGCCGTCGACACCGGTTTTTTGTGCGATATTTTTGGCATAAGCATCGTTATCGCCGGTGAGCATAAACGTGCTTAAACCTTGTTTTTTCAATGCGGAAATGACTTCGGGCGCTTCTTCGCGAAGGACGTCGGATACGGTAATGCTTCCGGCGAAGCTTCCGTTTCTTGCCACATAAAGACTGGTTCCGGCGGCTGTCGCAGGGATATATGCAATGCCGCAAGACTCCATGAATAAGGCGCTGCCGCATACAATTTCTTCATTTTCTTTGATGGCTCGGATGCCTTTTCCCGGATACTCTGTGATTTCATAGTTGTTCTGAGTTGCGGCCGGTGCTGCAAGCAGAATGCATTTTGCAATGGGATGCAGCGAGCCGCGTTCTGCAATCGCCGCAAGGGAAAGAATGCGCTCCCTGTCTTCCGCGGGTTCTACGGCAGTGACTTCCAATACACCTTTTGTCAGCGTCCCGGTTTTGTCAAAGACAATCAGCCGCGCTTTGTCGATAACCTCCAGTCCCGCCGCGCCTTTGAAAAGCACGCCTTTTCTGGATGCACCGCCGATGCCTCCGAAAAATCCAAGGGGGACGCTGATGACCAGCGCGCATGGACAGCTGACAACCAGGAATGCCAGCGCGCGGAAGATCCAGTCCTTCCAATTGCCCATGAAGAGCGGCGGGATGACGGCAAGAAGCAGCGCCGCGCCCACAACAGCAGGTGTATAATAACGGGCAAAACGCGTAATGAAATTCTCGATGCGGGCTTTCTTTGCGGAGGCATTTTCCACGAGGTCGAGAATACGTGATACCGTACTGTCGCCGTAGGATTTCTCAGCCCGTATGTTCAAAACGCTCTGAAGGTTGACGGAGCCGGACAGAATCTTGTCTCCGGCCTTGCAGTTTTGCGGAACGCTTTCGCCGGTCAGGGCGGAGGTATCCAGCACGCTCCTGCCGGAAAGGATTTCGCCGTCCAACGGGACACGCTCTCCGGGCCGGACAACAAGGATTTCGCCGATTTCGACGTCTTCCGGAGCAAGCGACACTTCGGCGCCGTCACGGATGACTGTCGCCTTATCGGGACGGATGGTCAAAAGAGAGGATATGGAGGCGCGGGAGCGCGAAACCGCAAGTGACTGTACATATTCTCCCGCCTGATAAAAAATCATGACGGCTGCCGCCTCGGGATACCGGCCGATTGCCATTGCTCCGACGGTTGCCGCCGACATCAGAAAATGTTCATCAAAAACCTTTCCGCGGACAATATTTTTTGCGGCTTTCAGAAGGACGTCCCACCCCGCGAGAATCCATACCGAGCCATATAGAACAGGAGGCAGGTAAATCGGCAGAGGAAGAGCTTTGTCCAGCACAAAGGCTATGGCAAAACATGCAAGCGATACAGCAACCGTAATCAGCCTTTTATGATTTTTATTACGCATAGAAGCCTTCTTTGGCTTATGTCATAAGCCTGAAATGCAGGCATCCTCTCGGGATGCCGCTTCTTTTATTTTTTGTACGACGACTTCATAACATGCATCATCGATATCCAGATTAAGACGCCCGGAAGCAAAATTAAGAATCGCGGACCGGATGCCGGGTATTTTTGCAATTGATTTTTCCAGCTTTGCCGCGCAGACCGCGCAGTCAAGATTTTCTATTTTCACATTCTTTTTCATAATAACCTTCTTTATTCGTTGAGAGATAGGAAGAGCCGGCGTTCACTTCAGAAAGCGTCCGTTTTGCGATAAAATCTATAATTTCGTCCGTATCGGTCGGGACGCCGTTTCTTTCTCGGGATGTCCGATTATTCGTTGACATGTTCCGTTGCCAATGCCAATATCTGTTCGACATGGCTGTCATTTAGAGAATAAAAGACTTCTTTGCCCTTTTTGCGGTATCGGACAAGATTGGATTGCCGCAGAATGCGCAATTGATGAGAGACTGCGGACAGGGTCATGTTGAGCAGTGCCGAGATGTCGCAGACGCACAATTCTCCTGCATGGAGAGCGGACAGAATATGGATTCTCGTGTTGTCGCCGAACACCTTGAAAAGCTCTGCTGCTTTACAGAGTGTTTTTTCTTGCGGCATCTCTTTGCGCGCTTTCTCTATTGCATCCTGATGTGTGATTTCGCAGGAGCAGAGCGGCAAACGTTCCGTATGATTCATGAATACCTCCGATTACATTTGAATAGTTGTTCAACTATTTATATTATATGTCAAAGGCAGGCAGAAAGTCAACAGAAACTTTGCAAAAATCCTGCATGGGCATTTTCTTTTTTTGTTGAATGAAGAAAAATAAGATTGCATTGCAAAGTAATCCCTCAGCAGTTTACAAAAAAAAAGAAGTGGTATATAATATGCTAGATATTCAGATTAATATATAGAAGGTTCATCTTGAAATATACGTTCAGACGCGGGATTCATCCCGAGGACAACAAAAAGCTTTCAGAAAGCTGTCCTTTTGAAGAAATGCCTACCGGCAGCAAAGTTTATATACCCTTATCGCAGCATATCGGTGCACCTTGCACAGCATGTGTAGAGCCTGGCGCGATGGTCAAGGCCGGTACACTGATCGGACTTTCCAACGGATATGTAAGCGCGAATGTGCACAGTTCCGTCTCGGGCAAGGTGCTTGGCTTCGAAATGCGTGAAAACGCTCAGGGCAGAAAGCTCAGGCATATCGTCATAGAAAACGACGGTCTGTATGAAGAAGAAAACCTTCCGCCGCTGGAAAATCCTACTAAAGAGCAGATTATTTTGCGCTGCAAAGAGGCCGGCATTGTCGGAATGGGCGGTGCGACGTTTCCCACTCATGTCAAGCTGGAAGCCAAAAATAAAATCAATATATTTATAGTCAACGGTTCCGAATGCGAGCCGTATATCACGACCGATTACCGCATGATGCTTAATTTCCCCAAAGAAATCATGGAAGGGATAGGGTATATCAAAACCGCTTTGCAGGCAAACGAGGTTGCCATCGGCATCGAGGCAAACAAGCCCGACGCGATTGCAGCGATGACCAAAGAGCTTACGGACCCGGACACGCATGTATATGAACTCAAAACCAAGTATCCGCAGGGCGGCGAAAAACAGCTCATATATGCTATTACCAAAATGAAAGTGCCGGATGGCGGACTTCCGTCCGAAGTGGGAGCGGTTGTCCTCAATATTTCTACTGTTTATGCGCTCTGGCAGGCGGTCAAGCTTGGCAAACCCTGTTATTCTCGGTACATGACTGTCAGCGGAGAGGGCATCAAACGCCCCTGCAACCTTCACGTCCGTATCGGCGTGCCATTATCCGAAATTACAGAATATCTTGGTGTCAATGAAGGGTATGTCAAAGCGGTTTTCGGCGGACCGATGATGGGCTTTTCGCTTGCCAGCTTCAAGCCTGTCACCTCAAAAGGGAGTTCCGCGCTTCTTTTGCTGAGCAAAAAAGAAATCCGGCCCATCGAGCCGACACCATGCATCAATTGCGGCAGATGCGCGAGTGTTTGTCCCATGAACCTGATGCCGATGATGACAGATCGCCTTATATTAAAGGATATGATTGCGGAGGCAAAAAAATTCAATCCGATGAGCTGCATCGAGTGCGGCTGCTGTGCTTATGTCTGCCCGGCCAAGCGCCCGCTTGTACAGTCCCAAAGACTTGCTAAAAAACTGATCAGAGAAAGAAAAATTTAGGAGAAACCCTTGAAACTGCTTGTATCTTCCTCCCCGCATATCGGCACAAAGCTGACGACGCAAAAAATCATGATCCACATGATCATTGCGCTTTCGTTTCCTTTGGTTGCGGGCGTGGTAATTTTTGGTTTATATGCTTTAACTGTAGTTTTTGTCGCAGCGGCTTCTGCGGTGCTTGCAGAAATGCTCTACAACAAGTTGACAAAGACGCCTTTTACCATTAAGGATTGCTCTGCCGTCGTCACAGGCATGATACTTGGTCTCAACCTGCCGCCCAATGTGCCGCTGTATGTGCCCGTTGTCGGCTCCGTTTTTGCGATTATGCTGGTCAAAATGCTCTTTGGAGGCATCGGCAAAAACTTCGCCAATCCTGCTGCGACGGCAAGAGTCTTTTTGTTATTGTCATGGACGGGTGTCATGCGCTCCTACATGCAGCCCTTGGATTATTCCCAGGGTGTATGGAAAGCGCTGGTTTCCGGCTTTACAAAACAATATATCACGTCCGCCACACCGCTTGCAGATATAAAATCCTCTGCCGTGACAGGCGTGCTTCCCGACAGTATCCGTCTTCTGGATTTGTTTCTGGGCAGAACGGGAGGGTCCATCGGTGAGGTCTGCGCGATAGCGATTCTTCTTGGTTTCATTTATTTGCTGATCTTCAGGATTATTGACTGGAAGCTGCCCGTCTCCTACCTTGCTGCAAGCGCGCTTTCGGCATTGGTTTTGTACAGAGGCGGCTGGACGTATATTCTTCCCACGCTGCTGTCGGGCGGGCTTCTGTTCGGAGCGGTTTATATGGTGACAGACTATTCCACTTCGCCCAACACTGCTGCGGGCAAGGTGATTTTTGCGGCGGGTGCGGGTATTCTTACCGTATTGTTCCGCAGATTCAGCGGCTTTGACGAGGGTGCGAGCATCGCGATTCTTCTTATGAATCTGATTGTGCCGCTCCTGGACAAATGGATACCCAAACCCTTCGGATACAGAAAACCCGTTAAACCTGAAAAAACAGCGAAGGAGGCGAAAAATGGATAACACCCAGAAGCTTGCCTTCAAAGAATCATTAAAAAAAATGTGGAAGTCCGATGCCTTCAAGGCGATTGCCGTGCTTTGCATCATCGCTTTGATGTCTGCGCTGATTCTGAGCGTCGTACATCGCTATACCATCGTTGACGAGGAGGCGGTGCTGCGTGAGAAAGTGGGTGAGGTATACCCGTCTTCCCCCGTCACAACCTCCGTCGACGTGTCTTCCTACCGCAATATTGACAACAGCGTCATTCTGAATGCATTTGTCGCCGAGGACGGCGCATACATCATTCTTTCAAAATCAAAGAAAGCCTATAATTCGGGAACAGGCATTACGTTGATCGTTGTCATAAAGGAAGGAATTATACTTTGCGTGCAGAATTACCTATCTTCAGAAACTCCCGGATTAGGCACAAGAGCGCTTAAGGAAAGCTATCTGTCACAATACGTCGGCGTTGAAGCCAATGCGCTGGCCGTACGTGACCAGGTTGAAATCCGCGATCCCAACGAGCAGACCGTAAAAATAGAATACATCGGCGGTGCTACCAAGTCTTCTACCGGTGTCCGGATTTCTGTGACCGCCGCGGCAACATTCTATATAAGGGAGGCTGCCAAATGAAAAACGAAAAATTCCGAGCCGTTATCGAACCGTTTGCCAACGGATTTGTCAAAAACAACCCGACATTCCGTCTCGTATTGGGAACCTGTCCCACTCTTGCGGTAACAACCTCGGCAATGAACGGCATCACCATGGGTCTTGCCACAACATTTGTGTTGATGTGTTCCAACCTCCTGATTTCTCTTTTGCGCAATATTATTCCCAGCAAAGTCCGTATCCCGGCATATATCCTTATTATTGCAACCTTCGTCACCGTTGTCGATATGACGATGAAGAAATTCATACCCGACCTTCATGCAACCTTGGGGCTCTATATTCCGCTTATTGTCGTCAACTGCATAATTATGGCGCGCGCAGAGTCTTTTGCCAATCAGAACATGCCGCTTCCTTCGGTTATGGATGGTTTGGGCGTGGGGCTTGGGTTTACCCTTTCTATTACGCTGATCAGCATCGTGCGCGAGTTTCTGGGCGCGGGCGCGTTTTTCGGCATGACCATCCCGGGGCTTTCGGATTTTGCGATGTCCATTTTCATTATGCCGGCGGGTGCCTTCCTTGTATTCGGTTTTATGATTGTCTGCTTTAACGCTGCGGTCAAGGCTTTTGAAAAGAGAAGGGCACAGGGAGGACAAGCAAAATGAACTTCACGCTTCTTATCATCATAAACGGTATCTTCATCAACAATTTTATCCTGTCGCAATTTCTGGGCATATGTCCCTTTCTGGGCGTCAGCAAAAAAACCGAAACCGCGTTGGGCATGGGCATTGCCGTTATCTTTGTCATGGGTGTCGCAAGCGTTGTTACCTACGCGCTGAATCTGCTGTTGATTGCCGCAAAGATAGAATACATGCAGACAATTGTCTTTATTCTTGTTGTTGCGGGACTGATACAGATTTTGGAAATTGTTCTCAAGAAATTCACGCCTGCTCTTTACAGTGCGCTGGGAGTCTATCTTCCCCTTATCACAACCAACTGCGCGGTGCTTGGTGTCGCCATTATGAATGTTACTTCTCTTGCCCGGCAGTCGCTCTTTTATGCTTTTCTCAACGGCGTTGCGGGTGGCGCCGGCTTTACCGTAGCAATCCTCATTATGGCGGGCATACGTGAAAAAATGCAGACTTCGGATATCCCGGAGCCCTTCAAAGGGTTTCCGATAACCCTGATTACAGCTTCGCTGATGGCAATGAGTTTTGCCGCGTTCAGCAGCTTTTCATTTTAGGAGGAAGCAATGGATATTCTGATCCCCGTGCTGATTCTGACAGGGCTTGCTCTTGTATTTGCCATTGTCATCGTCATCGTCAATAAAAAACTTGCTGTAAAAGAGGATCCAAAGACAGAATCCGTACTGAAGCTTCTTGCCGGCGCAAACTGCGGCGCATGCGGCAAGGCGGGTTGCGCGGACTTTGCGCGCGCGCTTGTTGAGGGCAAGGCAGAATTGTCCGCCTGCAATGCGACCCCGGCCGCAAACAAAGCAAAGATTGCAGAAGTTCTGGGAAGCGGTGCCAAGATCGGCGGGGACACTTTGGTTGTATGTGCCTGCAGCGGCGGCAGTGCCTGCGAAGACAAATACGAATATCAAGGATATGGCGACTGTGCTTCCATCGAACTGATTGCGGGGGGCAGAAAAGCGTGCCTCAATGGCTGCATCGGCCAGGGCAAGTGTGCAAGACTCTGTCCTTATGATGCAATAAAAATCGTTGACGGTGTGGCATTCATTGAGCAAAAAAAGTGCGCCAAATGCGGGATCTGCATAGTCAACTGTCCTAAAGTCATCATGAAGCGCTTACCGGGCAACGCAAAAGTTTATGTTGCCTGCAGCTCTTGCGAAAAAGGCAAGGATGTTCGTGACGTATGCCAGAAGGGCTGCATAGCATGCGGAATCTGCGCCAAGGTCTGTCCCAACGGCGCAATAACGATAAAAGACAATTTGCCGGTCTTTGATTATGAAAAATGTACTGCTTGCGGACTTTGCGTCGAGAAATGCCCTCGCAAAGTGATACACTTTATCGACTAATCGGGATTGCATATTTTTTGAATATGCCGTGCCGGACTATCAAATTCAAATTCAGGCGATGCCATTTGCATCAGGAGCCTTTGCCTGCTGGAAATGCATCTGTGCGGAGTACGAATGAAAACGAAACGAATCATTATCATTTTGCTGATGTTTCTTAGTGCTGCGCTGCTTTTTGCCTGTGAAAAAGCGGATAGTACGATAATTAAATTTGTAACCAACGGCGGCAACGAAATTGCCGATGTCGTCCTGGAAGAGGGAAGACTGTCCGCGCTGCCGGAACCTCCCCATAAAAACGGATATGCTTTTGACGGCTGGTATTATGACAAAGAAAATCTGTATCCATGTGATCTCACCCAGCCGCAAACCATCCGGCAAAAAAAAGAAATTACCTTGTATGCAAAATGGTCGCTTATCCATTATCCTGTTCAATATGATCTGGATGGCGGACATTTTGAACATGAATTTATCATTGATTATAATTATACCATCGAATCCGGTCTGGTGTTGCCCCTCCCCGGCAATGTGTATAAGGAAGGGTATTCTTTTACCGGCTGGACGGATGGGCAAACGTTGTGCAGTGTCATCCCTGCCGGCGAGACGGGAGAAAAACACTTTATTGCCACATGGGCAATCAACAGCCATGATTTTACGTTTGCGGCAGAAAATGAAAATTGCGGAAGTGTTTCCGGTACAGAAGGCCATATTGTATTCGGCGAATCGGTCAGTGTCAGCGCAACGGTAAATTATGGCTATCTGTTTGACGGCTGGTACGATGGAGAAGTAAAACTTTCTTCCGATCCGGAATATACCTTTGCAATGCCCGACAAACGCCTTCATCTTGTGGCAAGATGGTCTGTCAAGACAAGCAGGATAACGTTCCGCCCCGTTGCCGCAGTGGGTTCTGTCGGCGAGGTCAGACTGTCTCCTTTCACAGCGCAGGTCGGTTCGCCGATTCAGGCGCCCGTCGTCAGCCCCGAAAATACACCGGAAGGGATGAAGCTTGTATGGTATCTGAAGTCGGATTTCACACAATTGTTTGAATTTGATAAAATGCCGGATAATGATACCTTATTATACGGGAGATGGGAATCAACGGGCGCGGAATAAAGAAAAAGGAATTCTTTGTCATTATTTTTCAAAAAAAGGGGCTGCCTCTGTGGGCAGCCCTTGCGGTTAAAAAGAACTTTTTACAATCCCTTTTTGTCATAAATTTCCAGGGTTTTCATGGCGATTTTATATGCGGATTCTAGACACTCGGGCGAAAGATTGTCATAGCTGTCCTTACGCGTATGATAATAAGGTTGAAGCTTGTGATTCATTGCGGCAAGGCAGGTAGCCTTCATGCCCGCAAGCGCAAATGCGGCGGCATCGGTTGCACCCATTGTGACGGCTGCAAACTTCATTTTTCGGCCGATAGCCTGTTCTGCGGCATCCTGAACCAGCTTTGCGGCGTCCATGTCGGTTTTCACAATGCCGTTCATATCCCTTGTGTAGATGGAAAAATGTTCGGATTCTCGCAGCGTTTCCATAACAATGAAGACGGTTTCCACATCGGAAAGCTCTTCCTTATGGGCTTTGGCAAATGCCATTGCACCGCGGAGTCCGGCTTCTTCGCTGCCCGCCATCAGCGCGCAGACCTCCGTATGTTCAAATTGGATCTGCTCTTCCTTCATGGTTTTTAGAACAGAAAGCGCGGTGAAGCAGGAAGTCAGATTGTCGTTTGCGCCGTCGACCGTACGCAAAGGATTGAAAAAGAAGAGCAGGCTCAATATCACTGGCACGCAATAAACGGTTATGCCGAGAAGCGCTTTGCCATAGGATGTGGCTGGCGTAATGGCAAATACGCCGAATCTGTTGACCAGCATACCGGCAATCGCCATGGCGACAATTATAAGTATGGTGCTCAGCGAGGCAAAAAGCTGTATTTCGAAAAGGACTGCGCCTCCATGGTAAAGATATCCCCACTCCGGAGCGGCGTCGGCATGACCGCAGAAGACAATACGGCGTCGGACTTCGCCTGTGGGTTTTTTAACCGCGTACACGTTTGTGGAGGTTTTCTCCGGGAAGAACTTTGCCGTTACATGGACGTACAGAAGAAGCTGGTAAACAAAGAGAAGCAGCGCCAATGCGACAAGCAGGATCGCGGGTATGCCCAAATTAAACCATAAACACACGACAGCAGCCAAAAGGAATGCAATATCAAAATAAATCCAACCCATAAACGCCATGGGATGAAGTTTGAATTTTTCTGTCCGGACTTCGTCCGCATAGTGTTTCAGCTCTCCGGCCAAATACTCCTGGGCATCCGCTTCGGCCTGGGAGCCCGGTGTTCGTTTTCCAAAGGTCCGGATAACTTTTTGGATGCCATCAACAATGTAATTGACATTATTTGATGCGGTTTCTTGTGAAATCTGCTTCATGTTTAACCTCCCGAATAGTTTTTGGTTTATGCTTTCGTCCATGCAGGGATTGTGAAATTGAAGATGCCGCCTTTTTCTTGAGCGAATTGCCGGGTGCCTATTCTGATGATCGTTTGATTTTCGGAAGCGTCCAGATCGAAATCGACGCCGGCATAGCGCAAGCCTGTAAGCCTGGCAGAAATTGCAGGATAAACAGCCAGTTCGGCAGGGGATATCACCTTGATTCCGAATGCGCCTTCCAGCACCGCATTGCAGAATGCGGAAGAGAGCGTTGCGGGCTGCGAGCCATACTTATCGGCAGGATAGGGGCCGGACGCGCCAAGAAGGATGTCTTTTGCGTACGCATACAACGCATCGGCGGCTTCAGCGTTGCCGGAGAGGAAGGCGTCTTTGAGCTCCAGCAGCCTACGGTCTGCCGGGTCGGCCGGCGCCACGCTCCCGTTGAGACAGGGCAGAAGGACGGTTGCGTTTTTCCGGGTGTCCGTATCGCTTTGCCCTGGCCGGAAGCACTCTGCGCTTCTTGCGAGCGTGTGGGCAAACAAGGCGTCAAGCTCCTTGCAGCCGCTCTGCAATGCCGGGCCTTCGTTCAAGCCCTGGAGGGTTTTGATGCGGTCTTTGATTTCTTTTTCTGCGTTGAAATGGAGTGATTCACCTTTGCGAATGGCGTAATGGATAATATAGCATATGCCCGAGGCGCCGGGTACGAGAAGCTTTTTGACCTGGACATTATTCATGCTTCTGAAATCGCCGTTGGCATCAACCAAGCGGCTTCCCACTTCCAGCTTGCCGCCGGGAATCATGAATGAAATACGGCGCACAGAAAGGCTTTTGTCGGTCAGGCGGTTCTTTTTTTCTTCCGCAGTGAACATTATTTTTGTTCGGGTATCGTTGGTTACCTCGATCTTTTCTATGAGCGCCGGATAACGTACGGAGGGATAAAAACTTCTTATTACCGTTGCGCCGCTCATAAAACCGGATTTCAGTACCAGATTCCCTTTATAGGAACATGAGAGCGGACGTTCTTTGCAGATTTCTACGCCGTCCAGCATCAACTCAATTTTCGGGTAAAAATTATAGGAAAAGACCGCGCCCGAAGTTGCGGGACGGATGGGAATATCCGGAAAAGCGACATGACGGAGAACGGAAAATCGTTTGTCCTTCACACGATAGGACACGGTGGAGAGAGCTTTTGCTCCGGCAAGACAAATTCTGCCCGAGGCCTTGCCTTCCGTTGAAGGAAATTCTTCTGAGACGCTTTTGTCTTTTTCTAGAATGCGTGTGCCCGATATTAACGGTTTGTATTGTTCTTTGGGAAACCGAAAAGGAAATAAATATTGCTCCATCATATTGCTTCTTTGTTCCTCCCACAGCCAATGCGGTCAATAGCAACTTCTGTACAATGTTACCATAGGAATCGAATTTTTACAAGCACATCTAAAATTGTTGACAAATTAAAATAGATATTATAGAATCTAAAAGTCCCACGTTGAGCGGGCGTGGCGGAATTGGCAGACGCGTAAGATTCAGGTTCTTATAGTCGCAAGGCTGTGCAGGTTCAAGTCCTGTCGCCCGCACCAACAGAACCTCGATCAATGGGACAATTTGTTGCGGTCGTGGCGGAACTGGCAGACGCGTACGTTTGAGGGGCGTATGGATATTCCGTATGGGTTCAAGTCCCATCGTCCGCACCAGCAAAAAGCCGTCGGATTCCGACGGCTTTTTTTGTTTCCTGCTGCAGGGAGCGTATTGCCGGCATGCGATAATGCTTTCAAAAAGATTCATGCGGTAAAAACAGTCCGATGATTTTGTTTCTCATAGAATTGGTTCCGGGAGCCTGAAATGATTTCAGATTAAAAACACTCTTGAATTCCGTTTGTCTTCAAGCTATAAT
>LVAO01000026.1 GCA_001604065.1 Clostridiales bacterium Firm_09
ATTTGTCGGATGAGATGCTGGAAGACTGCATCTATGACAGTTACTCTATGAAGAAGTTCGCGGGGATAGATTTAATGGAAGAAAATGTTCCAGATGCTGTCACCTTGTTACGATTTCGCCATATTTTGGAGCAAAACGGTTTGCAAAAGCTGATTTTCAAGGATTTATCCAAAGAACTTGCCGCCCGTCACTACTTGATGAAAGAAGGCACGGTGGTTGACGCAACCATCATATCGGCGCCCAGTTCCACCAAAAACGAAGAGAAAGAGCGCGATCCCGAAATGGCGTCTACAAAGAAGGGAAACAACCCTAAATATCAAAATTCATTCTGTAAACGTGATTTGTGAAGTGGTTCCTTAAAAAGGTATTCAACGGATAATTCTCAAATAAAAATTATCAGCAATCCGCTTGCAACCTGAAATTTCCTGTGTTATAATACAGCCATTAGCAGTCCATACTAATGATTGCTAGCAAATTACATTATCTATTGGAGGTCATAAAATGAAACTGAAACCGTTGTTCGACAAAGTTGTAGTCAAACAGGTCGACGCCGAAGAAACGACGGCGAGCGGCATTGTGCTTCCCAACAAAGCACAAGAAAAGCCCCAGAAGGCAAAGGTTGTCGCGGTGGGCAAAGGCGGTATAATTGACGGCAAAGAAATCGTCATGGAAGTCAAAGTCGGCGACACCGTGCTGTACAGCAAGTATGCGGGCTCCGAGTTCAAACTGGACGGCGAAAACTTTATCATCATGCGCCAGAGCGACATTCTTGCTCTGGTAGAAGACTGAGTGATTGAATAACAGGAGGCTTTAGATTATGGCAAAGCAAATTAAATACGGAGAAGAGGCGCGCAAAGCGCTGGAAAAAGGTGTCAACATATTGGCCGACACCGTTAAGCTGACCCTTGGTCCCAAGGGACGCAATGTTGTTCTCGCAAAGAAGTACGGCGCACCGCTCATTACCAACGACGGCGTGACCATCGCAAAAGAAATCGAGCTGCCCGATCCTTTCGAAAACATGGGCGCGCAGATCATCAAAGAAGTCAGCACAAAAACCAACGATGTGGCGGGTGACGGAACAACCACCGCGGCGGTGCTGGCGCAGGCAATCATCAGCGAAGGCCTGAAGAACGTTGCTGCAGGGGCCAACCCCATGCTGCTCCGCAAAGCCATTCTGCAGACGACGGACATCGCGGCAGAAGAACTCAAGAAGATTTCAAAACCCGTATCGGACAAGCAGAGCATTGCATCGGTGGCAAGCATTTCGGCAGGGGATGAGAAAATCGGACAGATTATTTCCGAAGCGATGGAGAAAGTCGGCAAGGACGGCGTCATCACCGTGGACGAAGGCAAGACCATGAAGACAGAACTCAATGTCGTAGAAGGCATGCAATTTGATCGCGGTTATGTGAGCGCGTACATGGTGACCAATGCGGACAAGATGGAAGCCGTACTTGAAGACCCGGTCATCCTCATTACCGATAAAAAGATTTCCAATATCCAAGAAATCCTTCCCGTACTTGAGCAGGTTCTCAAGAGCGGCCTGAAGCTTCTGATTATCGCAGACGACATCGAAGGTGAAGCGCTTGCAACCATTATTCTCAATAAAATCAAGGGCGTTTTCAACATTGTAGCGGTCAAAGCTCCCGGTTTCGGTGACAGAAGGAAGGCAATGCTTCAGGATATCGCCATTCTGACCGGCGGCCAGGTCATCAGTGACGAACTTGGATTGGAACTCAAGGATACCAAGCTTTCGATGCTCGGCAGAGCCAAGACGGTTAAAGTGGACAAGGACAATACAACCATTGTCGGCGGCAATGGCGACAGCGCAGAAATTGCAGCCCGCATCAAATCCATCAAAGCGCAGATCGCAGAAACCACTTCGGATTATGATAAAGAAAAACTTCAGGAGCGTCTTGCCAAACTTGCCGGCGGTGTTGCCGTCATCAATGTCGGCGCGGCGACCGAAGTAGAAATGAAGGATACCAAGCTCCGCATGGAAGACGCGCTTGCCGCGACCAGAGCCGCTGTCGAAGAGGGTGTTGTGCCCGGTGGCGGCATCGCATTGATATCGATCATAGATAAAGTCAAGAAGGCGGTATCCGGCTTTACCGGGGATTATAAGACCGGCGCCGAGATCGTCCTCAAAGCTCTTGAGTCTCCTCTCCGTCAGATTGCCGAGAACAGCGGCATTGACGGCGGTGTTGTCGTGAACAATATCCGTCGCAAGAAGAGTCCCAACTATGGTTATGACGCACTAAGAGACAGATATTGCAACATCATAGAAGCAGGAATCATCGACCCGACCAAGGTGACCCGCACCGCTTTGCAAAATGCAGCAAGCGTTGCTGCGCAACTTCTGACAACCGAGTCTGTTGTTGCAGACATTCCTGAACCTCCGGCACCCGTCGCACCGGCAGGAAATCCCGAAATGTATTAATAATTTGCAAGCATAAGGGCTGTCCCAAACGGCAGCCTCATTACGGAAAAAGATTGCAGAATTCAGAAGCGAGCCGTTTTTGGCTCGCTTCTTTATCGTATTTCGCTTGAATTTATAAAATAGCACACAAAATGCGACGGAGCCAAAAGAAATTCTTCGGACATCGGAAAGCATATGCGCTTGCAAAGATTGCAATTCCGATTGCAGTGTTATATAATTAAAATACTAAGCAATAACTATTAATATTTCTGGGATTACATGAGAATACTGATTGTCAACGACGACGGCTATACCAGTCCGGGCATCATCAAGCTTGCGGCTGCTTTGCATGCCGGGCACCAGGTTACCGTGGTCGCGCCTAAGATCTGCTACAGCGGCTACAGCCACGCGATGACCTTTCATAAACCCATTTACGTCAAGAAAGTTGATGATTTTGATTTTCCCTGTCTTTCGGTGATCGGGACACCGGCAGATTGCGTCAAATTCGGTCTGGAGGTATTCGGAGGCAACCTTCCGGATCTGATAATCTCCGGCATCAACAATACACCCAATATCGGTACGGATGTCGTCTATTCCGGCACGGTGAATGCCGCAGTAGAAGGCGCGCTTAACGGCATCCGGTCGGTTGCCCTGTCGGGTGATGTAAAAACGGAAGAAGATTTTGATTACATCGTCGATTTTTTTATCAAGCATTTTGATTTTTACATGCGGCTTGTCAAGCCCGATTCTCCCATCAGCATCAATATCAACGGCGCGGAGCGGGGCAATAAAGGACACAAAATTTGTCCGCTCGGCGTACGCAAATTTTCGGATTTATATATTTCCGGCGGTGAGGATGAACGGGGACAGCAGCATACATTGGTGGGAGAACCGCTCGAACTGGGCAATAATCCCGATTGCGATGTAGAATGGTTTGCAAAGGGTTATGCAACCGTCACTCCCATAGAATACGAAATGTCGGATTTTGCCAGGATAGCCGAACTTAAAAAAATTGCCTTATCCGAATCGGACGGTGCAGAATGAGTATTGTCGTTATCGGAGCGGGCCCTGCAGGCATGATGGCTGCGATCGCCGCTGCGCGGCGCGGATGCGATGTTCTTCTTATAGAAAAAAATGATCGCCCGGGACGCAAAATGTACATATCCGGCAAGGGACGCTGCAATATAACCAATGATACCGATATACCCGGCTTTTTGAAGGAAGTCGTTTCGAATCCGAAATTTCTGATGAGCGCCTTGAGTGCGTTTTCTCCTTATGATACGGTAAATTTCTTTGAGCAGCGCGGTCTGCCGATGAAAACGGAGCGGGGCGGAAGGGTGTTTCCCGTTTCGGATAAATCTGCCGACGTGATTGACTGTCTGGTGCGCGAGGTCAAAGCTTCGGGCGTTTTGCTGCATACATCCGAAACCGTTGTCCGGCTTGAAGAAAAGGACGGCAGAATCGTACGCGTCATTACCGACAAAGGAAGCTACGATGCCGATGCCGTTGTGATTGCCTGCGGAGGACTATCTTATCCTAAGACAGGCTCAACGGGCGACGGATATGCATTTGCACGGGCTCTCGGACATACCATAAAGGATCCTAAACCCGCATTATGCCCGATATTGCTCTCCGGAGCGGTGGATGCCGCGGGCAATACGATTTCAAGAGAGCAGCTGCCGTTTCCGGAAGGGCTGAGCCTAAAAAATATTGAAGCCAGAATATTGCTTCAAGGAGGCAGTGCGCTCTTTTGCGAATTCGGAGAAATGCTTTTTACAGAAAAAGGCGTATCCGGTCCGGCGGTCCTTTCGCTTTCAAGCAGAATCAACCGTCTTGAACCCAAAAGTCTTCTGTTTGCAATCGACTTCAAGCCTGCTTTGGATATCAAAACTCTGGATGCCCGCATATTGCGTGACTTCGGCCAAAATGCCAATAAGCAGTTCAAGAATTCTCTGAACGAGCTTCTTCCCAAAAGCGCCATCCCTTTCATCATTGCGCTGTCGCGCATCGATCCCGAAAAACCGGTCAATCTGATACAGCGTGAAGAGCGCAAAGGTCTGGTCGGATTATTGAAAGGACTCAAAATGCCCGTCGGAGATCTTGGCTCCATCAACGAAGCAATCGTTACCGCCGGCGGCGTCAACGTCAGGGAAGTGAATCCTGCAACCATGCGGAGCAAGCTGGTGGAAAATCTGTACTTTGCCGGCGAAGTATTGGATGTCGATGCTCTGACCGGCGGATATAATATGCAAATAGCGATGTCGACGGGTTATCTTGCGGGAATGAAGTTGGAATGTCAAAATAATATTGAAGAGCAGAATGGAGGAAATTGCGATGTTGACAATAGCCATTGATGGTCCTTCCGGCGCAGGAAAAAGTACTTTGGCAAAGACGATTGCCAAAAAATTGGGCATTCTTTATCTGGATACAGGAGCGATGTATCGGGGTGTGGGATATTATGTTCTCCAAAAAGGTGCAGACCCCGGCAAAGAATCCGAAGTTCTGCCGCTTCTTGACGGCATAAAAATGGATATTGTCTATGATGAAGGCAGCCAGAAGGTGATTATTTGCGGCGAGGATGTCACGCCCTATATCCGCGAACACAATATCAGCATGGCTGCTTCCACTGTTTCAAAAATTCCCGCGGTGCGCCTGAAAATGGTCGAGCTGCAACGTTCCGTTGCGGCAAGGACATCCTGCGTGCTGGACGGCCGAGACATCGGAAGTTACGTTTTGCCGCATGCAAACTACAAGTTCTTTTTGACGGCAGACCCTGCCGAACGCGCAAGAAGGCGCCATGAAGAACTGACGGCAAGAGGAGTGTCCATCTCATATAAAGAGGTGCTTGACGATATGACGGCAAGGGATTATCAGGACAGTCATCGTGATTTTGCCCCGCTTAATGCTGCCGAAGATGCCATTGTTATCGATACGACGGGTCTTTTGCCCGAACAAACAGCAGAACTTGTGCTTTCAAAAATATACCGCTGATAAAAATGAAACTGATTCTTTCACAATATTCCGGATTTTGTCCGGGCGTAAAAAGGGCGGTTGAACTTGCCGTCAATGCAGCAAAACTGGAAGGCAAGGCTTACAGCCTCGGAAAACTGATACATAATGCGGCTGCGATAGCCGATTTAGAGAAGTCAGGCGTTGTAGCCGTTGATACTCCGCAAGAAATACCGTACGGGGCGGTTGCCGTTATCCGTTCGCATGGCGCGTCAAAAAGCGATTACCAGGCGCTTGCCGCACGCAAAACCCGCATTGTCGATGCCACCTGTCCTTCGATTGCTTTGATACACAAAAAGGTGGAGGAGTACAGTGCCGAAGGCTGGTATGTGCTGGTTATAGGAGATCCCGGACATCCGGAGGTTAAGGGAATTCTGGGTTGGTGCACGAAGGGGAAAGCGGTCCGGCCATCCGAAGAAGAAGATTTGCCGTACGGAGAAGAAAAAATACTGGTCGTTGCCCAGACAACGCTGGAGCCTGCAAAATACATAGAAAAGTGTAAGAAAATTGAAGCGGAGGCAAAAATAAGTTTCAAATCAGTTGAATTCTTTAATAGTATTTGCTATACTACAATAGCGAGAGAAAAAAGTGCAGAGAACATTGCGAAAGCTTCAGACACCGTTTTGGTGATTGGGGACCCTTCAAGCAGCAATACAAAAACTCTTTTTTCTGTGGCAGGACGTTATTGTCCGCAGACTTATCTTGTCTCAGACGCAACCGGACTTGCTCCGGCAGTCAATAAAGCAAAATCTATTGCAATACTCGGCGTAGTGGCCAGTGCGTCAGCCCCGCAAAGGCTGATTATGGAGGTTATCAACAGAATGGATCAAGAAAACAGAGTCGACACCGTCGTCATCGATGAAGTCAAAGATGAAACACCCGCAGCAGCTACAGAAGCTTCCGCAACAACAACGCCAGAAGCTCCCAAAGCTTCCAACGTATCCGATGTACCCGAAGCTCCTGCCGCTCAAGAAGCAGCACCAGCCAAAGCCGTACAAAAAAAAGCAAAGTCCGATGAGCCACTTACTATGGAAAGAGCAATGAAGCATTATGTGGCCAAGTCTTACAGAGAAGGAATGAGAGTCAAAGCACGTGTCATTTCGGCAGATGCCACAGGCATTGCTGTTTCGGTTGAGGGACTTGGCAAAAACGACAGCGGCTTTATTGATAAAGATGAAGTAGAAATTGACGGAAGCTATGATCCCTCCAAATATACACCGGATATGCATATCGATGCCGTTATTATAGCAAAATCCCAAGATTCCAAGACAAAAGGCATCAATCTCTCCAAAAAGCAATACGAAATCATTAAGCTTGAGGACGAAGCCGTAAAGAAAATATTGGAAGGCGAAGAGTTTACTCTGGTCTGCAATCAGGCTATAAAGGGCGGTCTGCTCGGCCATATCGGCACCTATACGGTGTTTGTGCCCGCCAGCCAGATCCGCATCGGTTATGTAAAGAATCTCGAAGATTATGTCGGCAAAAAGCTTCGCCTGCGCATCCTTCCTCCCAAGGAGTCCGAAGCCGCGGCCGCAGATGCAGAAGGCGATGCCAAAGAAGAAAAACGCCGCAGCAATCCCAAACGCATCGTTGCCGGACAAAGAGCCATTCTGGAAGAAGAGAAAGCCGCACGTGAAGAAGCTTTTTGGGAAGTCATGCAGGTCAACAATATCATCAAAGGCAAGGTCAAGAGATTTACCTCTTTCGGCGCTTTTGTATCCATCATGAATTTTGATTGTCTTGCCCATATCAGCGATCTGTCCTGGACAAAGATCAACGATCCCAGTGAGGTGCTCGAAATCAACAAATCGTATGATTTTGTTGTCATCAAAGTGGACAGAGAAAACGGCAAGGTATCCCTCGGCTATAAGCAGCTTCAGAAGAAGCCTTACGAACTTGCCGCAGAAAAGTACCATGTGGGAGATGTCATCAAGGGCAAGGTCGAGAGAATCAAGGATTTCGGTGCCTTTGTCGAGATTGAGCCCGGCATCGATGGCCTTGTGCATGTAAGCGAAATCGGCCACAAATGGATAGCCAATGCCAACGAAGCCCTTAAGCCCGGACAAGAAGTCGAGGCGAAAATTATCGGTTTTGAGAACAACAAAATCACACTGAGCATCAAGCAGCTTCTGCCGCCTCCCGAAGTTGTGCCTGCAGAAGTATCTGCTTCCGAAAGCACTTCATCCGAAAGACCTTCCCGCAGCAGTCGCTTCAACAAGAGAGCAGAAGGCGCAGCCGACAACATCAAGGATAAAAAAGAGCGCAAACCCCGTTCAGAAAAGACAGAGAACGATGAACCCAGAGAATGGGTCACTGCTGCCAACGGCGGTGCGACCTTTGCAGATCTTTTCAAGGATTTTGATCTGAACAACTTCGAAAGCAAGGACGAGTAATACTGTCATTATGTGATTTCATACGAATGGGCGCCTGAACATAATTTTGGGAGCCCATTTTTATTTCCATCCGGAGGTTATAATGGAAGATTACAACAGTTACAGCAATCCTCTTACAGAGCGTTATGCGACCCGGGAAATGTCCGCGCTCTTCAGCGAGCAAAACCGCATCACGCTGTTCCGCAAGCTCTGGTTGGCGCTTGCGAAAGGCGAAAAAGAACTTGGGCTGGATATTCAGGATGATCAGATTGCCGAAATGGAGGCGCATCTTGCCGATATCGACTTTGCCGCAGCCAAAGAAAGGGAGAAGGTTGTCCGTCATGATGTTATGGCGCATATTTATGCATACGGGTTGCTTTGTCCCAAGGCGGCACCCATTATTCATCTGGGCGCGACAAGCTGTTACGTGACGGATAACGCGGATCTGGTCATTTATCGCGATGCCTTGCAGCTGATCCTCAGGAAACTGTATGCGGTCGTTGACAGATTGTCCGCTTTTGCCATAAAATACCGCTCTCTTCCCACATTGGGGTTTACTCATTATCAGCCTGCTCAGTTGGTGACTGTCGGAAAGAGAGCCACGCTATGGATACAGGACTTTCTGTTGGATATACAGCATGCCTCGGAGGAACTGAAACGTATCCCGTTCCGGGGCGTCAAAGGTACTACCGGGACGCAGGCAAGTTTTCTGTCGCTGTTTGACGGCGACCGCAGGAAAATCAAAGCATTGGATCAATACGTTGCCAGGTCCTTCGGCTTTGAGAAATCGATTGCGGTATCGGGACAAACCTATACTAGAAAAATCGATTATAATCTTTTGGTTGTGCTTTCGATGCTTGCCCAGAGCGCGTACAAGCTTTCGATGGATATACGCCTTCTGCAAAGCATGAAAGAAATAGAAGAACCCTTTGAAAAAACGCAGGTCGGATCTTCCGCAATGGCATACAAGCGCAATCCGATGCGCAGCGAACGCATCGGTTCGCTTGCACGCTATCTGATTTCGCTTCCCGTCAACTGCGCAATGACCGCTTCTACACAGGGCTTTGAACGTACGCTGGACGACTCTGCAAACAGGCGAATCGTGATGGGACAGGCGTTCTTGTGCGCCGATGCCATTTTGGAGCTTCTTCTGAATATCACCGACGGCTTTGTCGTGTATGAAAAGGTCATAAAAAAACATGTCATGGAAGAACTGCCTTTTATGGCGACAGAAACAATCCTTATGGAGTGTGTCAAAGCCGGCGGCAACAGGCAGGAACTGCACGAGAAAATACGCGCTCATTCCATGGAGGCGACCAAAACCGTTCGTGTCGAAGGAAAACCCAATGATCTCATCAGACGTTTGCAAAGCGATCCCGCATTTGCCGCCGCGGGAGATATCAAAAAACTTCTGAATCCTTCCCGCTTTGTCGGCTGTGCGCCGCAGCAAGTGACCGAATTCATCAACAAAGAAGTCAAACCCTTGCTGAAGAAGCATGCCGGTGAATATGAGAGGTTCCAAGGCAAGATAGAAGTATAAAGAAGAATTTCAAGAACGCATCGGATGCATAAATTGCCGGCTTCAATGGATTTATGGGAAGTTGTCCAGCACTTGTCCGATATTGACACAAATGCGCGTATTCTGATATAATTTGCATATGAGGAAACGCGCATTTTTATTTGTTTTTCTATCGGTTATCCTGCTGCTGACAGGCGGTCTTTCGGCCTGTCAAAACAACAGAACGACTTCCGGAAAATATAAAATCACGTTTGACACGCAGGGCGGAAGTCCGATCAGCCCGCTCTATCTTTCTTCTACGGATACATTGACGTTTCCTGAGGCGCCGGTAAAAAGCGGATACGAATTTGACGGCTGGTACCTTGATCCGGCTTGCACCGTTGTCTACAATCCATACGTTTTCAAAATCAATGCTGACGTCACTTTTTATGCGCGCTGGGTGGATGTCAATCTGTATCCGCACAGTATTACGGTAAAGGACAACGGCTACAAGGTGCTGGTTTACAAGACTTCAGAAGGCATGACAACGGAACAAATGGCAGAAAAATGGGATGTGCTGTTCAACATTTCTCATCTTTCTGCGCCCAAAGATACGCGCGTACAGATTTCCGCAATGGTAGAAAAAGAAGGATATCAATTAAAAAACGGAACTTTGTCCTATAATTCTGTTGTGATAGAAGGCAACAGTTTTCTGATGCCGGCTGAGGATGTCGTTATCGATTTTGAGCTGGAATTGAAGACGTACACGGTTTCTGTACTATCTGCGGCCAATGGATTTGTTTTTGCAAATACTTCTTCGGCCGTCATGGGTGACAGAATTGATGTGACGATTCTTCCCGAACCCGGATACCGGCTGAACCGTATTACCTGCAACCTCGTAGAATTCACGCCGCCGTATTTTATCATGCCCGCCGAAAATATTGTGCTGATCGCAACTTTTGAGCCGATTTCCGGGCCATATTATCCTGTAACGACAGATTATACGGGACAAGGAAGCGTGACGGCCGATGTCAATTCCGCCAGAAAGGGGGATTATGTGGAAGTAACGGCCGAACCGGCGCCGGGATATTTTACCTATTCTCTTACTGTCAACGGGTCGCCGATCGAAAACGGATATTTTGTGATGCCTGGCAGTGCGGCATCCGTGACGGCGGTCTTTGTTCCCATCAATACTTCGGTCCGGTATCCTATCAGAATTGATCTGCAGATAACCGGAGGCTCCATTTCCGCTTCCGGCACTTACGCATCAAAAGGTCAAACGGTTGTCCTGTCCGCGACACCGCAGACCGGCTATGAGTTTGGATATTTTACGGTCAATGGTGTTCCCATATCCGGCAATTCTTTTGTCATGCCGGAGGAAGATGCCAATGTTTCCGCATGTTTCTTTACTGCGGCAAAACAGATTTCGATACAAAGCACGATAGGCGGCAGCGTATCGGTCATTCCGCGTGGCGGCAAAGCGTTTCCCGGCGACATAATTACCCTGGAAATTCATCCGGATCAAGGATATGTTTATAAAATGAACAGCCTCCGGCTGAATGGCATACCCATTGACGAAAGATATTTTGTCATGCCCGATGATGATGTGATTATTTCTGCAGAGTTTCTCCCCGAAGACACCGGAGACGGCACCAATCCTTATACGATCAGCGTGGACGAGGAGATTCAGCACGGCTGTATCCGGATTTCAAAAACGGCGGCGGATGCAGGCGATCTGATATTTTTGGAAGTCTTTGCAGACGAAGGCTACCGTCTGAAGGAGGGCACTCTGCGCATCAATGGCATGCCATACCATACCTATTATCAGATGGGCGAAGAAAACGCGACAGTGACTGCGGAGTTTGAACGTGTCTATACAATTGTATATTATGACGACGTCGACGGTTACGTTTATCCCGACAGAAGTCTTGCGGCAGAAGGTGAGACCGTATTTGTGCGGTACGGCGCTTACGGGGCATATAAGGCGGACGGTGCCCGCATTTCTTGCAATGGCATAGACATTGCAGACGGTTCCTTTGTCATGCCCGGTGAAGATGTCCGTCTGGACGCCGATTTTGCTTCTATAGGAACGGAAGAGTACCGCATCAATATCGCTGCGTCTACCAACGGTTCAATCGCTTGTTCTGCTGGTTATGCAAAGCCGGGGATTCCGGTCAATCTTACAGTGGCACCCGCCACCGGATACCGTTTGAAATCAATCTACTACATGAATGCTGCCGACGAAAGAACCGAAACGGGTTCCGTTTTTCTGATGCCCGCACAGGATATCAGCCTGCATGCGGATTTTGAGCCGGACGGAACATACAGCGCTCAGATGTTTTATAGTAATAACAAAACACTCATCTGGGACAACGGCGGCAAATTGTACTATTATTCCGTCCACCAATCAATAAAAGAGTTTTTGCAGGGGTATTCTTTGGGCGCATTTGCCTGTTATGTGGACGAAGCGCTCTTTGCAGAGCTTAATAAAGTCGTGGTTGTGTTGAAGCTGAATCAAAGAGACCAAGCGCCGTATCTGGCTTATAAGCTTGCGTCGGGATTGAAAAATGATTATCCGGACGATATCTTCCGATGCAGTCTTGAAGGAGATCTTCTTCTCATTTCTTCTCTTCCTGACCTCAGCGAAGCGAATGCTTTGCTCAAAAACGGATTGATCGTTGACAACGGATTAATCTATTATCCATGCTCCGATGGCGGTCTCTGTCTTCTGACGGCAAATCCTTCCTTCAGCCGGGCAACACTGGATATCCCTTTATACGTAGAAGGAAGAGCCGTTATCAAGCTTGCTCCCGGAGCATTGCGCAACGTATCCGGTCTGAAAGCGTTGTCTTTGGGCATCGTCCGTCAGCTGTCCGACAAGGCACTGCAAGGAGCAACGGACCTTGTGCGCATCGATTTGAGCAGAGTCACCATGATAGGAAAGGAGGTTTTCAAAGATTGCCTGTCTTTGCAAAAATTTTCTGTAGCGTCTTTCAACGGCAAATATTATACCTACAATAACGGGACCGCTCTGTACGAGAAATCCGGCACCCAGTCCTATGCCGTGCTCTTGCGTTATGCGCCGGCGGCGGCATCCGTATCCTTTACATTGCGAAGCGGCAGTCAGAAAATTGCTTCTTATGCCTTTTTCGGAGCCGGAAACCTGCACGAAATCATATTTTCTGCAACATTGACCACGCTTGAAGATTATGCGCTGTATGGCGCACCCGATTTAACGTATATTGATATCAGTTCCGCAATACAGGAAGCGGGATATCATTCTCTGTATTGGGAAGGCAGCCAAAATCTGAATATCATTTTGAGGTCGGGCGCAAAAATCAACGCTTCTGCGGGTGAAATACTGTATAGAGAAAATTACGGCGGACAGTTGTCCATAAAAATCGACCTTTCCAATGCAACCGACTCCGCCCGTCTGGCACTTCTGAACGCGTACCGTTCGGACAGCATTTGGTCAGATTATGCCGATGCTTTTTGGTTTGAACCAATGACCGGTTTTTATCTGGTATACTTTTACAGCAATGGCGGCAGTTATGTCAATGCCGTTACCGTCAATCAAGGTGTCAATGTCAGCGTGCCTTATCCCGCGCCCGTCCGCGAAGGTTATGTATTCGAAGGCTGGTATACGGACGACGGCACCTTTTTGAACAAATATGATTTTATGTCCGGAGTGACGGCAAATCTGAAACTCTATGCGCACTGGGTGCCGGCAAGCTGAAAGAATCCGGCAGATTCCAATCCTCCCATCCCCGCATATTCAATTTCTTACCGCATATATTCTTATTGAATTATTGCGGTTTTTTGTTGTTGAAGAAATCGTCGATAATCCAACAATCAAACAATAATTACAATAAATCGGCAAAATCCAACACAAAAAATAAGGTATGATATGGAGGAAAACAGATGTTTGTGGTAGTCAGAAAAAAAACTGTAATCATAGCGACGGTACTGATTGTTGTGATTGCAACGTTATCCGTTCTTGTGGGAAGCGAATCGGTTGCCGCCTCGGCAAAGAATACCAGACTTCTGCCGATCTATTCGGTGCAGACGGATGAAAAAAAAGTAGCCTTGACATTTGATGCGGCATGGGGAGCGGACAAAACGGAGCAGATCATGGATGAACTGGAGAAATACGGATACAAGGGGACATTCTTTTTGGTAGGATTCTGGATTGATAAATACCCTGAGATGGTCAAAGAAATCCATGAAAGGGGACATCTCATCGGCAATCACAGCACCAATCATCTTCATATGTCAAAACTTTCTGAAGCCGAAATCAAGGAAGAAATTTCTGTCACCTCTTCAAAAATAGCCGCAATAACGGATTACACTCCGCAATATTTCCGTGCGCCTTATGGAGAATACAACAACAGATTGATTAATTATACCATAGAAAACGGTATCCAGACCATTCAATGGGATGTGGATACGCTGGACTGGAAGGGCTTATCCGCAGGCCAGATTGCCGAGAGAGTGCTGAACAATGCTAAAAACGGTTCTATTATTCTCTGCCACAATAATTCCGACCACATTGTCGAAGCATTGCCGCTCATTCTTCTGGGATTAAAAAATAAAGGCTATACGGTCGTAAGACTGGACGAGCTGGTCCTCAAGGACCATTATACGGTGGATGCCTCGGGCAAACAGATTCCGGATGTCAGGGCCTCATAAAGGCTTTCTGCAATCATAATCAATTATGAACAAAGGGAGATTCAAAATGACAGAAAATCTAATGAATAACAACAATGTCACTCTGATCGGCAAAATCATCCGTGAACCGGAGTTTTCTCATCAGGTTTTTGGAGAAGGCTTTTATGAAACAGTCATACAAGTCAATCGTCTGAGTGATCAGTCGGATAACATCCCGATTACGATATCCGAAAGACTGATGCAGGATTATAATCTTGAAGTGGGATCCGAGATCGGTGTATCCGGGCAATTCCGAAGCTATAACAAAATGTGCGACGGACGCTCCAAGCTGATGCTTACGGTGTTTGTGCGCGACATTCTTGACGATCTTTCTGATAAAAATCCGAATGTAATTGAACTGGTAGGCTATATCTGCAAAGAACCCATCTTCCGCACAACGCCTTTCAAACGTGAAATATGCGATATTCTTGTCGCCGTCAATCGCGCCTACAACAAGTCCGATTATCTTCCCTGTATTGCATGGGGCCGGAACGCACGCTATGCTTCGGGGCTTTCTGTGGGCACAAAAATCGTCATAAACGGACGCATACAAAGCAGAGAGTATCAGAAGGTTATCAACGAAGAAACCATAGAAAAACGCGTCGCGTATGAAATCAGCATCAACCGTATTGCTTTGGCCGAAGACTACCCGCTTCAGAATTCCAATTCGATGTAAAAAGAGGTTGTCTGCTTTTGCCGTATATGCTACAATCGTATATATGGAAACACAATGTTTTTATCTCAAAGACATACAGCAGAAAATAAGGGAAGCGGCTGTAAAAGCAGGGCGAAATCCGGATGAAATCCGTATTGTCGCGGCTTCCAAAAACCGCAGCATACAATCTCTCAGATTGCTTCATGACTCGGGCGGGATCCTGGCCTTCGGCGAAAACCGCGTCCAAGAATTTCTTGAGAAATATGATCCCGCTTTGAGTTGGCATTTTATCGGACAGCTTCAGACCAATAAGGTAAAATACCTTATGGGCAAGATAGACCTTATCCACAGCGTAGACCGTGCCTCTTTGGCGAACGAAATAGACCGACTTGCAAAAAAGAACGGCATCGTCCAGAAGATCCTTATAGAAATCAACAGCGGAGAAGAAGAAAGCAAGGGCGGGCTGCGGCTCAGGGATGCTTATGCCTTTGCCGAATCCCTTAAGGATTACCCTAATCTTCTGTTGAAAGGCGTTATGGCGGTCGCTCCTATGGATATCCCAAAAGAAAAGCTGGCTTCTCTCTTTTTGTCCGTACGGGATTTTTATGAGAGACTTAAAGGAGAGCATTCTTTTATTGATACGCTTTCTATGGGTATGAGCCATGATTTTGAAACGGCGATTGCATGCGGTTCGAATCTCGTGCGAATCGGAAGGGCCTTATTTGAAGGTTCATAGTATTCTATTATAGGCGGTTTATCAGAACAGTGTCTTTTTTGGAATTGTTGAAAACCGGAGAAATGCCACCGAAAAACGGCAAAAAGAGTCCCGGAACTCCTTATGATAATTATATGGAGGAGAAGAAACTTGCTTTGCCTTCCGGCGACAAGAACATTACGGTCGCCAAGCCGCAGAATTTTTCGGACATCCAGAAGCTGATTGATAATCTGAAATCAAAGCAGGGCGTTATCGTGGATCTTTCTGTAGTCCGTGCGGAGCTCGCACAACGGATGCTCGATTTTCTGAGCGGCGCCGTATATGCGTTGAACGGCAGCATTGACAGAGTAGAAAACAAGATGTATGTTTTGGGCGGCAGCGGTGTGGAGATTGTCAATAAGATAAAATGAATATCTCCTGATCTGGCAGGAATCCATACGCGTTTTTGCCTTTTCCCCGCAAAGAATAAAAATTTGTCTTTGCGGCAGAAATCATTTTCGGAAGGCTTGACTCATATCATTTATATATGAAGCGATTTTACGGCCCTTCCGCAAGCAGGCTGCGTATGCACTGGTGTACGCTGAAGAGATATTTTTCTGTATACAGAATGCATTTCATTCTGTGTATGATTTTTGCGCTGGTCGGCATTCTGTCCGCCATCTCCAAGTCCTATGATGGGCAATTTTATAATTTTTTTGCCGCGGTATCCAGAGGGGAAAGAAGTCCGTTCGGGATGCTCTTGCGCATTACGGGCTATACGACGCTCGTTTATTTTTTCATTTTTGCCTCTTCTTTTCATTTTTCGGTGTTCATAGCAGGCTATGGCGGCATTGCAGTGGGCAGCTATTTCTTCTTCCGCTGCGGTTTTGCGTCGGCCGCCGCGGACGGTCTTTGGGGCATATTG
This sequence comes from Clostridiales bacterium Firm_09, assembly GCA_001604065.1. Lineage (GTDB taxonomy): Bacteria > Bacillota > Clostridia > Christensenellales > DTU072 > Firm-09. Next base: position 16,280 of record LVAO01000026.1, read on the forward strand.
TATTTATTGCTTTTTCTTACGCCTGTTTTTTTGCTGAACATGGTATCGGTTATACTGTGCATGATCAAGGTTTACGATTTCAGAGGCTATGCGGTTGACAGAAAATGCTTTATCAATCTTGCATGCAATTCAAAGCGGCTGCTCAAAGAAATGCTTCAATATTATTATTTTTCGATGATTGTGACGCATGTTGTTTGGCTTTTCTGGTATCTGATTCTTCTGTTGATTTTTCCCGCGGCATAATCAAAAAATCATTTCCGGCGTGATATCGGTATAATACCGATTCTTTTTCAGATGATAAAGACAGAGGTTATTGCATGAAAAAATCTGTTTCATCAATCATTATGCTGTGTGTGATTGCAGTTTTTGCGCTGAGCGTATCGCCGCTTGTTGCGGCATCTGCAAAAAATGACGTTGCCGCAGAGGCGGCTTCGGATCCGAAAGATGCTTCTGACCGGACGCCCAAAATTGATTCTGCAACAGCGAAGAGCGCATATATGATAGACTTCGGCACGGGTACAGTGCTGTATGAGCGGGATCCCGATAAACGTATGCCCATCGCAAGCATGGTAAAAATCATGACGCTTCTGCTGACTTTTGAGAATATCGAGTCGGGAAGGATGTCTTTTGATCAAAAAATCGTCATCAGCGAAAACGCTTCGGGCATGGGCGGCTCTCAAATGTTTCTGGATACAGGACTGGAATATCCTTTATCCGATCTCATAAAAGGCGTTGTCGTCTGTAGTGCAAATGATGCTTCGGTGGCGATAGCAGAAACGATTTCGGGTTCGGTGGAGGAGTTCATCACACTGATGAACGAAAGGGCCCGGTCGCTGGGAATGGAAAACACCTGCTTTGTCAATGTTACGGGATTGCCTCAGGATGGTCAATACTGTACGGCGCGGGATGTCACCACCATGATGCGGGAACTGCTGAAACATAAGGATTATTATCGTTTTTCGGGCATATATATGGAAAATTACACGCATCCCGACGGAAGGGTAACCGAGCTTGTCAATACCAACAAGCTGGTGCGTTTTTATAAAGGCTGCGACGCCGGCAAAACGGGATTTACCAACGAAGCAATGTTTTGCTTATCTGCCTCGGCGCTCCGGAACGGCATGCGGGTTGTGGCTACCGTAATCGGCGCCGAAAACAGCAAGGCGCGTTTTGCGGAGGTCAGTTCCCTGTTCAATTATGCTTTCGCAAACTATTCAGAGGACCGTTTGGTCTGCAAGGATGAGCCGATAGCCAACAATATCGAGATACGCAGAGGCAAATCGGAACGGATTGCCGTTGCCGCAGACCGCGATGTTTATGTTCTTCGCAAAAAGGGCGATAATAAAGAATACAGCGTCCGCTTGGATCTGAATGACAAGCTGAAGGCTCCGGTTGCAAAGGGAAGCGTCATCGGAAAGCTGACGGTTACGGACCAGAACGGAGCGATTGTCGGTACGGCAAACATTGTAGCGCTGGAAAACATCGAGTCGGCAGGATACGGCGACAGTCTTAAAAAAGTTCTTTTGGATTGGTATGCCGCAAAAAGAAAGAAATAGTTCTCAGAGTCCCTTGAAAAATGCCTCACAAAACCGGGAGGCATTTTTCTTTTATCATACATTCCTATTTTCAACTTGCCAATTGAACATAATAATGTTAGAATGAAGCTGTTATACGGAGAGATATTTGCGGACAGACTCTCCGGGGAGTGTCCATGTTTATTTATAATTTCTTTACTACCGACTCCAGTTTTTCAGAAAAGCTGATCAGCATTCTGGCTGCGTTGATGGCAATCTTCATCGCAATTGTTGTTCACGAAGTCAGCCACGGCTATGCCGCTCTGTGGAACGGGGATCCTACGGCAAAAAATGCCGGCAGACTTACGCTGAATCCTGTTGTCCATTTTAATTTATTAGGTGTTCTGATGATGCTGATTGTCGGGTTCGGATGGGCAAAACCGGTGCCTGTCAATCCCGCAAATTTCAAAAACCATAAAAGAGGCATGATCGCCGTTTCGGTTGCCGGCGTGCTGTCCAATCTGGTGATGGGCGGGCTGGGACTGCTGCTCCTATATTTATTGAATCCTATATTTTATATGACCGTCGGATCATCGGCAGGATATATTCTCAAACTGCTGCTGCTGATGTTTCTTGTATACTTTGTCGGCGTCAATTTTATGCTTGCGATGTTCAATCTGCTGCCGATCTATCCGTTGGATGGTTTTAATCTTGTCAACACGCTGTTGCCCCGGGGCAATGCTTATCAGACGTTTATGGTGCGTTATGGCATGTACATTCTGCTTGGCCTTCTTGTCTTAGGACAGATCGGCGATCTGATAGGCTTGCCGTTTCTCAATATCTTCGGATTGTTCAGCAATCTGATACGCAAACTGATCTCGATTGTCCTTGCGGCAAACTGATACAGGAGAACTATGTTCGGTTCTGACGAATCCTTTGATGTAACCTGCGATGCTTTTGAAGACCCCGTTCCCATGGAGGTCCTCATTGAGATGTGCCGAAAAGGGAAGGTTGAAATCCGGGATATCTTTGTATCGGATATCATTGAGCAATATGTAGATTATGTCGCAGAACTGCCCGACAAGAATTATGACAACATCAGCAGTTTTATCCTTTTGGCTTCCACGCTTCTTGAGCTCAAATCCAATGCCCTGCTTCCCAAACCCCAGGAGATTGAAGAGACCGAGATTTCGGACGAAGAGCGGCTCTTCCGCAAGATGGAGGAATACAAGCTCTATATGGAAGAATCCGAAAAACTCAAAGAAAGAGAGATCCTCAACCGTTTTTACAGGGAGCCTATTTTTGCCGAGGATGATTACCGCATTGTTATCAAGAATTTCAATCTGGACAGGCTGATCGGCGCATTTTCGCAGTTGTTGGAAAAAGCGGAATATGCCGAAAAGAAAGACGAGCCCAAAAAAATCGTCAAAGAACGTTTTACCGTCGCAGAAAGAATGATGGAGCTTATCGAAGCGATCAGAGCTTACAAGGTGCTCAATTTCTTTTCCCTGTTTGAGCCGTCCTATACGAAGGTGGAGATGATCAATACTTTTTTGGCAATACTCGAAATTCTCAAACAACAGATTGCCGTCGCGGAACAAACCGAATTCTGCGGCGATATCACCTTGCGCTACACGCCGCTGACGGACAACTTTGATCATTCAAACGAGGAGGAACTTCTTGCGGATGCTAACGGATATCATTGAAGCATTATTATTTGCGAGCGGCGGAGGGATGTCTTCCACCGAGCTTTATGAAGGACTGAAATCTTCCTATACCCGCATCGAAATCGAAAAAGCACTACGGGAGCTGAAGAATACATACAGCGGCGAACGCGGAATCATCATGATTGAGTTTAATGACAAATACCAGCTCCAAAGCAATCCGGCATATGGCGAACTGATTGCGGAACTTCTTCAAAAGACCAAAGAACGTGAGCTGTCCAAGACACTTCTCCAGGTGCTTGCAATCATTGCTTACAAAGGTCCCATCACGAAACAGGAAATAGAAGAGCTTCGCGGTGTCAATTCCGATTATGTTGTACAGATGCTCCTCAAATTCAACCTGATTGAGGCTGTCGGACGGAAGGAAGCCCTCGGACATCCTATTCTGTATTCGACAAGCGAAGAATTCTTGAAGAAATTCGGCCTTTCTTCTTTGTCGGAATTGCCGGATTATGAAGATCTTATTTATAAAATTAAGAATAACTTTGACAAATATTACGAAAAGAGTGATGACCTTTACCGCAACCGCAAAATAGCGATCGACGGAGAAGAGGAAGAAAGAAAAAAAGAGGACCGCGTCGCAGAGGTTGCCGCCGCGGAAGATTCCCAGGAAGAGGATGAAGAAGACGAAATGCCGGATTTCCTGCTTGGAGAAGATATCATTCGTGTGGAATAGGGACGGATCTGCATGCCGACAATGTGTATCCCGCAAAAAAGTATTTCAGAAAGCAGAGTATTTTTTTTGCATCCTGGACTATCCTCATGGGTAACAGTTGACAATCCTTGGCAAAAAGGTTATCATTAGAAAAGCGAAAAACTATATTATTGGAGAATAATTATTATGGCATTTACAGCTCAAGACGTCATGGAACTCAGAGCGCGCACCAATGTCGGCATGATGGACTGCAAGAAGGCTCTTGCGGCTACAGACGGTGATATGGACAAAGCTATCGAATACCTCCGCGAAAAAGGCATGGCCTCCGCTGCAAAAAAAGCAGGCAGAATCGCTTCCCAGGGCATCGTCGATTCCTATATTCACATGGGCGGCAAAATCGGTGTTTTGCTGGAAGTCAACTGTGAAACGGACTTTGTTGCCAACAGCGAAGTCTTCCGCTCTTTTGTTCACGACATTGCCCTTCAGATTGCCGCCGCAAAACCTCTTTATATCACCAAAGAAGACGTGCCGGCGGACGTTATCGAAAAAGAAAAAGAGATTTGCCGTGCGCAGGCTCTCAACGAACCCAAGCCGAAGCCTGCCGCCATCATCGAAAAGATGGTCGACGGAAGAATCCAGAAGTTTTACAAAGATTTCTGCCTGCTGGAGCAGGGTTTTGTCAAGGATCCCGAAAAATCCATCACCATGCTTCTTAATGAAGTGATCGCTTCGATCGGCGAAAAGATTTCGATAAGAAGATTTGTCCGTTACGAGATGGGCGAAGGCCTGGAGAAAAAGGTTGACAACTTTGCAGAAGAAATCAACGCGCAGGTTGCCAGAATGCAAAACGCTTGACAACAGATAACAGGGTTTTCACGCTGCTGGATTAATAAGGAAGGAGGATTTCTCAAATTGATAATAAGATTTGAGGATCCTCTTTTTTACGGGTAATCCCAAACGGCAGACGGATAATTTTTATGGAGGGCACAGAATGGTAGCAAAATACAAACGCGTACTGATCAAACTTTCGGGCGAAGCGCTCGCCGGAAGCACTGGTTTCGGCATTGACCAGACCGTGGTGGAAAATATCGTGCGTCAGCTGGGCGCGGCAAACCAGAGCGGCGTACAGATTGGCATTGTCATCGGCGGCGGCAATTTCTGGAGAGGCAGGCAGGGGACCAATATGGACAGGACGACCGCCGACCATATGGGCATGCTGGCAACTGTCATCAACGCGTTGGCGTTGCAGGATGCGTTAGAACGTCATGGCATTCAGACCCGCGTCCAGACCGCGCTACCCATCACCAGCGTGGCAGAACCTTATATTATCCGCCGTGCAATACGCCACCTGGAAAAAGGGCGCGTCATCATACTTGGTTGCGGCACCGGCAATCCCTTCTTTACTACGGATACCGCAGCGGCTCTCCGTGCGGCAGAAATCCATGCCGAAGTGATTCTTCTTGCAAAAAACGTCGACGGCATATACGACTGCGACCCCAAAAAGCATGACTGCGCCGTCAAATATAAAGAAATCAGCTATCTGGAGTTTATCAAAAACGGTTTATCCGCAATGGATACCACCGCGGTCAGCCTCTGCATGGACAACAGAATTCCCATTGTCGCCTTTGGCCTCTCTCAAGAAAACAGCATCCTCCGCGCGATAGAAGGTGAGGATTTCGGCACAATAATCAAGTAGCTTCGCAAAAATCAAAATTCTGCCGCAGACGGATACATTTTTTTGAAGGCAAAGCGGAACGGACAAATCGGCAATCGTTATTGATATTGAAAATATGCTTCAATTCTGTTGATTTCTTTTTTGCCGCGCGATATAATATTGTCAGATTCTTTGAGGCGGAGTGAAAATCTCCACCGGCGGTTACAGTCCGCTAACGCAACGCAAGGCGCGCCGATCGGGTGAAATTCCCGTACCGACAGTTACAGTCTGGATGAGAAAAGAAAATATCGGTCTGTTCTTTTTCTGTATGCCCCAAGAATCCGGGGCATTTTTATTGCCCCAGAATACAATATGGAGGCAAACTTATGTCCAGGATTCCCGTAAGAAAAATTGTCATCATCGCGGTATTTGCGGCGCTCTCTTTAGTCTGCATGCTCATAAAATTCCCGCTGTTTCTGCCCTTTTTGGAATATGATTTCGCCGACGTGCCTATCATCATATTTACAATGATGTACGGTCCGATATACGGTCTGCTGCTGACCGCAATCGTTTGCGCAGTGCAAGGTTTTACCGTTTCAATACAATCGGGTATTCTCGGCATCCTTATGCATTTTGCGGCGACAGGCAGCTTTGTTCTGACCTTCGGTTTTATTTTCCGCAAATATCCTACCTTAAAAGGCGCAATCATCGGCGCGTTCGGCGGGATTCTGGTCTGGACGGGCATTATGATCCCCTTTAATATTCTTATTACGCCCATTTTTATGGGCGTAGCACGCGAAGCGGTGTATCCCATTCTGCTGCCTGCGATTATTCCCTTCAATCTTATCAAATCGACGGGAAATTCGGCGATATCCATATCCCTTTATTTCATTCTGAAACGTGTATTGAAAAATCATTTTGACAAGTTCTCAAAATTCTGAGCGGAGGATGGGTTAAACCGCTGCGCCGGTTTTTCACCTTGCTTGAATCGCGGGAATAGTCCTTGATATTTTCCTTATAATATGCTATATTATTCTTACTAATGTATAGAGAGGACTTTTATGGCATACGACATTATGGAAGTCGAGCTTGTATTTGATGAGCTCAGAACAAAAAGCGATAAAAGCATCGCGGCAATGCGCGCCGAACTTGCGCAGATGAAAGCGGGAAGAGCCAATCCCCATTTGTTGGATAAAATCATGGTTGAGTATTACGGTACTCCTACGCCAATCAATCAGTTGGCCAATATTTCTGTCCCCGAAGCGCGCCTTCTGACAATTTCTGTCTGGGATGCCTCTGCAATCAGAAATGTAGAAAAGGCTATCCTTGCCGCAAATATCGGCATCACGCCTACAAATGACGGCAAACTTATTCGCCTTGTATTTCCCGAGCTTACCGAAGAACGCAGGCGTCAGCTGGTCAAGGAAGTCAAAACGATTGCCGAAAACACCAGAGTTGCCATCCGCAATATCCGCCGTGACGCAATAGAAGCCTTAAAATCTTTCAAAAAAGACGGTATCGTCACAGAAGACGAGCTTTCCAAATTTGAAAAGGATGTGGACAAGACCGTCAACGCGGCAGTTGCTGAGATCGACAAAATGGTTGCCGATAAAGAAAAAGAGATCATGAGCGTCTGATGCGTCATCTCGGAATTATCATGGATGGCAACGGCCGCTGGGCCGTCAGCCGTGGGCAAGAGCGTCTCAGCGGACATGCGGAAGGCGCGAAAGCTGTTGCTCGCGCGATAGAAGCCGCATTGGAGTGCCGTTTGGAGTGCATCACGTTCTATGCGTTTTCTACAGAAAACTTCAAAAGAGGCGTGCAAGAAACGCTCGGGATATTCTCTGTTTTGGCGGGTTTTTTAGAAAATACGCTGCTCCCGCTTGTAAAAGAAAAAAAACTTCGTGTCCGCTTTATCGGTGATCTCAAGAGATTGACACCCGAGCTTCTTGAAACTTTATCCAAGGTCAATGTCGCCGGTCTCAACAACACAGGAATGACCGTTGTAATAGCTTTGGCATATGGCGGCAGAGAAGAAATAGCCACCGCTTTCAATATGCTGCTGGAGCGGCGCCTTATCAATCTGGACGCTTCCCCCATCACCTATGATGAGATATCGAGGTACCTTTATACGGCAGGATTGCCGGAGCCGGACGCTGTCGTGCGTTTTGGCGGATACAAACGTCTTTCCAATTTTTTACCCCTGCAATCCGCCTATTCCGAGTTTTTCTTTACAGAGAAGCTATGGCCGGACTTCCAGAAAGAAGATTTATATAAAATCTGCGCGGAATATCAAAAAATAAAGCGCAATTTCGGAGATATACCAAAATGAAACGTACGTTGACCGGTCTCATACTTTTTGCCGGACTGATGGGATTCATTCTGTTGACAGGCGTATCTGTCAAGGGTGTTGCGGCAGGGCAGTTCGTCTTTGATGCCTTTCTTCTGTTCTTCTGCGCCGCTTCGACCTTAGAAATGGTCAAAGTCTTTCGCGAAAAAGGATACAAACCGATCCTTGCGCCGCTCATCCTGTTTCTGGCAGCCGTCTATCCGGTGACGTATTTTTTTGATATCAACGGTTTTGCAGTTGCTGCCGCCGTGGTATTTATGGTTGCATTTGGATGTTTTGTTTTTGACAACAAACGTCAGTTGAACGATTTTTTTGCAACATTGCTGATCCTTATTTATCCTTTGATGTCGTTTTCGCTCTCGCTCTATCTGACCATTAATTTCGGAATGCTGCCTTTGTTGATTGCGGCGGGTGCCGCAATGTGCGCGGATACCTGCGCCTATTATTTCGGCTCGCTCATCAAAGGCCCCAAAATTTTTCCTAAAATCAGTCCCAAAAAAACTTACGCGGGCAGTATCTTCGGCATTGCGGGCGGTGTTCTGGGCTCGGCGCTTGTTTATCTTCTTTTTGAGCTTGCAGAATTGCCTGTCAACGATCTGGTCAGATTCACCGACGTCTTCACACATCCCATATTGTTCTATCTTCTTGTCGGCGGAATAATCGGTATTGTATCCGAAATCGGTGATCTTGCTGCAAGCCGTCTGAAACGCGCGCTGCAAATAAAGGATTTCTCCCATGCTTTCGGTCCTCAGGGCGGCATTATGGACAGATTGGACAGCATTATTTTTGCCATCTTGTTCATGTCGTCCGTGATGGTGTTTGTGCCGTTGCAATGATGCGAATCGGGATTTTGGGTTCTACCGGCTCCATCGGGAAGCAAACACTTGACGTAATCCGCGGGCTGGGACCGGATTACAAAGTGCAGCTTCTTGCCTGTGCAAAGGACACAGGAGAATTGGAAAGGCAGATTGCAGAATTTTCTCCCGAAACAGCCGTCTGCGGAGCGCATATTCCGGAAAAAGGCGCAAGAAAATTATACGAAGACCTAAACATACTTGCCGACCCCGCACTGTATGCGGACTGTGATATCGTTGTCAATGGGATAGGGGGGCTTGCCGGACTTCCTCCGACGCTTGCTGTTCTGGAGAGTCCTGCCAAGCTCGCAACTGCCAACAAAGAAAGTCTGGTTGCCGCAGGAAATCTTGTTAAGCGCGTTGCAGAAAAAAAGAACAAAACGCTGTTGCCCATCGACAGCGAACACTCCGCCGTATGGCAATGTCTTGAAGCAAAAGAGAATATCGACCATATTATTCTGACTGCATCGGGCGGTGCATTCCGGGATTGGAGCAAAGACCGGCTTTCTTCCGCCGTAGCCAAAGACGCTCTCAACCATCCGACATGGCGAATGGGCGTCAAGGTTACCATTGACTCGGCTACGCTGTTCAACAAGGCGATGGAAGTAGCCGAAGCGCGCATTCTGTTTGGACAAAAGGATGTCAGGGTACTGATACACCGCGAAAGCATTGTTCACGCATTGGTAGGCTACAAAGACGGCTCTTACAAAGCCTCCCTTTCTTTCCCGGATATGCGGTTGCCCATTCAATACGCTCTTACCGCCGACAAAAGGCTGGCTACCGGTATCCGACCGCTTGCCTTGGATGAAGTAGGAACGCTTACCTTCGCAAAACCGGATTATGACCGCTTCCCCTGTCTCGCACTTTCTGAAGAACTGACTTCGGATTACCGGGGCGCTGTCGCTTGTGCCGCGGATGAGATTCTTGTCGATTATTATCTGAGAGAGCAGATTGGTTTCTATGACATACCCGAAATGATATTCCGGGCGCTCCTGTATTTCGGGAACGGTGAAATCGCCTCGGCGGAGCAGGTTTCCGGTATCGACCGCGCGGTAAAAGAATATACTCATAAATGTATTATACAGAAATACGGAGGTAAGAAATGATTGCTGCAACATTTGCAGATATCATGTCGACGATTGGCTTCGTTCTGCTGGCGATTCTCGCACTGGTTTTTATGGTTGTCGTGCATGAACTCGGACATTATACGGCAGGCAAGCTTCTCGGATTCAGAATTCTCGAATTCAGTGTCGGCATGGGACCTGCAATCTTCAAAAAGAAAAACAAAAAGAACGGAGAAGTCTTTGCACTGCGATGTTTTCCTTTGGGCGGCGCCTGCATGTTTGAAGACGAGGAAGACGCATCCGACAGTCCGACCGCCTTCAACAATCAAGCGCCCTGGAAGCGGCTGATTGTCCTGTTTTCGGGCGCCTTTGCCAATCTCTTGTCTGCACTTATTATCATTACGCTCTTTTTTACCTTCTACGGGCAACTGCTTCCAACGGTGGCCGAGGTGTATAATGACTCCGCGAATGCCGGCATACTTCAAAAGGGCGATGTCTTTTTGCGTGTCAACGGCAGACAAATGAACGTTTTAATGGCGGATGATGCCTCCGTACGGTTCGCGGACTCGGAGGATTCGATGGAAGCAACCGTGCTTCGCGATGGCAAAAGAGTCAAACTGACGCTTCACAGAGGATACTATATTCTGGGCAATTTTGACGAGAACGGCGTGTTTACGCCCGAACTTGACAGCAACGGCAATCAGCAGACAAAATACGGCTTCGGTTTTTCAAGTTATATATCGGCGGTCAGGCTTGATTTCTTTTCTGCATTTGCCAGAGCGTTTTCGTTCATGTTCTTTTTGGTTTATAAGATATTCGTAATATTGTGGATGCTGATTTCCGGCAAAGTGGGTATGGAAAACGCGGGAGGCCCCATTACAACCATAAAAGTGATGTCCGACGCTTCCAGAGGCGGCTTTGCGATGCTGTCCTATGTTGTTTGTCTGGTATCCGCAAACCTTGCCGTATTCAATCTTCTGCCTCTGCCCGCCCTGGATGGATCGCGCATGGTATTTTGCATTATCGAATGGATCCGCAAGAAGCCTATCAGCAAAAAAATCGAGGCTGTCATCCATACGGTGGGATTCTTTCTTCTGATCGGATTTGCAGTCTTTGCGGACGTATTTCATTTTTTGTTCTATAAAGGTTGACGGGTTTTGTTGCGCATGAAAAAACAGGTGCAATGCGGCAATGTAAAAATAGGGGGCGGCGCTCCGGTCAGCGTGCAAACGATGACCAATACGGCCACGGCGGATACAGAAGCTACGGTCGCGCAGATTGCACGTCTGCATGCTTTGGGAGCCGATCTTGTGCGTGTGTCAATCCCCGATGAAGCCTCGGCAGAATCGTTTGCGCGCATCACCAGGGCTTCACCAGTGCCGCTCATTGCGGATATCCATTTTGATGCCGTCCTTGCTCTCAAGGCCATTGAAGCGGGGGCCGCAAAGATCCGCCTGAATCCTTCCAATATCGGCAAAAAAAGATTGTCCGAGATTGTCAAAGCTGCAAAAGAAAGGGGCATTCCCATTCGTATCGGGGTCAATCAGGGGTCTGTACATGGCGAAATCACCGCTTCCGGGCTTGCCTCGCTGGCACTGGATACGGCAAAAGAGCTTGAGGATATGGGATTTTTCGATATTGTGCTGGCCGTAAAATCTTCGGATGTGCGTCGCACGGTGGATGCCTACAGGGAATTGGCTGACCGATCGGATTATCCTCTTCATGTCGGCCTGACAGAATCGGGGCCCCCCGCGTACGGTACAATAAAATCCTCTGTGGCCATCGGTTCGCTTCTGATGGACGGCATCGGCGACACCATAAGAGTCTCGCTATCTGCCCCGCCCGAAACGGAGGTGATCGCGGGCATACGCATTCTTAGGGCCTGCGGATTGCGGATCAATTTTGCAGAGGTGATAGCTTGTCCCACTTGTGCAAGAACCAATATCGATGTCGAAAAGATTGCGTCAATTCTGGAAGAAAAAACAGCGAATCTGGATAAAAAACTAAAAATTGCCGTAATGGGCTGCATTGTCAACGGGATTGGTGAGTCCAAGGGCGCTGACTTCGGCGTATGCGGAGGCAAGACGCAATCGACCATATTCAGGAACAAAGAAATTTTGAAAACGGTACCGAACGAAAAAATTCTGGAAGAACTTCTTCTTCTTGCGGGGATGAATGATGGAAACTAGCGGTGCTTCATACTTATATCGTTTGAATTCGGAGCTTCTTGAGAACGAGCGCATCTTCAAGCTTTCTTCGGCACGCCTCAGCCGCGACAATTCTCTTGTCATTACCCTTCTTGTGAGGGCATCCGATTATGATAGATTATTGACCGGGACTTTGCGCGAAAAGGTAGAAAACATTACCCGTCATTTAGTACCTTCGGATTATAATTGCATTGTCCTGTACGAAAAAACAATTTCTGATGAGTCCTACGTCAAAAAATGCGTGACCGATTTTTTCTATAATGAATCTCCGCTTGTTTTCCGCAAGCTGTCCGAATGCAATATTGCCATAGAAACAGGGTACGACACGATACGCATCGGACTGTCTGTGCCCGCCTATATTTACAGTTTTTTGGAAAGCAACAATTATGCTGACAAACTGACGGAATTTCTTGACAGCAAGCTAATGGAATCCATCGACATCAACCTTTTTATCCATCCGAATACAGAAGGCATGCGGCCCGCCATAGCAAAACACCGCAAACAAAAACAGTTTTCCGTACAAAAGATTGTGGAAGTAAGCGACCTCGAAAGCATTGTCGGCGCGATTACAAAAATGCCGAAATACATATCGGATGCTGCCAAAGCGGAGAGTGAGAATCAGACCATCTGCGGCAAAATAAGCGGGTTCAGCCAGAAAACGGCTAAATCAAATGGAAAAACGTTTTTTACCTTCCGGCTCGATGACACCACATCGCAGATGGATGCTGTTTATTTTCCCAAAGACGACAAAGCCGCAAACAGTTTTGCGGCAGAAATCCGTGATGGCATGACAGTATGCGCAGAAGGTCCGGTCAGCCTCAGCAAATTCAGCAACACGTTTACGATGCAGATCCGACGCATTTCCCGATGCAAAATCAATTATGATTCCATTCAAAATGATACGGAGTATCTTGAAGAAGACGAAGATTATATTTATGTTTCTCCCATGCCCTATATTGAGGAAGAACAGGCCAGCTTATTCGAATGCGAATCCGGACAAATCGGCGAGGCTCTTAAAGGGGATTATGTGGTTTTTGATTTTGAAACAACCGGTCTTAACCCGAATACCGATAAGATTATAGAAATCGGAGCGGTAAAAATACGCGACGGGATACTTGTAGAAACCTTTTCTACACTTATCAATCCCCAGATACCCATTCCTCCGGAAGCAAGCGAAACCAATCATATCTACGATGAGGATGTTGCGGGCAAGCCCACAATAGAAGAAGTGATCGGAGATTTTTATAAATTCACACGAGGCGCAACGCTTGTCGGACACAATATAGAGACATTTGATTGCAATTTTCTTTATTTCTGGGGCAAACAAAACAAATATAACTTTGACAACCCCACAAAAGATACCATCCGCATCGCGCGCGAGAAGCTTCCGCCCGGGACCAAAATGAATCTCTCTGCATTATGCAAACGATTCGATATACCGCTTCTCGAAGCACACAGAGCGCTCCAGGACTCTGTCGCAACCGCAAAATTATTCAAGAAGCTTATAGTATTATAAATAATGACATAAATAAGAATACTATATTCATTCTTTCGTCCTGCAATTGCGATAAAAAGATTGGCTAACCATTTACTTCCTGCCTGTTTTATTATATAATTATTTATTATGGTTACAAAAGCTTACCACATTGAAACCTATGGTTGCCAGATGAATGTGCATGACTCCGAGAAAATCGCGGGCGCGCTTCATACGCTCGGATATGTCCAGGCAAAGGACGCATTTTCGGCGGATGTCATCGTTTTCAATACCTGCTGCATCCGTGACACGGCCGAAAAAAAGATTCTCGGCAACATCGGCGATCTTAAGCATATCAAGACGCACCGTCCCGACGTGATAATCGCCATTGTCGGCTGCATGACGCAGCAAAAAGGCATAGCCGAACAACTGGTTAAAAAATTTCCTTTCATCGATATCATTTTAGGTACGTCCAACGCAAACGAAATCGCAGACAAAGTCAATGAAATCGTTGCTTCTCGCGCGCAGAGGCGGCACAGAGTTGTTGTGATTCCGCGTATGGAGAAGCCGGCAATCAATGAGAATGAGCCTGTTTTCCGCACGTCGGGCACGAATGCCTGGGTCAACATCATATACGGATGCAATAACTTCTGCACCTATTGCATCGTTCCGTTTGTTCGCGGGCGCGAAAGAAGCCGCGCACCCGACGTCATTATCGAAGAGATCAAAGGATTGCTTGGTCAAGGGTACAAAGAAATCACCCTTCTCGGGCAAAATGTGAACAGTTATGGGAGCGACAGGACGGACGGATCGAATTTTGCAAAGCTTCTTGCAGAAATCGGACAATTGCCCGGCAAATTCCGTTTGCGCTTCATGACGTCGCATCCGAAAGATTTTACATCCGAGGTGATTGACGTGATTGCCGCTTTTCCAAATATCTGCAACAACATACACCTTCCCGTTCAGTCCGGCTCCAACGCTGTATTAAAGGCTATGAACAGAAAATATACCCGGGAGAAATATCTTGATATCATCCGCATGATACGCTTAAAAATGCCGGATTGCGGCATTACCAGTGATATTATGGTGGGTTTTCCCGGCGAAACGGATGACGACTTCCGCGATACGCTTGCCCTCGTCAAAGAGGTGCGTTTTTCCAATGCATTTACCTTTGTTTACTCTCCCCGAAAGGGTACTTATGCGGCAACTTTGGATCAGGTGCCGCATGAAATCAAAAAAGAGCGCATCACAGAGCTTGTTTCTGTACAGAACGAAATCACAAAAGAACTGAGTGAGCAATATGTCGGAGGAACATTTGAAGTTCTTGCAGAAGATGCGCCCAAAGAAAATCTTTTATGCGGACGCACAGAAAGCGGAAGACTTGTCAGTTTCAACGGGCCTTCGGAATATGTCGGACAGTTCTTGCAAATCAAAGTTACAAAAGCAAAAGCCTCTGCGCTCTTCGGAGAAATCATCAATGGCAAACAATGTGAATGAAAAACTGTCTCCGATGATGGAGCATTATTTATCCGTAAAAAAAGAATATCCCGACACCGTTCTCCTGTACCGGCTGGGGGATTTTTACGAAATGTTCTTTGAAGACGCGACAGAGGTTTCGAAATTGCTTGATTTGACGCTTACCGGGCGGGATTGCGGCCTTGCCGAACGTGCGCCGATGTGTGGTGTGCCTTATCATGCTGCAGACAGCTACATAGCAAAGTTGGTCAAATGCGGTAAAAAAGTGGCGATTTGCGAACAACTGACCGCTCCGGGGGATCAAAAAGGAATGGTCAGACGGGATGTCATACGCGTTATCACACCGGGCACCGTTACCAGTGACGATATGTTGGAGGCTTCTGCAAACAATTATATTCTGTCCGTTTATGCGTCGCATAAGATTGCCGCGCTTGCCTGGCTGGATGTTTCAACAGGGGATCTCAAAGCATTGGAACTCAAAGAAGATGAAGCGGGGCGTCTTGAGGATCTGGTCTTATCCATTGCGCCAAGCGAAATTATCTCCAATACAGAAGGCTGTGAACGCCTCAAAGATACAGAAGGAGTGGCAACCGGCAAATTGCCCAGACCGCAAAACTATTATGATTATGCCTTTGATGCAGAAATCGCGGGGAAGACGATAAGAGAATTCTATCAAGTCTATAATCTGGCCGCTTTGGAGCTGGATTCTGCACCATCTGCGTTATCTGCGACGGGTGCCCTTCTCAGTTATATAGAAAGCACACAGAAACGGACGCTCGCACACATCATGACACCCAGACTCGTGCGTAAATCCGGCCAGATGTTTTTGGATTATAATACCAAAAGAAATCTGGAACTGACCGAAACCATGGCAGACAAAAACAAAACAGGAAGTCTCCTGTGGGTTCTCGACAAAACCAGAACCAATATGGGTGCGAGATGTCTGAGACGCTGGGTGCAGGAGCCGCTTCTGGATGTCGGAGAAATTCGTCTTCGCCAGCAGGCGGTAGGGGAACTTGTCCGAAACAGAGAGCTGCGTGCGGAGTTCTGCGCCGTATTAAGCGGCATACGCGATGTGGAACGGCTTTGCAACAAGCTGGCTTACAACACCATCAATCCGCGGGAATGCCTGTCGGTAGGGTATTCCCTTAAGCAGATGCCCATTGTAAAAAAACTCCTCAGCAAAGCAAAATCGGCCTGTCTTATTGACATCAATCAACGCATTGATGCTTTGGAAGACATAAAAAACCTGATTGATGCGGCAATTGACGAGCAGGCGCCGGCCGTGCTGAAGGATGGCAACATAATCAAGGCCGGATACAACGAAGAATTGGATGGCTACCGTGCCACACAAAGCAACGCAAAAAAATGGCTTGCAGAATATGAGGCGAAGGAGCGTGAAGCGACAGGGCTGAAGACGCTCAAACTCGGATTCAATAACGTATTTGGCTATTATATCGAGGTGAGCAATTCCTATCTCAATCAGGTGCCTTATTCTTATGTCCGCAAGCAGACCTTGAGCACGGGAGAACGATACATCACGCCCGAACTCAAAAAAATGGAAGAGCTTATCCTGGGCTCGGCAGAGAAGGCGCAGAAGCTGGAAGAAAAGCTCTTTGCCGACATAAAAGAGATTCTTGCGGGCGTCATGCGCGCCTTGCAATCCAATGCACGCGCAATTGCAGAACTGGATGCTCTTTTATCCTTTGCGGAAACGGCGGCGGCCAACAATTACTGTTGCCCAGTGATAACGGATAAGGATAGAATTCTGATCAAAAACGGCAGGCATCCCGTTGTGGAAGCAATCAAGAAAGCCAACGAATTTGTTCCCAATGACACTGTTATGGACGATTCGTCGCGCTTGCTGATTGTGACGGGTCCCAACATGGCAGGCAAGTCCACTTATATGCGTCAGGTGGCTCTCATTGTACTGATGGCGCATATGGGAAGTTTTGTACCCGCAGAACAGGCAGAAATCGCCTTGGTTGACAGAGTATTTACAAGAATCGGAGCAAGCGACAATCTCGCGTACGGGCAAAGCACGTTTATGCTGGAGATGACCGAGGTCGCCAACATACTCAATAACGCGACAGAAAAGAGCCTTCTTGTTCTGGATGAAATCGGCAGGGGAACTTCCACACTCGACGGATTATCCATCGCATGGGCAATTGTCGAATACATCGCTCTAAAAATCAAAGCAAAGACCTTGTTCGCAACGCATTACCATGAATTGTCCGAGCTCGAAACTCTCATTCCGGATTGTAAAAATTACCATGTGCTTATCAAAGAAAGCAAGGATGGCATCACATTTTTATATAAAATCGCCAGAGGAGGCGCAAGCAAAAGCTTCGGCATAGAGGTAGCTTCTCTTGCGGGTGTCAATCGCAAAGTCATCGAACGGGCAAAGGATATCATGGCATCGCTTGAAGAGAACCATGTTCTGAGCGGAGATTTCAACAATCGAATTGCAAACAACGCTTCAAGCGACGCCGTACCGGTCAATCAAATGGGTTTTTTCTCCGATGAAGCGCAAGAATATTCCAATATAGCTAAGATTTTAGAAGACGTTGACATAGACAGCATCACACCCATACAGGCTCTTACTTTGCTTGCCGATCTCAAGAAGACGCTTCCGGCAAAGAAAAAAAGGAAGAAATCATGAAGATCAATCTATTGGAACCTTTTGTCTACAATCGCATTGCCGCCGGCGAGGTTGTGGAGAATCCGGCATCCGTTGTCAAGGAACTGGTCGAAAACAGCATTGATGCGGGTGCGACGGATATTATTGTAAAAATTGAGGATGGCGGCATC
The DNA here is from genome assembly GCA_001604065.1 of Clostridiales bacterium Firm_09. Taxonomy (GTDB): domain Bacteria; phylum Bacillota; class Clostridia; order Christensenellales; family DTU072; genus Firm-09. The sequence continues at coordinate 34,063 of LVAO01000026.1, forward strand.
AAATTCATAGAAGTTTCGGATAATGGTTGCGGGATAGAAAAGAGTGAATTGCATAAAACCATTCTTCCTCATGCGACAAGCAAAATCTGCAATTCAGAAGATTTATACAGCATCGGCACGCTGGGATTCCGCGGCGAAGCGCTTGCCAGCATAGCCGCCGTATCCGAAATAGAAATCCGTTCGCGTTATCATGAAGCGGAAACGGGAGCAATGCTCCACGCAAAAGGCGGCGAAAATGTCAATATTAAAGAAATCGCATACAATCAAGGGACAAGTATTACAATTACAGGTTTATTTTATAATACTCCGGCCCGCTATAAATTCTTAAAATCCGTCCGGAGCGAAGAGGCTGCCGTAACAAAAGTCATACAAGGCCTGATTCTTTCCAATCCTTCTGTCGCAATACGTTATCTTGCGGACGGAAAGCCCGTACTGTCTTCTGAGGGACTGGACCTCAGGCATGCAATGAACGCCATTTATCCATCCGATATTACGGATAAATTGATCCCTTTGGAGAGCGATCCGGAGCTTTCTGTCCGTATCGGCGGTTATATTTCCGCACCGGATCTTGCAAAAAACAATAAAAGCTTTCAAACAATCATTCTTAACGGGCGGATAATCTCCGATGCGAACCTGGCGGGGACCGTTCAGAACGCTTATGGCGAACGCCTGATGCAGCGCAATTATCCTGTATTTGTGTTGAACATCGTGATGCCATTCGATGATGTCGACGTCAATGTTCATCCCAATAAGCGTGAGGTTCGGTTTTCGAATCCTCGCCAAATATACGGAGCCGTTTTTCAAGCCGTACGCTATGCTCTGGATACATACGAAACGAAGACGCGTGCGCAATTCGCGGAAGAAACGGCAGCTTCTTCTTTACCGAACAAAAAAAACTTCCAGGATTCCACACAACAAAGTTCGCTCCGGCAAAGCGCCATAAGGATGCAGAAGGATACAAGCGCCCTCAGCGTATCATTTTTTTTAGAAAAAATGGCCGAAAAGGACGCGGGCATCAAAGTATCGGATTCTCACGGTTTTGACGCCGTTTCTGCCATAATCCGTCCCAATCCACCGGAAGGGGACAGGTACAATCCGGCAGGGGAGACGAATATCGATAAGTCGGCCGTACAAAATGAGCCCCGGGTAAGCATGGAGTCCGAAAAAACAGAATCCTCCCCGGAATATGTGCTGATCGGGCAAATTTTTGATACTTATATTGCCGTCGAACACGGCAAAAAGCTTATCCTTATCGATCAGCATGCCGCGCACGAACGCCTGATTTATGACGGACTTATGAAGGAAGCCGCATCCGGAGATGTCACCAGCCAGCCGATGATGATACCTTATATCTATGAAGATTCGCCTCAAAGGATATCGGAACTGTTGGAAATTTCCGGTCAAATCGCCGCACTGGGTTTTGAAATCGAAGCATTCGGTTATAATGCTGTCAAAATCAATGCGATGCCCGCATTGCTTGCCGGATATGATCCTGCCGCAATTTTGGGAGAGATATCCGAAGGGTTGCGCACGCATGAGCTGAATAACGGCGATCTGCTGCGCGAAAAACTTGCCCGGAGAGCCTGCAAGGCCGCCATCAAAGGCGGTTGCGGCTATACAAAAGAACAGACCGAACGTATTGTAAGATATTTTTTTGACAGCGGCATGCCGCTTCAATGCCCGCACGGACGCCCCGTTTTCATTGCATTTACAGAAACAGAACTCGAAAAGCTCTTCCGGAGGAAGGTATGATCATCATCGGCGGTCCAACCGCCTCGGGAAAAACCGCGCTTGCAGCGCTCGTGGCACGTTCCTTGAACGGTGAAATTGTCTCTGCGGACTCTATGCAGATTTATCAAGGCATGGATATTGGCACCGCCAAGGCGAAAGACAACCAAATCGGCGTCAGACAGCATCTCATCGACATTGTCGCTCCCGACGAATCTTTCAGTGTCGTCGATTACAGGAATGCAGCCGTCGCCGCAATACGTGATATTGAGTCGCGCAAAAAGCTTCCTGTCGTCACCGGCGGCACCGGTTTTTATATCAGTTCTTTATTGACGGAATACGGCTACGGTTCGGACAACGATTGCAACCAGAATCTGCGTCGTGAATTGGAAAACGAACTTACGAACAAAGGTTCTCAATTTTTGCATGATCGTCTTTTTGCCCTTGATCCTGCGGCGGCAGCAAAAATTCATCCGAACAATATAAAGAGGGTGCTTCGGGCGTTGGAGGTCTGCCTGGCAACCGGGAAACCGTTTTCAAATCAGCAGAACATCCGGAAAAATCCTGTTTCTCCTTATATGCTTTTTGTATTGCGCGTGAATGACAGACAGTCTCTCCGCCAAAAAATAGATGTACGCGTTGACAAGATGATAGCTGACGGCTTGGAAAACGAAGTGCACAGCCTGATCTTCGATAAAGGTCTCAATTTCTCCATGCAGTCCATGCAGGGAATCGGATACAAGGAATGGCGTGCAAGATTTGAATTTGGAGCAGAGGTTCCTGCGGTTGCGGAAGAAATCAAAAAGAATACCCGCGCTTATGCCAAGCGTCAACAGACCTGGTTTGCCCATCAATATGAAGACGCAATCTATCTGGATGCATCGGAATCTCTGCAAACGCTTGCAGAAAGAATAGCGGAGCATGCTCATCTGCAAAAACACTCTTATTCGGTATTCCAAAATGAAAACAATCTGAAAACAGAATAAAAAAAGGATGGCGATATGACCATAAGCACATATGAACTGATAAAAAAATCCGAAGAACAATCGCAGAACCTGTTTGACCGCATCAATACTACCGCATATGAGAACCAGAAAAAGGTACTGGAAGCCTTTCGCAAGCACCAGATATCTCCCAGACATTTTGCGCCTACCACGGGCTACGGATATGACGATGCCGGACGCGGAACGTTGAACAAATTGTTTGCGGAGATCTTCCGCGCAGAGCGCGCCCTGGTATCTCCCTTAATTGTCAATGGCACACATGCGCTGGCGGTAACACTGTTCGGACTTCTCAAGACCGGGGACCGCATTCTGTTTGCAACGGGAGAGCCGTACGATACGCTTCAGGCGGTTGTGCGCGGTGTCGGCAACGGCTCGCTTGCGGATTACGGCATCCGCGCGGACGTTCTGAATCTGAAATACGGCAAGGTGGATGAAAAAAGATTGAAAGAGCTTGTCGACGGCAAAAAACCCGACGCCGTTTATTTCACACGTTCCCGTGGGTATGCCTGGCGGGATGCTTTGAGCCTGGAGGAACTGAAGAGGGCAAGCGATATTGCAAAATCCGCCAATCCGTCTGCCATTGTCATAGTCGATAATTGTTATGGTGAATTTGTCGATACGCGCGAGCCCACGGAAGCGGGCGCAGACGTAGTCGCAGGCTCGCTCATCAAGAATCCCGGAGGCGGTCTTGCACCGACCGGAGGATATATTGCAGGGAAGGAGAACTGCATTGCCAGGATTGCCGGACGCCTCACCACACCTTCTCTGGGAGACGAAGTCGGCTCTTACAACGCTTCGTATCAGCCTTTTTATCAAGGTTTATTTCTGGCGCCGTCCGTGGTAGCCGCAGCGCTCAAAGGGAGCGTGCTGGCAGGAAGAGTATTCCGGAATCTTGGTTATCGCGTCAGTCCCGCGCCTTCAAAAATACCGGGTGATATAATCCGTTCCATCCGTTTTCGTACGGCGGAAGAACTGATTGCCTTTTGCCAGAGCATACAGTATTCTTCTCCTGTAGACAGCCATGTGACGCCCTATCCATGGGATATGCCGGGCTATCAGCATAAGGTAATCATGGCTGCGGGAACCTTTGTTCAGGGTGCTTCCATCGAACTGAGCGCGGATTCGCCCATTAAAGAACCGTACATCGCTTATATGCAGGGCGGACTCACCTACGAACATTGCAAAATAGCGATAGAAGAAGCCGTGGAACGGATATTCGCCAATCGTAAAAAATAAGATTTTTCGTCCGTCCATCCAAAAACAAATGAACAACGCACCTTCGTCCAAAGCCTTATAATTTTTCTTATGCATCAATACGCAATCCGGACACATAAAATTTTTTTTCCGTTGCGCCATAACCTGCAAAAAAAATCAAAATCGACTTCAAAATAACAATAGAATACTTAAAATCCGCACAAACGGGCGTGAATTTTACGTCATCCGACCAAAATCGACATTTTGCGTATTTTCGCGCCAAAACCCTTGTTTTCTCGCCCTCTTTTATTCTATCTATTCGCAAAACTATCGTTTTGCGAATAGATATTAAAAAAAGAATTGCATCTCCCTATCGTATTTTCCGACGCGGACCCGCCTGTTTTAGGATATAAAAA
>LVAO01000027.1 GCA_001604065.1 Clostridiales bacterium Firm_09
AGGCGGACTCATCCTGATTATCCTGATTGCCTCTTTTGTAAAAAAGCGGTACAGATACTGAGAGAAACCGGAAATGCCTCTTGTTCAAATGTATTGCAGACCCATCGGGAGCATGGTCTCTTGATTCTATTTATCCGAATGTGTTGTATATGTTCGACAACCCTATATATGGCAACCTTACAAATGCTTGCAAATACATGATTCTGCCGAAAAAACACATATCTTGATTACATCGTTTTTTTGGGATATAATGATTATAGAAACATCGGGAGAAAACAGATATGTCCGCTATACCGACGCCCCATATTACCGCCAAAGAAAACGATTTTGCAAAAACCGTACTGATGCCCGGGGATCCCCTGCGCTCTAAATTTATTGCGGAAACTTTTTTGACCGGCGCAAAGCTTGTCAACAATGTGCGGGGAGTCAACGGCTACACCGGCGAATACCATGGCAAAAGGGTGTCCGTAATGGCTTCGGGCATGGGCATGCCGTCCATAGGAATCTACAGCTACGAACTCTTTCATTTTTACGGTGTGGAGAATATCATTCGGATCGGCTCCGCCGGAGCAATCAGTCCCGATCTGAAGCTCAGAGATATCGTAATCGCTTTGGGCGCGTCCACCAACTCCAATTACGCCGCCCAATACAAACTGCCGGGCAGTTTTGCGCCGCTTGCTTCCTATCAACTGATAGAAAAGGCTGTTTCGGCATCCAGAAAACTCGGCATAGAACCCCATATCGGCAATATATTTTCCTCCGATACCTTCTATGATGATGCGGCGAGTCTCAAGGAATGGCAAAAAATGGGTGTGCTTGCGGTAGAAATGGAGTCTGCCGCACTTTATATGAATGCCGCGCGTGCAAAGAAAAACGCGCTTTGCATCTGCACCATTTCGGATTGTCCTTTTACCGGAGAAGCTTGTACAGCCGAAGAAAGACAGCTTTCTTTTACAAAAATGATGGAGATTGCTCTGGAGATTGCTTAGACGCATTCTCATGAAGCATAGACCGGAGGCAGTTATGGATAAGGGTATCAAAAGGATTTTTTTAATTGTTCTGGACAGCCTGGGCATAGGAGAGATGCCGGACGCCGCTTTGTATGGGGATGCCGGGAGCAACACGCTGGGATCAATCATCCGTTCAAAGCAGTTTGACGCGCCGGTATTGACATCATTAGGACTATTCAATATTGACGGTACGGACAACCGACGTGCGGTAAGCATGCCAAAAGCATCGTTTGCGCGGCTTTCGGAGGAGTCCAAGGGCAAGGATACAACCATCGGGCACTGGGAAATCGCCGGCATCGTGTCCAAGAAGCCTTTGCCGACCTATCCGAACGGGTTTCCGCCGGACATCATTGCCGAGTTTGAGAGGCGCACAGGCCGCAAGGCGCTTTGCAACAAGCCCTACTCGGGCACCGATGTCCTACGCGACTACGGCAGGGAACATCTGGCCACGGGCGCGCTGATTGTCTACACCTCCGCCGACAGCGTTTTTCAGATTGCAGCGCACGAGGGGATGGTGCCGCGAGCAGAGCTTTACCGTTACTGCGAAATTGCAAGAGAAATCATGTCGGGCGACCATGCCGTGGGACGCATCATTGCAAGGCCTTTTGAAGGAGAATACCCCGATTTCAAGCGCACCTCGGGAAGACACGATTTTTCTCTTGCGCCGCCTGCGGAAACCATGCTCGACGCGCTCAAGGCGCAGGGGCTGAATGTCATTTCTGTGGGCAAAATCTACGATATTTTTGCCGGGCGGGGGCTTACGGAATCGCATCCCGTCAAGAATAATGCCGATGGGATGGAAACAACACTTTCACTTGCAAAAAAGGACTTCTATGGTCTGGTCTTTGTCAATCTTGTTGACTTTGATATGGTTTATGGACACAGAAACGATATTGACGGCTATGCAAGGGCGGTATCCGAGTTTGACGTGAAGCTGGAAAAACTGATTGGCCTTATGAAAAAAGAGGATGTGCTGATACTGACCGCCGACCACGGATGCGACCCCGCGACACCAAGCACCGACCACTCGCGCGAATATGTTCCGCTGATTCTTTTCGGAGAGAAAATCAAGCAAGGACGCAATCTGAAAACTCTGTCCGGTTTCTCCCATATCGGAGCGACCGTCGCCGACGCATTCTGTGTGCCGGTCGACATCGATAGCTCCAGTATTCTGCCGGAGGTATACAATGGATAAATATCTCTGTGAAGAACTGATGGAGCGCGCGGTAAAAGCGAGGCTTTTTGCTTATGTGCCCTACTCCAATTTCAGGGTAGGAGCGGCGCTGCTTGCCAAAAACGGAAAAATCTACGAAGGATGCAACATCGAGAACGCGGCCTTCTCACCCACCAACTGCGCTGAGCGCACAGCATTTTTCAAGGCTGTTTCAGAAGGCGAAAGGGACTTCGAGGCGATTGCCATTGTCGGCGGGGACAACCCCCCGGGAACTTATTGTCCACCGTGCGGTGTCTGCCGTCAGGTAATGCTTGAATTCTGTGACCCGGCAAACTTTCTTGTCATTCTCGGCAATAATAAAAAGGATTATAAAACATTTTTATTAAAAGATCTGATGCCCTTTTCGTTTAGAAAAGAGAATTTATAAAGCAAATTATTCTAAATATGTATAAATTTTTTATTTTATCCGTCAATTGCACATAATCGACGGATAATTGCCATTTTCTGTGGATATTGACAACTTTTTTTGATTTGATATATACTATTTTCAACACCAAAAACTTATTTTTCAGGAGGACTAGCAATGAAAAAACTGTTGATTACCGTCATGATTCTTGCATTGACGGCATTGAGTATCGGTCTTTTGGTTGCTTGCGAACCCAAAAACACGCAAGAAGAAACCTATGAAATTGCCCTTATCACTGACGTCGGCAACATCGACGACAAATCGTTCAACGAAGGCGCATGGAACGGCGTAAAACAATATGCAGAAGGCGCGAACAAGACCTACGCATATTACAGACCGTCCGAAGACACCACTGAGGCGCGTGTGGAAACCATCGGCAACGCCATCCGCAATGGGGCGAAAGTTATCGTTTGCCCAGGCTATCTGTTTGAAGAAGCCGTATATGCGGTGCAGACGCAGTACCCCAACGTGATGTTCCTGCTTCTGGACGGCGAGCCCCACAATGCCGATTATTCTGACAAGAAAACAGAATCCAACGTCAATTGCATTCTTTATAAAGAAGAGCAGTCCGGCTATCTTGCCGGTTATGCCGCTGTCATGGACGGCTACCGCAATCTGGGCTTCCTGGGCGGTATGGACGTTCCTGCGGTCGTCCGTTTCGGACATGGCTATGTGCAGGGTGCAGAAGCCGCTGCGGCCGAGCTTGATCTGAATCCGGGCGATGTCACCATGAAATACTGGTACAGCGGTGTGTTCTGGCCCACGGACGACGTTGCAAGCAAGATGTCCAGCTGGTATACCACCGGCACCGACGTTGTCTTTGCATGCGGAGGCGGCGTATACCTTAGCGCCATTGACGCAGCAAAAACAGCCAACAAAAAGATGATCGGTGTGGACGTAGACCAGTATGCCTCAACCGGCAATGACCCTGTCTTTATTTCTTCCGCCATGAAGGGACTTACGGCCTCTGTCGTACAGGCGCTTACCTCATTATACGCCAACGGCGGCACCTGGAATACCGAACGCGCGGGCAAAACACTTCATTTAGGCGCCGCAGAGGGCGGTGTCGGTTTGCCCACCGAGGGCGCATCATGGGGCTTCACGACCTTTACGATTGCCCAATACAATGCTTTGTTTGCGAAGCTGGTGGATGGCACCATCGTGGTGAACGATGCCATCAACGTGAGACCTGCCACAACTCTTGTTGCCGTAACGTACGAAAACGACTAAAACAAAATGATTTCAAGCGCCGCCTCTTATCCGACCGAGTTTGAGGCGGCGCCTGTCTACATAGCCTTTCAGGCTCTTTTTACATATCCACAGGAGAGCAGGCATGAGCGAATATGTTATAGAAATGCTCAACATTACCAAAGAATTTCCGGGAATCAAGGCGAACGACAATATTACGCTTCAGTTAAAGCGAGGCGAAATTCATGCTCTGCTCGGCGAAAACGGCGCCGGGAAATCGACCTTGATGAGCATTCTGTTCGGTTTATACGAAGCGGATGAAGGTGTCATTAAAAAGGACGGCAAAACGGTTCGGATAAAAAATCCAAGAGAGGCAAATGCGCTTGGCATCGGCATGGTGCACCAGCATTTCAAGCTTGTAGAAAATTTTTCTGTGCTGGACAATATCATTCTGGGTACAGAGCCCAGCAAATTCGGGTTCATCAAAAAACAGGAAGCCCGAAAAAAGCTTATGGAAATAAGCAAAAAATACGGACTCAATATTGTGCCTGACGCAATCATTGAGGACATCAGCGTAGGAATGCAGCAGCGTGTAGAAATTCTTAAAATGCTCTACCGCGAAAATGATATATTGATATTTGATGAACCCACCGCTGTTCTGACTCCGCAGGAAATCAATGAATTGATGGAGATCATGCGTGGTTTTACCAAAGAAGGCAAATCTATCCTCTTTATTACCCACAAACTGAACGAAATTATGGCGGTCGCAGACAGATGCACGGTCCTCCGCAAAGGAAAATGGATCGGCACGTTTGATGTAAAAACCGTCACCCGTGAAGAATTATCCCGGATGATGGTGGGAAGAGACGTGGATTTTAATGTCAAAAAAATCCCGCGCGACAAAGGCGGCGTCATATTGGATGTCAAGGATATGACCGTGGCGTCAAAGGTGCATAAAAACAATGCCGTGCGGGGCGTCAGTTTTGAGGTTCGCGAGGGAGAAATTGTCTGTATCGCCGGCATTGACGGCAACGGACAAAGCGAGCTTGTCTACGGTCTCTCGGGACTGGAAAAACTGAAGTCGGGCAGCATTCGTTTTTTGGACAAAGATATCACACATGATACCATCCGCGCCAGAAGCAAATCCGGCATGAGCCATATCCCGGAGGACAGGCACAAATACGGGCTGGTGCTGGATTATACGCTGGAGCAGAATCTTGTTCTGCAAAGGTACTGGCAGGCGGAATTTCAGAAAAACGGGTTCATCCGCGCTTCCAGAATAAGGAAATACGCGCAGAAGCTCATTAAAGAATACGATATCCGCAGCGGACAAGGGCCTGTCACAAGAGCGCGCAGCATGTCCGGCGGCAATCAGCAGAAGGCGATTGTCGCGCGTGAAATCGACAAGTCGCCCAGGCTTCTTCTGGCTGTGCAGCCGACAAGAGGTCTGGATATCGGCGCGGTGGAATTTATTCATAAGCAATTGGTATCTGTCCGGAATGCAGGCAATGCCGTTCTTCTTGTTTCTCTGGAACTGGAGGAAGTCATGTCTCTTCCGGACAGAATTCTTGTTTTTTATGAAGGAGAAATCGTCGCGGAACTCAGGCCCGAAGAGACGAATGTGGAAGAGCTGGGTTTGTACATGTCCGGTGCAAAACGCCAGCCGCAATTTACAAAAACGGTTCCGGCGACGAAGGAGGCGGCCCATGGATAAGATAAAAATGTTTTTCAAGGATTTTGCAAAACGGCTGAAGCATATTTATCTGTCGGATAAGGACAGACCCTCGATGATACAGAATTCGCTCAGTTCTCCCGGGTTCTCTTCCTTGACCGCGTCCATCCTTTCCGTCGTCATCGGACTGCTGTTCGGCTTTTTTCTGCTCCTTATACTGAATCCTTCCAAAGCGGGCATGGGATTGCAGAGAATTCTTGTCACAGGTATTTCTGCTCCGGATAAATTTGCGAAGGTCCTGTATATGTCCGCGCCCTTGATTATGGTGGGCCTTGCGGTCGGTTTTGCTTTCAAAACAGGCCTGTTCAATATCGGTGCGACCGGACAATATACAATCGGCGCTTTTTTTGCGTTGTTTTCTGCGATTGTGTGGGGTTTTCCGTGGTACGCGGCTATTCTTGCGGCAATGGCAGGCGGAGCCCTCTGGGGCGCCATTCCCGGCTTTTTCAAAGCGTTTTTCAATGTCAATGAGGTCATCACCTCCATCATGTTCAATTGGATCGGCATGTTTCTTGTCAATCTTTTATGTCTGAACACGCCTAAAATCATCTCCGACTACTGGGGAGGCAATATCGGCAACCGGACGGCAAACCTTGCCGTGGCGAATCCCTCGGCAATCATCCCGAAATGGGGTCTGGATAAGCTGTTCGATTCCAATTATATGAATATCGGGGTATTCATTGCGGTTCTGATAGCAATCTGCATGTTTGTTATTCTCAATAAAACGACATTCGGTTATGAGCTGAAGGCCTGCGGATACAACCGCAATGCCAGCGTGTATGCCGGTATGAACGCAAAAAGAAGCATCATACTTTCCATGGTGATTTCCGGCGCGCTGGCAGGCATCGGCGGCGGTCTCTATTATCTGACGGGCATCGGCAACTATAATATAGAAAAACTGCTTCTGGCCATGGGCTTCAACGGTATACCGGTCGCCCTACTGGGCGGCTCCAATCCGCTTGGCATCATTCTCTCGGGCATTTTCATTTCATATATTCAGGTTGGAGGCGAGGCACTCCAGCCCACCTTTTCCAAAGAGATTATTGATATTATCATCGCCGTGATAATTTACATGAGCGCGCTTTCGCTGCTTGTCAAACTGACTCTCGAAAAGCTGATCCGCAGGCGAAAAAAAGATAAAATTCTGCATTGCTGCGAAGCGAAGGAGGCAAAGAAATGAACATTTTTGCTGATGTATTGGGTTTAACAATCCTCTTTGCCGTCCCGCTGATTTTGGTTGCGATGGGCGGCATGTGCTCCGAGAGAAGCGGTATTGTCAACATTGCGCTGGAAGGCATCATGGTGATCGGCGCATTGATCAGCTGCATCTTTTTAAGCATGGTGAATGCCTCGGGTTGGGGCATAGCCCATCCGCAATCCGCAGTCATGCTGGCGATTCTCATTTCGGCGGCATCTGGGACAATCTATGCGATGTTCCTCGCCTTTGCTTCAGTCAATCTCAAAGCGGATCAAACGATCGGAGGAACCGCGCTCAATATGCTCGCTCCGGCATTTGCCATCGTTCTGAGCTGGGCTTTGCAGGGACAAGGTCAGACCACAATTTTTATCCCAAACTGGGTGAGAATCACACCGCAGCAGTTCGGAGTGCCTGCCGATGAAGCGCTCAATTTCTTTGAAAGAATGTTCATCAACAAATTCTTCTTGACAACGCCCGTCGCCATCCTGCTGTTTGCGATCATCACAATCGTATTGTATAAAACAAAGTTTGGCCTGCGCCTCCGCGCGTGCGGCGAGCATCCTCAGGCGGCGGACTCCGTAGGCGTCAGCGTCTACGGCATGAGATACGCCGGTGTGGCGCTTTCTGGCATGCTGGCAGGTGTAGGGGGTCTTGCTTTTACATTGGCAGTGGGCGGCGGCTTCCAATCCTCTGTCGCAGGCTACGGCTTTCTGGCGCTTGCCGTCATGATCTTCGGCAACTGGAAGCCCCTGCGTATTTTTGGCGCGGCATTCTTGTTCGCTGTATTCAAAGTCATCGCGCCGATGGCGTCCTCGATACCCTTCTTGCCCACGTTCAGCGGAATCAAGGGCGGCGAGTATCTCTATCTGATGCTGCCCTATCTGGTCACCATGATTGTGCTTGCTTTCACTTCCAAAAAATCCAGAGCGCCCAAAGCAGAAGGCATTCCCTATGATAAAGGCTCCAGATGACATTTTCGACATGCAGGTGATTTATGAGAATTTATGATATCATTAAAAAGAAGAGAGACGGGCACAGCCTGAGCAAAGAAGAAATAGATTTTTTTGTGAAGGGCTATACCGTGGGAGACATTCCGGATTATCAGATGTCGGCGCTTCTGATGGCGGTGTTCCTAAGAGGGATGACGCATGAAGAAACCGTAGCTCTTACCATGGCAATGGCGCGCTCCGGAGAAACCGTGGATTTATCCGCAGTGGACGGTCCGAAAGCGGATAAGCATTCGACGGGCGGCGTCGGCGACAAAACCACACTGATTGTCGCTCCCATTGTCGCAGCATGCGGCGTAAAGGTCGCCAAAATGTCCGGCAAAGGACTTGGGCATACCGGCGGTACGGTGGATAAGCTGGAATCTATTGAAGGCTATAAGACATCAATATCCAGGGAAAGGTTCATCGAGATCGCCAATAAGGTCGGATTGAGCGTTATCGGTCAGTCGGGCAACCTTGCGCCCGCAGACAAAAAGATCTATGCTCTGCGGGACGTGACCGCTACCGTAGAAAGTCTTCCTTTGATTGTTTCCAGCATTATGAGCAAAAAGATTGCTGTCGGAGCCGACTGCATCGCGTTGGACGTCAAAGCAGGCAGCGGCTCTTTCTGCAAAACGCGGGAGGAAGCCGCAAATCTTGCCAAAGAGCTGGTCGCAGTAGGAAAAGGAGCCGGAAAGTCCGTTTGCGCGCTCATCACGGATATGGATATTCCATTGGGCTACGCTATCGGCAACTCTCTGGAGGTCATCGAAGCGCTTGAGGTCCTTTCCGGTGGCGGACCCAGAGATCTGCAGGAAGTTTCGCTTGCGCTTGCCGCCTCCATGCTCCAGCTTGCCCTCAAAAACAGCTATGAGGCATGCCTTGCGGTGGCACAGGAAGCTATCCGAAGCGGAAAAGCCAAAGAGCGTTTGCTTGCCATGGTAAAAGAGCACGGCGGCAGAACGGATATTCTTGCCAATATCGGCTTGTTTCCACGCGCGGCATATACGACAGAAATCAGATCGGCACAGGAAGGATACATCACCCACATGAATACGGAGTCGTTGGGTGTCGCCTCTCTTCTGTTGGGCGCGGGCAGAATCAAAAAAGAGGACAGCATCGATTATCTTGCGGGCATCACACTGTGCAAAAAAACGGGCGATTATGTACGGCAGGGAGATGTGCTTGCCATCCTTCATGCCTCCGATCCTGTAAAGTTCAGGGAGGCGCAGGCGACGTTTATTCATGCGCTTGATTTCGGAACATGCAGGCCGGTGCCAGCCCCGCTCATTATTGACAGAATCTGTTAACCGGCATCCGGCGGAATTCATAACGGAAATCCTTCTGACATCATCAATCAGTCCGCAGCGGACGCATTTCATGCCTTTATGAGGGATATAAGATAAAAAAATCTCCGGAGACCGGAGATTTTTTGTAAATCCCGTTCAGATTTTTTGTATGCTGATGGGGTTTTCTATTGGAGCTGGCTTGTTCTGCGGGAGTGGAATCAATCTGTCAAGCGTATAATCCATTAAAAATGCTCCGATGGGCGCGGTCAGCAATATTGAAATTACCGCAACGGACAGAATGATATTTCCGCTGGCGATTCCCATAGCAAGCGGAATGCCGCCGATTGCCGCCTGCACCGTGGCTTTGGGCGTATATGCAAGGATGGTAAACAGCTTATCCTTGCTGTTCAGCCTTGTTCTGACAAGCGACACCAGAACACCCAGACTTCTCACAAACAGTCCGAACAAGATCAGCAGAATGCCAAAACCGAGATTGTCGATAAAATAACGGAGATTGACGGTTGCACCCACCATGACAAACAGGATGATTTCTGCAAGAAGCCAGAGCTTGGAATATTTGAGGGACAGCCTGTTTGCAAGCACTTTATATTTCGAAGATATCACGATGCCAAGAGTGATGGTTGCCAACAAACCGGAGTATCCGATTATGCCTTCCAGAAGCTCCTCCAATGCCACAAGTCCAAAGCAGATGCCGCAAATGATGATCACCTTAAGCGTATCGCGCAGATGGAATTTTTTGAAAAACCAAACGAGGAACAAACCGATGACGATTCCGCTGCCGATGCCGAGAAGAATGGAGGTCGGTACACTCAGATAGGTCATAATACCGATGGTCCCTCCCGCGGCAATTGTGGTCAAAGCGGTAAAAATGACGATGACAACAATGTCATCAATACTGCTTCCGGCAATTATCAACTGCGGAACACCCTGTTGGGTACCGCGGTTCTCATCCATCATTTTCACCATACGCGGCACAACGACGGCGGGAGATACGGCGCCCAGCACGCTTCCTAAAATAAAAGCATCCAGATACGATATTCCGAACAAGGTCGGGCCCAGAAGGCCCACCGCAACCAATTCAAAGATTGCCGGCAAAAACGCCATAAGCACCGCCGGCCTGCCGATGCGCTTGAGATCCGATAAATCAAGCGTCAATCCCGCGCGTATCAGAATAAATATCAACGCTATTTTTCTGAGTTCTGCAGAGATGCCCAGTATTTTGGCATCAATCAGATTCAGAATATATGGGCCGAGAACGATGCCTACCGCAAGATAACCGATCAAAGCAGGCAGATGCAGTTTTTTGCATACATAAGCAAGAATAAGACCGAGCAAAAGAATGATGCAAAGACTTAAAAGCAACATAGAAAAGTTCCTTTGGAAATTGACAACAAAAAAGCCGACAATATCCGCAATGATGTTTTTGCAGATGTCATCAGCATGATATGCGGTTTTAGCTTTCGCTACGGGAGAACATCATTCCCTTCATTCATGATATTGCGATTATTATATAGCGTTGCAAACCTGTTGTCAATTAAACAGAACCATGCCTTGCAAAAAACCTTGATGCGCCTTGCCGGCGGGATTTCTGTTATCAATGGTTCAGAGATTGATGGTCACGCAAGGCATATGAAAGCGGTTGTACACTCTGTACGGGAATTCAGTCCCGCCAAGGCCGCGTGATACTACGAGATAATGACCTTGTTTTTTATACAATCCATCATAGTATTTGGGAAACCAGCCGCTTGCAGGAGAATAAAGCCCGATGCCGAACAACTTAACTTGTCCGCCATGCGCATGGCCCGAAAACGTAACAAGCGGGATGCGGTCGGTTGTTGCGCCAAGATATTCCTCCCACTTCTCCGGACGGTGCGCAAGCAGCAGGACAGGGATATCCTCAGTGAGCGCATCCAGACCTTCGACATAAGTTACGCCATATGAGCATTTGTCCGATATCCCGGCGATGCCAATCCGTTTTTCATGGATAACGATTTCACAAGCGGCATTTTCCAGAAGGGTGATGCGACAGTCCCGCAACAGTGTTTTAAGAACAACCAAATCCTTAAGAAGAATTTCATGATTTCCGAGCACCATATAGCAATTGCAATAATTGCCTAAAAAAGATAAAAAACCGCTCAGCGCATCGATGTCTTCCTTGACGGCAGTGGAATCATATAGGTCACCTGTCAGGAATATAAGGTCGGGGGAAAACCGTTCGATTTCTTTTTTGAGACGGTCAATGCTTACAGAAGCGTCGGGATAATGAAGATCGCTGATATGGACTGCTTTTATGCTCGCTGTTCCTTGTCCTATCGATATTCTTTCCGGCTGAAAGCCTTCTGAAATCAGAATCCCTGCGGGTATATACATAACCACCGCAACGCATGCGAGGATAAGAAGCAATGTCTTCAATGTTTTTTGTCTCCTGCAATTCATAGATACCTTTAGTATGCCGCTTTTCCTCATACTTATCGGGCAGTCGCACCCTGTCGGAAAGCGCAAAGAAAAATTCTTTTGTCTGTTTCCCGGAGGGGCATTTTCTTGATATGACGTTTTG
>LVAO01000028.1 GCA_001604065.1 Clostridiales bacterium Firm_09
AAAGGGCTTGAGCCGAAGTTCCCGGATTTGCAGGAGCGTATAGACCATATATTTAAAAAGCAGCTTTACGGTATTGCCATTACCGAGCTGACAAGCCTATTATCAAGGCGAAGTGTGTACTGCTCAAAATACCCGAATAGTGAATTTTCCGTTACACAGTTTGATAATGCAGAAGGCAATATTCGTTACAGAAGAATACAGCACAAGTGGAAAGACGGAAAATGTCTTTTTTGTGGTGTGCCTGATAGTCAATACGAGCGTGGAGAAGAATTTGAAACACACGCCTACGAATGGATACATACTCTTAAGCCAGAGGAGATTTTCAATATGAAGTTTGATGTGATTATTAGCAATCCGCCTTATCAGCTTTCTGACGGAGGTGGCGGTGCAGGAAAAAGCGCTGCTCCCATATA
The DNA here is from genome assembly GCA_001604065.1 of Clostridiales bacterium Firm_09. Lineage (GTDB taxonomy): Bacteria > Bacillota > Clostridia > Christensenellales > DTU072 > Firm-09. The sequence continues at coordinate 414 of LVAO01000028.1, forward strand.
TCATTATTTTGTCCAGCAGGCTATAAAACTTAAGCCTCGTTTTCTAACAATGGTTATTCCCTCAAGATGGTTTACCGGTGGAAAGGGATTAAATAACTTTCGTGCAAAAATGCTCAATGATAAGCATATATCCAAAATAGTTGATTACGCAGATTCCAAGGATTGTTTCCCAAGTGGAGTGGATATTCCCGGAGGTATTTGCTACTTCTTATGGGAAAACGAACATGATGGTACTTGTGAAGTAACTAACATGTTAAAATCTGGCCAGAGAAATACTGAACAAAGAATTTTAAATGAGCTTCCAATTTTCATACGACAAAATAAAGCGTTAAATATTGTAAAAAAAGCTCAAAAAGATCATGCTTCAATGCTTAGTGACATGGTATCAAGCAGAAAACCGTTTGGCTTAGAATCAAATCAAAAATTTGACTCTGATGGTGATGTGCTTCTGCGCAGCAGTTTTGGTTTGGGTAAGATACGAAAAAGTAGGATTTTATCGGGCTTTGAACTATTGCATAAATGGAAGGTTATTGTTTCAAAAGTGTCTTTTGAACACGCTGGCGTACCAGACAAAGACGGAATGATGCGCGTTCTTTCTGTGATTGAGAAACTGCCTCCAAACTCAGCGTGTACAGAAAGCTATTTGGTTGTCGGCGTCTTTGATAGTGAAGAATATGCAGATAACTTGATAACATACCTTAAGACCAAATTTGTTCGTTTCCTAATCATGCAGATGCTCGCCTCAATGAATATGTCGAAAGCATCTTATTCATTAGTGCCTGCACAAGTTTTTTCTCGCTCATGGGACGATAGTGACTTATTCAAAAAATATGAATTGACTTCTGATGAAATAGCCTTTATTGAGTCTGTTATAAAACCTATGAATGGAGGTGACGATAGTGGCAACTGATTTTTTTGTTCAACGACCTACAGTCACACCAACCATTTATGTATACGAATTCGTTGGAGTTGCCTCTCACAAGGGATACATAAAAATCGGATATACCGAACGTGATGTGGCTACCCGCATCAAGGAGCAACTGCACACTGCTGCTGTTCCATTTAAGATTCTCTATCAAGAGAGTGCCATGAGGGAGGATGGCTCTGTCTTTACTGATAAGGATATCCATCGAATTCTGGAGCGACGAGGTTTCAAACAGCTCAATGCAGTCGAGGACGATAATGAGTGGTATAATTGCTCTTTAAATGATATCAAGGCGGCGATTGTTGAACTTAAAACAGGAAAAATCACAGCTGACAGCCGAACAGCAACTTTCCGAATGCGTCCGGAGCAGCAGGCGGCTGTAAAACGTACGGTCGAGTATTTTACCAAAGCTAAATATGATGAGCCGGACAGAGCACCAAAATTTCTATGGAATGCCAAAATGCGTTTTGGTAAGACCTTTGCAGCCTATCAGCTTGCAAAAAAAATGGGCTTTAAGCGCGTATTGGTACTTACCTTTAAGCCCGCTGTCGAATCCGCATGGCGAGATGATTTAGTTTCTCATGTCGATTTTGAAGGTTGGCAGTTTGTTTCCAATAAGGACGCGCACAACAACAATATTAACATCGATCAAACCTATGCGAAGTGCGATAAAAAGAAACCTATTGTCGTTTTTGGTTCCTTTCAAGACTTATTGGGTACCAATGAAAATGGTGGTATAAAGGCCAAGAATGAGTTTATCCATGCGGACAATTGGGACTTGGTTATTTTCGATGAGTATCATTTTGGTGCATGGCGAGAAAACGCCAAGAAGCTCTTTGAAAATCCTGATGAAGAAGAAATAGTCGACTTTGATATAGAAAAGTACAAGAAGGATGAGGCTGATAACGCCTATAACGAAACCTTTCTTCCCATTACAGCCGATTATTATTTATTTCTTTCCGGCACACCTTTCCGCGCCATTAGTAGCGGTGAATTTATAGAAGATCAGATCTATAATTGGACATATTCTGACGAACAGCGTGCTAAGGAAAGCTGGAAAGGCCCCGGCAATCCTTATTTGTCGTTGCCGAGAATGGTAATGCTCACGTACCAGATACCGGATAGCATACGCCAGATTGCCATGCAAGGCGAATTTAACGAGTTCGACTTAAATATATTCTTTTCAGCCAAGGGTAAAGGTAAAGATGCTCGATTTTTTTATGAGAATGAAGTACAGAAATGGCTTGATCTGATTCGCGGTTCTTACCTTCCGTCCAATGTTGATGATATGAAACTCGGGCAGGACAAGCGACCTCCAATGCCTTTCTCCGATACGCGCCTTTTGAATGTGTTGAATCACACTATTTGGTTTTTGCCGAATGTAGCATCCTGCCAAGCGATGTATAACCTGATGATGCAGAAGCAGAACGGTTACTATAATCAGAAATATAAAATCATCGTTTGCGCCGGAACTGAGGCTGGTATCGGTTTGGATGCTCTCTACCCGGTACTGCATGCCATGGGAAATCCATTGGAGACATACACCATCACCCTCACCTGTGGCAAGCTAACTACAGGTATTACTGTAAAGCCGTGGACAGGCATATTCATGCTGCGTAACCTTAAGAGTCCGGAGACTTATTTCCAGGCGGCTTTCCGGGTCCAATCTCCATGGGTAGTTAATGATGAAGAAGGCAAAGACCTGATTATGAAAGAAGAATGTTACGTCTTTGACTTTGCTTT
>LVAO01000006.1 GCA_001604065.1 Clostridiales bacterium Firm_09
CGAGGAAGAAGGCAATAGCGTTGCCTTCGACGACGGGCAGACGGAAAGCGGCCGAAAAGATTTGCTTGAAGCTCAAAAGTTTACACTGTTATGCCCTTGTTTATGGTAAAATATCATCATCAACTGTTACGGTTGACCCAATGAAAAACCAGCTTTCCTTTATCCGGGACTTGCCAAAAACGAAGGTCATCTGAATATGCTCTTTGCCTGCGTTAATCTGGTGAAGCTCATCGGAAAAATCAAAGCAGAAAAACCGCTATATCCACAAATCATAGGATCGGTCTGACCAAAAACAGCAAAAACGAATAAAAAGGCTGAAAATCAGCCGAAAACCAAAGACAAACCACCATCAGATTCCGCTATAATTTCGAAATCCGAACCTGAATATCAAAATTCATTCTGTATACGTGATTTATGAAGTGGTTCCTTAATTTCAAACATGGTTTCTCATATTATAAGCTGGCTGACCAGCCTGCGGATTTCTTCATCCGACAGCATATCCCCTTCTTCCGCAAGTGTTTCCTGCATTTCTCCGCCGGACAAATGCTCTCCTTTTTCCGACAGACGTTCTGTCTCGGAAATATAATCCTCCTGTGCCGGCGAATTAAAAGGAATATCCTGCTCAATCATTTCTCTTAGTTCTTTGGCGCATTGGCGAAGATAACGTTCTGTCCGGATAACCTGTTCGCCGAGGTTTTCTGCTTTCTCCAGATTCTGCACCGCTTCTGTCCATTTTGCGCGGTAGGCCTCCAGCCTTTCACATTCCAGCGTATAGCGCACCTTTGCTTCACGCTCCAGCTCTTTCGCCTTATTTTTTGTGTAAGCAAGCGTTTCGGCTATCTCCGCCTCTTTTGCACGGTAACGCGCTAATTCTATAGACAATGCATTGTTTTCGCGTTTCAGCTCTTCAATGCGGTCCGCTTGCAGCTTTTCAAGCGGAACTTCTTGCTTGTTCTCTTTCCTTCTACAAAAAAATCGCTTTGCCATAGTTTGATTATATCCCGCAGTCAAAAAAACAATCTATGGTTTTTTGTCTTTTTTTGCAACAAAGAAGCACACAGAACGGTTCGTTCTGTCATCAAAGCCAGAAACAAGCAGAAAAACGCGGACAGAAAAACGCGGGCATCCCGATATCGGTTCAATGCGTTTCGTTCAGAAGTTTTTGTTTAAGATTATACAATCCTTCGGAAAGGTCCACCTTATACTCATGCGGATTGATAAGTCGTCTGTATTCTTCCCAAAGGCTGTCCTTGCACCTTTGCGCATAAAGAACAATCTCGGTCAGCGGCGGCAGATCATATATCAGCTTGCCGTTCTCAAATACCTTGACCATCAGATCCTTGAGCCTGTAGTTGGTGAATGTCTTCTTCTTCCATGTTTCCAAAGGGTGGAAGATGGTCAGCGGTTTGCTCTCGTCAAACTGCTCTTCCCTGAGCGCAATGAGATCCGCCGCGGCCATGCCGTCCGCGTCAAAGATTCTGTATGTGGTCTTGAAGCCCGGATTGGTAATCTTTTCGGGGGTATCCGAAACCTTCATTTTGGGAATCAGAACTCCGTTTTCTTCTATGCCGGCCAGTTTATATACGCCCCCTAAAGAAGGCTGCGGAAAAGAGGTTATGAGCTTGGTGCCGATACCCCAGACGTCAATCTTCGCCTCCTGCGCGCGCAAGGCGGCAATGATGTTCTCATCGATATCCCCGCTCGCAAATATCTTGACATCGGCATGTCCTGCCTGATCCAGCATTTTGCGCGCACGTTTGGTAAGATAAGCAAGATCCCCGCTGTCAATCCTGATGCCGATCGGTTTGTGTCCGGCAGCTTTCAGTTCGTTAAACACGGTAATGGCATTGGGGACACCGCTGCGCAATGTGTCATAGGTATCAACCAGAAGCAGGCATGAATCCGGATATATTTCTGCGTATTTTCTAAAAGCTTCCAGCTCGGTGGGAAAGCTCATCACCCAGCTATGGGCATGTGTGCCGCCCACTTTGACGCCGAACATTTGTCCCGCATATACGTTGGAAGTCGATTTGCAGCCTCCGATGATGCTTGCCCGCGTGCCATAGATGCCGGCGTCCGGACCCTGCGCACGCCGGAGCCCGAATTCGGCAACCGCCCCATCTGTTTCCTGCGTGATGCGTAGGGATTTGGTCGCTATCAGCGTCTGATGATTGATGATGTTGAGAAGGGCCGTTTCTACCAGCTGGGCTTCGAACAATTTGGCGCGCACAACAACAAGCGGCTCATGGGGAAAGACGATTTCACCTTCGCGCACAGCATAAATATCGCCCGTGAAATCAAAATTGGTTATTCTTTCAAAAAATTTTTCTCCGAACACATGCAAGGAACGAAGATAGGCGATGTCCTCGGCGGAAAAATGGAGATTTTTTATAAGATCGACAGCCTGTTCGAGGCCTGCGGCGACTGCGAACTCCAGATTGGGCGCAGGACGAAAAAAAAGGTCAAAAACGGCGATTTTATCCGCCATGCCGCTCTCCAGATAGGCATTCATCATGGAAAGCTCATAAAAATCGGTCAACATTGTTAAATTCCGCATGAAGCATCTCCCGCCGCGTCCGCAGCGTCTCCTACTGTGTTTACAAGCATAGTATCACTGCAATCATGAATTGTCAACGGTGGACAATGGGAATCATGATATTTATGGCCGGATTCCGACAAAGAAGGGCGCCCAAACGACTTGCGCGCCCTTTTCTTCCGCCGGACCATGCAAAAACATTTGATCTTCCGGAGAAAATGTATGAATCGTTATTATGATTCTTTTTTGATTTCTCTTGTTCCTGTCTGACGTATCCCCACCGGGAAAACATTCTCTTTGCCGAAAACCTCTGCCATAGAACGGCAAAAGGCGTCTTTCTTGTCATTTCTGACAAAAGTCAGGATGGTGCCCGCAAAACCGCCGCCATGCACGCGATATGCCTCAACCCCCTCAAAACCCGCGCACATTGCAAGTGCTACGGGAATCGGCTGCTGATGGTCACCCTCCGGATAGCAGTTCTGGAGCTTCTTGTATGAAGACTCGCCCGACGCCGTAATCAGTTGCATCGCTTCGGTCTGGTTGCCGCTGTCAATCGCTTTGGTCAGCGCATCAACGCGTTTGTTCTCTTCAAAATAATGCATTGCGCGGAGCACCGCCCGGCCGGGAAGTTTCTTCAGAAGGCCTTTGATATCGGAATAAAATGCCGTTTCGGAAACAAAGCGTAGTTTTTTCTCCCCGAAATATGCGGCAACCGCCTCCATCTCGGCACGGATGGCGGCATATTGCGGTGTCAGCTCACAATGGTCGCCGCCGCAATTGACGACGACCGCGCTGAGATTGTCAAAACGCCAGCAAGGTTTGACGACAACGGGATTCGCCGTATCCAGAAAATCAATGAAGCTGATGCCCCCCAACGCAATGGACGCCTGATCCATAAGACCGGAAGGCTTTCCGAAATAGACATTCTCTGCAAATTGAGAAATAATCGCTTTGGTCACGGGCGGCACGGAATTATTATTGTATAAGACATTCAGAATTTCGCAGACAAGCACTTCGAAGGAAGCAGAGGAGCTCATCCCGGCGCCTTTGAATACCTGAGATACCGTGGTTGCGCAAAAACCGCCCGTTTTATAGCCGCGGGACTCCAGACCTTTGACAACGCCGCGGACAAGCGCAAAGGAAGATCCTTTTTCTTGCTCGTATAATCCGGTATCGTCGATATCGACATTGACTTCGGGGTAACCGAAGCTTCTGATAACAATCCTTCTGTCCTTGCGCGGCGATACCGCCGCAATCGTATCTGCGGTGACGGCGGCAGCAACGACCTTGCCGTTGTTGTGGTCGGTATGGTTGCCGCAGACTTCTATTCTTCCCGGAGAAGTGAACAAACGGAAATCCTCATTGCATGCAGCACGGTGTTGCGCAATGAGCAACGCAAAACGCTCTGCTGCGGCCAAATAATCTCCATCGTAAAGCCCGGACGCCTCGGATACAAAAATTTTATCATTCAACAACTCTTTTTGGATTTCAGCTATTGCCAATTTACGCCTCTTTATGTATAATTGATTTGTGTAAATTGTAGCACAAAATCTGCTGCTTTGCAAATAATTAGATAATGATAGCTTCATTGTTCGATATATACAGCTCTATATAATAAGCGGAGTTTCTTATGCCCAAAAAAAAATTCAGTATTGCTACTGCGTTAGCAAATCTTGTTGTCTATGCCGAAAAAACTTTTCATGCTAACCGTTTTGATCTGATATATGCAAACAACCAATTATTATCGCTTTTTTCCCTACCGGAACCGGGTGAAGCAGACAAAACGCTGCCTGATTTCCAGTCCGGCATCATCGAACCAATCATAGAATACGCAATCGAAGAAGGTCTCTGCAAACCGGAAGAATCTTTGCTTTTTGAGACAAGGATTCTCGGCATCGTCATGCCTCCGCCCTCACAAGTGATCAGCACCTTCGATGCAATAGCGGCAACAGACGGCATCAAAAAAGCCACGGATTATCTTAACGAGCTTTCCATCCACAGCAATTATATCCGCATGCCGGATATCAATAAGAACATCCGATGGACAGCGCCCGGGGTAAAAGGGGATTTAACCATAACCATCAACCTCAGCAAGCCCGAAAAGGACAACAAACAAGTCGCTATGGAGAGACTTCTGCCACAGACCAGCTATCCCAAATGCAAACTCTGTATAGAAAACATGGGTTATGCCGGAGCGCTCAATTATCCGGCACGACAAACCCTGCGCGTCATTCCTATCATGCTCAATGACGAGCTGTGGCATTTCCAATTTTCACCTTATGTTTATTTTGACAATCACTGCATTGCCTTGTCGGATGAACATCGTCCCATGGCGATTACCGCTCAGACATTTACCCGGCTGCTGGATTTTGTCGACCTCTTTCCGCATTATTTTATCGGCAGCAATGCCGACCTCCCCATCGTCGGCGGCTCCATTCTTGCGCACGACCATTTCCAGGGCGGAAGCAAGGTGCTTCCCATGCTCAACCGTCCTGCAAAAAAGCTATTCATGTCCCACGCTTTCCCCGATGTCAGCATCGCCGTATTGGACTGGTACAATTCCGTCATACGCCTGACCTCCGAGAACAGACCGCAGTTGGAAAAAATAGCTTCCTATATCCTGCAGAACTGGAGAAACTATTCCGACGAAGCCAACGGCATTTTTGCAAAAACCTCAGAGCCGCACAACACCATCACGCCGATAGCTGCCTATAACGAAGAGTCCGGATATTCTCTTTACCTCATTTTGCGCAACAACCGCACCGACGAGGCGCATCCCTACGGCATCTTTCATCCGACCGAAGATATGCACAATATCAAAAAAGAAGGCATCGGATTAATTGAAGCGATGGGCATATTCATTCTCCCGGGCCGCTTGTTTGAAGAAATCCGCGATATATCGGACATTCTTACCGGCCGCAAACCCCTCAATTTCGCAGAACTCAGCCAAGAAGACCATAAGCTCTTCAAACACATGGGGATGATCGCCCAGCTTGCTAACGATTATGGCCTGAATCTCACCGACGCAGCCGCAGAAGAAGCAATCGTCGGATATATCAACAACACCTGCGTCAAGATTCTCAACTGTACGGCAGTCTTCAAAGACACGCCGGAGGGTAATATTGCCTTTGATACCTACCTGAAAAAGATGAATTTTCAGCAATTATAAACCCTGCCCGGATCAGGCTTGTACAGATCAGAAAAATGTGATATTATAAACCGATGGCACATGTATCTCTATACAGACGTTTCCGTCCTGCCACCTGGGACAAGGTAATCGGACAGGACCATATCGTTCTTACCCTTGTCAACCAGATAAAATCGGGCACTGTCGGACACGCATATCTTTTTACGGGCACCAGAGGAACCGGTAAAACAAGCTCCGCGAAGATTTTCGCAAAGGCTGTTAATTGTCTTGACCCCAAAAACGGTTCGCCCTGCGGCGTTTGCAGCCATTGCCGGGCTCTTGCCGATCCTTCCAATCTTGACATCGTCGAAATGGACGCCGCAAGCAACAACGGCGTAGACGAAATCCGTGAGCTCAAAGAAAATGTGCAGTATCCGCCGACATCGGCAAGATATAAGGTGTATATCATTGACGAAGTGCACATGCTCTCGGGTTCTGCTTTTAATGCACTGCTGAAAACGCTTGAAGAGCCCCCCGCTCACGCCATCTTCATTCTTGCCACAACCGAAGTGCACAAAGTGCCGCAAACCATTTTGAGCCGCTGCTTACGCTTCGATTTCCGGTTGGTTTCCAAAGAAAAGCTTGTCGGCTTGCTCAAGCAGATTTTTGCAGAAATCGGTTATTCTTATGAAGAAGAGGCCCTGGAGATTCTTGCGCTGCATGGCGAAGGAAGCGTCCGCGATACGTTGTCGATTGCGGACATATGCCTCTCCTACTCACCAGAAAAACTGACTGCGGAAGCGGTGCTCGAAATGCTGGGAGCATCGGACTTCCAGACGCTTTTTGAGATCGCCTCGGGGATTCTCTCCGGCCAAATCGGCGAAGCTCTTAAGATTGCAGACGGCGTGTACGCACGCGGCAAGGGCATCAGCACGTTCAATAAGGATTTATGCGCGTTTTTCCGCGACATCCTCGCCGTAAAAAATGTATCCGACTACAAAAGCAGATACAACGCTCAGCAAACGGAAGCCTTGAAGAAACTCGCCGACCGTTACGACAATTACCGTCTGGGACGCGTCATGGACATTCTTTCTTCGGCAGAAAATCTGATACGTTACAGCACCCAGCCTCAAATCATAATGGATGCCTGCATCGTAAAAGCGTCCGAGCTTCAGACCGAACCCAATATCGAAGCGCTTTTGAGCCGCGTCCGGGCGTTGGAAAACAAGCTTGCCGATCTGCAATCCGGTGCGATCAAAATCACGTATCCCGATGAACCTTCCCCTCAAATTTCTGTTTCCCAGGCAACCGATAACGGCGATCCTTATCCTTTGCCTTCAGACGGCGCCCCGTCTTCCGGAATGGAGGACATCCTGTCGAAACTGGTTCCGGCAGAAGAAGAGGCGGTTTTTTGCGACGATACGCAAGAAGATGCGCCTTCGGGCCCGGATGAGCTTGCAAAAGGGATCATGGGCGGTCTTCTTACGGTGCTGCGGGAACAGAATTACAGCATGTTATACCATGCTTTGTCAAAGCAAGAAGATTACGGCATGAACGGCAATACGCTTGCCGTACGCGTATCCGATGCGGCAAGCTGGTCGCTTATCAACGCGCCCGGCAATCCGGCTCTTCTCAAGTCTTTTATAAGACAACAGTCCGGAGGCGATTATGATCTTGAGATCACAAGAAAAAGCAGCCGGGAAGAAATCAGGACCGGCAGCAAAAATACGTTGATAGAATTGTTCGGCAACAAGCTCAAAAGTCCCTGAACGTTATAAAAATTCCAAAAACGCAAGCGTCAACATCCGAAAGTTATCGATTGATTGTAACAAAATATCGCAGCAGATAATAATTTATATTTATTAAAGGAGATACGGATATGAACAAATTCGGAGGCTTCGGCGGCGGCGGCAATATGCAGCAGCTCATGAGACAGGCACAGAAGATGCAGCAGGATATGCAAAAAGCGCAGGAAGAACTTGCCGAAACAGAGGTCGTGGCAACATCCGGCGGAGGTATGGTAGAAATTGTCATGACCTGCAACAGAGAATTGGTTTCCGTCAAAATCAAACCGGAAGCTGTTGATCCCGAGGATGTCGAAATGCTTGAGGATATGCTGGTTGCAGCTTTTAATGAAGCTTCCAAGCTGGTGGAAGAGGAGCAGAAACGCGTCATGGGTCCTTATGCAAACATTATGAGCAGCGGATTGGGAGGCCTGATATAGCATGCAAACAGAAGCGTTGGCACGGCTGATTGCCAACTTCAGAAAGCTGCCTGCCGTCGGACAAAAAACCGCGGCGCGCTATGCCTACGGCATCCTTGATATGAGCGATGAAGAAGTCAGCGAATTTGTCGATGCTATTACCGATGCCAAAAAAACGATTCATTTCTGTAAACAATGCGGCAATTATACGGACCTTGAGGTTTGCGAACATTGTCAGACCGCCGATAAAAGCATCCTATGTATTGTCAAGGAACCAAGGGACATTCTTGCATTCGAAAAGATGGGAGGCTATCACGGACTTTATCACGTTTTGGGCGGCACCCTCGACTTCCAGAAGGGCATCACGGCGGAGACTCTGCGCATCAAAGAACTTCTGCTCCGTCTGGACGGCGTAAAAGAAGTGATCATTGCACTTGATGCGGACATCGGCGGTGAAATGACCTCGGTTTACCTTTCACAACTCCTCAAACCTCTCAATATCGCCGTCACCCGTCTTGCCCACGGCATTCCGATGGGAAGTGAGATAGAATATGCGGATGAAATGACGCTGTCCAGAGCTCTGGCAGACAGAAAACCATTGTAAAAATCGTAATGCAAAACCAAAAGCATATGCCCGACGGGCATATGCTTTTTTTCTTTTGTATAATTTTCCCTTTGCCTGCTCATAATACCACTGAGGTGAAATAATTATGATAGCTATGATTACATTAGGTGCATTGGGTCTTCTGATCCTTGTCGGACTGGGCAGGAATATGTTGAAGGATTTCCATATCAACGCTGTATTTTTCGTATTGATTCTTGCAGCCGTCATCGGTCTCAACTTCATTCCCGACTTATATATCGGCGCATTCAGTTTCAGAATCGGTTCTTTGCTGATGTATCTGTTTGCATTCATCATGTTCTGGGTATTCGGACGTTTTTCCAGCCAGCTGACGGCGTTTGCAATTGCGCTCATTCTGGGTGGTCTGGCCTATGCCGCAACAAGGCTTGCCATGCTGACGGGCAATACTTTCTTCGCCACCAGCAACTGGGTCTATGCTCTGATTATCGGTACGTTAACCTTCCTTCTGACTCAGAACGGCAAATACAGTTTTGTGGTTGCGACAGAAGCGATGATGCTCTTCAACGGACTTATCCAGATTGGCACGGGAGCGTACAACATGAATTTCGGATTTGACTGGACGGTGATTGCCGTTGCGACAAGCGTGGTCATGTTTGAAGTTTTTTCAAGAGTCATGCACCGTCCCTCCAGACTTGCGTATTATTTTGAAACAAGCAGACTGGAAGAGCATGACAGGATATAATCACTCCGAAACGGCAGAAATGGCGGTCCGGAACAGGGCCGCCATTTCTATGGCCGTTTTTTCAAAAAACAACGCGGATTGAGAAGCCTGTTCCCACTGCGCGAAGCATCCTTGATGAAATCTGTCTTTGTTTTCCCAGACAGGTTAAAGAAGCAATGAACAAATACATTAAATTATGCTAAATATTTTTTGATTTTAGCCAAGATGACGCATCAATTCATTCTTTGAAAGGAGCACGAGCATTCATTCATTGCTTCCTAAATTATTTTTTGTCCGCCAGCCCCAGTTCTGTTTTAATGGCTTCTATCAGATAATCTGCATTCGGACGGGCAAGGCGGGCGGCAACCTCTTTTCCGATTCCGTCAAAGTTCTCCGCGAATCCCGGGGTACGCAAATAATCATCCAGAAAAGTAACCAGACTGCCCTTCCCTATCGCCTCAATCGCCAGTCCTTTCAGCCCCTTCAGGCTGCGCTTTTCTGACTCGTTGGCAGGGTCTGTCAGCACAATCCGTTTTTGCTTATAAAGCGCTTCGGCCGCCGTCAGCGCATTGGGACGGGTAACAACCAAATCGGCGGCGGTATATAACGCGTTATAATCCGCGCCTTCGTTAAAAGCTTTGTATCCCAAAGACAGCGCAAATTCCAGAAGCTCCCTGTCTTCTCCGCAAGCGGCGACAATCCCGCAGGACGCAGTAAATTCTCTAAGTTCGAGGAGCGTTCTTCGGTCAATTTCGGCGGATTTGTCTCTGCAGCAAAACAGAATGAGTTTTTTCCCCGGTTCCGCACCGATTATGGCATATGCCTCTTCTTGGGAAAGGACAGGATCAAGAGCGGTCGTAACCTGAATATTGGATATGGCGATCGCCTTTTCTTTTATACCAAGATTGGCAAGCATGGTAAGCACTGCCATGTTCTCTGCAAAATACCGGTCGACATACCCGCTGACAATGTCCGCCCGTGCAAAAAATTCAATCACCGGAACAAACACTTTGGTTTCCTGCGAAAATCTGGCGCGTACGGCAAGCGTTTCCGCCAGCAGCGTTCCGTCCAGAAGAATGACAATCTCCGGACGATATCGCCCGAAAACATTGCGCATTTTCATATATACGGGGCTATTGTCTTTGTATTGAAGCTCCGCCTTCGGAAGTTTGTCGATATTCTTATCCGGACGTTCGTGAAACAGGCGGCGAGCGGTCCGGACAACAATTCCATCCGGCTTCAGTACCAGGTCCATGGCGATCTGCAAAGCCGTATTCTGAAATTCTTTTTCCCCAATAATCACCGTTAAAAGCTCCTTGTTGCCGCCAAGACGCTCTTTGATTGCGCGGGCAAAAACAGCGTTGCGCTCTCCCGCAAAAATCAGGATGGTTTTTTTATTGTTCATATCCTTGGCTCCTATTGCTCAAAAATAATGGGAATGATAATGGGCTGTTTTTTAAGACGGATATCTATTTCTCTCGCAATCAGCTTGCGGATGCATACTCTTATCTCTGCCGTTGCCATCTCTTTATATTCTCCTGAAGCATAGGCTTGCCGGATGCGATTGCGGATGATTGTTTCTACCTCCTGGGAGATGGTCAATCCGCGGACTTCGAATGTAGGATCGTTTTCAAGAAGTCCCGAAGCACCGACATTCAGTATGACAATCACAAAACCGTCTTCGCTCAGATTCCGGCGGTCTCTGAGAATCATATCGCTGCTTTGTACAAAGCTGCCATCCAGCATGATTGTGCCTACCGTAAGCTTGTTCACTTTTTTGAGTCCCAGCTTGGATATCTCCACCACATCGCCGATTTCCGGCATCAGCGTATTCGCGCGGTTGATTCCCATTGATTCGGCCAGATCGATGTGCTGCTTAAGATGACGGTATTCACCGTGTACGGGTATAAAAAACCGGGGATTGACCAAAGACATCATCATCTTGAGCTCTTCACGGCAGGCATGACCGGAAACATGCACCTCGCTCATGTCCTTATAAATCACATCGGCACCTTTTTTGCAGAGATTATTGATGACGTTGTAAATCAGTTTTTCATTGCCTGGTATAGGGCTTGAAGAAAACACAACGCAATCCGTATCGGTAATCGTTACCTTTCGGAGTTCGTCCTTGCTCATGCGCGTAAGCGCAGACTCCGATTCGCCCTGAGAACCCGTAGAAATAATGCAGAGCTTATCATAAGGTATCGAATGGATTTGCGAAATATCCACTACCGTATCCTTAGGATAATTGAGTTCTTTGAGCTTATGCGCAATCTCTGCGATTTTGATCATTGACCGTCCCGCAAATGCCACCCGGCGGTTGTATTTCACACAGCAGTCGATGATCTGCTGCACTCTGTGAATATTGGAAGCAAAGGTGGCAATCACCATTCTTTTATGGATATTGTGCGCGAACAAATCATCCAGCTTTTTGCCGACGCTTGCCTCGGACATGCTGTATCCTTCACGTTCCACATTGGTCGAGTCTTCGAGAAGCAGAAGAACCCCTTCTTTTCCTATCTGGGCGATGCGCGCCAGATCAATGTTCTTGCCGTCCACAGGAGTATAATCTATTTTGAAGTCTCCCGTAAAAAACAAAATCCCTTTGGGGGTCGTGATCGACAGAGCATACGCTCCCGCGATGGAGTGCGTCACACGCACAAATTCGACCCGAAAGCAGCCTAATTCGAAAACATTTTTATTTTCATCGACAATATGGGTTTCTATCCCTTGAATCTTATGCTCTCTGAGCTTGTGTTGAACAAGTGCTATCGAAAAGGAAGAGCCATAAACCGGTACGGGAAGATCGCGCAGAACATATGGAAGTGCGCCGATATGGTCCTCATGCCCGTGTGTGATCAGAATGCCTTTGATTTTTTCTCGGTTGTGGACAAGGTAAGAATAATCGGGAATGACGTAATCGATACCCGGCATTTCTTCACTGGGAAACGCAAGACCGCTGTCTACCACAATTATATGATTATTATACTCAATGGCGGTCATATTCTTGCCGATTTCGCCTATGCCGCCCAAAAATGTAATATATAGATTTTTTGACAAAAGAACCTCTGAAAGATTAAAGTATATTTGTATATAGTATATACCAAAATATGGATAATCTCAAACGTTTTTCTTCTGGCTGAGCCGCAAACCCATTTTTATTCCTGCATGGTATCATTTTTTCGGAATTTCCGTTTTTTCTGCTGTTTTCTTTACTATTTCAAAAAGAATCAAAAAACCAAGCGCAAGCATTTCGCTCACCACGGCAAAAAGGACGGCGCCCGCAATTGTTCTTTCATACAGCCATCCGATTGCTGCAGAACCCAGAAACCAGGAAACCCCATAGACAGAATAAAATATGCCGTATGCCGTTGCCCTTTTCTCTTTTTTGATGATTGTCGCAATCACCGCTTTCAGTATCGATTCCATTGAGCCCATGGCAATGCCCCAGATCAGAATCCCCGCGACAATCGCGCCGACGCCTTTGATAAAAAAGAATACAGGAGCAAACGCGATAGAAAACAAAGCGCTGATTTGCAGGGATTTCACACCGATTCGGTCATATAAATAGCCAAAAAAGACTGCAGAAACCGCATCAATGCCCATAGCCGCAGAATAAAGCAGCGGCACATACACCGCTTTTATTGCATAGGTGGAAGACATATGAAAAGCAAGCAGAGGATAATCTATAAATCCTAAAGCCATCCATCCGGTAGCGATCAGATAGATAATAAAAGATTTGTTTCCTTGAAATTTATTTTCTTTCACCGTTGTTTCAAATCGGTCGGGATTGGGATATTTCTGCTTGGCGACCACAAGCAATACAAGCGTTGTGACGGCAAAAATACCCAATAATCCAAAAGCCGTCTGATAGTCTTTCAGTTCATTTCCATTTTTCAGATTCAGTATGAAAAATACAAACAGAGGACCCAGAAATGCGCCCAACTGGTCCATGGCTTCCTGCAGGGCAAATGCTTTGCCTATGCCGATTTCGGACGTCGTAAACGATGTCAGCGCGCTTTTTGCCGGGGCACGAATCCCTTTTCCGACACGCTCAAGCAAAATAAGCAGTATCGCCACCTGCCAGGCGGATGCGTCAACAAACATCAGGCAAGGGATGGCAAGCAGGTTCAGCGCATAGCCTCCTATCATCATGAGCCAATATTTTTTTGTTTTGTCGGCGATAATCCCTGTAAAAACCCTTAATGACTGGCTGATGAGTTCTCCCAATCCGGACACCATGGATATGGCAAAGGCAGAGACACCAATCAATTCCAGATACGTTCCGTAAATGCTTCTTGCCCCTTCATGCGTAAAATCAGAAAGCATGCTTATCAATCCCAGTATGAAAAGAAACATCCATACCCGCTTTTTGGTAACATCTTTCTGCATAGCTGTACCCCTTTCATAAGATTTTCTTTATGTTATTTTCAGCAAATATACTAAATAATATCATATATCATGCAAAAAGTTAAGGAAAACAAACAATACCTCCTGAAGTAAATGGATTTGTCTTTCGGAAAACAGGAATATTCTGACAATTCTTTCTCAAACTAGATTCACAAAGAGGATTTTATGAAAGCTATCATCATGGCGGGAGGCAAAGGCATCCGCCTCAGACCGCTTACCAATGACATCCCCAAACCCATGGTAAAAATCATTGATAAACCCGTGCTTCAATATATGCTTGAACTCTGCCGCATCCACGGCATCATCGACATCGGCCTGACGCTCGGATACCGCAGCGATTGCATCATGGATTACTTCGGCGACGGTTCACGTTTTGGCGTGAAGCTGACTTATTTTCTGGAAAATGAACCTCTGGGCACAGCCGGCAGCGTAAAAGCAGCCGAGAATTTTGTATCCGATGACTTTATAGTCCTGTCCGGGGACGCCTATACGACCATCGATCTGTCGAAGGCGATTGCCTTCCACAAGGCAAAAAAATCTGTCTTCACATTGATAGCGACTCCGCATAAAAGTCCGGCAGGGTTGGGAGTATTGGAAATCGATCATGAGGGAAAGCTCTCCGCTTTTATAGAAAAACCGTCAGAATCCCGGCCCTCGCTGATCAACTGCGGCATTTATATCATGAATAAATCAATCCTGGATATGGTGCCGGACGGACCTTACGATTTCGGCAGACAGCTTATTCCCCGTCTGGTCGGAACAGCGCATGCGTTCGTCACCTACGATTACTGGTCGGACATCGGAACGCTTCCTTCCTATTATTACACCAATTATCTGATATCTTTGGGCGGAAACGAAGCGGCGGCGGCAACAAGATAAATCTGTTGTCGGACAAAACGTCTTTTTTACGGCAAAGCAATTTGCCGTTTTTTTACCGCGTTTATTTCTTAAAAAATATACCTCATTCGTTTGAAGTGTTATCTGCATAGTTGTATAATGAATTCAAATATATACAAAGTCTAAGGAGAAAATATGAAAGTTTACAATTTTGCGGCCGGGCCTTCGATGCTTGCCGAAGAGGTAAAACTGACAGCTCAACGTGATTTTTTGAATTACAACGGCAGCGGAATGTCCGTTACAGAAATGAGTCATCGCTCCGCGGTCTATGAAAATATTCACAACGAGGCTCAATCCTTACTTCGGGAACTGATGCATATCGGCGACAATTATCATGTCCTGTTTTTACAGGGAGGCGCCAGCATGCAGTTTGAAGCAGTGCCGCTCAATCTTCTTCACACCAAAGCAGATTATGTCGTAACGGGCAATTTTGCTGCAAAGGCAGCATCAGAAGCCCAAAAATACGGCGATGTCGCAGTGATTGCAAGCTCCAAAGACAAAAACCATACTTATATTCCCGATGTGGACAAACTTGTTACCCGTGAAGGGGCGGACTATCTGCATATTACCGGCAACAACACCATCTTCGGTACCAGGTACACAAAACTTCCGAAGGTCGCCGCGCCGCTTGTGGCAGACATGTCCAGTATGATCCTGAGCGAAGAAATTGATGTCAATCAATTTGCCTTGATTTATGCCGGCGCGCAGAAGAACATAGCACCGGCGGGACTTACACTTGTCATTGTCAAAAAGGACATCATCAACCGTCCCCAATCCATTTGTCCCACAATGCTCAGGTATTCGACGCAGGCCGAAGCAAACAGCCTTTATAATACGCCTCCCTGTTTTGCCATTTATATGGCAATGCTGACATTCCGTTGGCTCAAGAATATGGGCGGCGTGCCTGCAATCCAGAAAATCAATGAATATAAAGCCGGTCTGCTGTACGATTTCATCGACAACTCCTCTTTTTATAAGAACCCCGTGCAGAAGGAATACCGTTCTCTTATGAATGTACCCTTTACCACTCCTTCCCCCGAGCTGGACAAAAAATTTACGGCAGAAGCAGAAAAGTCCGGTCTTGTTGCAATCGGCGGACACCGTTCCGTAGGCGGCATGCGCGCAAGCATATACAATGCAATGCCTGTGGAAGGCGTCAAGACGCTGATTGATTTTATGAAGAAATTTGAATTAGCAAACCGATAAGGAGAATGCCTTCATGTTCGAAATCCTTGCATTGAACGAAATAAGCGACAAAATATTCAGTGTATTTGACGCTAATTATAAGGTAGCCAAAGATATTCCTGCTCCCGACGCTGTCCTGGTAAGAAGCGCGCCGATGGCAGAGTTTCCCATTAATGACAATCTTCTTGCCGTTGCCCGCGCGGGCGCCGGTGTCAACAATATCCCCCTGCCTCGCATGACCGAAGCAGGCGTCGTTGTCTTCAACACCCCCGGTGCCAACGCCAACGCCGTCAAAGAGCTTGCCATATGTGCTATGCTTCTTGCCTCCCGTGATATTGTCCGCGGCATCTCCTGGCAAAGCACCTTGCTGGGCAAGGGTGACGAGGTGCCTAAGCTTGTCGAAAAAGGAAAGGCTCAGTTCGGCGGGATAGAAATCGCAGGCAAAACATTGGGCGTCGTCGGCCTTGGCGCAATCGGCGTACGCGTTGCAAATGCCGCAGTCGCTCTCGAAATGAGCGTCATCGGCTACGATCCGTACCTCTCGGCAGAAAATAAGAATAAATTGGACCGCTCAGTCTCCGTTTCATCGTTGGAAGACGTGCTTGCAAAATCCGATTTCGTCACACTGCACCTCCCTTATACGGAATCCACCAAGTATCTGTTCAACTCCGGCACGATCGCAAAAATGAAAACAGGTGCGGTGCTCATCAATCTGAGCCGCGGGGAGCTTGTCAATAATAACGATATAAAAGAAGCCCTGTCTTCCGGCAAAATAAGACGCTATGTGGTGGATTTTCCGACAGAAGACATCATCGGCGTCCCAAAAATTATCTGCATCCCGCACCTCGGCGCAAGCACAGAAGAAGCCGAAGATAATTGCGCCGTAATGGCAGCCGCAGAGCTAAAAGAATACCTTGAAAACGGCAACATCCGAAACAGCGTCAATTTCCCCTCACTTCATATCGGCAAACGCAGCGCGCACCGTCTGACGGTCGCCTACAATACCGGCAAAGGGGTCGTAGAGAAATTGACTGCCCTCCTTGCAGACCTTCCGCATACTTTCAATTTTGCAGAAAAAAAAGATGTCGGCTATGCCATCATCGATACCGATGTTCCTCTTGCAGACGGAGGAGAAGCGGACAGCATCATGGAAAAGATTTCGAAACTGGAAGATATCCTGTCCATCCGGATTCTGTAAGAAGAATGCCCATAAAAAGCAAAAGCACTCCGGTCGGGGGTGCTTTTATTTTTATTGTTCAAAACGGTGTTCTTCGGACCGTTTCTGCCTGTTGAAAAAACTGCTGTAACGAACAAAATCCTCTATGCCATTACGGCTGCCTATCATTTTTCTCTTTGGCCACCGGAACAGAGTCCATGGCGTTGGCAAAGATTCTTTCCTTTTCTTGTCGGGATATCAGCCCGGTTAAAGCGAAAGCAATCATTATAATTCCGGGGATGTCAATAAGAAGTCTGGTTAAAGCAAACTTTGCGCCTAAGGAAGTGATTTCAAAAAGAAGCATGGGTATTTTGGTAGTAGACCATGCGCCGATAAATATCATGATATTAGAAAACTTGACTCCTTTTTTCATAAAAACCGAGGCTACCGGAAACGCTCCGTAAAGAGGACCCGCCGCGGCGGAACCCAGCAAAAACGCCAGTACGATCCCTTTAAGCCCGGAGCCTTCTCCCATGAATTTTACCATGGTTTGTCTGGGCACCCATACGTCCAAAAGCCCCAGCAACAAAAAAATGGGTGGAATGACCAGAAGCATTTCTTTGAGCGAATATGCTGTGATGTCCAATGCCTTTTTCCCCTGTTCGCGGAAAATGACATAAAATACGGCAAACGCTGCAGCTGTTATCAAGAAAGGCAAATATCTCTTAAACGTTTTCATCTTCAGACAATCCATCCTATTATAAATGCGACAAGAAAAGAAAAGGCATAGGCAAAAAGATTCCGCAGCAGAGTGACTTTTTTTCCGAAATACCGGATTTCAACGGGCATTGTCACCACTCCTACCATCATAAGGCTGGAAATAAAGGCTGCAATCTGAGAATAACCCGCCCCGTTCTGCAGCAGCAGCGCCGCAGTGGGAAAGGCAATGAATCCGGGAATCAGCGTAATGGCGCCGACAACAGACGCTAAAAAGACACCCAAAAAACCGGATTCTTTTCCGATGATTCTTGATATTGCATCTTTGTCAAATATCGCAAGCAGAACACCCACCAACAAAATAATGGTCAGAAATTGCGGAAGAATATTTTCAAACGCCTTCCAGGCCTTTTTCAATGCGGCAACGGTTTTCTTTTTATCTTTTATGACAGACAAAATGAGAAGCAGTCCCGCCACAGAATACAATATGATTGTTGCAATATCCATATATCCCCGTTCCTGTCAATGCTTTTCGTAATGGAATAATGATTGGTTCCTGTTGGCTATCCTTACCAACATCAGCATGACAGGAACCTCGACAAGCACACCGACTATCGTTGCCAAAGCGACGCCCGGATGAAGGGGAAACACCGCAATTGCGACGGCAACGGCCAGTTCAAAAAAATTGCTTGCGCCTATCATGCCTGCCGGAGCAGCAATGTCAAAGGGCAGCCTGAGTATTCTTGCGCCCAAAAAACCGATTGCGAAAATAAAAAAAGTCTGCAATGTCAGGGGCAGCGCAATCAGAACAATGTGCAAAGGATTCGAAATGATTAAATCGGCCTGGAGTGAAAAAATAATAATCAAGGTGCACAGCAAACCGGCAATCGTTATTGGGTTGAACGAGGGTATCACTTTTTGATTCAGAAAATCCAGTCCTTTGTTTTTAATGACAAGATGGCGTGTGACGGAAGCAAGAACAAGAGGTATAACGATAAACAGCACCACGGACAAAACCAGTGTAAGCCAGGGCACAGAAATGCCGTTTACTCCCAACAGCAGACCGACAATCGGCACAAATGCCGCCAGAATAATCAGATCATTGGTAGCTACCTGCATCAACGTATACGCCGGATTGCCCTTGGTCAGCGCGCTCCATACAAACACCATCGCCGTACAGGGCGCGGCGCCCAGAAGAACGGCACCGGCAAGATAATCCTTTGCCAGATCTGCGGGCAGAATATTTTTATAAATCACATAAAAAAATAATGCCGAAATCCCGAACATCGAAAACGGTTTGATCAGCCAGTTGACAACCCATGTCAAAAATAAGCCTTTGGGATTTTTGCCGACATTTTTGATGCTGGTAAAATCGATTTTGAGCATCATCGGATACACCATCAACCATATCAGAATGGCAATCGGGATATTGATCCGGGCAACCTCGAGCTTTCTGAAAAAATCCGAAAAACCGGGCAGATATCTGCCCAGAACAATGCCCAGACCCATACAAAGCAAAACCCAAAGACTGAGATAACGATCAAAAAAAGTTATGCCTTGTTTCTGTTTTCCCATACATTCTCCTGGTTCCATATCAGACAAAACATATAGAATTTTGTTTATATGATAACAGATATATAGATGTTTGTCAATTTATTTTGTGACATTAAAAAAGTGTTATACCATATGCTCCTAAAGAATATTTTACAGCAATCTCCGCTGCCGTATCCGATTGCCTGGCCTATTTTATGTCGGCTGTTGCGGAAGAAAAGTTCTTATAGTATAATGAATCAAGATAACATCGGGAGGAAGACATGAAAAAAGAAGTATTTGTGAGTTATGACGGCAAAAAGCTCGCATGTTTTTTGTGGGACGATGTGACAAATCCAAAAGGTGTCATCCAGATTGTTCACGGGATGACCTCGCATATGCAAAGATTTAAAGAGTTCGGAGAAGAGCTGAATCGCCGTGGATATATCGCCTACGGCGACGATCATCGGCCGCATGGAGAAACAGCGGGATTAGAAAACCTTGGAAAAGCCGGCAAAAACAATTTTTCAGAAAACGTACGGGATGAAATTGAGATTACCAAAATGCTCAAAGCGCGCTTCCGTCTCCCGGTACAGCTTTTTTCGCACAGCTACGGCTCCTTTCTTGCCCAGTCTTATATTACAACGGATTCTGCTTTGATAGACGGACTGATTCTTTCCGGCTCCGCATATATGGGTGGGCTCAAACTCGCATCAGGCAAGCTTCTGACCGGAATTCAGAGATTGACACACCGTATGGACACTCCCAACAAGCTGCTTTTTGCTATGACCTTTGTCAAAAACAACAAATACTTTCCGGCAGAAACTCTAAAGAACAGCTGGCTCAGCCGCGACCCGGGCATGGTGGAGCAATACAATAAAGACCCGTATTGCAATTTTTTGATGACGCATGGTTTTTATTATTCCATGATGCGGGGATTGTGGGACACCTATAAAAAATCCAATTTGAATCGGATCCGTAAAGACCTTCCCATTCTGATTATGAGCGGGTCTTTGGACCCTCTCGGGCAGATGGGCAAAAAAGTCAGGAAGCTGCATGACATGTATGCATCTTTGGGTATAAGCAATCTTAAGCTGCGCATATATGAGGGCGCCCGGCATGAGCTGACTTCCGACCCGGACAAAGAAAGAATACTCAATGATATCACGGATTTTTTTGACGCAAACATTATAGGGAAGTAAATTAAAAAATCCTCCGGATTGCATCCTATCCCTTCCGTCAATCCGATGCAGATGTTTCTCCTTAGCCCACCGGCACGACTTAAGGAACCACTTCACAAATCACGTTTGCAGAATGAATTTTGTCATCTAGGTGCGGATTTCGGAATTATAGCGGAATCTGATGGTGGTTTCTTTGGTTTTCGGCTGATTTTTAGCCTTTTTATTCAGTTTTTGCTGTTTTTGGTCAGACCTATCCTATGAATTGTGGATAAAGCGGTTTTTCTGCTTTGATTTTTTAGATGATCTTCACCAGATTGACGCAGGCAAAGAGCATATTCAGATGACCTTCGTTTTTGGCAAGTCCCGGATCATACAAACCCATTTTTTGAAAGGAACAATGGCTTCCATATCAGAAAGAAATCTCTCTCTTTTTGTAACTCTTGACTTGGCGGATTGCTCGATATCGGCAAAGGAAAGCTGGTCTCAAAGATTTATGAAGTGTTTCCTTAAGAACCTTAAAAACTGTATTTTGAACTTGCGCCACACCGTTCTAAACAACCAATCGGCTTCATATACTGTTGTATGATATGGGGCGCGGCATCCTGAAGGAGCCGCGCCTCTGTTTCTATAAGTTGCCCCTCCCATAAGATACTTCTGTTTTTCTCCATTTCGGAATTCTTATGTTTTTGCATGGCCGCTGCCCGCACGGCCCCTAGCCTTCTCCTTTGAAGCCCGAGAAGCTTCGCCGGTTTACGGTTTTTGTCCCGTTGCGCAAAAAATGACCCATTCTGCGATATTGGTCGCGTGGTCGGCTATCCGCTCCAGATATTTTGCTATCATCATCAGATAGATTGCCTGTTCTGCATTGTCGGCATTTTTTTTGATAAGCTCCACCAGTTCTTCGCGTACAACGCGGAACAGTTCGTCCACTTCATCGTCTGCATCGATCACCCTTTTTGCCTGTTCGAGATCTTCATTGATAAAAGATGTCATACTTTCGTGCATCATTCCGATGGCATTCTCCGCCATCTTGGGAATATGGACAAGTTTTTTGATGTATTTCTCATCCTTATCGATGCTGAGCATGATTTCGGAGATATCCGCTGCCTGATCGCCGATTCTCTCCAAATCAGTAATCATTTTGAGGATTGCCGAAACTTCGCGGAAATCCTTTGCCACCGGCTGCTGACGCAAAAAGAGACGCAGACACTTCTTCTCGATAGCGCGCTCGTATTCGTCCACCTCCTTATCGCTTTCTATGACCGCTTGCGCTTCGGCATGATTCCTGTTGACAAGCGCGTCGATACTCCGTCTGATCATCCCTTCACATGCGGCGCTCATCCGTATCGTTTCCAGCTTGAGTTCTTTCAGCTCGTTTTCATAGGCAATCCGTATCATCATCCCTCCTTGAAATGCAATTTTTATGATTTTCTGTTGAATATTGACCTCCGGTTGATTATCCGAACCTTCCGGAGATATATCGTTCGGTTTGCCGATGGGCGGGATTGGTAAATATTTTGTCCGTTTCGTCTGCCTCAATGATTTCTCCGAGCAGAAAGAATACCGTCTTATCGGAAATTCTTGCCGCCTGCTGCATATTGTGCGTAACGACGACGATGGTATAATCCTTTTTCAGCCTGTCGCAGAGATCTTCGATTTTGCCCGTAGATATTGGGTCAAGCGCGCTGGTGGGTTCGTCCATCAGGATGACTTCCGGCCTGATTGCGAGTGCGCGTGCGATACATAGCCTCTGCTGCTGCCCCCCGGACAGAGCGAACGCGCTTTTATGAAGCCTGTCTTTGACCTCATCCCACATCGCCGCCTGCATAAGACTCTCTTCAACAATCGCGGCAAGTTCGCTTTTGCGGCGTATCCCAAGTGCCCGCGCACCGTAAGCAACATTATCAAAAACGCTCATGGGAAAGGGATTGGGCTTCTGAAAGACCATTCCCACCTTGCGGCGAAGCAGGGACACATCTCGGATATCCTTATAGATATCCTGCCCGTCAATGGTCACAGAGCCTTCGATACGGCAGCCTTCTATCAAATCGTTCATTCGGTTGAGACAACGCAGAAGGGATGACTTTCCACAGCCGGAAGGCCCGATAAAAGCGGTGATTTCTTTATTATAGATATCCAGATTGACATTTTTAAGAGCCTGGAAATCGCCATAAAACAGATTCAGATTTTTTATGCGGATTCCGACTGCCGGATTGCTTTGCGCCATATCATCCACCTTTCAGTTTTTTCTGCAATCGCTCGCCGATCCGATTGGAGAGCGTATTCAAGATAAGCACCAGAAGAACGAGAATGGCCGCGGTTGCATATGCCTCATTGACATGCAATCCTTCACCGGCAAATTTATAAAGGGCGACTGCAAGCGACGTTCCGCCCGACATCAGGCTGTCGGGGGTAGGTTTCAGGGAAGCGCCCATTGTGAAGAGAAGCGGTGCGGACTCGCTGACAATACGACTGATGCCCAAAATGACCGCCGATACCATGCCCGGCATGGCCGAGGGAACGACCACTCGGAATATTGTGCGCACCTTGCCCGCGCCAAGGGCAAAGCTTCCTTCCCGCAATGCGTCCGGCACACTTTTCAAGGATTCTTCTGTTGCACGGACTGTCACAGGGATTATCATAATCGCAACGGTCAAGGCTCCGGCAAGAATGGAAGTACCCAAACCAAGAAGACCGGAGAAAAAAATCAGTCCGAACAATCCGTAAACGATGCTTGGGATGCCTCCCAGGGTCTCAACCGCCAGCCGCACATACGCTGCGCCCTTCTTTTTGCCCGCATATTCATTCATATAGATTGCGGCAAAGACGCCCAAAGGCATTGCCACCGCAACGCTTACGGCAACCAGAAGCAGCGTCGCAATAATGGATGGGAAAATGGTCTGGGGACCGCCGTACCTGAAGTCCTCGGTCAAAAATGCCCAGCGGATATGCGGCAGCCCGTTGATAAACACAAACAAAAGAATGCTGAGCAGTGCGCCGAACGCAAAAAAAGAAGCTGCGGCAGACGCCGCCTTTCCGATAGAAGGAAGCGCCGAAACAACCTTCTTCATCCACAGCGGAACGGGTTTTTGGGTATCCGCAGGCCTGTCTATGTGTATCGGACCTTCTTTTTTCTTTTTACCGACTTTACAAACTTTTGCGGCCCTCTTTATTTTTCGCTCCTCCGTGCCGCGCACAATATTAAAAATGATGTTGATGATAAGAACAACAATGAACAGCACGCATCCCGTGCCGATGAGCGCTCCCAACTGCAATTCTCCCGCATAACCCATTTCCAGCACAACATTACCGGTCAACGTACGAAAACTGGAGAATAAATCTTTGGGGATGACCGGGCTGTTGCCAGCGACCATGATGACCGCCATCGTTTCTCCGATTGCTCTGCCGGTACCCAATATGAGCGAAGCATAAATGCCGCTTTTTGCCGCGGGTACGTTGACAGTAAAGACCACTCTGTCATATTTTGCGCCAAGCGCAAGCGCGCCTTCCGTATAGCTTTTCGGCACAGAATCAAGACCGTTGACAGAAAGCGCGACAATTGTCGGCAATATCATGACACCCAGCACAACGGATACCGCCATGATTCCGGAGCCGGAGCCATTGTCCGAAAAATAACCCAGTATCGGCAGCAGCACCTTCAATCCGAAAAATCCGTATACCACCGAAGGAATACCCGCAAGCAGGCTCACCATCCGAAAAAGCGCTTTTTTAAACCATCCGCGGCAGAATTCAGCAATATAAACCGCGGTAAAAAAGCCTGTCGTACCCCCAATCAGCAATGCTCCCGCGGTTGCGGCAAAGGAGCCCGCAATCATATTGAAAATGCCGTAGCTTCCTGTGATTCCGCTGTCGTAGGTATCGTAGCCGGAAGGGCGCCAGACTCTGCCGAAAAGAAAATTCTTCAGCCCGATTTTTGCAATCGCGGGAATCCCTTTCCAAAAAAGAAAAACAAAAATAGCCAGGACCGCAAAAATGGCAAAGACCGCCGAAAGCATGAATACGCTTTTAAGGACGGCATCCGCATGAAAGGCTGATTTTTTAGGAACAGATGAGCGGCTGCGCATAATCAGGCAAGTTCTGAAAATTTCTTGATTCCACCGGTATAGATTTTATAAAGCTGGTCAATGGTGATGTCCTCAAGCGTGTTGTCTTTGTTGACAATGACTGCAATGGCGTCCAGAGCGATGGAAAAGTAATCAAGAGCGGATGCGTCCGCAGACTTGACAGCGCCCGAAGACATGCCGATGATGTTGCCAATCGTATCGCCTTTGACCGCCGTAATGCCCGCGGCGGAACCCTGCGCATCCTTATTGAATGTTATGCCGATAACGTTGCTGCCGCCTTTTTTCTGATAATCCGCAATCAGAAGATCCATACAGGGATCCACAGAAGTCGAGCCCTTGATAACGACGGCTCCGCTGATCGGTTCGGCCGGCGCGATATAGGCGCTTTGCGAAGCGTTTTCCTGTTTCACCAATTTTGCGCCGACGATGTCCTGCGCAGAGGAGCTCCGAAGGTATTTAAGAAAATCTGCTGCGGCGGGAGTAAGTGCGGCGTTTTTTCTGACAAGAATCACAAAGGGCCTTTGCAACGTATAACTTCCGTCCAGAACGGTTGCCGGAGATCCGGCAATGCCTGCAACCTTGACCGCTTTGACGGTATCGTTCAGGGATCCCAAAGAAATATACCCTATCGCGTTTTTGTTTCCCGCAACCTTCATCATGACATTGTTGGTGGTGTTCTGGATATCCGCGGTTTCGACCAGTGCATCTCTTGAAATGCCGCCGGCCGTTTTCATCAGGCTGTCGCCAGCGGTATTTTTTATCATCCCGTCAAAGGCTTCTCTGGTGCCGGAGCCCGCTTCACGCGCCACGACGAGGATATCCTTCTCTTCCTTCGTGCAGCCTGCAGAAAGAGCGAGGCCGACAAACGCCATTGCAACAACAATAATCCGTGCAATCCGTTTCTTCATGGTAACCTCCTGTGGTTAGTTTCTTTCTTTTCTTATTGATTTACACATTCATGATAAAAAAATTCGCAGGAGAGAAAAAAATTTATGGAAGGCGAAAATAAAGGCGTGGTCCCTGAATTTTCTTCAAAAAAAACAGCCGCGGTATTCCGCGGCATATAAACTCCATTGTTTTTATCGGAAGAATCAATGGTTATTTTTTTCAGTCGTTTTCTTTGGCAGAAGAATCATCGGAGACCGCCATATCGGGGAGCAATTCTTTTTCTGAGAGCTGTCTTCTTTCGTTCAGTTCGCGAAGGATAACGTCGTGCACATCGTCATTGAGCGCATATTTTAATGTAGGAATTACGGACAGAATACAGCCGATTGCGGGAGGAATCGAAATGAGGAAAAATAAAATCATCATAATGCTGTCATACTCCGGATTCAGACGGGGCAAAAGGTCATCCGGTCCCATATTTTCGATATAACGATTGAGCGCATCCACTTTTTCATCCGAAAATCCGACATATGCGTAGGCTGCTGCGGATAGGATTGTCGCGATACCCGTCGTCAGTTTTGCAAGAAAAGTCTGGCCTGAGAAAAAGACGCCGTCCGGTCTGGTGCCGTTTTTATATTCCTCAAAATCAACGCAATCGGCTATCATTGCGGATTGGAGGACGATGGTGACTCCCGTCGCGCCGCCGCATACGGCAAACAATACGCACAAAACAGCAACATAAACGGGAGAGGACGCAAGTGCGCCTCTGGGCGCAATCCTATACAGAACAAAGATAAGCGCAAACGGCAGCGCGCTCAGAAGGTTGCTGCCATTATAAAGCCTTTTTTTGGAGAACCTGCATATCATTCTGGGCGTAAACGCCATGGCGACAAAGTTGCCGATGAAGTATCCGCCGCCCAGCACCACCAGGTAAATAAGCGCCTGCGTCGAGTCTTTGCTGGCAAAATAATAGGTAACCAAAGGCATCACGGCGAGAGCAATCAGCATTTTTGGACTGCCGAGAATACCCGACAAAAGAATCTGTCGGAATGGCTTATTGCCCCAGATGATTTTGAAATTTTCTTTCATGGTATATTTCTTTTTTGAAGAAGGAATACGCTCACGTATCTTGAAACCGCATAATTGAAACAGCACATATCCGACAAATCCGAAAATGAGCACCGTCACCAGAAAACCGTACCGTTCTCCATTGGGGCCGCCCATGGTTTCTGCCAGCTTGCCGCTTATGGCAAGCGCCACAGGAAGAATCAACAGGAGAATGACGCCGCCGCCGAAATCACCCGCTATCCTTGCCAGCGAAAGAAGTTTGTTGCGGTCTTTATCGTCCTCGGTCATGAGCGCCGTCACTCCCCAGAGCGGAATGTCGCCTATTGTATAAGTCATGCCATAAAGCACATAAGTGAATGCCGCCCAGCCGACAATCAACGCATTGCGCGCGGCATTGCCACCTATTTCATAAAAGCCGAAATTGGTAAAGCACAGGACGGTGAAAATATAAATCGGAAGCGGAATAAAAATAAGATACGGCCTGCATTTGCCCCATTTTGTACGTGTTTTATCAACAATCGTCCCCATCATGAAATCATTGACCGCATCCCATACCCTTGCCAGCGTCATGATGATGCCAACGGTCATCGCCGGAATCAGAATGGTGAACTGAAGATAATACGCCAGTCCTGCGCCGATGATGTTGTAGGTAATATTCTGCCCGAGCATTGAAAGCAGATAGACGTTTCTTTCTGATTTGGTATAGGTAAGCAACTTCCTTTTCTGTTCCATCGCCTTTTCCTCCATACTGGAATCATTATGCTCCATCCTGCGGAGGATGTAAATAGGCAATTCAAAAAAATGTTGCCCGATATGCAACTCATCTTTAAGAAAATGCGCCGTCCTTCATAACCAAAATCAGCGGTTTATCTGCCTAAGAACACCTGAGAAGAATGCTTATCCGCCGCAGGTATCCTTATGCTGATGCTCATGGCATACCGAACCGGAGGATTTCAGTTCACCCTTCAGGTACCGCTCCGCGGCAGTGCGGGCATCACCGGACGCGCCGGTAATCACTTCTATCTTCAAATCATTGAAAATATCGATCGCACCGCTGCCCATTCCCCCGGAGATGATTACATTGACGCCCAGTCCATGAAGATAATTGGGCAAAAAACCCGGCCTGTGTCCGGGATTCGGAACAGAAACGGCGTCCTTGACAGTTGTTCCTTCGGCAGAAAAAATCATAAAGTTTTCGCAATGGCCGAAATGTCCTGTTATGTTGGTGCCTTCGCAGGCTGCAGCTATTTTCATAAAACGATTCTCCTTTTCCCATACGGGATTTTATTCAATAATGTCGTTATTCTGCAGAATTTCTATTACTTTCTGAAACACGGCGCGCACTCCTCTTCCGCATGGACTGTCCAGATGCGCAATTGTGGCGCCTGAATTCACAGCTCTTACCGCCTCTGCATCGTACGGGATACTTCCCGCATAAGCGATGCCTTCTGCGGCGCAATATTCTTTTATTTTTTGGGTTATCGCCGCATTGGTATCCGCCTTGTTGACGCATACGGCAAGCGGCGTGCCGAAGAAGCGGGCTGTTTGAATGATCCTTTCCATATCGCTCAGACCAGAGATCGAAGGCTCTGCTACAATAAGCGCCATTTGGACTCCCGACAGCGAAGCGATGACCGGACACCCGATTCCCGGGGACCCGTCTATCACAACAAGCCCCTGCCCGCGATACGCCGAAGCAAGTTGTTTTTTTACTTCGGTCACCAGCTTGCCGGAGGCGCCGCCGCCCATTTTCAATTTCGCCGTAGAAAAGACGGCCCCTTCGGTATAAAGAAGAAGCTCTCCTCCCGCTTGGGCCTTCATAACGATAGCGCCGGACGGACAGACCGCCGCACATACACCGCATCCTTCACAGGAAAATGGGTCAATATGATAACCTGCATCATGTCTGACGGCAGAAAATCTGCATCGGGCTTCACAGTTGCCGCATCCGACGCATTTCTCCTCAACAATATGCGCCTTGGGCAAACCGTAATATTCTTTTGCTTGCGGCGAATCGTCCCGCCCCGCAATCAGATGAAGATTGGGCGCGTCAACATCGCAATCGGCATACGCCTCCGCCTTCAAAAGCTCAATAAACGCGCCTGCAACCGTTGTTTTGCCGGTGCCCCCCTTGCCGCTGAGAATCAGAAGCTGTTTCATTCTGCCGCCTCCCGCACTCTGGCAAGAAGCGCAAAAAAAAGTTCTTTTTTGGGATAATCAACACGTACTGCGATTTTACCCTCCGAATTCAGCTTTCCCAATGCGCTGTCAAAGGGAATTTCGGCCAGAATGCCTATGCCGTTCTGCAAACAGAACTCCCGCGAAGGATTGTTGCCATCGCCGCATTTATTGAGGACAACACCGCAAGGCTTTTTGAAAAGCAGCGCAAGTTCATAGACCATAGCCAGATTATGCGCGCCAAAAACAGTCGGCTCCGCGACAAGCACACAGTAGTCCGCTTCCCGGATGCTTTCCATCACCGAGCAGGCACTTCCCGGCGGGCAGTCGATGACCGTCAATCTTGTTTCATTTTTTACAGAATCCATCAGTTGTCGGATAACAGAAACGCCGGTCGCTTCTCCCATGTTCATGGAGCCGCAAAAAGTCTGTACACCCTCCGAAACACCTTTTTCTATCATGCCCACGATGCGTGCGGTTTCTTTTATTGCCTTCTGCGGGCAAACCAGCGCGCAACCGCCGCAGGAGTGGCAGACTTCATCAAAAACAACAGGCTTTTTGCCAAATGCCAGCGCATGGAAGCGGCAGAACTCCACGCAGACTTTGCATGCGGTGCATTCTGACAGATCAATGCGCGGCACAAGAACGCATACCTCCTTGGTTTCGGCAATCTCAGGTCTGAAGAACAGCTTCCCGTCCGGTGCCTCGACATCGCAATCGACATAGCAGGAGTTTTTTGCCGCTGCGGCAAGATTGACGGCAACAAGTGTTTTTCCCGTTCCGCCTTTTCCGCTTAAAACCGCAATTTTTTTACCTGCCATGATGATGAAACCCGGGATGTATATCCGCAAGGTACTCCAGACGATTGTCCTGATATGCGGCGAGGTTGGACTCGGCGCTTCCGGGCAGATTCTTATAAACCTTGACTTCTCCGTCAATCAGCACCTTCGCGGCGTTTTCGCCGTATCTGGGAGCGATGATGACTTTGACTCCTTGATCAATAAGCGTTTGCGCAGCCTGTATGCCAGCTCCTCCCGGACTGTTTGCCGCGGGATTTTCAATAAATATACTCTCTTTTGTCGACGTATCATAAAGAAGGAAATACGGCGCCCTCCCGAAAGATGGACATACTTCCGACTTCATATCGCTTTCATTTACCGGTATGGCAATTTTCATGTTTCACTCCTTTTATTATCGTCATCGGGCGGACAATCATTCCTCCGTCCTGCCCGGCTTCTGCGGCAGCCCATACCTCCGCATTGTCCTCCTCTGCCGTCGCACAGAAAATATTCTCCGCCTTCAATCAGAAGGGTTTTTCCGTTGACCAATGAATCCGCGATTTTTTTGCGCGCAGCGTCATATATCCCCTGCACAGTCGTACGTGCGACGTTCATATGTTCCGAGCACTCTTCCTGCGTCATTCCTTCAAAATCAATCAGGCGGACGGTTTCATATTCATCGACGGACATGACAATCACACCTTCCGGCGTGCTTCCTATGGGGCCGAAACGATTGATTTCGGGAAGACAGCATACTTTTCTCCATTTCTTCGGTCTGGGCATTCTTTGGTTCCTCCTGTCCGACCACAGGGGCGTTCTCCTGTGGTCTCACACCTTGTTGCTTTGCGACGGATTGACCGGCTGATTCTGTTTTTGAACGGATTGCGATTGGTTGGCTATATCAAGATACCTTCTTAAGCAGAATCTACGTCCGAATCCGAAACCTCTTCCCTGTACGGAAGACGCATTGCTGTTGCAGAATCCAAGTCGGCGTCCTGTCATTGTTCCCAGGCCCAACGGACCGGTACCATCTCTCATCGGCATCGGCAAACACCTCCTTGTTTGATTCTGACATATGTCAATTATTATTATACTCTGTTTCTGACAGATGTCAATAACTATTTGATATTTTTTTATTTTGCCTTTTAATGAAATCAAAAAAGCAATTCCTGAGGCAGTTGCCATCCTGCACTGCCCCATGACAGGAATCGTCCTCCCAAGAAAATATCAGCTGCTCATCTTCTGCCCCGGGCGGCATAATTCCGCCCGATTTTTCTTATTTACAGATTAATCAGAGGCTTCATCGATGTGATGTATGACCTTATCAATTTTTGTACCCCTTATAACAGGCTTGCCTTTGCTTTCCCGCCTGTCAATGCGTATCTGTTCCGTGTTGAGAACGGTAATATTTTTTTCATTGTCAATGATGGCTAAGGAAAAAGCGTCCAGAACCTTCCCTGCAAAGATAACACTGTTTCTTTCTCCCAAGTCGATTATTCTGACGCCTTTGCGGTTGCGTTTCATCCGTTCAAATTCGCGAGCAATGACTTTTTTGGCATAGCCGCTGTCTGTAATGACGGCTATTTCTCCGAGCGGATAAAAGACATCCTTATTCCCTTCCTGTTCGGCCTCCACCGTCGTCTGCCCGGCATAGACCACGCTTGCCCCCTCATTCAGCGCGACCCCTATTACACCGCCCGCAATACGTCCCTGCACGGGATAATCCTCCGCATCGGTGTTGACGCAGAGTCCGTCGGAAGTAACAAACAGAATGGAAGCATTGGGCTCTGCAAATTCTCCGCCGATGATCTCATCCCCCTCTTTGAGCACGCATACCTGATAGCTTTCTTTGTTGACAAAATAACTTCTGAACTGTGATTTCTTGACATTGCCTTGCTTTGTGTAGAGATAAAAATCCTTTTCGGCGTCCTTTTCCGGGTCAAAAGAGACAGCAAAAACCGCTTTTTCTTTTTCGGGTGCGCCCGGATAGCAGCTTGCAAGCGTGCTGCCGCATTCTCCCCAGCGTTTTTCTTTTACAAAATCCGTAACGGATTTGTAGCAGTTGCCCAGATTGCCGAATATGAAAGTTTCTTTGCCGCCTCCCGTTTCTGCCATTGAAACGGCAAGCGCATCATAATCACAGTCTTCTGCCTCCCGGTTTGAAGAAAGATAATTGCGGCTGGACAACAGCTTGACACCGCCATCGGCATCTATGACAACTACACCCAGTTTGGAAGAGCGCTTGGTCGGGTCGTAAGGTTTGATATCAATTGCATCCAGACTGTCCACAATCGTCGTCAGACGTTTTGATTTGTATTTGTCGCGGATTTCTAAAAGCTCTTCGCGCACCACAGACATCTGTGCGCGCGGCGATGCGATGATTTCCGAAAGGCGGCCGATTGTTTTTTGCAGCTCTGCCAGCTCCGCTTCGAATTTGTATACATCCAGCTTGTTGATATTGCCCAGCTGCAACGATAAGATCGCCTCCGCCTGCGCCTCTGAGAGAGAAAAACGTTCACGCAACTTGACTTTGGACTCATTACGTGTCGATGACCCTCTGATGATGGCAATCACTTCGTCAATTGCAGGCAGGATAAGTGAAAAACCCTCCAGAATATGCTCGCGTTTTTTTGCCAGGCCGATCTCATACTGGCTGCGCTTAAGAATAATGCCGCGCTGATATTCCAGATAATATTTAAGGATTTCTATTATCCCCATTTGTCTGGGTTTGCCGGCGGCAATGGCCACCATATTAACATTGAAATTGGTCTGCAGATCGGTTTTCTGGAGCAGATAATTATAGATCTTTACGGCGTCCTCCCCCTTCTTCAGTTTGATGACAATCCGCATGCCGTTTCTGTCAGACTCGTCCGCGACATCGGCAATGCATCCCATCTCGTCTTTCTTGGTCTCTTTCAGCTCAAAAATCTTCTCAAGAAGTGTTTTCTTGTTGACTCCGTAAGGGATTTCGGTAATGACAATGTTCTGTTTGTCTCCCTCCGCATTCTCGATGTCGGACTTTGCACGCAGTATGATTTTCCCCTTGCCGGTCGCATACATCTCTTCCAGGCCTTCATTAAGAAGAAAGCCTCCCGTCGGGAAGTCCGGGCCCTTGATAATCTTAAGAAGATCCGGCAGCTTGATCGAGGGCTGTTCGATCATTGCGACACAGCCGTCAATGATTTCTGTCAAATTGTGCGAAGGGATATTGGTCGCAAGCCCGATTGCAATGCCTGTCGCGCCGTTGACCAGAAGATTGGGAAATCTGCCGGGCAGCACGTCCGGTTCTTCCAGCGTGTCGTCAAAATTCTTGTTCCAGCGGACGGTATTTTTGTCCAGATCCCGCAGAAGCTCCATTGCAAGCGGCTGAAGCCTGACCTCGGTATACCGCATAGCCGCGGCGGGATCGCCGTCGACAGAACCGAAGTTGCCATGTCCGTCCACAAGCGGCATACGCATATTGAATCCCTGCGCCATACGCACCATCGCATCATAAACGGAGGAGTCGCCATGCGGATGATATTTGCCCAGACATTCGCCCACAACACGCGCAGACTTTTTATATGCGCTGTCCGGTTTCATGCCCAGTTCGCTCATCGCATAGAGAATGCGACGCTGCACAGGCTTCAGGCCATCCTCAATGCGCGGGAGAGCTCTGTCCATAATGACCGCTTCGGAGTACGGCATCATAGAATCGGGAAGCACTTTTTCAATCGGTTTTTCGATGATGTTTTCGACAAAATTGTCCCTGATATCAAATGCTTTTTGCCTTGCCATGCTATCCTCCGTACTTCTCCGCAAACGTGTCAACCTTATTGAAGT
Source organism: Clostridiales bacterium Firm_09 (assembly GCA_001604065.1). GTDB lineage: Bacteria > Bacillota > Clostridia > Christensenellales > DTU072 > Firm-09. Next base: position 33,064 of record LVAO01000006.1, read on the forward strand.
TTGCGTTGTCGTAAATAAAATCCTTTCTCGCCGAAACATCGTCGCCCATCAGGGTCGATATCATCCGTTCTGCTTCGGCGGCATCTTCCACGGTCACGCGCATCAGCGTACGCTTCTGCGGATTCAGCGTCGTTTCCCAAAGCTGCTCGGGATTCATCTCGCCCAGTCCTTTATAACGCTGCAGCGTATACGGGCCCTTCACACCCTCCAGAAGCTTATCCAGCTCCTCGTCATCATAAGCGTATTGGACTTCGCCCTTCCTCTCTATTTTATAAAGAGGTGGCATCCCGATATAGACATGGCCCTCGCTTATAAGCTGGCGCATGTACCGGTAGAAAAAAGTCAGAAGAATCGCGCGGATATGCGCGCCGTCCTGATCTGCATCGGCCAGAATGATGACTTTATTATATTTCAGATTTGAAATATCAAAATCCTTATCATAATCGGTTCCCAGCGCATAAATGATGGTCTTGATTTCTTCGTTGGCGATAATCTGTTCCTTGCGCTTCTTCTCACAATTCAAAGGTTTGCCGCGCAAGGGAAGTACCGCCTGAAAGCTCCTGTCACGTCCCTGCTTAGCAGAGCCGCCTGCAGAATCCCCTTCTACAATAAAAAGCTCGTTGTTGTCGGCGTTTCTTCCGGAGCAGGCAGAAAACTTGCCGATAAGGACACTGCCCGTCATGGCGTTTTTTTGCCTTTGGGCATCCTTTGCGCGTTTTTCGGCATCCCTAACCTTACTTGAATTAAGCCCGATTTTTACAATCAGATTGCCTATATCTTTGTTTTTGGGTTGGGACAGATACTCATCCAGCTTCTCTCCGACAATGGACTCCACAATACTTTTGACTTCCGGATTGCCCAGCTTGGTTTTTGTTTGCCCTTCAAACTGGACATTCTGCATTTTTATACTGAGGATCGCCGTCATACCGTCGCGGTAATCGTCGCCGATAATATTGCTGTCCTTTGTTTTAAGCAGATTGTTCTTTCTCGCATAATCGTTAAAACATCGGGTCATGGCGGATTTGAATCCGGTTTCGTGCGTGCCGCCTTCGGTTGTCGGAATGTTGTTGACGTACGAAATAACCGTTTCGCCGTAATTGGTTGTATATTGGATGGCCAACTGCAATTCAAAATTTTCGCTTGCGCCCTCCAGATAGATTACTTTGGGGGATTGCAGTTCTTTTGAACTGTTAATATAGCGTACAAAGTCTTCCAGACCTCCCTTAAACATAAAAACGCTGTTTCTGGGTTTGCCTTCTTCATCCGTTGAACGGAGATCGGTGACAGAAAGCGTGACGCCCTTATTAAGGTAGGCAAGCTCGCGGATTCTTTTTTTGATTTCGTTGAAGTCAAACACCTCTTTGCCAAAGACGGCTTCGTCGGGAAGAAAAGTCACCTTCGTTCCCCGCAGCTTATTGGTTTTTCCCACGACGATAAGCGGTGTCTTCGTCACACCGCTTTTCACCTTGCCATTTACAATCGGGCTGTGGAACTCCTGACGATATTCCAATTTGTCGCGATAAACCTGTACCGTCAGCCATTTGGAAAGGGCATTGGTAACGGATGCACCCACACCATGCAGACCGCCGGAAAACTTGTATTCGTTGTTATCGAATTTTCCGCCTGCGTGAAGCATCGTAAAAACAAGCTCTACGCCGCTTTTATTATATTTGGGATGAATATCAACCGGAATGCCTCTGCCGTTGTCCTCAACTGAAACAGAATTGTCTTCATTGATGACAATGTCGATGCGGTCGGCATAACCGTTTGCCGCCTCGTCCATGGAATTATCAACAATTTCCCATAAAATATGGTGAAGTCCTTTTGCGCCGGTCGTGCCGATATACATTCCGGGACGCAGCCTGACCGCATCCAGGCCCTCCATGACGACGATATTTTGGGCATTATAATCCTTTTCGGGCATACATCCTCCTATGTAAAAGCGCATAAAAAAACACTATATATGGTAGCATATAGAATGAATAGTGTCAATCTATAGTTTTTCCGCTTAAGTATTTCCTGCATGCTTCGCAACCTCTGGCTTGAAGCGGCCGGAAAAGCATACATGCTATACTTGTCACGCTATCCGGGTACCGTGATTGAAGCCAGACCGCAGCAGGTCCCTGCGCATTCAAAAACTCAAAGCATTCCTTTTGAAATTATATCGTTTTGACCGTCTTCACTCTTTCGGCAACTGCTTCGGCGCGAAAACAATAACGGCCATTGGAATCGATATCGACGTCAACTTTCAATGAGTCCGGAGAATAATCAAAATAACTGCCTAGAACCCGGTCAAGGTCCGCACGCAGCACCTTCATCAATCCGTTGGGAAGATTGTCTTTATCGGTCAGCAGAACCCTTTTGAGACGTATGATTGAGTTTTTTCCATCCTGTTTCATATTCTTATCCTCTCCTGTGGATGAATCTGTATATCAGTCCTTGGAACGGACGCTCGCAATCGTACACTTTGCCGCCTTTGCAAGCGACGGCCTCGGCAAGCATCTTATAAGCATTGTAACAGCGTTCGCTGCCGGTCTCGGCAAACGTTCCGGAAAATCCCAATTTATCGTCCTCGGGGATGGCTCCGCGCAGCGGTGTATGAAGAAGCTCCGCAATTTCCCGTGCGCTCATCGCCTCTTCTTTTATGACGAGGTCTCCGCGCACACGGTTGACAATCAATCCGATTTCTTTGATATTATAAGTCGTCAGCAGTCCCAGCACCTTGTCCGCGTCGCGCACTGCGCTGATATGCGGCGTGGTGACAACCAAGGCCTCTCTAGCAGGCAAAACAGCGCGGTGAAAACCCTGTTCGATGCCTGCGGGGCAGTCAATGATGACATAATCAAAATCCTTATCCAGTTCATTGATGACTGCGCAGAAGGCCTGCGCGCTGATGCTGTCCTGCGGGAGCAGCTTTGCAGAAGGAAGCAGATACAGATTGTCAAGATTCTCATCGCGTATCAGCGCCTGTTTCAATCTGCATTTTTTTGCCACAACGTCGCCGATATCATAAATAATGCGGTTTTCTGCAGACAATGCTACGTCGAGGTTATTCAAGCCGATATCCCCGTCCACCAGCACAACGGAAACGCCGCCGAGCGCCAAGGCAATGCCGAGGTTGGCCACTACCGTGGTTTTGCCGACGCCGCCCTTTCCCGATGTCACTACGATTCTTCTGCCCATATAAAAACGCCCTCTCCTCATGATATCATCGTGGAAAGGGCGTATTTTGTTGGTTCTGCGCGAAATGTTTCTTATTTTGCGTCCAAAGAAAACTTTATCCCTGCAGCTCTTTGATGCGTTTCTCCAGTTTGCTGCACAGCTCTTGTCCGGCCGCGAGGTTGGCAGTCTCCTTTTCGATGAGCTGCTTGGGCGCCTTGCCGGTGAAACCGGGATTGCCAAGAAGATTGGTGCAGCGTGCGACTTCTTGACGCGCTTTATTGAGATCTTTATTGAGCCGCTCAATCTCTTTGTCGATATCGATAAGTTCGCCCAAAGGCACAAAGATTTCGGAATGCTCAAGCAGCACGCTAGAAACCTTCTCTTTGAGTTCTTCCCGCGAAGAAATATAGCGGATATCGCCCACGTTGGCAAGCTTGGAAATATAGGGGGCACTCTTTGCGACATAGGCCTGATCCGCAGTGATGATATACAACGTCAGTTTTCTGGACGGTGCGGCACCGGTCTCCGCCCGGAGGTTGCGGACGGAACGGATGATTTCTTTGACGTTTTCAAAGCGCTCAAAATCCTTTGCATAAGCAAATTTCTTGCAATGCGCAGGATATTTCTCCAACATAATGGTATCCGATTCGCCGATCTCCTGCCAGATTCTTTCTGTGATGAACGGCGTAAAGGGATGCATCAGTTTGAGAATCGTTTTGAGGACATAGGTCAGCACCGACAGCGTTTCGTCCTTTCTTTTTTCGTCGGTGCCATACAACGCGGTCTTGGAAAGTTCGATATACCAGTCGCAGAAGTCGCTCCACACAAAATCATACAGCTTTGCGGATGCAAGGCCCAATTCGTATTTTCTGATATTTGCATTGACTTCCGATACGGTCTTATCCAGCTTATACAGTATCCATTTGTCCGCGTGGTCAAGGCGGAAGGTGCCGAACACCGGCAGCTTTCTGCCCTCGGAACCGGTCAGAACGAATTTTGCCGCGTTCCAGATCTTATTCAGGAAATTGCGTGAAGGCTCCAATTTTTCTTCTCCGAAGCGGATATCGGAGCCAGGCGCAACGCCTGTGCAAAGCGAAAAACGCAACGCATCCGCGCCGTATTTCTGGATGAGTTCCAGAGGATCGATTCCGTTGCCCAAAGATTTGGACATCTTGCGTCCCTGCGAATCACGTACCAGACCATGTATGAGCACCTCCGGGAAAGGAATTTCTCCCATATGCGCGATTCCGGAAAAAATCATACGCGCCACCCAGAAAAAAATGATATCGTAAGCGGTTACCAGCACATTTGTAGGATAAAAGTACTTCAGATCCGCCGTCATCTCCGGGTAGCCGAGGGTTGAGAAAGGCCAAAGTGCGCTGGAAAACCAGGTATCCAGCACATCTTCATCCTGTCTGAGGTTTTTGCCGCCGCATTTGGGACAGACAGTGGGATCGGTTTTTTCTACAATCACCTCGCCGCAGTCCCCGCAGTACCAAGCGGGTATGCGATGTCCCCACCACAATTGACGGCTGATGCACCAGTCCTTGATATTCTCCATCCAATTGAAATAGGTTTTCGAAAAACGTTCGGGTATGAAAACGATTTTATTGGTGCGTACGGCTTTGATGGCGGGTTTGGCAAGTTCATCCATCTTCACAAACCATTGTTTGCTGACAATCGGCTCAACAATGCTTTTGCAGCGGTAACACTCTCCGACATTATGAGAGTACGGCTCTGTTTTTTCAATCAGACCCAGCGCCATGAGATCTTCTACAATCTTTTTGCGCGCGGTGTCTCTGTCCAATCCTTTATACGCATAAGCATTCTCGTTCATTATGCCGGAGTCGTCCATGACGCGGATGACCGGAAGATTGTGCCGGAGTCCCACTTCAAAGTCATTGGGATCATGGGCAGGCGTAATTTTGACCGCGCCGGAACCGAAACCAATCTCGACATAGCCGTCCGCTATGACGGGAATCTGCCTGTCCGTAAGCGGCAGCCTGAGCTTTTTGCCCAAAGCAGACTTGTATTTCTCATCGGCGGGATTGACTGCCACTGCAGTATCGCCCAGCATGGTCTCCGGTCTGGTGGTCGCTACAACGATATAGCCGCTGCCGTCCTCAAAAGGATAGCGGATATGCCACAAAAAGCTGTCCCGCGCCTCATATTCGACCTCCGCATCGGAGAGCGCGGTTCTGCAGTCGGGACACCAGTTGATGATGCGGCTGCCGCGATAGATTTTGCCTTGTTTATAAAGGTTGACAAAAACCTCGCGTACCGCTCTGGAGCAACGTTCGTCCATCGTGAATGCCTCGCGCGTCCAGTCGCAGGAGCTTCCCAAACGGCGCAACTGCCGGACAATACGTCCGCCGTAGGTCTCCTTCCAGGCATAGGCGCGCTTCAGAAACTCTTCACGCCCGATGCTCTCTTTGGTCAGACCTTCTTTATGAAGCTGTTCGACGATTTTTACTTCGGTAGCAATGCTCGCATGGTCGGTACCCGGAAGCCACAGGGTCGAAAATCCCTGCATTCTCTTATGCCGGATAATAATATCCTGTATGGTATTGTTGAGCGCATGCCCCATATGCAGCTGTCCGGTTATGTTGGGCGGCGGAATCACAATGCTGTAAGGCGCTTTGCCGGGGTCAATCTGTGGGGTAAAATAACCCTTTTCTTCCCAGTTCTGATAGATTTCCGTTTCAAAAGACTGGGGTACATAATTTTTTGGTAACGTCATGGGTACAACCTCGTTCGAAATGATATTAATCCTTTAATCTTTCGGATTTCCTCTCCGTCATGATTTTTCTGATGATCGGAATGGCTTGCTTCAGATAATTGAAAAACGCAACATAGGTCAGCAAAATACCGGCTCCAAGTATGATCCAATCAAGATTAAACGCCTTCTGCGCAAAAAATACATGGAAATAGCTTAAAAATACACCGGCTGAAATTGTCGCTGAAGCGATTTTGCCCATGATATTCGCCCGTATCATTTTGCTGGAGTTTGCCATATAAATGCCGCCTGCAATCATCACAGCTTCTTTGAGAAGCAGAAGAACAATAAATATCCAATGCACCAGACCCGCTATGGTCAACGACAATACCGCCATCGTATGCATCAGTTTATCGGCCAACGGATCGAGCATAGTCCCGAGATCGCTACCTTGATGGAATCTTCTTGCGATCATGCCGTCAAAGATATCCGTGGATGCCGCCGCAACCATAATTATAAGACCTATCAGCGGAAAGCCTTCGGGAAACTCCGCAGACTGCAGAATATAGGTATTTCGTGCAATTGTGTAATACATAAAAAAAGGAATCGCCACGACCCGCAGATACGTCAGTATATTCGGGATGGTAAAAATCTGATGCTTTAGATCTTCTTTTCTCATAGTGCTCCCTCTGATTATTGCTGAAACAATGTAAGTATATCACTTTGAAGAAAGTTTGACAACGATAATTTCAAGAGCAAAAAAACAGTGTCCGCCAAACAGACGTATTTGATGAATCAATAATACCAAGATAGTGGGGAAATTCAAAAAATTTTTTCTGCTTCCGGATTCGCTTTCCGCCGTATTCGATCTCTGAAAATCATGATTCTGCCCGTTATTTCATGCGCAGAATCTCTTTGAGTCTGCCGCTTTGGGCAAGCTCTCCGATGCCGCGCAAAACGGCCGTTTCAGGTTCCGGGTCAATGACAACGGGAATGCGCAAGTATTTTGCAAAGTAGTCCTGCACGCCCTCAAGTGCCGCTCCGCCGCCCGCAAGATATAACCCGCGCGCGCTTGCTTGGGCAATCATATCGGATGGGATTGTTGTGAACAGGCTTTCTGCAACCTCAACAATTTTTTTATAGCACCAGGTAAGCGCCGGCCGGATCACATCCGCGCCGACCATCTCCTTCCGCAGTGTTTTGTCCAGTATGCCTCTGCCAGCAACTTCTGCAGAAGACATATTGTTTATGTACAGACTTCCGATTTCCTTTTTTAATTTTTCGGCAGTAAAATCGCTGATGGAAATATTATAGCTGTCCAGCACCCTTTCCCGGATGCGCTTGTCCATTTCGCGCCCGGCGACATTGAGAGAACACGCCGATACAATACCCTTATCGTTCAGAACGGCGAATTCTGTTGTCCCGCCGCCGATGACTGCGGCAGCACTCCCTCTTTTGTCTATAAACGGCAGCAAGCCGAGGATACTTTCCACAAGCGTCACATCGCCGAAGCCCGCTTTTCGAAAAGCGTTTTCTGTATTTTCGCGTTCGGCAATCGACAATCCGCATGGAATCAACGCAATCAATTCCACAGGCTCCCAAAAACGATGGGGCACAACCTTGCCGATGCAATGCGCTATCACCAGACTTGCAACTTCTGCATTGACAATGACACCATCCGATACAGGGTTGATAAAGCTCATGCGCTCATCGATGCTGCCCGCTTTGCGGAGGGCTTCGTTGCCGAATGCGACAAGCTCAAGACCGTTTTTGCGGCGCACCAAAGCAATATCGGGCTCCCGCAAAACTATTGTCTTGTAAAATACAGAGACGTTTGAGGTGCCCATATCGACAATGATTGTTCTTTTGCGCATTGTGTACTCCGTGGGGTCTATATAATGTGCAGCTCTGCAAGCGCTTTTTTTACCGCTTCTACGGGAAGTCCCATGATATTGGTATAGTCGCCCTTATAGGATGCGACCAGTCTGCCGTCCTGCACCGCGTAAGCACCTGCCTTGTCATACGGCTGTTCGGTATCGACATATCGGACGATTTCTTCTTCCGTCAGCTTGCGGAACGTGACTTCCGACGCGACAGCCTCCTTGATTTCTCTTGAGCCGGTACGGACAATAAATCCGCTGTAGACGGTATGTGTCCTGCCCGAAAGCTCTTTGAGCATGTCCACCGCTTCCTGACGGGTGCAAGGCTTGCCATAATATTTGCCGTCCAGATATACCAGTGTGTCACAGGCAATGACGGCATCATATTGTTCTTTCTTCTCAGCCGCCTGTATCTTTCTTTGCGCAACGGCAAGAACCGTTTGTTCGGGAGTTGCGCAGACGACATCTTCATCCGCCTCGGGCGCCTGTACGTCATAGTCCGAAACGATTCTTGAAAGAAGTTCCCGCCTTCTCGGGGAACGCGATGCAAGCAAGATCTTATTTTTCATGATGGCTACAGAATTTCAAGATTTTTATGGAAGGCTTTGCGGAACTCCGGAGTCGCTTCGGTTGCATCCTTGATTTCAAGTGTCACGTCGCCCAGCGTTTTGGTTTTCATGATGACGCTGTCGCCGAGGACATCGCAACTCAGGCCGGTAATAAGACCGCCGCAGCTTCTGTCAAAGCATTCTGCAATGCGGACAATCACACCCAGTTTCCTGACGGCATCCAGATCCTCTTCGGTCAGCATGGAGGCAAATCTGGAGATATCCAGATTCTCCAGTCCGTCCTTGCTGTGAAGTCCCGCGACAATCGCCGCAAGCACCAGGTCCTTTTGCGGTATGCCGTAAAGGTTGCTGTTGAGAATGATATACATGGAATGCTTGTGATGATCATAGAATTTGAAGCTGCTGCCGATATCATGCAGCATGCTGGCAACACGCAGAACCTTGACATAAGGACGGGGCAGCTTATGAAGAACCTTAAGCTGACGGAACAACTGCATGGACAGTTCGAATACATGCTCTGCATGCGCAGCATTCATATTAAAATGATGTATCCAGGTATAGATACTGTGTCCGAGAATATCGCTGATGGGTTTTTCGGCGACCGAAGGCGCGGCATAGCGGAACATCGCCCCCTCTCTGAGCCCCGCCCCGCTGATGATAAGCTCTCCGAATTTTGCAGAATCATAACGGAAATTCTTTATGGATGCAATCACGGAAAGCGCCGCCGGAAATATATCCGCGCGCGCGCTGGACAAGCCCTTGATTCTGGATGTCTTGTCGATATCCAAAGGCTTGATGGTGTCGTATATGGTGTCAAATTCGTCAAAGGGCACCCGGTAATTGTGTGCCATATCAAGGGGATATTTCTTGAGTCTCCTGCTGATTTTGCCGAGGTTGCGGATAGAACCGCCCACACCGATCAGCTGTGTTTCGGGATCGATTTCTTTGAGCCAGGGAAGCTTGACAAGATGTTCGGTCACATAATTCTCGATTGCCAGAGCACGTTCTTCTGGATGGACATAATTTGAAAATTTTTCTGTCAGCGTCACGGCTCCGAAAGGAAGCGTATCCTGGGCGATCATCACACGGCGGTTGTAGTATATCATTTTGACGCTGCCGCCCCCGATGTCAACAATCAGCCCTTTTGGGATATCCATAGAATTGATGACACCCTGATAAACAAAAGTAGCCTCTTCTTCCTGTGAAATCACCGTCAGTTTTATACCGCAAGCGGTCTGCACTTCGTCCACAAATGCTTTCTGGTTTTTTGCGCGGCGAACGGCCGCTGTCGCATATGCAAACACCTTGTCCACTTTGTGGCTTTCATACAGCGTCCGGAAGGTGCGCAGAGTTTTGATGGTCTGCGCCATGCGGAGAGGACGCAAAAAGCCGTCAATCTCCATATCCTGAGCAAGCCGGACAGGCTCTTTGAGCTCGTCAATGACGGTAAAATATCCTCCGTCAAGGATTTCCGCAATCACCAGTCTTGCAGAGTTGGATCCTAAATCAATAATTGCAATTTTTTCCATTATGTAATCCTTAACCCTTTTGTTACCTTTTTTATCCTTTCTTCTGTATTTTATTCTGTTCGGACATCAATTGATTTTATTGATCGGCGCGCCCGCAAGATAAGCGCGCAGGTTTTCTTCGGCAATCTTCATCAGCCTCCTGCGCGCTTCTGTCGTTGCCCAGGCAATATGCGGCGTTATGACCGTGCGCGGCGCCGCAAGCAAGGGATTGTCTGACAGCGGCGGCTCTTTGCCGAGAACATCCAGCCCCGCAGCGGCTACTCGGCCTTCCCATAACGCTTCTGCAAGATCCGACTCATTGATAAGTCCCCCTCTTGCCGTATTGATGAGGATAACGCCGGGCTTCATCTTGTCTATGGCAGCCTTGTTGATCATTCCCGCGTTTTCTGCATTCAGCGGGCAATTGAGCGAAACAATATCGCTGACGCGATAAAGTTCTTCAAGAGAAGAAACCAGCTTGCCCTTGACGCCCGCCGCACCGGATTTTCCTTTGTTGTAGGCAACCACATTCAGCCCAAACGCCTCTGCAATTTCTGCGACACGTCTTCCGATGCGCCCATATCCTATTATGCCGATCGTCTTGCCCGATAATTCGCTTATCTTTTCGTAATAACAGAAATCTCTTGATCGGACCCAATCCCCCTGCCGGACAGAAGCTGCATGCATGCTGGTTTTGTTCACAATTTCGAAAAGTAAGGCAAAAACATGCTGAACTACGCTCTCTGTGCTGTATGCAGGAATATTGGTCACCGTAATGCCCTTTGCAGAGGCATAAACATAGTCAATGTTATTGTATCCGGTCGCCAATTCTCCGATGTACTTCAGGCCGGGCAGTGCATCCAGGACTTCCCGCGAAATAATACATTTGTTGGTCAGCATTGCTTCTGCATCGCCCTGCCTTTCTACAATTTGCGCCGCCGGCGTTCTGTCATAGACCGTAAGATTGCCAAGTGTGCGGAATCCTTCCCAATCCAGATCTCCGGGGTTCAGACAATAGCCGTCCAGTACAACAATATTCAAAAATCCTCTCCTTTTTTATTTCATTGCCATATTCATATTATAATAATCATAAAGCAAATGTAAACTTAAGTCAATAGGGAAAATGGGGGTAAAAAAATAGAAAACCAATCGATAAATATAAAGTAAACATTACTAAGGGAAAAATGTTCCGCTGCCATGCAAACAAAAAGCATCATGCAGTTTGGGTGCATAATGCTTCTTTCAAATAACCGAGATTCTCTTTATAAGGTATTTGTGAAGTTTGGTCCTTAAGCTTCGCTGATTGTATGGTTAAGGACGATATGCTTGAGGCTTTTGATTCCTTTATAGCAATTCTCTTTGGTTGTATAGCCTTGGCTTGCCAGAAGATTGACCGCGTTGGCCGCACGCAGGCGGAAGCGGAATTTGTTCTCGTTGTCGCGGTAGATTTCGTAAGCGGGACGGCCGATGACAGCTTTATAATCGCTTTTGGTCGCATCCACGGTTTCTGCGTCCGCAATACTGATTACGGCGTCTATGCCGCCTTTGCAGGAATATTTATTGGCATAACCCTGGCTATGGCCGATTACAAAACCATTGGCAGCCTTAACCTTAAAACGAAAGCGGTTGCCGTTGTCCTTATAAATCTGAATGACACCCGGCCTTTTGAGCGCATCCGCCAGTTTTTCACTTTCTATCTGGGCGGGTTCCGGCGCCGGCGGCTCGGAAGGCGGAAGCGTTTCCTTCATCCTTTTCGCAGGTTCTTTTGCAGGCGTCATGATGGCAACCTTGGGATTTTCTTCCTTCTTGGCAACGGGGCCGACCGCGGCACAAGGTTTTTCGGCTGCAACAGGCGCTTTTAAGGGATCCTGTTCCGTCTCAAAACGCGGCGCGGTTTTGACGGACGCTTGGGGGACCGCGGGTGCGGGCACTTGCGCCGGCACAACCGGTCCGGAGGATCCGGTCTGCACGTTTGTCTCAGGAGAGGCCTTTCTTTTCCTGTTTTTTGCCCGCGATGAAGCCGCGACAAGAACGATTACCAGCAGCAGCAGGGCAGCACCTCCGATGCACGCATAAAGAACATTGTCCGCAAAAAAAACGACAATGGATTCCCACAATTCGCTCAGATTCATGTTTTCTTCCTCCTGAGAAAATATTGATTCTATTTCTTTCTGTCCCGCATGGTTTTTCTCATTCTTTCATCGTGATTCAGGATAATTTTACGGATGCGCAATGTTTTCGGAGTCACTTCCAGCATTTCGTCTTCGTCAAGAAATTCAATGCATTCTTCAAGCGAAAATTTCCGCGGCGGCTCCAGTCTCATCGCCTCATCGCTTCCGGAAGCGCGCATGTTGGTGACATGCTTCTTCTTGCAGACATTCACGCAGAGATCGTCCGGTTTGGGAGAATATCCGACCACCATGCCCGCGTAGACCTGCGTCTGGGGTTCAATGAACAATATGCCTCTTTCCTGCGCGTTGAACAATCCATAGGTAACAGCCTCCCCTGTTTCAAACGCGATAAGCGCACCGGAAGATCTGCGGGAAAATGCCTTTTTGACCGGAGCATATCCGTCAAAGATGCTGCTCATGATGCCTTCACCTTTTGTGTTTGTCAAAAAGTCGTTTCTGTATCCCAGAAGTCCTCTTTCAGGCACCCTGAATTCCATTTTGACTCTGTTGTTGAAGGTATGCATATTGGTCAGCTCGCCCTGCCGTCTGCCCATATCGTCCATGATGGTGCTCATTGCCCAGTCCGGCACTTCTATCGTCAATCGTTCATATGGCTCACAATTGACTCCGTCGATAACCTTATTGATGACCTGCGGCATGGACACCTGAAATTCGTATCCCTCCCTCCTCATATTTTCTATGAGGATGGAAAGATGGATTTCGCCTCTGCCGGAAACAACAAACGAATCCGTGGTATCAGTATCCTCAACCCGCAGCGATACATCCTTGAGAAGCTCTTTATAAAGCCTTGCCCGCAGGTGCCTGGACGTGACAAATTTGCCTTCCCTGCCTGCAAACGGACTGTCGTTCACAGAGAACACCATCTGAAGAGTAGGCTCCGATATTTTGACAAAGTTGAGCGGCTCCACTTTTTCGGGCGAGCAAATGGTTTGACCGATTGTAATGTTTTCTATGCCGCTGAAGCAGACGATATCCCCCACGGAAGCGCTCTGGACATTGATTCTTGTAAGGCCATTGAACTGATAGATGTTGGTTATTTTTGAATTATACACTTCGTTCGTATGGTAGTTGCAGACGGTGACCTCCTGATTGGTTTTCATTTTTCCGCGTTCTATGCGTCCGATGGCGATGCGTCCCACATAGTCATTATAGTCGATTGAAGAAACAAGAACCTGCAAAGGCGCATCGTCTTCTCCCTCGGGAGGAAGGATGTGTTTCAGTATCGTGTCAAACAACGGCTTAAGGTCGGTACCCAACTTGTCCGGCGTATAGCTTGCGACGCCAGCTCTACCCGAGCAGTAAATGATGGGGCTTTCCAATTGCTCTTCGTTGGCGTTGAGGTCCAGAAGCAGTTCATAGATTTCTTCCAGCACCTCCTGAGGACGCGCGTCCGGCTTGTCAATCTTATTGATGCATATGATGACGCGGTGCTTCATTTCGAGCGCTTTCTGCAGTACAAAACGTGTCTGCGGCATCGGCCCCTCATAGGCATCCACCAAGAGGACGACACCATTGATCATTTTGAGAACACGTTCCACTTCCCCTGAGAAATCCGCATGCCCGGGCGTATCCACAATATTGATTTTGACATCATTATACATGCAGGAAGTGTTTTTGGCAAGTATGGTGATTCCGCGTTCTCTTTCGAGGGGGTTGCTGTCCATGACACAGGTTTCGACCACCTGATTCTCACGGAACATTCCGCCCTGTTTCAGTAATGCGTCCACAAGCGTGGTTTTGCCGTGGTCGACGTGTGCAATGATTGCTATATTTCTTAAATCCTTTCTGATCATATTCCAATTATGTTTGCGGCATTATGGTGTAGAACACCTCTGCCCAGTTGTCCGACGGCGCATACATGATATCGATTATTCTGTCTCCGTATTCGCCTTGCTCATAAATCACGTAATCATACGTGGTTGCTCTGTAATAAATCTTCCATTCTCCGCTTTCGCCATTGCCGAATCCGAAATCAAATGTTTTCAAATCCATGGCATTCATGACTTTTTTGGGATGCAGCATCATCGTATCTTTGTCCTGGCCGGGCGCAACAATAAAGAACTCATAGTAATTGACATATCCCTCTTTGACAACACCTTCTTTGTTCCTGTAATAATATGTCACAGGGTTCCAGGTGTCGATGAGCATTCTGATTTCAATCTGTTCGCCCTTTTTGTATTGCGCAATCCGGAAAGGCTCCGGCGTGTCGAGCGTAAGCGGAGGTATGACATACTCCTTCCAATCTGAAAATTCGCTTTCGCTTTTTCTCAGCACCGCTTTGACACGGAAGCTCAGAATTCCCTTTACGCGTTCGACAACACGATAATTATTTGCTGTTTTTACAACGTGGGTTTCTGCGCGATACAGAACATAGTCGTATTTGTATTCCAGCACATAGTATTCGGCGCCGGGCACCTTGTTCCACTTGATTACAGCAGAAAAATCCGGATACGCGGTAAGCGCTTCCACTTTCGGCGAAGGAATATCATAGGATGAAAGATACGCAAAGAACGAAAATGCCGCACTGCCGAAAATGGCAGACACCGTGATGATTGCCAGAATGAATATCAGCTTTTTGCGCTTATCCGGATTTTTCAAATGCTATTTCACCAGAACTTTTTTAAGTTTTGCAAAACGGGGCAATCCATCTTCAAGCGGCGCTTTGCAATCACCCTGAATGAGCGGCAGCGCGTAATCGATAAATGCCTGTCCGAGCATCGTGCCGTCTCCGGTAATCCACTCCAAAGGAACCTTTTTTTCTGTATTGGCGGCAAGTGCGACATCCATCAGCTTATATTTGCAGACGTATTTGCCGGAGGACATATCACGCTCAAACACTACCATTTTATCGGTTTCTCCTGCGACGGCAGCCCGTACGGCTTTTTGTCCCGCCTTAAAGGCTTCTTCTACGTCGATTCTGCTTGCGAGGTGCGCACCGCATCTCTGCATCAGTGAAAATTCGATGCCTCTTACCTTGACGCCGTAGCGGTTGCCGATGAGGTCGGCAAGCTTAATCGCCAATCCGCCAAGTTGCGCGTGTCCGAAATTGTCCTTCTTCATCTGCTCTGCGGAAATTGCCTCCGCAACGTATTCGCCCTCGGGGGTCTTGATGCCCTCCGAAACAGCGACAATGCACTTACCCTTGTTCTTGTCCATTATCTCCTTGACCCTGACAAGGAATTTCTCAATATCAAAAGGCAATTCCGGAAGATAAATGAGATCGGGACCCAGGCCCTTATAGCTTGCGAGCGCCGATGCCGCAGTCAGCCAGCCGGCATTGCGGCCCATAATTTCGACGACCGTCACCTGTCCTTTGTCATAAACAGTTGCATCAAGATTCAGTTCCATCATTGTCGTAGCGACATATTTTGCGGCGGAGGCATAACCCGGGCAATGGTCGGTTCCATAAAGATCATTGTCGATGGTCTTGGGCACGCCGATCACGTTGCAATCATAGCCGGACTTCATAAGGTATTTTGAAACTTTGTTGCAGGTGTCCATGCTGTCATTGCCGCCATTATAGAAAAAATAACGGACATTGTATTTTTTGAAGATTTCAAGAATCCTCTTATAATCCGTTTCGTCGGCCTCCGCGTTCTTCAGCTTGTAGCGCACGGAGCCCAAAGCAGACGAAGGTGTATATTTAAGAAGTTCCAGCTCCTTTTTATCCTCTTTGCTGATATCATAGAGTCTGTCATCCAAAATGCCTTTGATGCCATGGGCGGCGCCATAGACGGCAGTAATGTTCTTTTGTTTGAGCGCTTCAAGAAAGACTCCCGCCGCGCTGGCGTTAATGACCGACGTGGGACCGCCGGATTGTCCGAAAATGCAAGCTCCTACCAGATTTTTCATAATCGTATATCTCCTTATACTATTTTGTACATTTATCGTTTACTGCGAGAGCAGCGTGGCGATTCTGTAGAGGTCTTTGTCGATGACGCGCGGCATATCAAGCGCTTCGACAACATCGACAGCGATGATCGCATTGTTTTTTATGCCGACAACCTTACCGCCCTCATCATTTTTCAAAAGATCGACAGCCTTGACGGCGCAACGCGCGGCAAGCACTCTGTCTGCCATGCTTGGAGTGCCCCCTCTTTGTATGTATCCGAGCTTGACCGTGCGGATGACAATGGGGATTTTGGCTTCGATCTGCTTTTTGAGCGTATCCGCATCGCAGACGCCCTCGGCAAGCAATATGATATCCGACACCTTGCCTTTGATGATATTGCGCTTCATGGCAGCGCAAAGCTCGTCAAGGTTGAAAGGGATTTCCGGCACAATCATCGCTTCGGCGCCTCCCGCCAATCCCGCATACAAAGCAATGTCTCCGCAATGTCTTCCCATTACCTCAATGATACAAGCGCGGTCATGCGAGGTCATGGTATCGCGGATGTTGTTGATGGCAGAAAGAACGGTGTTTACCGCGGTATCAAAACCGAGCGTGTAATCCGTATAAGCAAGGTCATTGTCGATGGTGCCGGGAATGCCCGCACATGGAAAACCGTATTGAACATACAAATCTTTCATGCCCCGGTAGGAACCATCGCCGCCGATAACAATCAGCCCTTCGATTCCGTACGCTTTGAGCACCTCGATGGCTTTATCCATTCCTTCTTTGGTCTGGAATTCGGGACATCTTGCGGTTTTCAAGATTGTCCCTCCTCTGTGAATCGTATCCGAGACGGAGCGGCTGTCCATTTTGTAGAGGTTTCCTTTAATCAATCCGTCATAGCCTCTCTCTACGCCGAATACTTCCATATTTTGGGAGATTGCATAACGAACGGTCGCGCGTATGGCGGCGTTCATACCGGGCGCATCTCCTCCGCTTGTCAGAACCGCTATTCTTCTCATGGCATTACTCCTTTTTCTTTTTGCGGTCGTTTTTCTTTGACCGAATTCTTTGGTTGGCATGTTTTGTTTCGCTTATAATGATCTTTACCAATCCGGCAACAGGAAGAAGCAAAACAACGGTCACTGCCGTATCTGCCCATTGCCCGTCACCGTATATTTGACGCTTGTCAGTTCCCGCAACCCGATGGGACCCCTTACATGAAGTTTTTGTGTACTGATGCCCATCTCCGCTCCGAGACCGAACTCAAAACCATCCGTAAAACGCGTGGATGCGTTGACATATACCGCAGCCGAATCCACTTCACGCATGAATTTTTCCGCCTTCTTCTGATCGGATGTCACGATCGCATCACTGTGCCGCGTACCATATTTGTTGATATGATCGATTGCCTCCTGAATGCCGGAAACTGCCTTCACCTTGATGATTAGGTCGTCATACTCCCGGTAAAACTCCTCTTCGTCTGCTTCTTTTATTTCGCAATCCGCTCCCGACAGGGACAATATTTCTTTTGTCCCGCGGATCTCAACTCCGGCGGCATAAAGCGAGGCAAGCATTTCTTTGATATATTCTGTGCCGAACTCCCTGTCAATCAGCAGGGTCTCAAGCGCATTGCAGGTGGACGGACGGCTGCATTTTGCGTTGATGGCAAGGCGGATTGCCATATCCTTGTCTGCGTCAGACGCAATATACATATGGCAGTTGCCTCCGGAAGAAGCGATGACCGGCATTACAGCATTGGCGAGAACAACTTTTTTGAGTTCTTCTCCACCTCTGGGAATGACTACGTCGATGAATTTCTCTTGTCTGAGCATTTCTACCGTCAATGCGCGGTCCGCACCTTCGATAAGCCCCACGATATCGGGAGAAAGACCGGTATCCATAAGCGCTTGCCTGATGAGTCCGACAAGACGCCCGACGCTTTCTGTACTGTCCCGGCTGCCGCGCAAAATGACGCCGTTGCCGCTTTTTATGCAAAGCGCCGCGGCATCGACTGCAACATTGGGACGCGCCTCAAAGATGATGCCGATTACTCCGAGAGGCGCCCGCACTCTGTCGATTTTCAGTCCGTTGGGCCGGATGACGCTTTCTACAATTTCGCCTACGGGATCGGGAAGCGCAATGATCGCGTCCAGTCCCTCCGCCATCTGCCGTATCCGCGCAGGACTGAGTGCCAGACGATCCAAATAGGCTGCACCCTTTCCGGCCGCTTTTGCCCTTTCTGAATCGAGGGCATTTGCCCTGAGGAGCTCCTCTTCATTTATAAACAAAAGCTCTTTAAGCCGGGACAGGACGCGGTTTTTTTGTTCTGTCGCGGAGGAAGAAAAAGAAAAAGAAGCATATTTGGCTTTGGCACACAGATCGCCGACACTCATTAATTTTATTCCTCTTCTTCAATTTCGGGAAGAATCGCATTATGATAAACATTCTGCACGTCGTCGTTTTCTTCCATTTTTTCAATCAGCTTCTGTACCGATTCAAGATGTTCGCCGGGGTCGATCTGCACATCGGAAAGCATATCGATATTTTGAGAAAGCACATTGACACCCGCCTTGCGCAGCCTGTCCGCCACTTCGCCCATTTCGGAAGGTTGTGTATAAATTTCAAATACGTCTTCGTCCGTGACAAGGTCTTCGGCGCCCGCGTCCAGCACGATCATCATCATGTCGTCTTCGGAAAAGCCTTTCTTATCCGCAATGATGACACCTTTTTTGTTGAACATGAACGAAACGCAACCGTTTTGACCCATGGCTCCGCCGTATTTGTCAAAAATATGCCTCACTTCGCCGGCCGTACGGTTTCTGTTGTCGGTCAATGCTTCGACAATGATGGCGACACCGCCCGCGGCATAGCCTTCATAGGTGATTTCTTCGTAATTGACCGCATCCAGCTCACCGCTTGCTTTTCTTATTGACCGCATGATGTTGTCGCTGGGCATATTGTTCTGCTTTGCTTTGGCGATGACATCGCGCAAGCGTGAATTGTTATTGGGATCTGGTCCCCCTTGTTTGACCGCGATGGCAAGTTCTCTGCCTATTTTGGTAAAAACGCTGCCTCTGATGGCATCCGTCTTTCCTTTCTTGACTTTGATATTCGCCCATTTGCTGTGTCCTGACATATAAATCTCCGTTATTGATAAATTCTGTGTGTGATTGCCGACAGAGCGATCGAAACGCTGACCGCGGCATTGAGACTTTCGATACCTCCTCCGTACATCGGTACGGCGAGCGTATAAGACGAAATTGCGCTGACGGTTTTTGACACACCGTGCGCCTCATTGCCCACCGCAAGAGCAAGCCGGGCAGGAGGAACGAATCCATAAACATCTGCACCGCTCATATCGAGAGCAGCGACAGTGTAATCTCTTAAAAGGTCAGGAAGTTCTTCGCGCTTTGCTTCCAGAAGGTTCGCAAGAAAAATACCGCCCATGGAAGCACGTACGGTCTTGGGATTATAAAAATCTGCGCATTCCGCGCCGATAATATCATAAACTCCCAGTGCACATGCCGTGCGAAGGATGGTACCCAGATTGCCGGGATCGGAAATGCCGTCAAGAAGCAAAACAATCCTGCCGCTCAAGGGCTTGGACTTGGGAATGGGTACTACGGCGAGTACGCCGCCGGAAGACACTGTTTCAGAAATGCCGTCAAACACCTTGTCTGCGACCAGCGTAGTCTCTCCCGTCCAGTTTTCCAACAGATGCTTGTGTTTTTCTGCAACGCCGGCGCGCACAAAAAGAGAAGCCGATTTGTCCTGCATATCCTTTATGAGGTTGATTCCCTCCGCGACAAAGAGACCGCTTTCTGACCGACCTTTTTTGTCGCTCAGGCTACGTATCAATTTGATTTTTGCGTTTTGCGCAGAGGAAATCATTTCATTCATGGCCGACTAGAAAAACGGCTGCTTCGCTTTCGAAACAGCCTTTGTTTTTTATGCGTTGAGCGCTTTTTTAGCTGAGTCGCAGAGACTTGCAAATGCCTTTGCGTCATTGACGGCAAGGTCTGCAATAATCTTTCTGTTGAGGCCGATGCCGGCAACCTTAAGCCCGTGCATCAAGCGGCTGTAAGAAAGATCATTCATTCTGGCTGCAGCATTGATCCGTGCGATCCAGAGGGTACGGAAATCTCTCTTTTTCAGGCGTCTTCCGACATAAGCATACTGTCCGCTCTTCATGACCGCCTGGCGGGCGACTCTGTAAAGCTTGCTTTTGGAACCGTAATAACCTTTGGCTCTCCTTAAGATTTTTCTGCGCTTTTTGACAGCGTTGACTGCTCTTTTGATTCTCATGGTATGCCTCCTATTTTGCCTGACCGCCGATCATTGACTTGATGGTCTTGACTTGAACCTCATTGACGTATCCGCCCTGGCGAAGCATTCTCTTGCGCTTGCGGGTCTTCTTGTTGAGAATGTGGTTTTTGTTCTGTTTGGACCTCTTTATCAGTCCACTTGCGGTGAGTCTGAATCTCTTCTTGGCACCGCTGTGCGTTTTCATTTTGGGCATAAGTCTGCCTCCTTGTAAGTATAGGATATTATGTTTTTTTCTTTGCTTGTGCGAGCACCATTGTTATCGTTCTGCCTTCCTGGGCGGCAGGCTTTTCTATCATTGCGACATCTTCGACCAGCTTATAGAAATTCTGCATCATGGCCATCGAGATTTCGGGATGCGCCTGCTGGCGTCCTTTCATCATCAGGCTGACCTTTACTTTGTCGCCATCCTCCAGAAATTCCCGGGTTTTGCGGGCCTTTATTTCCAGATCCCCCACATCGATAACCGCGCTGATCTGAATTGTTTTTAATTCTACCGTTTTATGGTTTTTGCGTTCTTCTTTTTCTTTTTTTATAAGATCAAAACGGTACTTTTTATAATCAAGCAATTTGCACACCACGGGTTTTGATTGCGGCGCGATCATCACCAAATCAAGTCCCTTCTCTTCCGCAAGCCTCATCGCATTGTAAGTGGACATTACTCCCAACTGATCTCCGTTCTGGTCTATAAGTCTTACTTCTTTTTCTCTTATCTCAGAATTGATTAACAGTTCCTTGAAAATAAGCGTATCCTCCCTGAAAATAAAAAATGTGTTTTTACGAAGGCAAAAACACATCTCAACAGACTTTCTGCGGGTGAAATCATTCTATCGGGTACCGTACTGCATGCTCGCATCCGGTGAGAATTGCTTCTGCTTCGTGAATTATTATATCCAATCTATGCGCCGATGTCAAACAATATTCCGTTTTTCCCAAAAATAATCCGTAAATGCCTTAGTAAAGTCCTCATCGGACCACCGCCGTCATTTCAAAATCCTTATCCGGCTGTAAAATTCATTCCGCAAACGATTTGCGAAGTGTTTCCTTAATAAAAATGTGTTATATTATCTATATGAAATTCGAAAAATTCACAAAGGATCACAAAGATATCCTCGTTCCGCTCTATGCCGGACAAAAAACACTCGGCACAGAATATTCTCTGGTGACTCTTCTGGAGTGGCACAAAAATCTGAATCTGGAAGCCGCCGTCGGAGAGGACTATATATGTTTCCGTTTGATTTTCAAGGGCAGGCAACTTTATTTTCCGCCTGTTGCCGCCAACAAAGCAAGGTATGAAGAAGCATTGGATGAACTTATCGCGGAGGGGGCAAAGATTTTTGCAGAAGTGACTGATGCGACACTCCCCAGTTTCTGCAAAAGGAATTTCCGAATTGAACCTGACCGCGATATGGCAGAATATATCTATTCTTCCAAGTCCTTCCGGGAGCTATCCGGCAAGGCATTGCATAGCAAACGCAATCATATCGCGCAATTCCAGAATGCCTACCGCTATCAATTTGCCGAATATAATAAGGTATATAAAAATGGCATTCTTGAGCTTCTTGACCGATGGATCAACGAAAAAGCCGCTTCTTACGATGCTCCGGCAGAAATCACATCAAAAAACCTGCAGGAAGAAAAGGCAGCCTTTTTACAAACCGCAATGCAGGAGAAAGACGTTCTGCTTCATGTCCTTGACAATCTTGCTTTCTACCGATGTTTTGCGGATGTTCTCCTTGTCGACGGCAAGGTTATCGGCATATCCGCAGGCGAAATCCTGCCTACCGGTGTCGGCGCTGTTTATTTTGAAAAGGCGGACACTTCCTATATCGGGTCTTATACGATGCTCGCCAATCTGTTTGCCCGCAGGCATTTTGAAGACGTCCTCTACATCAACCGGCAGGAAGATACCGGTGACGAGGGCTTAAGGAAGGCGAAATTATCCTATCGTCCCAGATATATTTATATGAAATATATTGCCTCCGCCAAAGAAGACAGCATGCAGTTCTCAGAAGATGTCCTCAGATTATACCGTGACAGCTTCCCCGAGGACAATCCGAAAACAGTCGATTTCTTTTTCAACAATATTTTTTCTGCAAAACGCCTGAAAACCATCCGTGTGGACAATAAACTGGTAAGCGCGTTGCATATCGTTCCGAAAACCTTGGATTATCTGGGGAGAAAGCTGACTCTGCCTTACATTGTCGCGCTTGCAACGGACAAGAATTACCAGAAAATGGGATTTGCCACGCGATTGATGGAAGAAACGCTCCGCTGTCTCAAATCCCAGAAAACGCCGTTCATCGCGCTGTACCCCGCAATCAAGGGATTCTATGAGAAATTCGGTTTCGTCAAGGTCTTCAAAAGCGACATGGACGCGGATGCCGCTTCTCATTCCGCTTTCAGAAGAATTCCGGTGGAGGATCCTGCCGCGATCAAAGCGATTTTTGACCAAAAATCTGCATCCTATGATGTAAAAATCGTCCGCGATTTCCGGCAGACAGAACTCCGCCTCGGTACAGAAAGCGGCATATATCTGCTTATGGGGGAAGACGGCACGGCAGCCGGATATGAACTTACAGACTCCGGCGGCGAAACAAGCGAAATCGTTCTGTCGGAGCCGGCGCCGCAAGCCGATGCAGATGCCGATAAAGAGAAATTCATTGACAATCCGGATGCACCGATGGGAATGGCAAGAATCGCCGATCTGGATAGCGCTTTTGCCTTGGTTGCCCTCAAAAACAAATACAGATTCCGGCTGACGGATTGCTTCTTTGAAGAAAACAATGGGGTTTTCGAAGCGTATCCGGGCGGGATTCTGCCGGGCGAAGGCTATGATTTCATCTTGACGGAACGCCAGTTGTGCGCGCTCTTTTTCGGATATTCTGTCGAAGGCGTGCCCCGCGCGTTTATAGAAGAATTTCCCAGAAAAATATTCGTGCCGGACAAATACTGAGCAACATCTTATATCATGCAATGCTATTGTTGCTTCTTCGGTCGCCGCTCAAAATGAATCACTTTAAGGAAACACTTCATAAATCTTTGAGAATTCAAGCGAAAGATTTCCGAGGCGATTTGCGGTTGAGCGTGATTTGTGAAGTGGTTCCTTAATTCTCCGACTGAAAACCTGTCCGGAACTGAATTGAAAAAGGGGTTGCCGTTTAAGGACAACCCCTTTTGGTTTATCGGAATCTGCTTTTATTTGATGACTCTGTTGTCGATTTCGAAAGTGATTTTTTCTAAAAAGGCTTCAAAACTCATTGTGCCAAGATCGCCCTCAGAACGGGAGCGGACGGCAACGACATTGTTCTCTTTTTCCTTATCGCCGATAATAACCATGTATGGCACCTTTTCCAACTGTGCTTCACGGATTTTGTAGCCGATTTTTTCGCTGCGGTTGTCTGCGGAGGCGCGGATGCCTTTCTTCTGCAGCCGGTCCACGATTTCGTCCGCTTCGGCAGAGGTGCGCTCTGTGATGCTCAGGACACGAACCTGTTCGGGAGCAAACCACACCGGGAAAGCCGCTTTATATTTTTCGATCAGCAATGCCATCGTGCGCTCATAACAACCGATGGAAGTACGGTGAATGATATAGGGACGAACCTTCTCACCCTTTTCGTCTATATAAGACATGTTGAAGCGTTCTGCAAGGAACATGTCAATCTGAATGGTCACCAGCGTATCCTCTTTGCCGTATACGTTGCGGATCTGGATATCCAGCTTGGGTCCGTAGAACGCCGCTTCGCCGATCCCTACCGTATACTTCAGTCCGATATGATCCAGGATACGCTTCATTTCGCCTTCTGCATATTCCCATTCCTTGGGATTATCAATATATTTCGACTTGTTATTGGGGTCCCATTTTGAAAAGCGATAGGATACATCCCCGTCCAGACCGATTGCCTTAAGAACAAACATTGCAAGGTCCAGACATCCGCGGAACTCCTGCTCCAATTGCGAAGGCATACAGATGATATGTCCTTCGCTGATGGTAAACTGGCGCACGCGGATCAGCCCATGCATTTCTCCGCTGGATTCGTTGCGGAACAGCGTTGAGGTTTCGCCATATCTCTTGGGAAGATCGCGGTAGGATTTCAGTCCGTTGTTGTAGATGGTATATTGGAAAGGACAGGTCATCGGGCGCAAGGCCATCACCTCTTCGCCCTTTGCCTCATCTCCCATGACAAACATGCCATCGCGATAATGATCCCAATGACCGGAGATTTTGTAAAGAGCACTCTTGGCCATATAAGGGGTCTTGGTCCGAAGGTACCCGCGCCTGGTCTCCTCATCCTCCACAAAACGGGTAAGCGTCTGAAAAAGCACCGCACCCTTGGGCATCAAAAGGGGCAAGCCCTGTCCGATATTTTCGTCCGTCATGAAGAATCCGAGTTCTCTCCCCAGTTTGTTATGGTCGCGTTGTTTGGACTCCTCCACTTCGGCAAGGTAAGCTTCCAGATCCTGCTTATTATCAAAAGCGGTGCCGTAGATGCGCGTCAGCATCTTGTTATGCTCATCCCCTCTCCAATAGGCGCCGGTAAGGGAAGTCAGTTTGAATGCCTTGATCATCCCTGTATTGGCAACGTGGGGGCCTGCGCAAAGATCGACAAAGTCTCCCTGACGGTACAGGGTGATTTCTGCATCCGCGGGAAGATCCGCAATCAGTTCTGCCTTGTAGGGTTCATCCAGTTGTCTGAAGAACTTAAGAGCTTCTTCTCTTTTTACGGTTTCGCGGATGATGGGCAGATGCTCTTTGACAATCTTTTTCATTTCGGCCTCAATCGCGGGAAAATCCTCCTGCGAAATGGGGGTTTTGAATTCAAAATCGTAATAAAAACCATTCTGAATGGCGGGACCGATTGCCACCCGTGCGGTCGGGTAAATGCGTTTGACAGCCTGAGCAAGAATATGCGAGGCGCTATGACGATAAGCCTTTCGGCCCTCCTCATCCGAAAAAGTCAGAAATTCAATCGCTGCATCCTCTTCAATCGGCGTGTTAAGAGAAACGATTTTTCCGTTGACTTTGGCAAGCAGTGCGGCTTTCAGGCTGTCATCCCCCAGACTTTTTGCAATTTCGGCGGGTGTCGCGCCTTTGCCGAACTCCTGTTTTTTATCCGAGTACGTAATTAGCATAGATTCTATAAACTCCTCTGACGCTTGCGATGCGTCTTGCAAATAATATCTGATTTTATTGAGGCAGAACGGCAATACCGTCGTATGTGCCGCCCGGATTTCTGATATATTCCACGGTCTTATCCCCGCGGAAAGTAATCGTCTGGGCATCTACCGTGCTGACGAAATATTCAAATTTCGTTTTGCCGTTTTCGTCTTTTTCATCCAAAGCTTTCACGCTTTGGATTTTAAGGCTGGATACCGCATATACAGCATCGAAATCACTGTCAATCTCCGCAAGAGAGGCCTCGCCGAACAGCTTGCCGGCAATGCCTGCCCAGCGGTACATGGTCACATTAGCGATAACCCCCGCCGGTTTGCTCGTGTCGATTTCATATGTTCCGTTTCGTTTCAGCTGATTGCCGTAGACATCCAATAATTTGCCGGTATCATAATACTTGATGACGTATTTCCCGCTTGCCGTACATCCGCTGATGGCCGAATTCGACAGCACGCCGGCAAGACCGCCGGCATAATCGGTTTCGGGCGAAAGAACCATGATCGTTTGCGTCGAGCAGCCGGTAATCGCGGCATGATTTGCGGCATAGCCGGTCAGTCCCCCGACATTGAGAATCTTGTTGGCTTCGATTGTTTTGCTGAAGATCACTTCTATGCTTTTTGCCTGGCAATGCGAATTCATTAATGCGGTATTGTCTGCATATCCTATCGCACCGCCAATGTTGGCACGGTAAAAACTGTCAAAAAACAGTTCCACTCCTTCATTTACGTAAACATTCTGCGTCCTGGAAGAGTTATAGACACTGCCAAATGCGCCTCCGGCATTGAGCCTGTCGGCGTAAACACAGATGCTGCCGTCATAGCTGATATTTTCGATGATATTGTCCTGCGTATTGGAGGCCGAAAGGTCTACCGTCCGGACATAACCGGCGACTCCTCCCGCATATGCGGTATGGAGACGGCTGATTTCTTTTTTGACTCCGAGAGAATCGGTGCCTTCAAATCGGCCCGCCTGCAGCACAACACCGCTTTGGACATGATTCATGGTCAAGCTGCCGTTGGACGCGCCCAGAACTCCGCCCGTATAAAGCTTTATGTTCGTGTTCTCATTTGCTAAAACATGGTTCAGCGTGCCGTTGACCGTGACGTTTTCTAATACCGTGGTTCCGAAAGCATATCCGATCAATCCGCCTGTGTAAGTTGTTTCGGCAGTATAACCGAGATTATAATCGATGGCAAGCGTCAGATTCCGGATGGTTGCATTACGCGTGAAGCCGAAGAATCCGGCATAAGAAGAAGTTTCCGCTATTGTATCACTGCTTTCTGTTGACAGTCTGACATTGGATATAGTATATCCGCAGCCATCAAATGCAGAACAAAAAGCCGCATCGTAGCTTGTTCCCACAGGCATCCAAACCGCGCCGGCAAGATCGATGTCATTTGCAAGAACGTAGGTGATCTGATCATAATCCGTTCCGGTATTGCCGGCCATTGCAAGAAGCTCTTCCGCCGTCGATATGGTATAAGTATGTCTGCCCTTGTGTGTATTCTCAGGTTCGCAAGCGGCAAGCGCGATCATGCCGACCAGTAATATGAGCAGAAGCGCCGCCGCGGTTGAGAGTTTTTTCTTCATAAGACCTCGCCGGTATTATATATTCTGATCAAGAAACGCAAGGAAATCCGCGTATACTTCTTTATTATTGATTTCGTTCAGGATTTCGTGGCGCGCGCCATTGTAAACTTTATAGGTGACGGCGGTAAAACCCTTTTCCAGATAAAAATCATATAGCTTTTTTGCCTGGACGGTTTTTGCCGATACGGGATCCTCGCTGCCTACGGCAATCAGAATGGGCAAAGCTTTGTTTGCATTGTTGATTGCCTCCCCATACATATGCATGACGCCGGAGAAAAAGCTTTTATAGAAACCGATGGACAGAGGATAGCCGCAATACTCGTCCGCCTCATATTTTGCGACTTGATCTTTGTCGCGGGAGAGCCAAGCGAATTTCTGACCCTGCGCGGCAAAAGGCTTATTGTACGCGCCAAAGCTCATCTTGTCAATCAGATATCCGATTTTGTCGGGCCCGAAAATGAGATTCTGAACGGAAGCAATTGCAAGACCGGCCGCCACCAGCGGATTCTTCATATGCGCGGTGCCGCTCAGGATACAAGCTTTTATCTTTGAACTGTATAATTCGATAAAACGCTGCGCCAGGAAGCTGCCATAGCTATGCCCTAGCAAAGCAACCTCTTTATTATAAGTTTTGCGGGCAAATTCCACCAGCGTGCGCATATCCTCGACTGTCTGCCCGAAGCTGTCGCCATCCACGATGCCTTTGGCTCCGGCATTATTGTAGCGATGACCTCTGTGATCGTCCGCGATAACGACATAGCCGTTCGAATTCAGAAATCTGGCAAAATCATCATAACGCGCGCTATGCTCCGCCATCCCATGGCTTATTACAACAACGGCTTTGACATCCTGTATCTCGTCCCAGATACTGACGTTCATCCTTTTGCCGTCGAACGTATCCATCTTGATAGAACGCATAGAAAACCTCCCATATCTAATTTTAAGAGTGATTTAATATATGTTAGCACTTTTTCTTAGCCAATACAAGAGGTTGTGTCAATTTATGCGGTAACCGATTCCATTTTCTCGAAAGGACATGTCCGGTTTGCATGGAGGAAGAAGCTTTTCCTCTTTTTTATGATTTCTGACAGACTGCGCCTTTTGTCCGTTTTGAAAACTTCACACGGTTCACCGGGGCGTGCGGTATGTTCCTGAGCGCGGCGTTCTTCCTTTCGCCTTTGCATCTTGTTTTGCAAAAACCGAAGGTATTTGTGAAGTTTGTCCGAAACCACCTTTCCTCCGTATCATTTCGTATTCTGTTTCATATTATAAAAGATGATGAGGTTTTTATGAAATCCATTGCTTTGACCGGCGGAGGAACCGCCGGACATGTTATGCCCAACCTTGCCCTCCTGCCGGAATTATATAAATATTTTGACAAAATCATTTATCTGGGCGGAAACGGCATGGAAAAAGAAATTGTGCCCAGATACGGCATACGCTTTTTTGAAACGCCGGTCGTCAGACTGAACAGAGAAAACATTACCGAAAACTTCAAAATTCCTTATGTGCTTCTCCGCGGCATCCGCGAAGCAAAAACGATTCTGGAGGGCGCACGGACCGATGTGGTATTCAGCAAAGGAGGATATGCCGCGCTTCCTGCCTGTTTTGCCGCTAAATCGTTAAAAATTCCTGTTATCACCCACGAAAGCGATTATACCATGGGAGTCGCGAACAAACTGATCTCGATGTTTGCCGCGGCAACCCTGACCAGTTTCCCAGAAACTCCCGGCGGAATCTTTACCGGCAATCCCGTCCGTCCGGAAATCTTCCGCGGAAGCGCGTCCAGAGCAAGAGAAAAATACAATCTCCGCTCTCCGCACGTGATTCTGATCTTCGGAGGAAGTCTCGGCGCCGAAGCAATCAATCAGGCTGTGGAGCGCTGCCTCGACAATCTGCTTTCCATAGGCGATGTTGTCCATATCGCAGGCAAGGGTGCCATCGCCTCCGAACGCAAAGGATATGTACGGCTGCCATTCTCCGATGATATGCCGGATTTGTATGCGGCCGCCGATGTTGTCGTCATACGTGGTGGCGCAAACAGCCTTGCCGAAGTCGCGGCGCTCGGCAAGCGCGCATTATGCATTCCGCTTCCGAAGGGCGCCAGCCGCGGGGATCAGCTTGAGAATGCCAGAAGCTACCAGAAATCGGGACTTGTGCGCGTTATGGAGCAGGATTCGCTGACTCCGGAATCGCTTTATGCCGCAATAGATGCCCTCCTTTCTGCCGATCCGCCCAAAGGAGTCTATCATCGCGCGAATGAGGCCATTGTAAAAGAAATATTGAAGGTTTTGTAAAATAAAGTCGAAGGAGTTGTGCAAACCACACGTTCTGCTATAATGACGGCATACAGCGAGGTTATATGTTCAAGAGCGCACCCAGAGTGCTTGCCGTCGTTCTGCTTGTTTCGATTGCGGTGCTGATGGTCATCGCAAGCAGTTCGGGCTTCACCGAACTTTTCAAAAAGGTTGAAGCAAGCACCAACCATTCCGACACACAAGAGCACGATACTCCTGCCGCATCGCAGGATGACTCTGTTTCCATCCCCGTGATTTCGTCCAATTTTCCCAAAGCACCGATTCAGGGCGGTTTGTTTGCCTATGTCCAGACATTGGAAGCGGACAGCGCTCTGACGCTGATGGAAGTTCACCAGAGCGCAGGAGGAATCCTGCTCGTCGTATCCGGCGCGCCCGCATCGGGAGACTTTACCGTAAAAAAGCAATCCGTCACCGTCGTCAATATGTCCGAGGACGGAACCCTAAGAGCCGCACTGACATTGGATACGCCCAATCCCTCCTACTATGTCTGTTCTCAGCTGACATCCGACGGACTTGCCGTCGCGGTAAAAGATTCAACAAAATGTTATCTTTTTACCGTGGATTACGCGCTGGCGGAAAGCCGCTCTCTGGAGCTTCCTTCGGTCAATTCCGCACGTATCTTCCCGCTGTCGGAAGGCTTTCTGTTCCTTGCCGAACGTGCAGAGAATTCCGCAACGCTTATTCAGAACGGTGCAATAAAAAAGAGCGCCGCCATTCAGTCCGGAGAGGTTTTTGACATTGTCGAGCTTCGTTCCTCCCTCAACATCTTTTTGAACGGCATTAACGGTTACAGCATAGTGACATTGGATAAGAATCTTGCGGGCTTTTCTGTCATTTCGATACCGGAAAAACGCGCCTTGAAGCTTCAGCCGGTCACTGAATCCGGCATTCAGAAATATATTGTTGTCGAACAGGCATCCGGTTCTGTCTATCTCGCCAAATATACCGCATCCTTCCGTGAATCCGAATGCGAGCGTGTCTGCCTGGGAATCGCAGAGGGCGCCGAAATCTTTCAGAACGGCGAAAGCCTCCTGCTTCTTCTCAAAAGCACGACACCCAGGGTCTATCTTGTCGATTTGTCGCTTGGGGTCACTCTTTCTTCCTCCGCGTTTTATAAAGACATACGCAAAATCCATGATTGCGCATGCTATCCGGGCGGATATCTGCTCCTTATTTCCAACAACGCTGCGGACGGATCGCTCACTCTGACCGACGTACGCAATGACGGCTCCCTCTCTTCGAAAATTGTCTCCCTTTCCGTCGAAAAAGCGCGGTTCACAAAAAATGTCAACGGGACGGCAAGCATCGTCTATTCTGTTAAAGAGGAAGCAAATGTGATAAGGATTGCCGCTGTCTCTCTATAGATACCGATCGGGCGGAAGAAATTGTGCGGTTTTGTATGATGCAATTCCGCTCTTTCTCCATCGCTCCGTTCCGCTCCCGCCATGCACGGACAGCACAGTTGACCTGCTTCTGAAATATCAGTTGAGGGACATCGTCAGAACAAAGTGATACGCTTCAGTCCCGAACGTTCGGCATATTCCAGCAGCACTTTTTCGTATTTCTTATAATCCAGTCCGTCGGCAAGCTTTTTGGCAAGCGCCACAAGGCTTACCGGAAGATTGATGCCTGCAAACCCCCTGCCGCTCTGGCTTTCGCCAAAGAAGTCGCCGGCTCCCCGCAACTGATAGTCGCGCTCGGCGACGGCCATCCCGTCCGTCTCTTCGCAAAGGATATGCAGACGCTCCTGTTCCCCGGGATCTTTATCGGTATACAAAAAACAATATGCCCTGCTGCCGTTGCGGCCGATTCTTCCCCTTAGCTGGTGCAGCGTGGCAAGTCCGAAGCGCTCCGCCCCGAAAATCGCCATGATATTGGCTTCAGGAATATCAACGCCCACCTCAATGACGGTTGTACTGACAAGGATATCCGTATCTCCTTCGGCAAAAGCGCGCACCGTCTGCAGTTTCTCCCCGACAGGAATTCTGCCGTGAAGAAGCCCGATATTCAGTTTTTTCTTGTATCGGTCCTTAAGTTCTTCATACAGCGATTCCGCCGCCTCGCAGCCTTCGCCGTCGTCATCAATGCGCGGTGCAACAACAAACGCCCTTGCGCCTTTCCGACACTCCTCCGCAATATAATCGAGCATCGCATCGCGCTTTTCTTTTGGGACAACCGCTGTTTTTACATTATCTGCGTCATGCCGCCTGTCAATGTGAATGACGTCCACATCGCCGAACATCGCCAGACGCAAAGAACGCGGTATGGGCGTCGCCGAAAGCGTCAAGGTATCCACCGTTACCCCTTTGTCCACAAGCGCGGTGCGCTGCGCCACGCCGAAGCGATGCTGCTCATCGATAACAATCATTCCCAAATGGCGGAAATCCGAGTTCTTTGAAAACAATGTATGCGTTCCCACCACGATATCCGTGCTGCCGTTTGCGACGGAAGCCCGCACCGAGCGCTTCTCCGACACCGATGAAGAACCGGATAAAAATGCGATACGGACGCCCAGAGGCGACAATATCCTTTTGAAATTTTCATAATGCTGTGCGGCAAGAATTTCCGTGGGCGCCATAACGGCCGTCTGATACCCGGATCGGACCGCGAAATATGCCGCAAGCATCGCCACTACGGTTTTGCCGCTGCCGACATCACCCGTCAGCATGGCACAAAGCGGCTTATCGCTTTTCAATCTGCACAGAATTTTTTCTATTGCGTTCTTCTGCGAGGGCGTCAAAGCGAATGCCAGCTTTGCCTCAGCCTCCTTTATGGCTGCCACAGACGCGGTGTAAACGTTCTGTCTGCTTTGGGTCTCCCGCACCAGACGAAACGCCGCTATGCGCTTGACCAGCTCTTCCAGCGCAATACGCTCCCGTCCTTCCTGCGCTTCTTTCATGCTCTGCGGACAATGCGCCGCTCTTACAGCTTCCGCAAGGGTCATCACACAATTTTTCTTTTCGTTTTCTGCGCAAAGAATGCTTTCGGGCATATATTTTTTTACCATATCCGCAGCCGCCTTGCGAACAGCAGCTTGGGGTACAAGCCCTTTAACGGAATACACCGGCACTATGCCCGAAAGCTTTTTGGGTTCTGGACTGAGCTCATAAATGGGATTGACAAGTTCGGGCGCAGTGGTTTTTTTGAGTTTTCCGCAGCAGCGGATTTTTATACCGTTCACAATATGCTTGGCGACGAAGGGACTGTTATACCATACCAGTTTGACCCATGTGCCGCCTTCCGAAATGCCCGCCGCGCGGAAAACGCGCAGACTGCCTTTGTGAAAGGGCTTGGAGACCGACTGTATGGTCAGTTCGGTCAAAACAAAAGCTCCGTCCTCTGCCGATTCCACCGGCAGAGCGGAGCCGAAATCCATATAATCTCTTGGCAAAAATGCCGCAAGATCGTCAAAATCATAAATATTGAGGGCATGAAAACCCATCAGCGTGGCAAGCCCGACTCCCTTCAGAGAGAGCAACCCCTCCTGCGTTTCCATTATTCCACCGACAAATAATAGAAATAGTGGGATTGTCCGCCGTAATAGCTCATAATATCATAATAGGGATAAATTTCTTGCAATTTTGCAGCCAGATTCCCCGCTTTTTCTTCTGTGACGTCTTCCCCGTAGTATATCGTGACCACCGCTGTGGAATCATCCGTCATCTTGCTCACCACATCGATTGCGACATCATTCGGATCGGACCCTTTGGCGACAACCCCTTTATAAATACCGATGATATCTCCGTTATGGACATCGATGCCGTCAATCTCGGTATCGCGGACCGCATGGGTTACCTGTCCGGAACGCACTCCTTCGGCGGCCTTCTGCATGGCGCGTGCGTTGTCTTCCACGCTTGCCTCAGGACTGAAATTGATTGCAGCAGCAATCCCTTGAGGGATATTTTTTGTAGCTATTACTACAATATTGGCCTTAGTAAGCTCCTGCGCTTGTTCTGCGGCCAAAATGATATTGCTGTTGTTGGGAAGGACGAAAACATTTTTTGCGCCGATACTGTCCACAACATTGATAATATCGGATACGCTGGGATTCATGGTCTGTCCGCCGACTATGATGGCATCCACATTGAGCTCCCTAAAGATATTCTCTAAGCCCTCGCCGGTGCAGACGGCAACCATGCCCTGCTCCTTAAGTTGTGTCTCCTGCGCCTGCTTTTTGTATTCGCGGCTCTGTTCAAGCATATTTTCTATTTTGGGTTTGTCCAATTCGCCCAGCTGCAACGCATATCCCAGCGCTTTGTCCGGATTGTTGGTATGGACATGAACTTTGACGAGCTGCAGATCGCCGACCACAATGACGCAATCGCCAATCTGATTCAGCTTATCCCTCAGCTTATCGATATCCGAGATCGTAGCGGTCTTGCGGAGATTGATGATAAAAAACTCTGTGCAGTAAGCAAAAGTAATTTCATCCAGATTGTGGACGTCCACCTGAAAAGCCGTCTGTTTGGGCACTTCGGGCGTATCCGCCGGTACTGCGGGAGCCATCTCGATGCCTGCAAGAATATTGTACATGCCATACAACATGATCAGCAGTCCTTTGCCGCCTGCGTCGACAACACCTGCTTTCTTCAAGACAGGAAGCATTTCCGGCGTCTGCGCAAGAACTTCCTCGCCTTTTTCGAGAATCTTTTTGAAAAAAGCAATAAAATCCGCCTGCCGGTTGGAAATCTTGACCGCCTGGTCGCTGACAATGCGGATGACGGTCAGGATGGTGCCTTCCTTCGGATGGGTGACAACATCGTATGCAACGTTGGAACCGTTTTTGAGAGCGTGGGCAAAGACCTTGGTATTGATGACCTTTTCCTTTGACAATACCTCGTTCATCCCGCGAAGAATCTGCGAAAGAATCACGCCGCTGTTGCCGCGCGCGCCTTTTAATGCCCCTCGTGAAATTGCCTGACAGCTTTCGCTTATCGCATCGGAGCGGAGAGTCTCGAGTTCTCTGATTGCAGAACTCATTGTTAAATTCATGTTTGTTCCCGTATCGCCATCCGGCACAGGAAACACATTGAGGCTGTCAATCAGATTTCTGTTGAGTTCCAGATTCCGCGCCGCCCCTGCAAACATGTTTTTTATATCGGTATTTGACAGTATTGTTATCATTCATTGGCCCTTTGGTCTCAGAGTTTGACTCCGACGATATGGACATTGACAGACTTGACACGCATACCGGTTAGATGCTCAACGTTGTACTGAACGGAAGACTTAAGGCTTTCGACAACCGCCTCCCTTGTTACTCCCGCTTTTAGAATGACATACAAATCGATAAACATGCGGTTATCCATGGTGACAAGCTTGACGCCTTTGGTCAAAGGAACCTTATTGAAGAGCTCCATCAGGCTATCCGACAGCCTTCTTGAAGCAAGCTCCACGACGCCGTAGCACTCCAGCGCAACATGGCTGATAAGCATCGCAACCGCATCGTCGCTGATGGTAATATTGCCATAGATATTGGAGGTACTGAGCGCCATAATGTTTCCCTTTTATCCTGGAAAGTATATAAAGTCTGTACTATTAATTATCATAAAGCAAAATCAATCTTTTTGCAACTATAAAAAACTATTCCCTTTATTTATGGCAGCTTGCAGACGAATTTGTTTTTTTGCATTTTCTCTTGGGGAATCTTGCAGGCATTCAACAAAAAATGTATAAAATTCGTTGCCAAACGGGAGATTAAAGTGTATACTATTAAGGCAAAATAAGAAAGAAAGGCAGGCTTTGTGCCGCCGGGAGGTAATAGAATGTCCAGAGTATGCAGTATTTGCGGTAAAGGCCCCATGAGCGGCCACAAGGTCAGCCACAGCAACATCAAGACCAACAGGAGCTGGGGTGTCAACGTTCATAAGGTCGCGGTCGCAGCCTCCGATAATGGCGTTGCCAAGTCCCAGTATGTCTGCACCAGATGCCTGCGCACAATGAGAAAGAGCGACAGATAAGGTCTTATTGTTTTTATTTTAATAAATGAGGTTATCCGGGCGATAACCTTTTTTTTGTTTTACATTCAAACAGAAAACAAAACGCCTGTTTCAAGCGTTTTGTCATGGCTCCTTATTCTTCTTGCTTCCCGAACAGTTTTTTCAAATAGCGGATAACCGGCTTCAAAAATGCGGGACATTTGATGCATACGAATTTCATATATATATTCTCCTTTGTCCCAATATATGCCGAAGAGAAGAAAATGTTACATCTCATTATTTGTTTTCATGCTTTTTCTTGCAGTAAGACTGTCCGCACGACAAAGAATCCGCCGACAGGGCACGGGGGCTTTAACCTCTTAGCGACTTGATCGTCAAAGCGGGATCGGCGGCCTTGAATACCGCACTGCCGGCAACAAGAATGGTTGCGCCCGCTTCGCGCGCGCAGGCGGCGGTAATCTCATTGATGCCTCCGTCAATTTCGATGGGGATATCAATATTGTTTTCTTTAAGATACGTGCGGATTTCCCGAACCTTCTCCAACGAAGCTTCAATAAATTTCTGTCCGCCCAGTCCGGCATAAACGCTCATAACCAGTATGAAATCGCATTCTTTGAACATCGCGGCATAGGGCTGAAAAGGAATATCCGGATTCAATACAAGTCCCGCCTTTGCACCGAGCGCGCGTATTTTCTGCAGCGCGGCAAGCGGGTCTTTGCTGGCGTTGGGATGAAAGGAGAGCATATCTGCTCCCGCCCTGACAAATTCATCTATATAGCGTTCGGGTTCAACAATCATCAGATGGACATCAAGCGGCAGTGTCGAAACCTTTTTGAGCGCCGCAATCATCGGCATGCCGAAGGTCAGGTTCTTTACAAAAACGCCGTCCATCACATCACAATGAACAAGGTCCGCACCCCATTCGCCGATATCCCTGACTGCCTTCCCGAGGTTGGCAAAATCTCCGGACAATATCGAAGGGGCAATTTGTATCTTATTCATAGCGTTCCTCCCGCGCTTTCTTCAGCTCTCTATATATTTCAGTATAACGCGCATATCTTCCGCTGTCAATCAGACCCTTTTTTAGCGCTTCCTTTACAGCGCAATCCGGCTCTGCAATATGCGTACAGCTTTTATATCTGCATGCGCTCTGCAGCGGAACAAATTCCGGATAATAATACATCAGTTCGGTATACTCCACCTCAATGCTCTCCAGCATGGAGAATCCGCAGGTATCCGCAACCCTGCCGCCGCATACATTAAAGATTTCAACATGGCGCGTGGTGTTCTTGCCCCTCATTATCCGCGCGGACAATCCGTCGGTTTTTAACGACAACCCGGACAGCGCATTCAGAATGCTGGTTTTGCCGACTGCCGACTGTCCCGCAAAGCAGACAAGCTTGCCCTTTACCAGTGAGCCGAGCTCGGACAGATTATCCCCTCTCAGGCCGGAAACGGTCAGGCATTTTACAATTTTCTGATAGGGCGCAAGCAAGATTTCTGTCTCGGCTTTTTCGGCAAGATCGCATTTGTTGTAACAAAGAATCGGCTCGATGCCCTCTTTGAAGCAGTTGAGAAGAATCTTGTCAACCAGTATCCAGTCCGGCTCCGGCTCCTTTGCGACGATCAGGATGACGCTGTCGATGTTGGCGACATAAGGGCGAATCATTTTGTTTTTGCGCGGAAGGATTTCTTCAATGACCGACAAGGGCTTTTGAATCTCCAGCACCACGTTGTCGCCCACAAAGATATCTTCGCCGAGACGAAGCCGCCCACGCGCGTAAGCAATATAAGTCTTGCCTTCTGCTTCGACGGTATAACGGTTGGAGACAATTCGGACGACTTGTCCTTGCACCGCATTATGCTTGGTCATCTGCGCCCACTCCTGTTTTTTCCCCTAAGAATTTGCGTCGCAGTTGTCCGCAGGCCCCCTCGATATCGTTGCCCATGCTGCGGCGCAGAGTTGCTGAAATCTTATTTTTTTCAAGCACCGCAAGAAAATTGTCGACATCCTTGTCCTTCGCTCCGCGCAGACCTTTTTCTTTGACATAATTCAGCCGGATTAAATTGACGTGGCAGGGAAGGCCCTTCAAAAGGCGCGACAGCTCCTCGGCGCTCCCGGCATCCGAGTTTTTTCCTTCCACCAGAGAATATTCAAAAATCAGCCGCCGTCCTGTCTTATCAAAATAATATTTTGCGGCATCCATGATTTCTTTGATGGGAAATTTGCGATTCATCGGTATGAGCGCATTGCGCTTCTCGTCCGTTGGCGCATGCAAAGAGACAGTCAGCGTCACATTGAAACCATCGTCGGCAAGCTGTCGTATTTTGTCCGCAAGCCCGACCGTCGAAAGCGAAATGTTGCGCTGCGAGATATTGAGGCCGCGCTCGGCGGATACCTGCCGCAGAAACTTGGTGACGTTGTCATAATTATCCAGCGGCTCGCCGCTGCCCATCAGTACGATATTGGTCACGGCGCGTTTTTCTTTGGTGCCGCCGTTCAGACGATTGGCGGCAAGCACCTGCCCCAGAATTTCTCCCGAAGTCAGATTGCGCGTCAGTCCCCCGATTCCGCTTGCGCAAAACGCGCAGCCCATACGGCAGCCGGCCTGCGTCGAAACACATAAAGTATT
The DNA here is from genome assembly GCA_001604065.1 of Clostridiales bacterium Firm_09. Taxonomy (GTDB): domain Bacteria; phylum Bacillota; class Clostridia; order Christensenellales; family DTU072; genus Firm-09. The sequence goes on from LVAO01000006.1 coordinate 70,899, forward strand.
TCCGTAGTTATGAGGCATATAGACCCCCTCGACAACATTGCCGTCTTCCAGTCCGAATAAATATTTTTCTGCGTCTTTTCCCTTGAATCTCCCTATCACCTCAACGGCGCGCGCGCGGAATTTGCCCGCAAGCTTTGCAATAAGGTCTTTGGGAAGGTTTGTCGCTTCGCTGTACTCCTTGTCCCGCAGCACCATATCATATACCTGGTCGGCGCGGAAAGCGGGATAATCAAGCTCCATAATCCGTGATTTTATTTCTTCGTAATCGAAATCCTGTAAATTTGCCATTCAGTCTTTCTTCCTTCTGAGACGTGCGATATAAAACCCTTCTGTACCCTTTTCATCCGGGAGAAACTGAAGTTCGCCCTTGTTTTTGTAAGGGAGCGGCATTTCCTCCAATACGAAATCCGGATGCCGCGACATAAAATCAAAGACAACCTCTCCGTTTTCTTCTTTTAATATCGTGCAGGTGGAATACACCAGCGTGCCTCCCGGAGCAACCGCATCCGCGCCTGCTTCGATAAGCTTTTTCTGAAGCGCGGACAGCGTGGCAATATCCCCGGCCGAACGGTTGAGAACAATGTCTTTCCTTCTGCTGAGCGCACCCAATCCGGAACAGGGCGCATCAATCAGTACAGCGTCAAAACGATGATGCCATTCCGGCCGCGCCGAAGTCCCGTCGTTGATGACGGTGTTAATCCGAACATTCATTCTTTTTGCGTAGGACTCGATAAGCGCCACTCTCTGCGGGAAGATGTCGCAGCCGGTTACTTTTGCGCCGCGTTCGGCAAGAAAAACGCTTTTTCCACCCGGTGCGGCGCAAAGATCAAGAACAGTCTTTCCGGCTACTTCTCCCAGCGCCAGCACCGCGAGCGTAGAAGTAAAACCCTGATAGGTCAGCTTTCCTTCCTCGTACAGGTTTTTGATGACGGAATTGTTTTTTACATAATAGCCGGTGATTGTTTTTTCGCAATATGCGCCTTGCAGAACACTCTCGGGAACACCTGCCGCCAGCCGCACATGCTCTTCTTCCCTGGGTACGGATACCAGTATCCTGCGATAGGCGCGGGGATATTGCTTTTTGATGAGTTCAATAAGAGAATACGGCAGATTGCAGCGTATCTCTTCTGCCTTTTTTCCTTTCTCCGAGAGCTTATATTCCCTTCGCGCGGCGCGGTTCATGACAGAATTGACAAAACCGGATGCCTGCGCAAAAGGAAGCGATTTGCATAACTCCACCGTTTCGTTTACCGCTGCATAATCCGGCATATCGCTGTAACGCAGGCAATATAACCCAAGCATCAATAAAACGCGGATTTCGGGTTTGGGTCGCTTATCCGATAATGCCGAAAGGATGGCATCAAGCTCGAAACAGTGCTCCAGAACGCCATATACCGTTCGCGTGACGTAAGCACGCTCGCTTTCGTCCGGAATTTCATTCAGTGCAAGGTTGGAATATGCCCCTCCTCGGATTACTGCGGAAAGCACTTCGTATGCCGTGCGCAGCTTCATAATAATTTTGTCCCCTTGCCAATGGCATGTCCGCGCAAAAAGCTTGCAGCATCCATCGCACGGGAGCCTTCCGCCTGCACCTCAGTCGGACGAAGCGCATCCCTGCCGCATTTGATGAGGATGCCGTTTTTGTCCGATACAACCACTTCGCCGGGTTCACCGGGAAATTCGCCTTCGACAACCTCGGCTCTCAGAATCTTCAGCATACCAAAAGGCGTCTCCGTATAAGCGGACGGCCAAGGCGTATAGGCGCGTATCTGATTCTTTATGTCCGCCGCAGACCGCGAAAAATCAATCCTGCCATCCTCCTTGCAGATTTTTTTGCAGAAGGTCGCCTTGCCGGGATCCTGCGGAGTAAAAACAGCCCTGCCCGCTTCAATCTGGTCAAGCGCTTCCACAATAGCTTCCGCCCCCGCTACGGCCAGCTTCGCCGTCGCCTCTGCACAATTCTCATTGCCGTCAAGAAGTATTTTTTTCACAAGAATCACGCTTCCGCTGTCCACCTCGTATTCCGTCTGCATGATGGAAACCCCGATTTCCTTTTCTCCGTTAAGGATGGAACATTGTACGGGGCAGGCGCCGCGGTATTTGGGAAGAAGAGAACCGTGGACATTGATCACGCCATACGGACAGAGCGACAATATTTCTCTCGAAAGGATTTGCCCGTAGGCCGCCGTCACCATGATGTCCGCCTGGTACGCGCGCAGTATCTCAACACCCTCGCGGCTGATTCTTTCAAATTGATGGATGGGAAGACCAAGCTCCTCGGCCGCTTGTTTGACCGGGGAAGCAATCGTTTTTCCGCCTCTGGCATTGACTCTGTCCGGCTGGGTCACAACGGCAGATACTCTATGAGAGGACCTGCAGATTGCACGAAGAATTGTTTCGGCAAAGGCAGGCGTTCCCAAAAATATGACTTTCATGCATTCTCCTTTTTTGATTTTGCGATATCCGAATCCAGGCTTTTAGGAGCCTCAGTCAGCTTATCGATAAACAGAATCCCATGCAAATGGTCGGTTTCGTGACAGACAATACGCGCCATCCAATCCTCAAAAACATGCTCTTTGCGGTTGCCTGCGCGGTCCTGAAAAACCAAAGTAAGCTTCTGCGGGCGCTCCACATAACCGTCTTTTTTATGGTCAACCGACAGACAGCCCTCCATCGCCGTGACGCTTCCCGAAGAAGCGACAATCTGAGGATTGATGATCTCCCACTTTTCACCGTTGTATTCCAGCACCGCGGCCTGTTTGAGTATTCCCACCTGCGGAGCGGCAAGACCCACTCCGTTTTCATGCTTCATCGTTTCATACATATCGTCCAAAAGTGTCGCAAGCCGTCTGTCAAAAACGGTGACGGTTTTGGATTGCTGACGAAGGACAGGTTCGCCTTCTTTGAATATGTTTCTGATTGCCATTCTGTCTTACTCCCTTTTTTACAGCATCTGCTGAGGATTGATTTCTGTGAAGACGGTCACATCGCGTGCCGTCGCTTCGGATGCGGCTTTATATATTTCGGGCATAAGAAGCTCTTCGCTGCCCAATGACACCCAGACAACAACCTGAAAACGGAAGTTGCTGCAGATCCGTTTGATTGGCGCACGCATTGCCTGAACGCGGATGATTTCTTTTTTATATGTTTCTGTCTTGAGCGCAGAGAGCGTTTCATATAGCTTTCTTGCCGCAGTTATAGCACATTCATCTTTCTTTGATAATACAAGAAGCCTGACAATTCTTGTATAAGGCGGAAACTTGGTTGTCTCCCGCACATTGGACTCTTTTTCAAAAAAGCCTTTGTAATCGTAGCGCGAGGCATAACGGAACACATAATGGTTGGGATTTGTCGTCTGCATGATAACCCTTCCGCTTTTCTGTTCCCGCCCGGCGCGGCCCGCGACCTGCGTAATCAGCTGGAAGGTGCGTTCATTGGAACGATAATCAGAATAATATAATGCAAGATCCGCATCCAGTATCCCCACCAACGTAACATTTGAAAAATCGTGTCCTTTGGCGATCATTTGCGTGCCGACAAGAATATCGGCTTTGCCTTCGCCGAAGGAAGATAAAATATTGTAGCAGGCATCCTTGGTTTTGGTTGTATCGTTATCCATGCGCAGGATCCGCGCCTTTGGAAAAATTCGTTGCAGCTCTTCTACTACCTTTTCGGTTCCTGTTCGGCCTTCTTTGAGATTCTCAAATCCGCAGACCGGACACTTGTCAATCATTTTGTACTGCTTGCCGCAATAATGGCATTTGAGTGTGTTGTCGTCCTTGTGAAAGGTCAGGCTGACTTCGCAATCTCTGCACCTTGCGACATAACCGCAGGAACGGCAGCGCACAAACGAGGCAAAACCCCTCCGGTTGAGAAAAACCATTGCCTGATTGCCTGCCGAAAGCGTCTTTTCCAATGAAGAAAGAAGCTCGCGGCTGAAAATGGATGTATTGCCCGCACGCAGCTCCCTGCGCATGTCGACCGTCTCGATGACAGGCATTTCGCGTTTATTGACGCGGTTGCACAATGTTATCAGATGATACTCACCGCGGCATGCCTTAAGATAACTTTCTAATGACGGCGTCGCGCTGCCCATAATCAGCTTGGCTTTGTTGTGGCGGATTCGGAACTGTGCTATGTCTGCCGTAAAATATCTCGGATTTCCTTCGCTGACGTAGCTGGCATCATGCTCCTCATCAATAATGATTGCGCCCAGATTCTGTACCGGAGCAAATACCGCGGAGCGTGCTCCCAGCGCCACTCTCGCTTCTCCCATACGCAATCTGCGCCATTCGTCATAACGTTCGCCATCCGACAAACCGCTATGTAAAACGCCCACTTTATCTCCGAAACGAAGGCGGAAAACTCCAAGCATCTGCGGCGTCAGCGATATTTCGGGCACCAGCATAATGGCGGTTTTACCTTCCGCCAGCATCCTTTCTATCACCGTCATATAGACTTCTGTTTTGCCGCTGCCCGTAACGCCGTGAATCAGATAAACTCCTTCTTGCCCATTGAGAACGGCATCCACCGCCGCGCGCTGCTCATCCGTAAGCGTGATTTCTTTTTGTTTGGCCGGAAGGCTTACGGGCATGCGCCCCACTTCGACCAGCTCCCTTTTGATGAAACCTTTTGATGCCAACGTCCTGATGGCGGAGGCGGACAGCGCATTGCTGAGTTCTGATTCGTATTTTGCCCCGTTTTTGAGCGCATCCAGCACAGCCGCCTGCATATCCGCACCCTTTCGAAGTTTCTTACGGACTTCTTCCGCGTCCACGCCATCCGCAAGTGAAAGCAGATATTTATTCAGGATCCTAACCTTTCCGCCTCTGAGCTTTGCGGGGATAAACAGCCGGAGACTGTCGATATAGCGGATATTCTGCCTCTTGAGGTAGCGGGCAAGTTCAAGCATTTCGGGAAGAATCGGGGGAACTGCATCCAGAATTCTTTCAATATCCCGGACTTCATAGCTGCTGTCTTCCTTAATGCCTATGACAAAGCCTTCTTTTTTTTGCCTGCCGAAGGGCACCAGCACTCGGCTTCCGACGGGCACCTCAAAAGCGGCTCCGTAGTCGAAGACTCTGTCGACCTCCTGATTGCTGATGTCGACAATCACCTGGTAAATCATGTGTCCAGGACAGGAAGTTCTGCGACTTCATCAAGCAGCACATGCGCAAGAGCGGTTTTGCTCATTTTTTCCAGCGGAGTAACCGAACCGTCCGCGCGAATCAGCGTGACTATGTTGGTATCCTTATCAAATCCGGCGCCTTCGGCAGTCACATCGTTTGCCACAATCAGATCGGCGTTCTTTGCACGAAGCTTGTTGACAGCATTGGCGATAAGCTCTTCCGTTTCGGCGGCAAATACAACAAGCTTTTTCTTCCCTTTGACTTTGCCCACTTCACGGGCGATGTCGACGTTTTTTATAAGCTCCAGAGTAAGGGTCTCCGCCTTAATCTTTTGTGGGCTGAAATTTTTAACCTTGTAGTCCGACGGCGCAGCGGCTTTGATGATGATATCCGCTTCCGGAAGTTTTTCCATGACCGCGCGGTACATCTCTTCCGTCGTTTCGACACGCACCACCTCTGCGCCTTTCGGGGGCTCAACCGAAGTGAATGCCTGCACGACAATCGCCCGCCCGCCTCTGTCAATGACGGCCTCGGCAATGGCCATGCCCATTTTGCCGGAAGAACGGTTGGAGAGAAAACGTACCCCATCCACCGGCTCACGGGTTGCCCCGGCTGTCACCAGCACAGTCTTCCCTCTGTAATCCGGTCTGGGCGTTAACAGCTTATCGACAAAGTCAGCAATCACCCCGGGTTCCGCAAGCCGACCTTTCCCGACTTCGCCGCAGGCAAGAAGCCCCGTATCCGGCTCGACAAAAAGATAGCCGCGCTGCTTCAGCGTTTGTATGTTCTTCTGTGTCGCGGGATTCTCATACATCATCACATTCATCGCGGGACAAACGATAACAGGGGCGGCGGTTGCCATGATTGTAGTCGTCAGCATATCGTCCGCAATCCCTTCTGCCGCCTTGCCGATAAAATTGGCGGTTGCGGGTGCAATGACAAAGGCATCCGCCAGTTTTGCATAACCGATATGCTCGACCTCAAAAGGTCTGTCTTTGTCAAACATATCGACAACAACACGGTAATTGCTCAACGTTTCGAATGTCAGCGGCGAAACGAACTCCTGCGCGTTTTTGGTCATAATGACCCGCACGTTGTATCCCATCTTGCGAAGCCTGGAGACCAGCTCGCAAGCCTTATAAACGGCAATGCCGCCCGTTACACCCAAAATTACCGTTTTAACGGCCATTGTTGAAGATGATTTTGATTTTGTCTTCGTAAAATTCTTTGGCCGCGAGCGAAACGGCTTTCATGCCGGATGCCTCCAGTTCGTCCGTGTCCATAGAAAGAAGCTCTTTGGTTCTTTTGGTAAGCGCCACAACAAGCGCATAGCGACAAGGTGCTTTTTGAATCAGTTTGTCAATCGGGGGATCAATCATCATATCATCCATTCTCCTTACGGTTAATTTTTGTAATTATTCCCTATTTTTGTATCTCGGGATACGTTTCTCAACACTTGCTGCACGGATTCATCAGACGTTCTGCAAGAGAGGGATTGCGTTTTCTTCTGTTTCTTTCTGCCAGAATTATCGCACATACGGCATCCACACATTCCTGCAGGTTGTCATTGATGGCGATATAATCATAGTGGCGTATGCTTCTGTATTCTGTACGCGCAATTTTAAGACGCAATGCGCACACCTCCGGGCTTTCGGTACCACGGACAGAAAGTCTGCGGGTAAGCTCCTCGAAGCTTGACGGAGTAATGAAAATATAGACTGCGTCCGGATTGTTTTTTCTTATTTTTGCGGCGCCTTTGGTCTCTATTTCAAGCACAACGTCGGTCCCCTCTTCCAGCAGCTTCTGGACCTGTGCTTTGGGCGTACCGTAACGGTTGTTGAATTTTGAAACATATTCCAGAAATTCGTTATTCTCCACCATTGCCTGAAATTGCTCTTGGGTGCGGAAATGATAATGAATGCCGTCAATTTCGCCCGGACGCGCGGCGCGCGTCGTGACCGAAACCGAAACGGCAAGTCCACTGACCCTTTGAAGAACTTCATGCAGCACCGTACCCTTGCCTGCGCCGGAGGGTCCCGATAATACGAAGAGAATGCCTTTCCTTTCCATACAAACGACTGAGCTCCTATTCCAGATTCTGGACCTGTTCCCGGATCATTTCGATGAGATTCTTAAGATATAATACGCCTTTTGTGATTTCGGCGTCGCTGCATTTGCTTCCTATGGTATTCACTTCGCGATTGGCTTCCTGCGTAAGGAAGTCAAGCTGCTTCCCCGTCGGTTCTTCTTTATAAAGAAGCTCCCGGTAATGTGCGATATGCCCGCGCAATCTGGTCATTTCTTCGTCAATATTGGTCTTGTCGATAAAGAACGCGACTTCGTTGCAGAGACGCGCCTCATCCATTTGGACACCCTGCAAAGCTTCCGCAATGCGCTCAGAAAGTTTTTTGCGGTAATCTTCGGCAACCGCGGGCGCGCGTTCCTCAATCATCTTCAGCCCCGCCTCCAAGGCATCAATCTTGACGGCAAGATCTTCGACCAGCTTTCTGCCTTCTGTCGCTCTCATTCTGGTAAGATTTGCCACGCTTGCCTCGGTGGCCTCCGATATCAGTTCGGAAAGAATCGCTTCGTCGTCCGAGGATTCCACCAGCTTCACAATCTCCGGCGTTTTTAAGACGGTGGATACGCTCAGATCGTTGACATAACCCATCGCCTGAAGCTCTGAAGCAATCCGGAGATAGCTTTCTGCAAGGCTTCTGTCCAACGCAAGCATGTTTTTTGAAGTACGGTTGTCTTCATACGTCAGAAAGATATCCAGATGTCCTCTGGTAATGCTTTGCGAAACCGTCTTGCGGATAAGGTCCTCCGCAAACTGAAACCCCCTGGGAAGCTTAAACAGCAAATCCAGAAACCTGTGGTTGACAGACTTTAATTCTATGGTTATCTTTCTTTCGTATCTCTCTGCTACGCCTTTGCCGTAGCCTGTCATACTGTTCATTGGATCTCCCTATGATTGTGTCAAACGGATGTATTCGTCCGGGCGGACATCAAGGACCAGCATTTGGTCCCCGTTTATGGCAACAGCTTTGTCCGAGCATATCTCTCCGATAAGAGTCGCTTTGATGCCCTGTTTGCCCATTTCTGCAATCAGCGCCTGCGGCTCCGGCGTTGTAATCAGCATGCTTCCGCTGGATAACAATCTGTACGGGTCGACCTTAAGCGCCTCGCAGATGGCTTTGGTACAGGGAAGCAGGGGAATGGACTGCGTAAAGATTCTTGCCCCGATGCCGGCGCGCTCACACAGTTCGCTGACCGCGCCGTATACGCCACCCTCGGTGATGTCATGCATCGAAGTGATGTTCAGATTTCTTGCAATCCGGCTTTCTTCACCCACACCCGTCTGCTTTGACAACTCCAGTGCTTCTGCCAGCATATCCTGCGGGAGCTTTAAGCTAAGCTCTTTGTAAAATGCCTTGGCAAGAAGCGCGGTGCCTTCCAGTCCGATATGCTTGGTGACGACAATGCCGTCTCCCTGCCGGGCGGAGGCGACCATAAAATGTTTGTTTGCTTTGCCGACAGCGGTACAGCTGACAATCATTCGATTGACGGCATCCGAAAATTCGGTATGTCCTCCGGCGATTTCGATATTTTGTCTTTTTGCCTCTGCCTCGGCGTCGTCCATGACCGCCGCAATGTCCCGGGGCGTGCCGGTCACCGGTGCGATGATTGTAAGCATCAGCAAAAAAGGTTCTCCTCCGCCCGCCCATACATCGTTGGCCGCAACTTTTACCGCAAGACTGCCGATATTCTGTGTTTCGCCCGTAATCGGGTCAGAAGAAATCAGCATAAGCCCGTCGGAAGAAAAGGACGCACAGTCCTCTCCGATTGCCGCGCCGGTTATCACTTCTTTTCTTCTGTGCGAAATGCGTGAAAGAACTGCTTCCTGCAGCTCCCCGCTCCCTAATTTGCCGATTCTCATTGCAACAATATTATAAAACAGTTATCGAAATAGTAAAATGAAATAATAGGCATGCGGCAAAGTTATCCACATTTTTACATTTTTTTTACAAATCCGGGGACTGATTCATCCAATGGATAAAATCTTCCTCCGTTATGATTCTGATATTCAATTTCTTTGCTTTGTCCAGCTTGCTTCCGGCTTCTGCTCCCGCGACAACCAGATTGACATTTCTGTTGACCGTATCCGAAATCTTTCCGCCAAGAGACAGAACAAGATCCTGCGCTTCGCTTCTCTTATAGTTGTTGAGAGATCCGGTAAAAACCACGGTATATCCCGCAAACACACCGCCGGCGCGTGGCGCATCCTCGCTCCGGAGGGTGATGAATTGCAAAAGCCTGTCCACCATGTCAGAACTCTTTTTATCTGCAAAAAATCGGACGACATGATCCGCCATCACTTCGCCGAAATCAAAGATTTTTGTGATATCCTCTTTGGAAGCGGCACGCAGGGCTTCCAACGTGCCGAAATGCTCTGCAAGCTGCATAGAGGCTTTTTTCCCTATTGTCGGTATGCCGATGGCATGAAGAAACCTGGAAAAGGTTGTTTCTCTGGAAGCCCGTATACTGGCAATGAGGTTTTCTGCTTTTTTCTTCTGGAATCCTTCCAACGTCAGAAGCTGTTGCGCTGTAAGCGTATACAGCTTGTCGGGACTGTCTAAGCCCAATTCGTTATACAACTGCTCGATCGTCTTTTCGCTCAGCCCTTCGATATCCATGCATGGCTTGGAGGCAAAATGGTCCAATGCAGATACAATGGTGGGTGCGCAGTGCTCCGGATCGGTGCAATAATAGAACACACCATCGTTTCGCACGGGTGCGCCGCAGGCCGGGCAGAATGCGGGAGGAAGGATTTCTTTGCTGTCTCCGGCATGGCTGTACACACCCATAATTTCTGGTATCACATCGTTGCTCCGGTGGATCAGGACGCGGCTTCCGATTCTGATATCCTTTTTCTGGATATCCGAAAAGTTATTTAAGGTAGCCCTTTTGACCGTAACCCCCATTAGTTCGACAGGTTCAAGAATGGCAAGCGGATTCAATTTTGAAGTCCGGGAGACCTGCCAGACCACATCTTTCAATATTGTTGTTGTTTCGAGGGCAAGAAATTTGTACGCAAGCGCCCAGCGCGGAAATTTCTCTGTAAACCCCAGTTCTTCACGCAGACGCAAATCATTTACCTTAAAAACAGCACCATCAATCAGAAAATCCAAAGAAGTACGTTCTTGGTCAATACGTTCCAGCAACCGCCAGGCTTCTGAAGAATCGCTGACAATATGAAAAAAATTGTCCACAAGAAAGCCGTTCTTCTTCAGAAAGTCATGGATTTCCTGCTGAGTGGCAAACCCTTTGCCGTCATGGTAGCCGATATTATAGGCAAAAAAATCCAGTTTGCGCTGAGCGGTTACCTTGGGATTGAGGTTGCGGATGGCACCCGCCGCGGCATTTCTGGGGTTTTTGAGAGGAATTTCTGCGGTTTTGTTGTATTCTTCAAAAGAAGAGATGCGCATGATGCCCTCGCCCTGGACCTCTATGACGCCGGGATAATCAATTTTGAAAGGTACGGTACGGATGGTTTTGATTTGCTGCGTGACATCCTCGCCGATTTCTCCGTCACCTCTTGTGGCACCGCGCACCAGTTTTCCGTCCTCGTAGGTCAAGGATAAGGTCAATCCGTCAAATTTATGTTCCAGCGTCAGCTCAGGGACAAATCCCAACGCTTTTTTCAGTCGGTCGAAAAATGCTTCCAGTTCTCCGATATTCTTGGCTTTATCCAAAGAATAAAGACGCTCGCGGTGTTTGTACGGCTCAAAAGCCTTGATCGTGTCGCCGCCTACGCGCAAAGTGGGTGAGTCCGGAAGGCGGAATACAAGCTCTTTTTCCAGCGCAACCAGCTCATCGTAGAGTTTATCGTATTCGTCATCGGAGACAATGGGCTCATCCAACACATAGTATGCGTAAGCATAACGATTGAGGAGATCGACAAGCTCTCTCATCCTTTCCATAATAACCTCTGCGCTTATTGTATGATTTCGAGCGGGGCCAGAGCAAGCAGAAACTTCTTGACGCCCAGACCATCAAATTGGATGGTAGCCTGGGTATCCGCGCCGGAACCGGACAGCATTATGATTGTTCCGGACCCATAATTTTTATGTAACACCCTGCTGCCCAATTTGAATTTCGTGACATCGGTTTTCGGGAGGGATACTGCAGGTCTTACGGGAGGTACGGCAAACGCCGCCCTGGCAGGCGCGGGCGGATGAAAACGCGGCATGTCATCATAATCAGCATCAACATTTTCTCTGCGGCTTTGATAGGACTCGTTTTCCCATTTTGCGCGAAGCGTATCCAATCTGGTCTGCTGACCGCCTTGCGCTTCGACCATGAAGCGCGAAGCAAGCATGCTCATGACCTTATTGAAACGGAAGCGCTGTCTTGCGCAGCTTATGTACAGACGCTCTTTGGCCCTTGTTGCAGCAACATACATCAGCCGCCGTTCTTCTTCTACCCTGTCTTCCCGTTTGGACTGTGCCGAAGGAAAGATATCCTCTTCGCAGCCTGCAATAAAAACGACGGGAAACTCCAGTCCTTTGACGGCGTGCATCGTCGCAATGGTGATCAGATCATGGTCATAGATCTCTTCCTTCCGCTCGGGCATCAGGCTTACCGTCTGCAAAAACTCCGCAAGCCCGGCTTCTTGATTGGCATCCGCAAATTCGCGGATGTGGCGGAGAAACTCCTGTATGTTCTCCCAGCGATTTTCATCCTCTTCCGTTCCGGTTGCGGTGTAAGCAAGTCCGAAACCGGCTTGCCTGACAAGATATTCCGAAAATGCAGCAAGCGGAAGAGATCTGTTTTCGATAAGGTCATTCATCAGCACCCCGAACTCATGAACCTTCTTTGCCGCAGAAGGCGGCAGCGCATCGTTGCGGTTGATTGCAAAGACAACATCCATCATCGATTGTCCGTGCATTCCGGCATATTCTTCGATGCGTTCTACGGACGTATCGCCGATGCCGCGGCGGGGGAAGTTGATGATTCTTTTTACCGCTTCGTTGTCCCTCGGATTGACTGTGACACGCATATACGCTATCACATCCTGGATTTCTTTGCGTTCAAAAAACTTGAAGCCTCCCAGAACCCTGTATTTCATATTGAGTCCGGCAAACGCGTTTTCGAAACTTCTGGACAGCGAGTTGACCCTCAGAAGAATGGCAAAATCCTTATTGCCGTAGCCCTGGCTGCGCTTCAGGGCACGTATGGTTTCGACAATCCACTGGGTTTCTTCGCGATCATTGTAGGCATTGTAGAATTCGACCTTGACCCCCGGTTTTTGGGTGGTGAAAAGCTCCTTCTCATGCCGCGCGGTATTATTGCGTATCACGTTATTCGCTACTTCAAGGATATTGGGTGTGGAGCGATAATTCTGGAACAACTTATGAATTTTTGTGTCGGAAAAGTATTTATCAAAATGGAGAATGTTTTCCACCTTCGCGCCCCGCCAGCCATAAATGCTCTGATCATCATCGCCCACCACAAAAAGGTTTCCCCATTTGCCGGCAAGCATACGGACAAGGTCAAATTGGACGCCGTTGGTATCCTGAAATTCGTCCACATGAATATAATGAAAACGGTTCTGGTAGGATTGCAGGACATCCGGGCAACTGACAAACAGCCGCTTCGTCTTATGTAGCAAGTCATCGAAATCCATAGCATTGCTGTCATGCAGGATTTCTTCATACCCCTCGAAAACGTCGCGGATGTTTTGGGCTTCTTTTATTTCGCCGCGGATGCGCGCATAATATTCGTCGGGCGAAAGCCCTTCGTTTTTCGCCTCGCTGATATAGCCGCGTATATGATCCTTTAATGCGCCCGCATCAAGCCCCTTTTGTTTCAGTACCTTTGCAAGCGCCCGGTTGCTGTCGGATTCGTCATAAATACTGAAGTTTTCGCTGTATCCGATACGGTCGGCATACCTCTTCAATATGTTGGCGCAAAGGCTGTGGAAAGTAGAAATCCACACCTTGTTGCGCTCTCCCAGTAGCTTGTCCAGTCTTTCACGCATCTCATTGGTCGCTTTATTTGTGAAGGTGATGGCAAGAATATTCCATGGTTCAACATTTTTTTCTGTTACAAGGTAGGCGATGCGATACGTAAGGACACGGGTTTTTCCGGATCCGGCCCCGGCCAGCACCAGCACGGCCCCATCCGTATCCATCATCGCATTTTTTTGTGCTTCATTCAGAGACGATATATCCAACATAGCTTGTCCTTTGATTCATGATTTTGTGTATTAAAAAAGATATTCCCAGCAGAATCTCAATTTTCTTCCCATGCCTTGGGAACAAAATGTTCGCGAAACATTTTCAGGGCATAATTATCGCTCATGCCGGCAATATAATCCGCAATAAATACTTTTTTATCCTCCGTATTCTTTCTGTACCCTTCGGGAACCAGCATAGGATAGACAAGGTAATATTGATATAAAAGCTCCAGCATATGCGTCGCCCTCTCTTCTTCTGTCTTTGCGGCCGATTTCACATAAACTTTCTCAAACATGAAATCTCTGAGATCCGTCATCGCGCGGGCATAGCGGGGAGATTGCCTGATTTCGGGCTTGCCGTAGCTTTGCTCAACAATATCTGTCACAAACGAATTGATTTTTTGCCCTTTTTTGTTGCCGAGAAGTGCATTTATATCCTTGGGAATATCCTCTTCGTCAAGAATGCCCGCACGCATCGCGTCATCTATATCATGATTGAGATAGGCTATCCTGTCTGCAAAACTCGCCACCTTGCCTTCCAGCGTGCAGGGCGTACCATCCAATTTATGGTGAAGAATACCGTCTCTCACTTCATACGTCAGATTCAGCCCCTGCCCGTCTTCTTCGAGCACTTCGACAACGCGCAGGCTCTGCTCATTATGGGCAAAATGCCCGGTCATTTTATTAAGAACCCGCTCCCCGGCATGCCCGAAAGGCGTATGTCCCAGATCATGCCCCAGACCGATGGCTTCGGTAAGGTCCTCATTGAGAAGGAGAGCGCGGCTTATGGTGCGTGCAATCTGCGTCACCTCAAGCGTATGGGTAAGCCTTGTACGGTAATGATCGCCTCCCGGCGACAAAAAAACCTGTGTCTTATGTTTCAGTCGCCGGAAGGATTTGCAATGCACTATCCTGTCGCGATCGCGCTGGAATTCTGTCCGCAGCGGACAAGGCTCAAGAGGCTTCTGACGGCCCAGAGTATCATACGAATGCGCTGCGAAAGGCATCAGATACTCTTTTTCAAATCGCAAATAATCTTCTTTCATTTTGTTATCCGATATCAAAAGCTTTGTTTTCTGCCATGCGGATTCGGAACAGACGATGATTCCTCATGTACGCTCCCGGTATTTATTATTATAACATTATCCATACTGTTTTTGAACGGTTATTATGATTTTTTCTCCGCATAATAAAATCAGATGGAATATAGAAAGAAAATGATCAAACCGGCCATATTGATTGTCGCTCTTTTTCTTGCCTTCATACCGGTTTCGCATGCAGGCGGCCCGGCTCATGCGGAAAACGGATACGAAGCAGCCGAAACCGTTTCTGCAACTTATACCGTCGCCGCAGGGGATACCCTGTGGAAGATTGCAATCCGATACGAAATCGGTCTCCGGGAACTCATAGCCGCCAATCCGCAGCTTAAAAACCCCGCGCTACTCTACGTCGGGCAAAAAATCAATATCCCCGTGACCGCTCCGCTGAAGAGCATCGAGGACGAGATTGTACGTCTGGTAAATGTTGAACGCGCAAAAAACGGGCTTGCGCCGCTTACCTCAAATTGGCAGGCAGCGCGTGTCGCCCGCATCAAATCACAAGATATGATTGACAATAACTACTTTTCGCATATCTCACCTTCCTATGGCTCGCCCTTCAAAATGATGGAGAGCTTCGGGCTGCGATTCTCCGCCGCGGCAGAAAATATCGCTTATGGCCAGCAGAGCGCACAGGAAGCCGTCAATTCTTGGATGAATTCCCCCGGTCATCGCGCCAATATCCTCAGCAAGAGCTACACTCAAATCGGCGTCGGTGTCGCAAAGAAAGCCAATGGAACACTTTATTTTACGCAGATGTTTTTGAAGCCGGTATGATTCCATCTCGGACCGGTCGGAAATCTGTTCCGACCGGTCGGAATGGCTTCTTCATCCATGGAATTCCGGAAAAATTTCAAGTGTCACATCGCTCAGCGGGAAGGTGCAGCAGGGATGGACATAACCGTAATCAAAGTCCGCCATCCTGCGGCCGTCGACAGATTTGGGTATATAAACCTCGCCGCTTACAAGACGGGAGTGGCACCAGCCGCATATGCCGCTGCGGCAGCGGGCTGGGGCGGCTATGCCGCTGTGCTCCATCGTATTGAGCAGCGTATCGTGCGCAGAACATGCTGTCCTCTTTTCTTCTCCACGCATGAGGACAGTAAGGTTGAATACGCTTCCCTTCGCTTTGGGATACTCTTTATCTTTTTCTGGATTTCTGTATTCTCCGAATACTTCATGGCGTATAAATTTGCGGCGTATGCCGAGTTTTGCGATTTCTTTATCCGCAAAATCATACATCGCCTGCGGCCCGCAGATGAAGACAGAATAGTCTTCGTTTTGCGGTGCATATTTTTTGATGATCTCGGCGGTGATAAAACCGCGCTCACAGCCTTTGGCGTCCTCATCGCTTAGGATATCGATTCTTTTGAAAGCCGGACAGGCGGCGGCAATCGCATCGAATTCTTCTTTGAAAAGAATATCTTTTGATGTCCTGCTGCCGTACAGGAGTGTCAGGCTGGCTTCTTCGTCGCCATCCGCAATCGCCTTGGCAAG
Source organism: Clostridiales bacterium Firm_09 (assembly GCA_001604065.1). GTDB lineage: Bacteria > Bacillota > Clostridia > Christensenellales > DTU072 > Firm-09. Next base: position 86,864 of record LVAO01000006.1, read on the forward strand.
AGAAAGGAACGGCGTGATGCCGCAGCCGCCCGCGAGACCGATAATGTGCTTTGCATCACGCAAAGGCTCATAGGTGAACACACCTTCGGGCGCGGAGGCCACAACTTTGGTGCCCACCTGCCATTGGTCCAGAATAAAATGAGTGGCAAGCCCGCCTTCCACACGTTTGACGGTAATGGCATATTTGCCGCTCAAAGATTCTTTGGGCGACGAACAGAGAGAATACGGACGGGTCAGCTTTGCATTTCCGATAGTCAAGGATATCGAAATATACTGGCCGGCGGAAAAATAAGCAAGCGTTTTTGTGCCTTTTTCTGTATCCGGCGCCAATATATACGTTTTCACATCGGCGTTTCTCTCGATGACTTTTGATACCACAAGGTATTGGACAGCAGGATGGAGCGCTTCTGCAAGCGCATTGGCTTTGTAGGATTGCAGGGGCGGCAGCTCTTTTGCGGGCGCAGCCTCAATAATTTGATTCCTTTTGGGAATCATTTTAAGAAAATCAAATTTGCTTAAAGAACGGATATTGGATCCGGACATATCAGATACCCCCTTTGAGTTTTCTTGATACCCTGTCGCCGGCAATTTTGCCGGAAGTGTAGGTTGAGCTGTAACCGATGCTGCGCGCCGAATGCCCGCCGCAGAATGTCAGATTCGGTATGGTATAATCGTCTTTCTCAGAAGAAATACGCGCAAGCATGTTATCCCATCCGGCATTGATGTAACCGTAAATCGTTCCTTCCGGTGTGCCCAGATAACGGGCAAACGTGACAGGTGTCGCGATCGAAATTTCTTCTATATGGGAAATGATGTCCATCCCCGAAAGCTTCTCATAGGCTTCCAGATAACGTCTGGCAAGATTGTTCTTGTATTTCTTGTATTCCTCCGGCTTCAGATCTTCGGGAATGTCTGAACCGAACAGCGGCATGGTGAAAAACATGGAGCAGGTGCCCTTGGGCGTGCAGTCGGGAATCACATCGTTCAAGCAATTGACAATATACATGCTGCCGGAAAGTCTTTGTTCGTATTGCTTGCGTGCGTTGCCCGTCGATGTGACAAAGACGGTATAATCTTTGATGCCAAGCTCCTCCATCGTGCAGTCCAATCCAAGATATACCGTCGCAACCGAAATCCCGAATCTGCGCGCATTGGCGAGCTTAAGATCCCTTTGCGGGATTCTGGCAGGATCCGAACGGTTGAAAACATTGTTGGGTATGATATTGGATATGATTTCTTTTGCGAAAAGCTCTTTGCCTGCCGCTTCTACACCGATTGCCTGACCTTCTGCGCCAAAAATAAAACGCGTCACTTCTGAATTATACCAGACCTCACCGCCGTTGTCGCGGATGACCTTTTCCAGCGCCATGGATAATTCGTGGGAGCGTTTATAAGGCATGGCTGCGCCGTTTTTGACATAAGAGTTCAGCATCGCCAGATAATGCATCGCATTGACTTCGTCTGTCGGTACCCCCAGATATCCCCAGTAGGTGCAAAGAATGTCGCGCGCCTTTTCCGACAGACCCAGCGCGTCCATTACCTGCTCGACGGAATGCGAAGCAACGCGCATAAAATCTCCGTGCCTGGTGATCATCACCAATGGGTTCGGCTTGCCTTTCATTTTGGTGATATAGGCGATTGCTTCTTCCACTTTGCGCGCCAAATCAAAAAGCGCACGCACCTGTTTTTCGCAGCCGGGCACAGCGCGCTCCATCTCCTTGCAAAAAGCATCGATGCCCGCGGGCAATTTGACATCGTAACCGTCCGGTCCGGTTGCGACCGTACGGAAGGTATTGAATTCGTATTGCCAGTTGATTTCTGCCCCCAGTTCCTTGAAAATCTGATAAACCGGACCGGGGTTCTCTGACGTGCCTACACCTGCAAGTTCGTGAAGCGAAGGCTCAAACTCAAAACGCCCCCGCACAAAACTTGAGGCGCTTCCGCCGGGAAGGTTGTGCTTTTCTAAAAGAAGCGTTTTTAGGCCATTCTTCGCGGTCGTCGCGGCGGCGACAAGACCGGCATTGCCGGCTCCGACCACAATGACATCATAATTCTTGTCCATCCTGTCCTCTCCTTATTAAAATATTCTTATTAAAACCATAAGAAAAATCATCATCCTGATTATAAATCTTATTTTTTTATGCGTCAATACGGTAAAATTCGAAAATTACGGAAACACTTCATAAATCTTTGAGAATTCAAGCGAACATCAAATTCCGCTATAATTTCGAAATCCGCATCTGAATATCAAAATTCATTCTGTAAACGTGATTTGTGAAGTGGTTCCTTACCTTTTTTGGGCTTTGTCTCTGCCTGAATAATATCATCTGTGCTGCGGAACTGCCGACAGCGATAATCCCGTACAGTTATGTCAAAAACGGCCATTGCGCATCTTCCCGTTCCGTGATAAGATGTAGTAATTAAAATAAAGGGGATATTCATATGGAAAAACTGAAACGGAATACGCTGTCTTCAACTCTTTTTCTTCTCCTCAGCCTTGCGTTGTTATGGCTGTCACAACGATTTCTTTTTGAACCCTACCGGGATGCAACGCTGTGGAAAACCGCCCTCTGCTACACGGCATCCGGACTATGCTTTATAGCCCTCTCATTCTGGGTTGCTCTCAGACTCGCAAACAAGCAGCCCGGGATGACATTTGCACTCGGCACCGCGATGGGACTCGCGGCAACCGGAATTTTTATCGGAACAGGCGCAATCTTTGCCTCATTTTCGCCCAGGGTTTTTGCTTACGGCGTATCCACCGCCATCCTGGACAGCATTGTTTTTGCTGCAATCGCATTTGCTTTTGGCAAAACCCATGCGCGGTCCGGCGCAAAGACACTCTCTGTGCTTGCCGCAGCCGTTCTTATTCTGGCAATCGGCTTCCTTTCTTCTTTTTCCCAGGCTGCGATAAAAAGCGCGCCCAAAGGGGGCGTCATCAGCAACTTCCAAATCAAAAATTGCCTGCCGGATGGCGGCGGAAAACCTGTAAAAGTAATTCTTCTCGCCGGACAGTCCAATGCCTCGGGTGTATCTTCGGTAGAATATTTGTCAAAAAAAGAAGATCCTGCGTCATTCGCCCGTTACAATGCGGGATACGAAAACATCCGGATCAATTTTTTTACCGAAAACGGAAACAATTCTTCGGATGGCTATTATATACCCGTAACCCTCGGGCAGGGATGCCGGACGTCCTGTTTCGGACCCGAAATCGGCCTTGCGGATGCCCTTTTTGAGGATTATCCGCAGGAGACTTTCATCATCCTCAAATATACCTGGGGCGGCACAAACCTCTACAACCAATGGCTTTCTCCCTCTTCCGAGGGCAAAACAGGCGGATTGTATACGGCATTCGTCCGTTTTGTCAAAGCAAATATGGAGTATCTTCTCGCAAGAAATTATAACGCGGACATTGTTGCCATGTGCTGGATGCAGGGTGAATCCGATGCCTTGGACAAAAACAGCTTCGTGTACGGAGAAAATACCGCAAATCTTGTGCGTGACCTCCGCAATGAATTTGCGGACTTCCTTCCGGAAAGAGGAATGCTGTTTGCGGATGCGGGCATATCGGACAGCGTCTGCTGGAAGAACTATGCCGCAATCAATGATGCCAAGCGCGCTTTTGCAGAGACTTCCCCTCTCAATATCTATCTGGATACGATTGCCGCCGGCCTCACGGTCAGCAATGAACCGGAAGGCAACCCCGACCTTGCCCATTACGACTCGATGTCCGAAATCCTGCTCGGCAGAATGTTCGGTGAAGCAATCGGAGAATTTTTGTCCGACTGAAGAACAACCGGACAAAAATTCACGCTTCATTTGCCTGCCGGCGGCGCGCCGGCAAAGTTTTCAGAATTCTGGACTTCCTTCAAGGTATCCGTGACGCTTGTCTTAACGCCGCCTGTATTCTTATTCCCAAATGCTTTCGACCACCGTTTCCATCGTATCGGAATCGTTTGCATAATATGTGGTTGCGAGATATTCCAGACGATCGCGTGTCCAATCCATGATATCTCTCATGGTCTGATATTTCTTTGTAAAATCCTTGCCCTGCGAAGCGACGGACGCCACTTTGGTTCTGAGTTCCGCAAGGCAAGCGTCCGCTTCCTCTGCGCTCATCAGACCCCTTGCCTTCAGATCGTTATAAAGCTGGTCAAGCGAAATAAAGAATTCGGCTTCCTCGATGCTTTCGCAGGAAGTTTCCAGACGGATCCCGCCGTAGAAAGACGAACGGTCCTCATCCGGGAAATAGATGAACTGCCCGTCCAAAAAGCCATTGAAACCGTAAAAATACAGCGCATTTTCTTTAAGATCCGATCTCCAGAGCCAATAGCCGCGCAGATTGCCTTCGTAAATCTGCCATTGAGTGACGTGCGTTTCAAAAAGCTGATTGTATCCGAACTGATTGGGATAGGGCAAAAACGGTTGGACGCAGGTATAGACCCATGCTTCTTTGCCATTCGCCTCACAAACCTCCAGGACTTTGTCCGTAGTTTTGTAAGAAAGCGGGCAATAGGCATCAAAGGCATCCAGGAAAATTTCTGCATACGGGCCCGAAGGGTCCACATTGGCAAGCATTCTGAAGCCGCCCGGATGCTGTGTTTGGATATTGTAATCCGCAATGGCATCGTATCTTGCCTTGTTATAGATTTCTATCTCAAGCATGTAGAATTTATAAATGTCTTCTCTTTCCATCAGCTTGCCCGTCACCGGATTTTTGGGGAAGAATTGGGACTGATCCCATTCGTCCTTCCATTTGATGTAGGCCCTGTCCAGAAGCGTTTCGGTGCTGTTCACGGGATAACGGCTCAGGAACTCTGTGATATGGTATATCCATTGATAGACCTGCTTGCCGTAATATTTGCGGTAAAGCTCGGCATTAAATTCTTTGCCGTCTTCACTCCAGTACAAGCTGTTTTTCAATGCGCTGCTGATAAGATTGAGGTCGTCAAAACGGAAGAACGACAAGCCTTGTTCTTGAATCTGCTTTACCTGATATTGCGCCCAGCCTTCCCATAATTCCGTTCCTGTTTCGGCTTCTATCCCGTAATTCTTTTTGAATCTGGCTTTTTCGTTCTTTGTTAGCTCTCCGCTCCAGTCCCACGCTCCGTCTATATACCATCTGTCATTCATCAGAAAGCCTGTTATGCTGTAGTCTCCGGCGTTCATATGGCGCTTGGCATAATAATCGATATATTTTTGTTCCGACGGAGCAGGCAGGGTGAAAAAGTAATGGGTATTTTGTGGTACAACATAGTTGCCGACTTCAATGTTGATATCGAAAGCGACGGCTTCTTTTTGAGTTTTTATCTTGCCCAATAGGTTGGACTTCGTTTCAAACGTGAACCGGAGAGTCGCCGTATAGATGCCCGGCGTCTGATCGTAATCTGTAAAGAAATTGAACCAGAATCCTCCTGTCTGACCCGCCTCCATGCTTTGTTTGTTGACGGGACGGAGAATTTCCGCAAAGGTGTCATCGTATATGTAATCGATATAGCGGATTTCGCAATCGGTGATTCTCTCATAAGAATCATTGCGTATGCTTACACTTGCGGTTAGATTATGGAGCTGCTCCGTACAGGTAAAAGCAATCTGCTGTGAGCCGTATTCGTTTCTTCCCACCCGTATGGTCGGCACATAATTCTTTTGGTATTTTTTAACAACTTTCATTTCCGGACTGATGCGTTCATAAGAGTCGGTCGTCCAGATAAAATAACCGTCTCCCTCGGCCACCACCGTGCGGGCATAAGCGTTTTCTGCCGTTAAAACAACCGCGGGTATGCTGATAAGGGAAGCCCCGAGCGACAGCAGCAATGCCCATGCCGCCGCACCTTGAATGTGCAGTTTTTTTCTTTGTCGGGGTGCCCGGCTTCTGGAGAGCATTTCTGTTCCTTGCGGGGGGGCAAGAACAGCCTTTCCGGCAGAAACAAAAAGCGTATCCGGATGCTTGCGGAAAGAAAAGATATGGAAATCTTTGAAGATATCCATGACAACAGCCAATCCCGCCATGGAGAGAAAAACAATCGTCATAAAATCCACAATGCGCATATCAAACATTTCCATATTGGTGGTCGGCGGCCAGCTGTCATACCCTTCCGGGAAGATGAGAAGGTAGCCGATGCCCACGGAAAGATGAGAAATAAGATATGCGGCAAACCCCAGACCGACCGCACGCGCATTGCGGGGCGCAAAGCTCTCCGCACGGAAGAACTTATAAAACAGGCTGTTGGCAAGAAGAATGCCGACACAAAGACCCATCAGCGAATAATGCCCGAATGAATGGATGAATTCAAAGGGGAACCAGACGTCCACAAAAGCGCCCGTCTCGTTCGTTGCTCCGTGGGCGACGCTGTCGCGATAAAGAAAGAATACGGCAGTCATAAAAAGTCCGTACGCTCCCCAATAAAACAATTTTGCAATCAAATCCACCGGTGCGTTTTTACAATAATATTTTACGACTCCCAAAACGCCCGCATACAGCGAAGCACCCAGCGCAACAAAGAAAAGCTCCTTCATAAAGACTTCCGGCAGATACATCACCAGGCAGAAGAAGTAGACGCTCATAAGAAGTCCGCTCATTTCAAAGACTGATTTCAGCAGATGAAAATAGGGATAACCGGCGCCTCTGCGCACAATCCTTTTTTCTGCCAGGATATCTTTTTGGACGGAATAAATCTCGTTGCGCGCAAAACAAATCAAAATGCCGACAATCAGAATCTCCGCTCCGAGCGTCGCGAGCTGGAAGCCCCGTATGGTGCCCGGAAGAGGCGCGCCGGGGCCAAGGTCGATTTCTGTACGGTCCAGCAGCCCGTATATACCGCATCCCGCAAGCAAAGCAAGTCCCGCAAGCGCCGTCCAGAACACAGCAATATCGCTTTTTGAGGGAGAATATCCCGCAAATCCAAAAAGCCTGCAATAGAATCTGCGCAGGAAGCCCGCATCGGCCATAGAATTTCTCTTTTTGTAAGGAAGAAGAATCTCTTCCGCAGGCTTCTTAGCATAAGCAGAAAATCTGCTCCGCGCAGAATTATTCAACAGCGCTTCGGCGCCCTTTTCTCCGGCGGCAAGAAAAAGTGAAACGCCGCCCGCCGCCAAAGCAAGAGCGGTTGCAAAAAGCCCGGCCGCAAGACCGAATGCGGAAGAATACCTCCAAAGCGCAAGAAATGCGATGCCGAAAACCGCAATGGATGCAGCGCAGGCGCAAATCACCAGAAGATTATCACGCATCCCCTTTTCTTCCGTATGCTTTCTGCCGTAAGAAGCGGACAGAAGCTGAAAGCTGCCGAGAATGCCCGAAAACAGAAAACCTATAGTGAATCCCGCAGCGTAACCGAAGTTGCGGAGATACCAGGAAAAGGAGAGGAACCAGCTTTCCTGATTGCCCGCAGAAGTACATGCGAGCGTAATCGCCACAGCCGCAAGCGACAGTGCGGCAAGTATATCCGAAAAAAGTTTGATGACCATCGTGCTGCGCGGCAGGAGCATGTAGCACAAAAACGATGCAAGAATCAATGCGAACATGACGACATTGATCGTCCCGAGTGCGGAGTCGCTCCATAAGAACATCGTTTCTATGGGCGAAAACAGTGCTGCACCCAGAACAATCAGCATGGCAAGTGCCGACGCGCCGGAAAGTACGGTATAAGCTGTAAATCCCTTATTCAGTTTCATTGTTGGCCCTCCGATAATAAACAAATCTTATTTTACATTAGTTTCAAAAACATGACAACAGGTTAACGAAAATTCATGACCTAAAAAATAAATATGTTGCTTGCGAAAAACATTTTTTCGGTATATGATATATTCTGTTTTCATACTTCAGTACACAGGAGAAGTTATGACCGTTTTCATACAATTGCTCTTTTTATTTGCTTTCGGTGCTTCTGCAGGCTGGCTCGGAGAATTTGCCGGACGCAGCATACGGGCAAAAAGGCTTATCAATCCGGGTTTCCTGAGCGGTCCAGCATTGCCGATTTACGGCTTTGGCGTTGTGATGCTCCATTATCTCAGCAATCTGAATTTTGATTTTATTGCCGTCGGGGCATGGCGCGTCGTCTTTTTTACCGCTCTGGTAATAATCGTGATGACGCTGCTGGAATTTGTCGGCGGCATCATCTTCATTAAAGGAATGAAACTGAAACTCTGGGATTACAGCAGACAGCCCGGCAATTTTATGGGTATCATCTGTCCGCTTTTTTCTGCTTTATGGGGAGTATGCGGACTGGCATATTTTTACCTTATCAATCCCTGGCTGAAAAATCTGGCTGCCCTTGTCGCACAAAGCCGCGCAGGCATTCTTGTGATCGGTTTGTATTACGGTGTATTTCTGGTGGACTTTGCCTTTTCTATGAAGCTTGGTCTCAAGCTTCGCGCCGCGGTCCAAAAACTGAAAACCATTATCAATATTCAGGAGCTCCAGTCGGACTGGCGCAAACGCTTTGTCCAACAGCACAGGCACTCCTTCTTTTCCCTGCAGTTCAAAATCAACGCGCTCCTGGGGGATATACGCGACAATCGGGGCGACAAACCGATCATCAAATACCTCTATGAAAAATATGGAAAAAAGGATACCCGACCACCATCCGATAAGAAGGACGATGCCGACAATGATTAATTTATCCCAAGACAGCTATTTTACCGGGATTGCAGAAAAAATAACCTCATCCGGACGCTATCCTTCCCTGAAGCAATGGACCCAGCATGCGCATGTGTCAACATACAGCCATTCCGTCTGGGTGGCGATGCTTGCCTATAAAATGGCAAAAAAACTGCATCTCAAAGCGGATTATCCTTCGCTGATACGCGGAAGCCTCCTTCATGACTATTACTTGTATGATTGGCATGATAAGAACAAAGGCTTCCGCGGACATGGCTTCAAGCACCCCGCCATATCTTTGCAGCGCGCATCCGAAGATTATTCTCTCAACGACATCGAACGCGACATGATAAAAAAACATATGTTCCCCTTAACACCTTTCCCACCCCGCTATACCGAATCCGTTTGCCTGTGCCTGTGCGACAAGGTGGTCTCCGTATTGGAAATCCTACGTCTGCTTAAGGAATGAATTTTCTGACATGCTTCAATATTTCTCTTTTGAAACCATACTTTCGGATCAAAAGCCGAATTATTATATATTCGCTGTTGTTCGTTAAATCAAATTGATATATAATAATTGTAAAGAATATCCGTCAGAGGGTTTGCCATGGATATAAAAGACATCCTTTCACGCGTTGACCACACGCTTTTGACCCAGACCGCCACTTGGGAAGAAATCAAAGCAATTTGTGACGAAGGCATCCGATACCGTACAGCTTCCGTCTGCATTCCGCCCAGCTATGTAAAAAGGGCAAAGGATTATACGGGCGAAAAACTGAATGTCTGCACCGTTATCGGCTTCCCGAACGGCTACAATACCACCGAGGTCAAGGCGTTTGAGACCGCCGAAGCGATACAAAACGGCGCGGACGAAATCGATATGGTCATCAATATCGGCAATCTCAAGGAAGGCAACGATAAAGCGGTCCGGAACGAAATCGCCAGACTGAAAGGGATCTGCGGCAAAAGAATCCTGAAGGTCATTATAGAAACGTGCCTTCTCACGGAAGAAGAAAAAATAAGAATGTGCCACATCGTCACAGAAGCCGGAGCGGATTTTATAAAAACCTCGACGGGATTTTCGAAAGCGGGTGCGACCAGAGAAGATATCCGACTCTTTCGCGAACACATCGGCAAAAATGTTTTTATGAAAGCTGCGGGCGGCATACGCTCCCTGCAGGATGCGGAAGAATTCATTGCTCTCGGCTGCGCACGTCTGGGCACCAGCGCGATTGTAAAAATCGTCAAACAAGAAGAACATTCGGGCTATTAAAAACCATTTATTCCGCCTCCGCTCTCTCGCCCGTACCCCGGTACGGGGCTTCGTCCTATCCGGCAAACGATCCATCAGAAATTTTTCCGCCTTCCTGCAAGGTATTTGTGAAGTTTGTCCTTAAGGAAACACACTGTTTGCCCTTGTTTATGGTAAAATATTATCATCAACTGTTACGGGTGACCTGATGAAAAACCAGCTTTCCTTTGCTGATATCGAGCAATCCGCCAAGACCAGAGTTATGATTTGTGAAGTGGTTCCTTAAGTTTTTTCGTAGGTTTCCTTTGCATTGCGGATGATGGACAATGCCTCGGACAGAGATTTTTCTGCCCTGCCAAGAAGGACAAGCACATCGCTCCGGACATCTCCTTCCACACGCGCCTTGAAGTCAAGAGCTTGTCTGCGTATCGCCTCGGCCTCTGCTTCCGCCTGCTTGATGATGCCGTGATCGGATAACAGAGCGTCCGCCTTCTGCTGTGCCGCCATGATAATGGCTTCGGACCGCGCAGCATCCTCCTGCCGCTTTCTTTCTGATGCCGCTATCAGCTGACGCGCTTCACGCACCATATCCGGCAGATTTTTGCGGATGCGGTCAACCGCGGCAAGCAATGCATCGCCGTCTATGATGACTCCGCCGCCGAACAGCGGTTTTTTGCCGTCATGGATTTCCTGCTCCATTTCTATGAGAATATCTTCTATATCTTCCATATGCGCGCTCCTTTTATCTCTTCCGCAACGCCAGGGTCTACGAGACCGGAAATGTCGATGCCTTCCTGCACATCCTTTTTTACCAGCGTACTGCTGATTTCTTTATCCTTGGCGGGTATGAGAATGGTTTCTATGCCTCCGTTTTTCTTATTGAATTCCGCCATTTCTGTTTCGTAAACGAGATCTTTCTCATTGCGGTATCCGCGGACTATCGTACGTATGCCGAGCCTGCGGCAAAAATCTATTGCCATGCCCGGATAATCGCGTATTTTGACGCGTTTACCATATTCCCTTGTAGAAAGTTCGGCAAAACGGATCCGCTTTTTCAAATCAAAACGGACCTCTTTGTCCGGATTGATTAAAAAAACAATATAAACCAGGTCGAACCGCATGAGCGCCTGCTCCACAAGATATTTATGGCCCAACGTGAACGGATCGAAGGTCCCCGTTACGGCCGCCTTGGTCATCTTTTTGATAATATCGATGGTCGTAGTACCGTATTTCCTGCTGTCGAATACAGCAAATTCATCGGGCAATACATACGCATCGTTGTCTGTGCTGCGTTCGAGTACGATTGTGCCCCCGGCGGACAATACGTCTTTATCAAGAATGGTCTTGAGAATACCCGCTTCCAATCCCTCTTTATATGGAGGGTCCAGAAAAATCAAATCAAACTTCCGTCCCGCGGCTCCCAGCTTAGACAGTGCAGTCTTATAATCCGCCGCATAGACCTCCGCATGGATTCCACGAAGATTCTCTTTGACTGCATCAAGAGAATCCCTGGATTTATCAACAAACACAGCTTCTTTTGCCCCACGCGACAAGGCCTCTATGCCAAGCGAGCCGCTTCCGGCAAACAAGTCAAGAACCGTGCTGCCCTCAACCTCCGTCATCAGAAGATCAAAAACAGCCTCCTTCACCTTGTCGGTTGTCGGTCGAACAGTCCGACCCGGCGGTGCGATGAGCGGACGCCCCTTATATTTGCCGGAGATCACTCTCATTGAATTGTTCAACCTCCTTTGTCAGACAAGTATATGACAGAACCATGCAATCAGAAAAAAGCCATCCGGATGCAAATATGACAACGCAAGGTTTTCTTTCTTGAATTTACAGGATATCTTCTTCCGCAAGGGTGATTCCGTGCTTCCTCAGCACCTCTGCGGCTTTTTTATTATCGTCTACCTTGATTAAGATTACGGCGCATTTCTTGGAGCTTCTTGTAAAAGAATACAGATAATTGATATTTATTCCTGCGCCGTCCAGTATTTCAAGCACTTTATACATCTCGCCGGGCTTGTCTGCGACTTCAAAACCGAGGATCTCGGTTTCGGCGCAGTTGAATCCTGCCGTTTTGAGCGCGGCGACTGCTGCCGCGTTGTTGTCCGTAATCGCGCGGAGGATGCCGAACTCCTGCGTGTCGGCCACAAGCATCGCGAGTATGTTGACGCCCGCATCCGCAAGCACTTTCGAAAAATCGCGGACCCTGCCCTCACGGTTCTCCAAAAAAACAGCGATTTGGTGTATAAACATATACTTCCCTCCTTATTTAATCAAAATTCCTTTTGTCGGTTACTCTTACTGCCTTGCCCTCGCTGCGGCGCACGCTCCCGCACGACACTATTTTTACTTCCGCATTCACGCCGATGGCAGAGGTAATGTCGCCTTCCAGCTTCTTGCGCAGCGACTCAACCGCCTTGACTTCATCAAAGGCGACATCGGGCTGAAGCTCTACTTCAATCAGCATCACATCCAGATTGTTGACCCTGTCAACGGTGATGTGGTAATGGGTAGAAATCCTTGCATCGCAGGAAATCAATACGCTTTCGATCTGCGAAGGGAAGACGTTGACGCCGCGGATAATAAGCATATCGTCCGAACGCCCTTTGATTCTCGCTATACGCATACCCGTTCTGCCGCAGGGACAGGGACTGTCGTCCAAAGCGGTGATGTCGCGCGCTCTGTACCGGATCAGCGGCATCCCCTCTTTAAGGAGCGTTGTAAACACAAGCTCACCCCTTTCTCCATAAGGAAGCGGCTTTAATGTATCCGTAGATACGATTTCCGGGTAAAAAAAGTCATCGTTGATATGTGAGCCGGTGTGGTATTCGCATTCCGCGCCGACACCGGGACCCGAGATTTCGGATAAACCGTAAATATCGTAAGCCTTTATGTTGAGTTTTCTCTCTATCTCATGACGCATTTCTGCCGTCCATGGTTCCGCCCCGAAAATGCCCGCTTTCAGGTTGAAATCTGCGGGCGTCAGTCCCATTTTCGCAATTTCATCCGCAAGGAAAATCGCATAGGATGGTGTGCAGCACAGGATTTCGGCGCCGAAATCCTTCATCAGCATGATCTGCCTGGGGGTATTGCCGCCCGATACCGGTACGGCCGTCGCGCCCAACAGTTCTGCTCCGTAATGCATCCCCAGACCTCCCGTAAACAGTCCGTAGCCGTAGGCGATATGGATGATTGTGCCTTTTTTTGCGCCGGCGGCCGCCAATGCCCGCGCGCAACCCTCAGACCAGATTTCTATATCTTTTTTTGTATATCCCGCGACCGTCAGCTTGCCTGTTGTGCCGGAGGAGGCATGCAGACGGACAATCTCTTCTCTGGGGGCAGCAAACATTCCGAAGGGATAATTGTCCCTGAGATCCTTTTTGGTTGTAAAAGGAAGCTTCCAGATATCATCGATACCCTTGATATCGGATGGCTTAAGTTTGATTTCGTCCATTTTCGCCCTGTATGTGGGCACATTATTGTATACGCGGCTGACCACCTTGACAAGGTTTTCGGATTGATACACCTTTTTCTCTTCTTTGGTCATGCATTCCGCTTTCTCATTGAAATACATAGCTTCCTCCTTGCCTATATTATGCTCTGTACCCCAAAGCGAGCGCTTTGCGGTTGATTTCCAACAGTTTCGCGGGCACCGAAACTTCCAATGCCTGAATTGCGGATTCTTCCGTTTCACCAATCATCTTAAAAAGAACACCAAGCATCACCACGTTGACCGCCTTGGTATTTCCTGCTTCCGCGGCAAGCGTCAACCCTTGAACGAGCCGGTAGTTTCTGCCTTCCGCGGTAAGCTTCTCGGTGATATCTGCGGGATAGCTTTGCGCGCCGGTAATGACCGGCATCGGCAATATGATCTGATCATTGATAAGCAGGATACCGTCCTTCTTCAGATAATGGCTCCAGCGGAGAGCTTCCAGCCTCTCAAAGGCGAGAATATAATCTGCTTCGCCTTCGCTCACCAAAGGCGAAAGCACGCTTCTGCCGATGCGGACATGTGTCACAACGCTTCCGCCTCTCTGCGACATGCCGTGCACTTCACTGAGTTTGCAATCCATTCCCTTGCGTTCGGCGTACGCGCCCAGAATGCGGCTTGCAAGCAAGGTACCTTGTCCGCCGACACCGACAATCAAAATATCAAGCATATTGTTTCCTCCTATCCGACAATCGCGCCGAATTTGCAAAGCGTTTCGCACACTCCGCATGCCACGCAAAGCTCGGGATTGATGCGCACGCCGCCCTCGATGCTTTCGATCGCAGGGCAACCGATGCGCAGACAGGATTTGCATTTCATGCATTTTTCCTGTTCGATATGCAGCGCGGGGGGATATTTTTTATTGAGAAGCGCACAGGGCCTCCTTGCGATTATTGCGCTGACCCCGGGACGTTCCACCTCTTCTTTGATAACCCTCTCCAATTCAACAAGGTCGTATGCGTCCACGACACGCACGCTTCCCACACCGCAGGACTTCAGAAGCGCCTCTAAATTCAGTTTATAAGCAGGTTCCCCTTTGATTGTTCTGCCCGTTGCGGGATTATCCTGATGTCCGGTCATACCGGTGATGGAATTGTCCAGAATAATGCAGGTGATGTCGGACTGGTTATATACCGCATTGATGATGCCTGTAATGCCGCTGTGGATAAACGTAGAATCGCCGATGACAGACACCATTTTTTTGGCAGCCGGTGAGCCGACCTTATCAAAACCATGGCTCACTCCCACGCTCGCGCCCATACATATGCAGGTATCCAGAGCATTGAGCGGGGCAAGCGCGCCCAGCGTATAGCATCCGATATCTCCGGATACCGCAAGCCTGAGCTTGTTGAGGATATAGAACACACCTCTGTGCGGACAGCCCGCGCACATGACGGGCGGTCTTGCGGGCAGCGTCAGGGTTGATTTGGGTGAAGGAATGCCGTACAGTTTTTCTCTGATGAACGCAACACTGTACTCGCCCTGCCTCCCGAAGATTTCTTTGCCGTGGCAGGCGATGCCGTTGGCTTTGAGCTGGTCTTCAAAAAAAGGCTCCAGTTCCTCAATCACCATCAGCTCGTCCACCTGTTCTGCAAACTTTCGGATGGCTTCCATGGGCAAAGGATAAACGATGCCAAGCTTGAAAACAGAAGCATCCGTTGCTTCCTTTACATACTGGTACACCGCGCCCGAACAAACAATGCCGAGCTTGGAAGAACGGATTTCCGCCCTGTTGACGCCCATCCTGTTGACGTCTGAAGCGAGGCGGGCTTCGCGCGCCTCCACTGCAAGGTGACGTGCCCGGGCCATCGCAGGCATCATCACGTATTTCATGGCATCCTTTTTATATTCTTTAAGCGGCCTCTCCTCGCGTTCACTTGTCACAACAAAACTCTGGCTATGCGCGATACGCGTCGTCAGCCGGAAGAAAACGGGAGTATCGTATTCTTCGCTGATCCGATAGGCAAGCTTCATGAATTCGATCGCTTCCTGGCTGTCGGCGGGTTCCAGCATGGGAATATGCGCCGCGCGCGCATAAAATCTGCTGTCCTGCTCATTCTGCGAACTGTGCATGGCGGGGTCATCCGCAACCGCTATCACCAGTCCGGCATTTACTCCGGTGTATGCCGCGGTAAAAAGCGGATCCGCCGCGACATTCACACCGACATGCTTCATGCATGCAAGCGCTCTGCCGCCGCCGATGGACGCGCCTATCGCGACTTCCACGGCTACCTTCTCGTTCGGCGCCCATTCGCAATATATTTCGGGATACTTCGCCGCGAATTCGGTTATTTCTGTAGACGGCGTACCCGGATAGGACGAAACGACTTTTACACCTGCTTCGTATGCGCCTCTGGCCACCGCCTCATTTGTCAGCATTAGTTTTTTCATGTCTGCTCCTGTGCAATATTGTTATTTGCGTTGATAATTGATTAAACAACCGGCTCTGATTATTGCCTTCTCTTCGCTTGTAAGAGGATCGATGCGGAGGGTAATATCTGCCGTCTTCTTGCCATCTCTTATAAGAACGGCTTCTGTTTTTCCGCTTTCGAGTGCCGCAAAAACGCCCTTTACGGCAATCAGATCGCCCGTTTCAAGCGGAACGGAGAAATCATAGAGAAAGGGTATCATACCCCAGTTGACCAAGTTGCTTCTGTAACGTTTGGTCGCGTATTCTTTTGCAAGATTGGCAAGACCTCCAAGCACTCTCTGGCAGGAAGCCGCTTGTTCACGTGCGCTGCCGTCACCCGGCTTATAGGCAAAAACCGCACTTCCGGCTATATAGTTGTCTCCCAATCCGGCAATCGCCGCGGCATCCTTAAACGCTTGCGGCGCGTTGCCCTCCCTTCTTTGCTTCTCTTCTTCCCTTGCACTCTTTGCTCTTTTTACATAACCGGGATCCTTGCGGCTCAGGGTAAAATCCGCAAGCCGCAATGGATTGGAGCGGAAGGAGGAGGTTTCGCCGGATGGAATCAGCTCATCCGTTGTTGTCACGGGGTCTGTGATGACGGAAGCAATCCTTAAAAGGATATTGTCCTCCAAAGCAATCTGTTCCGGCCAGTCCGCAATATTGGGACCGTACACAAGAGCGGCATCCGGGTCCGGTCTGTTATATCCGCCATAGACTCTGCCGGCATAGATTTTGCCGTCAAAAGAAAAATCCGGAATCCTGTCATCGTAATCAAGCTCCAAAGCGGATGTCAGATATCCGCCATTTGCTGCAGTCGCCGCGATGCTGCGTGCGTCCATCAGTGCTACGCTGGCCACCTGTCCTTCATTGGGTTTGCTGCCCTCTCTGGAAGGGAAGTTGCGGGTCGTATGCCGTATCGACAAACCGTTATTGGCAGGCACATCCCCCGCACCGAAGCAGGGGCCGCAGAATGAGGGTTTTACGATAACACCCGATTCTGTCAGGTCGGCTATCGCACCTTTGCGCAGAAGATCAATATAAATAGGCTGCGACCCGCAATATACGCTCATCGACAATGTATCGCCGATTGTTTTATTTTTTAATATCCTGCTCGCTTCAAAAAGATTGTCGTAAGTGCCGCCCGCGCAGCCGGCAATGATTGCCTGATCGACTCGGATACGTCCGTCCTTCGTGATTTTGTCGGTCAACGCAAAAGCAGGATTGTCCAGAGTCATTCTGCCTTCTTTTTCGCATTTCCCGAGAATCCCGTACGGATCCGCAAGAAGCTCGCGGATGGTCACCGCATTGCTCGGATGGAAGGGTAAAGCAATCATCGGCTCGACAAGTGACAAATCAATCTCAATGATCGCATCGTAATATGCGCCCTCCCCCGGTTCCAGTCTGTTGTATTCTTCTGCACGGTTTCTTTGTTTAAGGTAATCAAAAACCTTATTGTCGGTAGCCCAAATGGAGGATAAACAAGTAGTCTCTGTCGTCATCACATCGATGCCGTTGCGATACTCCACGGACAGGTCGGCAACCCCGGGGCCGAAAAACTCCAGAACCTTGTTTTTTACAAAACCCTTCTGGAAGGTCGCGGCAATCAGCGAAATCGCCACATCCTGCGGCCCTACGCCCCTTCGCGGCTTGCCTTTCAAAAAAACGCCGACAACATCGGGATAGTTGATATCATAGGTATTGCCGATAATCTGCTTGACAAGTTCGGGTCCGCCTTCTCCGATTGCCATGGTGCCCAGGGCGCCGTAGCGTGTGTGCGAGTCGCTTCCGAGAATCATTTTGCCGCAGCCCGCATGCATTTCACGCATATAGGTATGAATGACGGCCTGATTGGCGGGCACATAAATTGCGCCGTATTTTTTTGCCGCTGTCAGTCCGAAGATATGGTCATCCTCGTTAATGGTTCCGCCCACTGCGCAAAGGCTGTTATGGCAGTTGGTGAGAACGTACGGCACGGGGAACTTCTCCAGACCGATCGCTTTTGCAGTCTGAATGATGCCGACATAGGTAATATCGTGGGATGCAAGCGCATCAAACCTGAGTGAGACGGGTTTCCCCTTTTCTGTCGCAGGAAGCGTATTGTGCGCCTTGAGAATTCTGTAAGAAATGGTTTTCTGATAAGCTTCTTTTGCCTCCGCAAAGGACAATCCTGCCTCTTCCGGAGTCGGACAAAGGACACCGTGATGGTAATAGCCGCCGGACTTAAGAATGACCATAGAACCTCCATATTGTACCGGTTGAAAATACTTTATTGATAAGTATACCATATATAGTAGACAGATTAAAGTAAATAAATAAAAAAAATGGCTGTCTGCCGCTTTAATATGTCCGAACAGAAAAGAATTGCGGTGTCCGTCTTATAAAATCGACTTGCAAAGGACAGCCGCAATTCTTGTCTGTTTGGTTTCTCTCAGGATTCCGGAGGATATTGAATTAAAAAACAATCTCCGTCAGCAGTATTTCTTTGCTGTTTCCTTAAATACAAACTTTTTTAATGGGGCATAAAGAAACAGAATAATTGCTGCATTGATTGCGAACACAATCGGCTGTGTCGTCATACGCACGCCAAGATAGACCCAGAAGGTACGCCCCCGGGAATAAACCTGAAAAAGAGCAAACGTATTGAGAAATACTGTGCAGATGATAAAAACCAGCGCAAAGGATAGGAAAATATTGAAGATAGGGTTCAGTTTGACGAATCTGAAAACCAGTCCCGGGATAAGCCCGATCAGCGTGGAGGATACCGTAATCAACGGCATCCATGCCAGACCTTGGGAATGAATCAGGAATCCAAGAATGTCACCGAGCAGGCCGGTAAGGAATCCCGCCAAAGGCCCCAAAAAAATACCCGCGATAAAACACGGTATATAGCTGAATGTAAGCTTCGTCCCGAAGGCGGATACCGACACATCCAGACTGTTTAGAACGACATTGACCGCGACGAGAAGAGCGGTATACACAAGTTTTTTTGTGGGCATACCTAAAATACGTTGTTTCATCAAAAAAGCCTCCTTTTTAATAGGAGAGCTCCATACCGAATGACGGGCGCGCACCGTCCATAGGCAACGGATGCAGCGCACCACCGCAGGCTGAAAACACGATGTTTGTGTTCTTTGCCATTCGTCTCCGGACAACATCCCATTCCGGAGCACTATGGAAGCTTTCGCTTCCGGCGCGGTACGCTTACTCTGCTGTTTTCAGTATAGCAAATTGCAAAGCGCATCGCAACAAAAGCGCGATATTTTTTTACATTTTCTGCATACTTATTATATGCTGGTCATCATCATAAGATCTCTCATTCTGTTTATTCTACTGGTTGTCGGCATGCGTTTGATGGGAAAGCGGCAGCTTGGCGAACTGCAGCCGTTTGAGTTTGTCATTACGCTTGCGATTGCAGAGCTTGCCTGTGTACCCATACAGGATGTCTCCATCCCCATACTTTATGGTTTGGTGCCGCTGTTTACGGTTTTTGTCGTACATTATTTTCTTACAATGCTTTCCAATAAATGGATGTGGTTCCGGAAAACAATGAACGGCAAGCCGATGATTGTCATCAATGAAAACGGCATTGACGCCGACGCGCTCAAGAAACTGGATATGAACGTCAATGATTTGATGGAGGCGCTTCGTTCGCAACAGTTTTTCTCTGTCGAACAAGTTGCCTATGCGATTGTAGAAACCGACGGAAACGTTTCTGTCCTTCCCAACGAGCAGGCGGAGCAGCCCAAATCCATCCCCCTCTCCCTGATTGTCGAAGGCAAACTTATCGAAGCCAATCTCGGCATCAGCAACACAGGACGGGAACAAATTAACGCGTTTCTGAAAGACAGAAACCTGACGCAAAAAGATATTGTTCTGATGACGACCGAAAGCAACAAGGTTTTTGTTCAGCCCAAAAACAATAAATATTTCACAGTGAAACTGGCATAAGGGGATAATCTATGGTTTCTAGGATGATACTTGCTGTCGTGCTTCTTGTCCTGCTGGTTACAGGCGGAATTCTGGAAGAAATCTTCGTGGACAAGCTTCTTTCGGAATTTGAAGAAAAGTTGGCAGACATCGCCGACACGCCAGGAGGCAATTATGATTATGACAAAATCCAAGAAACCTACGAATGGTGGATCGAAAAAAACAATTCAATGGAAATGTTTCTGCCCCACATTCCGCTCAATGATGTAACGCTTGCTCTGGGCGAAATGAGAGGCGCGGTGCAAGCGGGTGATTATGACAACGCGACGGCCCAGTTGAATCGGATATTCGCTGCCGTTGATACGCTCAAGGATACCTTCAGCCTGAGCATCAGCAATATTTTCTGACATAGTTTGCAGATTATAAGAAAAAGCGCCTTGATAAGCGCTCTTTCGGGCAGCCGAGACGGACCTAAGCTTTCTCTTATTTGTCTTCGGAGGACTGTTCCGCTGCGGCAGTCTCTGCAGAAGGCGCTTCGCCGATACATTTGCGGCAGCCGATTTCAGACAGAATTTTTTCTTTTTTCGCGCCCTCATAATCATAGAAGAACATCGGAATGGCAGAGAATAAGAATCCGATAGCCGGCACCAGGGTAACCATCGCAAAGATGCCTTTGAGCGTGGATTCTTTTTGCGGAAGCGGAACACCACTTACTACAGGTTGGACAAAGCCGATCAGAATGAGACCGATGGCAAGACCAATCGAACCGATAGCATTGTTGAATTTTGTCACAAACGAATTGAGGCTGAAGCAAACGCCTTCCATGCGCTGCCCTGTCTTCCATTGAAGATAATCCAGACTGTCGCCCACCATGGGATACGGGAGCACGTTGTATGCGCCAAGTGCCAGACCACCGATGCAAAGGAAAGGCACCAGCAGGAAGAAATTGCTGTGCCCCACAAAATATGCCGCGCCCAAAAACACCGCTCCGACAAAGGCGGAGATCAAAAATACTTTTTTGTATCCTATTTTTTTATAAAGGACGGGGGAAAGCAGAATACCCGCAAACATGCCCGCACCGACAATTGCCGACAGAATTGTCGTGATCGTTTCGGGGTCGATATTGCCCAGCTTGAGGACATAGGTTGCCACATACATCGCAGAAGGGATAATCAGATATCTGGTACCCGCTATCATAGAGGATAAAAGCGTCAATACCATGGGCTTATTTTTGGATACGACTTTAATCATATCCCTGACTTTGATGCTTTCTGTTCTCGTTGCACACCGCTCGGTAGAATTCTTGAAAAGCACCAGATACATCGTACAGGTGAGTGTCGCCGCAAAAATCGCAAAAGCAAAATATCCCAGGATTTTTCTTTCTTCCGGGAAGAAGTTTGTAAATACCGGAAGCAATGCCATCGGAATCACGGAACCGACAGACCCCACAGTTACATAAAGAGAAAGAAGGGACGCCATCTCATCGTTATTGGGGGTGGCAACGCTCATCAATCCCATTGCGGGAACATCCACCAAGGTATACGCCATGCCGAAACACAGATACATCACTGCAGCATATACCATTTTGAAGACAGGATGCGCATTGGGTATGGGCAGAAACAATAATATCGTAAATACGAAAATAGCGATTGAGCCAAGAAAGACATATGGCCGCATCTTGCCGTATCTGGTATGCGTTTTATCGATCAGTATGCCCATCAGCGGGTCATTGACTGCATCCCATATTCTGGAAGCAACCATCAATCCGAATACAAACGTCGGAGTAACGATCAGCAAATCGGTAAAGAAAATCATCAGATAGCCGTTCGTAAAACCGACAATCATATAGCTTCCGACTGCCGACAGCGCAAAAATCAAGCGCTCTTTCTTGCTGACATATTTTTTTTGTATTTTTTCGGACTCCATATCTACCCTGCTTTGAACCTGATTTGTTTTTGTCCCTTCTCCGCGACAAAACCATCTTTACCAGTATAAACTAAAAAGTTTCAAAGTGGATACATTTTATGTAAATTAATTGTAAAAAAATGACAACGGCGCAGACTTTTTTATTTCTTTATCAGAAGCCGTTTCAAATATTGCCCGGTAAAACTGTCGGGAGTCCCGGCAACTTGTTCAGGAGTGCCCGTCGCGACAACCGCACCGCCTCCGTCTCCTCCTTCGGGACCGAGATCAATGATATGATCGGCGACTTTGATAACATCCAGATTGTGCTCGATGACAATGATTGTATTTCCGCCTGAGGCAAGCCTCTGAAGTATGGCAATCAGCTTCTCCACGTCTGCGATATGAAGCCCGGTTGTCGGTTCATCCAGGATATAGACAGTCTTCCCGGTGCTTCGCTTGCAGAGTTCCGCAGCAAGCTTGATGCGTTGCGCTTCGCCGCCGGAAAGCGTTGTCGACGGCTGTCCCAGCTTGATATAGCCAAGCCCGACCTCATAAAGCGCCTTGACCTTCGCATGGATCTGCGGGACGTTCTCAAAAAATGTATACGCTTCCTCCACCGTCATATCCAACACGTCATAGATGGATTTCCCTTTATATCGGACTTCCAGGGTTTCCCGGTTGTAGCGCTTGCCGTGGCAGACCTCGCAGGGCACATAAACATCGGGCAGAAAGTGCATCTCTATCTGAATGATGCCGTCGCCCTTGCAATTCTCACATCTTCCGCCCGAAACGTTGAAACTGAACCTTCCCGCACTGTATCCTCTGGATTTCGCATCCGGAGTCATGGCAAACAGATCGCGGATGGGCGTAAACAACCCGGTATACGTAGCAGGATTCGAACGGGGCGTCCGTCCGATGGGACTCTGGTCGATATCAATAACCTTATCGAAATATTCGATCCCGGTGATTTCCTGATATTTTCCCTCTTCCATCGACGCGTGGTTCAGTTTGTTTGCAAGACAGGGATAGATTATTCCGTTGACCAGAGAGGATTTACCACTGCCGGACACACCGGTGATTGCGGTGATCAGCCCTGCGGGAATGTCAACGTTTATATTCTTCAGGTTGTTCTGCCTTGCGCCGAGCACAGAGAGATACCTCCCGTCGGGAATCCTTCTTCTCTCCGGCAGCGCAATGCTCCTCCGGCCGCTCAAAAAATCTCCTGTTACAGAGTTCGGGCAATTCATCACGTCTTTTGGAGTACCCGAACAGACAAGATATCCGCCGTTTGCCCCTGCGCCGGGACCGATATCCACAATATGGTCCGCCGCGCGTATGGTATCTTCATCATGTTCAACGACTATCAGGGTATTCCCAAGATCCCTGAGTTTTGTCAGCATATTCAACAGCTTATGGTTATCACGCTGATGAAGGCCGATACTCGGTTCGTCCAGAATGTACAGCACACCCGTCAGCCCGCTGCCGATCTGGGTTGCCAGACGGATACGCTGAGATTCGCCGCCCGAAAGCGTCCCGGCATTACGGGAGAGCGTAAGGTATCCCAGCCCCACGTCAATCAGGAAGCGAAGTCTTGCCTTGATCTCTTTGATAATCGGCTCGCTGATCAACGCGTCACGCCTGTTGAATTTCATTTCGGAAAAAAACCGCTCCAGAAGCATGACGGGCATATCACAGATTTCTGCGATATTTCTTCCCCCCACCGTCACAGAAAGCACCTCCTTCTTCAGGCGTTTGCCATGACAGACTTCACAGGGCTTCGCGGTCATCAGACGTTCAATATCGTTCTTGACGCCTTCCGATGTCGTCTGAGAATAGCGGCGCAGAAGGTTATTGACGATGCCTTCGAAATTGCTGTCATATTGGGCCGTGAATTTTGCGGACTTCCATTCCATTTTGAATTTCTGATCGGTTCCATACAGAATAACATGCCTGACCTCTTCCGGAAGTTCGCGGAAGGGCGTATCCATAGAAAATCCGTAATGCTTGGAAAGCGCCTTGAACTGCATTTCGGCAATTCTGCCCAGGTCAAACAAATTCCAGCCGCTGACACGGATGGCACCTTCCCTTAAAGAGAGGCTGTCGTCGGGAATCAGCTTTTTCAAATCGATTTCCGTCTTGTACCCTAACCCCGTGCAGTTTTCACAGGCACCGAAGGGACTGTTGAAAGAGAACATTCTGGGTGTCAGTTCCGGGAGCATGATTTCACAATCCGGGCAGGCATAATTGGTAGAAAAGAGCTGTTCCCCCTGTTCGGTTTCGGCGATCACCAGACCATCAGCCAGTTTGAGCGCGGCTTCGACGCTGTCGGTAAGCCTTCTGTTCATTTCTTCCTTCACAACAATACGGTCGACGACAACACTGATGCTGTGTTTCAGATTCTTGTCAAGCGTGATGTCCTCTTCCAATTCATGCTGTTCACCGTCAATGCGCACCCGGGTGAAGCCCGCCTTACGAAAACTTTCTAGCTGCTTCACATATTCTCCCTTCCTGCCGCGCACAACGGGAGCGAGAATCACAACTTTGGTCCCCTGCGGATATCCCGCAATGATTTCCACTATCTGATCGACAGTGATGCTGCGGATTTCTTTTCCGCACCGGGGACAGTGAGGAATGCCGATACGCGCATATAAAAGACGCAAATAATCATAAATCTCCGTCACCGTGCCGACTGTCGATCGCGGATTTTTGCTGGTAGTCTTCTGGTCGATAGAAATCGCGGGAGAAAGACCTTCAATCGATTCCACATTGGGTTTGTCCATCTGCCCCAGGAACTGGCGCGCATAACTTGAAAGGCTCTCGATATACCTTCTTTGCCCTTCCGCAAAAATGGTATCAAAAGCAAGCGAAGATTTTCCGCTGCCCGAGAGTCCGGTAAATACCACCAATTTGTTGCGCGGTATGGTCACATCGATATTTTTGAGATTATTCTCTTTGGCGCCTTTTATAATAATGGAATCGTTCATGCGTCACCTTTTATTGCCTCTGCGTTTAAGGACGCACATTTTATGCCCTCCGCCATTTCATGGCTTCCGGTCCTGCGCCCATATCCGAAGCATTATTTTTCCGAATGGTCAGAAACCAATAATGATTTCAGTTCTGTGATTCTGTCTCGCAATATGATTGCCGTTTCGAAATCATAGGACGCCGACGCCGTTGCCATAAGACGGCGAAGTCTCTCTATTTCCGCTGCAACATCCCGTTCTGACAATGCTTTGTCCTCCTTGTCCTCCGCTTTTTTGGTCACTGCCAATGTGTTGACAATCGGCTTGATGATTGTGCGGGGGGTAATATGATGTTCCGCATTGTATGCTTTTTGAATGTTGCGGCGGCGGTCCGTTTCTGCAATCGCTTCCGCCATGCTTCCGGTGATGGTATCGGCATACATGATCACCCTTGCATCCTTATTGCGTGCCGCACGTCCGATGGTCTGTATGAGAGAAGAGCGCGACCGCAAAAATCCCTCTTTGTCCGCATCGAGTATCGCCACCAGCAGGACTTCCGGGATATCCAGTCCTTCGCGAAGAAGATTGATGCCTACAATCACATCAATATCGCCCTTTCTGAGTTTCGTAATTATATCGATACGCTCCAGTGTGTCAATATCGCTGTGCATGTACATGACCTTGATATGATGTTCCTTGAGGTACGCCGTCAGGCTTTCCGCCATTTTCTTGGTCAACGTTGTGATCAGCGTCCTGCCCTTCTGTTCGACAGCGGTATGGATTTCGGATATCAGATCGTCAATCTGACCCTCGGTGGGTCTTACAGAAATCTCCGGCTCAATGAGACCGGTGGGACGCAAAAGCTGCTCTACAATTCTGTCGGCTCGCTTCAGTTCGTATTCCGCAGGCGTGGCAGAAAGACAAATCATCTGCTTGATTCTTTCGTCAAATTCTGTGAAATTCAACGGCCGGTTATCGTATGCCGCCGGGAGACGGAAACCGAAATCAACAAGGTTCTTCTTGCGTGAAAAATCGCCGTGATACATGCTCCTTATCTGCGGCAGAGTCATATGGCTCTCATCGACAAAGAGAATAAAATCCTCCGGAAAATAATCCAGCAGCGTAAAAGGCGGCTCACCCGGACTTCTGCCGTCAAAATAGCGCGAATAATTTTCTATTCCGCTGCAATAGCCCATTTCGGCAATCATTTCAAGGTCATAGGATACCCGTTCTTTGATTCTCTGCGCCTCAATCAATTTATTTTTGCTTTCAAAATATCGGACCTGCTCCTCCATATCCGCGCGGATCTGAAGAAGAATAGGCTCTACCTCGCCGCCGATGACATAGTGTGTCGCGGGATAAATTGCGACATGGGAAAGTATATTGACAGACTTGCCTGTGGTCACGTCAAATTCGCTTATCTTCTCGACCGTATCGCCGAAGAAGTCCACTCGTACCGCAAGCGCGGTGCTGGCGGAGGGAAAAATCTCCAGACGGTCGCCGCGCACGCGAAAGGTCGAACGCACAAAATCAATATCGCTTCGTTTGTATTGTATGGCAATCAGTTTGTCGATTACGGCGTCGCGGTCGACTTCAAAGCCGGGACGAAGAGAAAGAACATTGCGGAAGTATGCCTCGGGCGCGCCCAACCCATAGATGCATGATACGGAGGCTACCACAATGACGTCCCTTCTTTCTCCCAAAGATGAAGTCGCGCTATGGCGGAGCTTGTCGATTTCGTCATTCAGCTCCATCTCCTTTTCTATATAGGTGTCGCTTCTCGGGATATAGGCTTCGGGCTGATAATAATCATAATAGGATACAAAATATTCTACCCTGTTTTTGGGAAACAACTCGCGGAGCTCATTGCAAAGCTGGGCGGCAAGCGTCTTGT
Organism: Clostridiales bacterium Firm_09; assembly: GCA_001604065.1. Lineage (GTDB taxonomy): Bacteria > Bacillota > Clostridia > Christensenellales > DTU072 > Firm-09. Next base: position 113,307 of record LVAO01000006.1, read on the forward strand.
TGTGCGCGATTACCAGCGCAGGGCGTTGTACGGATTGGATGATATTGGCAATGGTAAACGTCTTACCGCTGCCCGTTACGCCCAGAAGCACCTGCGTATTGAGTCCGGCGCGCACACCGTCGGCAAGCGCGGCAATCGCCTGCGGCTGATCCCCCTTGGGGAAATATTGAGAGCAGATTTCAAACAGTCTGTTTTCCATGGGGCACTCTACTTCCCTATTATTGCCCCAACGATGTATCTTACAAGCGCACCCAAAGCGGCAAATGCAATTGCGGACACTATTTTTACAATCAGACCGCGTCTTTTCTTTTGTTTGTCGCGCGCATAAGAAAGCCCCTTTTCTTTGAGGGTGAACAAATACATCCTGTCCCCCTTGAAGTCGGCGCGCTCATAGTCAAAATAGCCATCTATGGAAAGATTATAAAATAACGGCTCAAGGTCGTCCTCGCGGATATCCACCTTAAGCGGCACTTTGCGCAGGATGTCCACCGGCGCAAGAAGACACTGCCCGGATTTGCCGGAGGCAGCGTCATAGATAACGTCCATCAAAACCTTCTCTTTTTTTGTGCCGCTCATTTAACCCATCCCCAAAAGCTTCAGAACAAGATAAAGCGCCGCTCCACCGGCGGCGCTGCCTGCAAAAGCCGCCCAAAACACCACCAACGCAAGTCTCCCTTTGCGAATGGGTTTTGGCTCGGTTGTTTTTTTTACTGCTGCAAGATTGCTGTCACTTTTTGTTTCTTCTGCAATCAGAAGTCCTTTGGGAAGAGCGGCAAGGCATACCACCTTGTCATCCTCATAAAAAAGCCGTATATAGCCGCCGATTGTCAGCTCTTTAACAAGTTGTTTTAATTCGTCTTCTTTCATGCCGGAGCCGGGGAACAGCGTGTCTATCAGTTCCTTTTTCTCCAATACAACGGACTCTCCTCCGGGTGACATTTTATCGATGGCTAATAAAAGCGTAAGAATCTTGTTATCCATGCGCTTATTATAGCATCGCGCCTGTCGGAAGTCAACACAATCCCGTAGATTGCAAACAATTGTTTGCAAACCTGGCGACAATTCTTTTAACGAACGTTATTGGTGTGGAATCTGCAAATCATCTCAAAATGAGATGCCAACTTTTCATGCTCTGTTATCAAAAAAACGATACCCTGTTGTAAAAGTTTCTTCAGCAGCAATTCACTCGTATAGCGATGTCAGATTTTTTTTATCGTCAGCTCGAATTGGCGCCCGTTCTCTGCCTTGATGATCAGTCTGTCGGGCGCGTCGACACTTCTTGGATAGACAATGTCTTTTACGCCGCAGACTTCAAGCAGTATTGCTTCGCCGATTTCGTAAATCATGGTTGTTTCCATTTTGTTTCACCTCCTTTGCGGTGAAACCATTATATCACCGACCGCAATCCGGAACCCAAAAATCAAAGGTGGATTTTTTATATCTTTATGACTTCTTTTGTCGAAAAATACGTTTATTTTGCCTTGCAAAGAATAACTTTTTACGAATTCTGCAAAATATCCGCACCATCCGCATTTTTATTCAGGCCCTTCAAACAGCATGCAGCCTGCTCTTTTTTGTTTTGAATACGGCAAGGATTCCGTAATGCATTGCTGCAATTGAAGGAATTCGTATACATCAAGCTTCTTTTGCCTATAAAACGAAAAACAGGTTGATTTCCTGTGCATTACGATGTAGAATAGAGTTGCGGAAATATCGAAACTCTTGCAAATCCGTCCGGCCGCCTCATTGGTCAGAACACGAACAGATATGCCGCTCAAATAACGTTATTCAAGAGGATTTATGAAAAAAGCCTTCCTTATCATGGTGATACTTTGCCTTGCGGGCGCGATGGTCTTCTCCGCATCGGGCTGCAGCGATATCCTTTCTGTTTTTGCCGTATCGGACGCGCCGGGAGACTACACATTTTCCGATGTCTGCGATAAGTTCAAAGAGGCAAAAACCTTTGATGCCGACATCTTTTTCACCTTGATATTATCCGACGACACTTCCAGCTATCATTTTACATCCGCTATCAATTTCACCATGGATGAAGTGAACGAAAAGCCCGTTGTTTACCTCTACTCTCTGGCCGCATATCCCGATTCCGTTTGTTATAAGATAGACGGCACCCTGGTAAAAATCGTCGACGGTGAGGTTGTTGAAGCCGCTGTTTCCGATTTATTCCCGGTGCCTTCTTATTTGTCCGGCAATCAACCTGTTCCCATTCCTCCCGACACCTCCAAAGAGATTTACAATGCCCTGAACGCTATCGACAGTCTGAATTTTTCTTCTTTTGCGTATGAGGAGGTTGCCGCGCCCGTCGGTTCGATGGGATTTCAGTTCACACTGGACGAAGATTCTGTCGCGGTTGCATCCGAGGCATTGGATGCGAACGGATTTTTTAACGATATGGACTCTTGCGTCTTTACTTTTATTACGGACAATGCGACAAAGTTGCCTGTTTCGATAGAAATCAATGCTTCAGGGTCTGCGGTTGTACGTGTCAAAAACGGAGAAACCTCCACCGATGTTCCTTATGATTTCTCTGTATATTATAAAATAGCTTACAAGAGCTACGATAAAGAGAATCCCGTTCAGTATCCTCCCGAAATCACTGCTTATCTTGAAAATCCGGAAGAAACCTAAGCAAAGCAAAAAGAAAAACATTTTTAACGACAAACTTTACAAATTACCCGGAGCGCAAAGAGTTGGTTGTCCTCTTTTATGATAAAACATTGATATAAAGACAGATGAGGTTGACCGAATGGACAATCGGCTGACCTTTGCCGATATCTAGAGCGACGCGTCGGGCCGTCTGAACCGAACAAAAAATTCATTTCGATTTATATGGGGATATTTGTGAAATTTGTCCTTAAAAAAGTTTGTCAAACGGTTGACAAACTTTTTTTTTGGTGCTAGCATAATATGCAATAAACCGTTGAGACAGAATAGTACCCATTGGGTCAGGTTTTCGAGAGAGTTCCGGGTCGGTGTGACGGAATAAACCGCTTTTGGCGAATGGCCTGTCGAGGGCAAAAGCGAACACGCGCAAGGCGAACAGTAGTTTTTGACGGTACTCCGCCGTAAAAATGGAGAGAGTATGTTTGTACTCGATAATGAGGCAGCTTGCGCTGCGAAAATGGGTGGCAACACGGTAATTTATCGTCCCATACGATGATTTACCGTGTTTTTTTATATACAAATCGGTAAAGAAAGCAAAGGAGACAAATATGGACAACAATGCAAACTACAACACCTATTTCTTTCGATGGTGCCGTCCGCAGCAAATCGACCGTATCCCCGCAGCCATTACCGCCAAAATTATTTTATGAAGGAGTTATCAATATGAATAAAAAAGAAATACCCACCAAAATCTACCTGCGCGAAGACGAAATGCCAAAAAATTGGTACAATATGCGCGCCGACATGAAGGAGAAGCATCCGCCCTTTCTTCATCCCGGCACGCTGAAGCCCTGTACGGCAGAAGACCTCTATCCCGTTTTCTGCAAGAGCCTTGTCGAACAGGAGCTCGATCAGGAAACCACGCTGATTCCCATTCCCGAGGGCATTCTGGATTTCTATAAAATGTACCGCCCCTCTCCGCTGGTGCGCGCCTACTGTCTTGAAAAGGCTTTGGGCACCCCTGCCGAAATCTACTATAAATTCGAAGGCAATAACACTTCCGGCTCACATAAACTCAATTCCGCCGTTCCCCAGGTTTACTATGCAAAAGAAGAAGGCCTCACCTCACTTACAACCGAAACGGGCGCCGGACAATGGGGCACCGCGCTTTCGATGGCGTGCGCTTTTTACGGCATCAATCTGACCGTCTATATGGTCAAAGTGAGCAGCGAACAAAAACCTTACAGAAAAGCCGTCATGGAAACATACGGAGCAAAAGTTATCCCTTCTCCTTCCGACACGACCCGTGTTGGCAAAAAGATTCTGGAAGCCAATCCCACAACGGGAGGCTCTCTGGGCTGCGCCATCAGCGAAGCCATCGAAACCGCAGTCACAACCGACAAATGCCGCTACGTTCTGGGCAGCGTGCTCGACCACGTCATCCTGCATCAGTCCATTATCGGACAGGAATGCAAAATCGCGCTTGACAAATACGGCGTCAAGCCCGATATCATCATCGGCTGTGCGGGCGGCGGCTCCAATCTCGCGGGTCTGATTGCTCCCTTCATTGGAGAGAAAATCAAAGGCAAATCCAATACCCGCTTTATCGCGGTAGAACCCGCTTCCTGTCCCTCCCTGACCCGCGGCAAGTATGCCTACGACTTCGGCGACACCGGAAAAATGACTCCCCTTGTCAAAATGTATACCCTCGGCAATGGTTTCATGCCCTCTGCCAACCATGCGGGCGGACTCCGTTATCACGGCATGAGCCCCATCCTGTCCAAGCTCTACGATGACGGATATATGGAAGCCAAAGCCTATGAGCAAACCGCGGTCTTTGAAGCGGCAGTCAAATTTGCCAGAACCGAAGGCATCCTCCCCGCTCCCGAATCCTCCCACGCAATCAAAGCAGCAATGGATGAGGCGTTGGAATGCAAAAAAACCGGCGAAAAGAAAGTAATCCTCTTCGGACTTTCCGGCACAGGATACTTTGATCTTTCTGCATATATGGCATACAACAAGAAAACCATGACGGATTACATTCCCACCGATGCCGATCTCGAACAAGGATTTGCGTCAATTCCCCGGATTCCCGGCATCAATGACTAGAAGCACCATCCAAAAAAGGCGCCGCAAAAACGGCGCCTTTTTTGGATGACAAGCAAGCAACGTATTCCTGTCAAATGAATTCAATACAGGACATTCGACAAGTCAAACATCCCGTTGTGCCGCACAACCGTAACGGTATATCCCTGATTGGGTTCTCCGAGTCCCTTTGTTTTCAGATCATAGGAACTGTAACCGCTTTTCTGATTGTATACAAGCAATATTCCTTGATATCTTATTATTGTATTATTGATATGGTCGTGTCCGCAAAAGACAGCCTGTGTGCTTCCTCCCTGGAGAATCGCATCAAACATGCCGCTGTTGTGCCGGCTGCAGGCGACGCTTTCGTATGCGTTGCCGAAAATATACTCCGTCCCGTCAGAAGCTGTCTGTCCGGGGGTCCGATTTTCGCTTTGCACAATCGCCTGAGCATCCGCGTATTCCGGAAGCGGGATATGGATATACATCAGCGATGTGACCGGCTCCGTCTGTTCATACGCGTTAAGATTTGCAACGACACCCCGATACCATTCTATCTGCGACGGTTTCAGATAATCGTATCCGCCGGAAACGTTATATTTTTTTGCGTCCTCTTGGCTGATTTCGTTGCCGCTGTCCAAGAAAATCAGGCTTTTGCGCACCTCTCCGCCGCTTTTGAGCAAATTTACAACATAATTTCCGTTGCCCCAAACTTGGGCGGCGACGGCATCGGGGTCGTTTTCCATCAGGCAATACGCATAAGAAGACCATAATTTAAGATATTTTTCTCTGGTGAGAGCCGTCCAATTGTCCCCCTCGTGGTTGCCAAGGATGGGGCACCAATAGATGCCCAGGTTTTCCATCATATCGGCAAATTGCCTTGCCCTCAGCCAATTGGTAGACGAAGTCACAATATCGCCCGTAAAAATGATCAAATCGGGCTGCTCCGCATGGACAGCGTCCAGCATATGCGAGATGGTATCTCCGCCTTTCTTGCGGTATGTATCCAAATGCATGTCGGTAAAGGTCAGTATTTTGAAGGGTTCATCCGTCAGATTGCCTTCCCCGTCCACTTTACCAAGGGCACGGTATCTGCCATAACCCGTATTTCTGTCATAGAACACAACATCGGTCTGATGTTTTAACACTTTGCTCTTATCGATTTTAAGTCCGATCGGCATCCAAAAATAGATCGATAATCCGACAATTGCAGCGCACAATACGGACACGCATAAAATGATTGTCATTTTCTTCCTCGAGATTTTTGATTGAACGGCCACGGTTATACCCCTACTTTAAATTGATTGTATAGTTGCTCTTGCAGCGGATTTCCATTTTCTCTGCTCCGCGCTCCGCAAAAACATATCGGCTGTCTATGCGCGGATACTCCAGTTGCATCTTTTCACCGTTTACCCAGAAGCCTTTGCCATAATCACTGCGGTAGGTTCTGCCCTTGCTGACATAGGTCAATACGTTCTTCCCGAAGGCAACTGCATTTTCTGATATTCGTCCAACAAAGGCATCAAAGCTTCCTTCTTCTTCCGATGTGGACATTTCATATATCCAGAATTGCCTGCGGCCTCTCTGAATGAGGTCCACGCGCCGGAAGGGATCTTTGAGATCGGCGAGTAAGGTGCAAAGCGGGCAAGGCAGATATTCCAGCGGACTGCTTGCGATGAGCGCCAAGAAAGCGTTGCCGATACTGCAAAAAGCGAGATTATTTTTGACAAGCACCCGATCGAATTTTTCTTCTGGAAAAAAGGCATGTGTGAACTTGACGGCTTTTGCCGGCGCAAGAAATCTGCGCATCGCCGGCAATCGATAGGTAATCAGCGAAACATTTTCGTGCTGCACCGCATACGGGGCTATGCCGTACCCGCCCCAATAGGAAGGTGAACCGCCGTCTTTTTTATCTGTGCGCATCGGATGATTGGTATAGACGGCCGCTCCTCCCGGCAGCACGGCTTCGATGGTTGTCTGTTGTGCGCCGGAACTGCCCGGCTTATACGCCTGCAAAGTGGCAAGTTTATAATCTTTTGTGCGGTATGCATAGATATTCGCGCGTTCCAAAGCAAAACCGTTGGTAAAGAACTTCAGTTTTTTTGTTAGGACAGGCAAAAGGCCCATTTTGCGTAACGGACCGATATTCAGATACCGCATGTTGCTCAGAAAATGATTGGAATACAGATCGAATTCATCTATAAAGGACATGGTATTGTCCACTATTTCGGGATTGGTCAGTGCGCCCATACCCAATTGGAACATAATCTGCTTATCTTCGTGCCCGATCAGCCCCTTTTCGCCCATTTCTTTCAGGTCCAATCCGGTGGAAGACTTAACAATCTGTTTCTCTTTGCTTCTGCCGATTTCCAATATCGCAGAAGGAACTTCATAATAAGGCGTTCCGTCGGATTTCCTTGCTTCCAGCGTCGAAGTGAAGAGCCAGGATTCGATACTGCAGAAATACTTCTTGTCGTAAGTTCCCAAATCCCATATGTAGTCAATAATATGGTCGATATTCGGCTCTTTATCATCGCTTCTGAAATTGTTGCCGGGATAAGCTCTTCCCTGAGGCCCGCAGAAGCTGCCTTCAAAGGCATGATGCGCGAGATCCAGCATCAGCAGATCAATCACCGCGCGCACCTTTGTCTGCATCGCACAAGGTTTTGCATAACGCATAAGATATCCCAGCGAAACAAGGTCAATGGGATAATAGCAAGCGGACAAGAATTCGGAAAACCCGTATTTCAATCTCAGTTCCAGCCAGTCCTCTATTCTTTTTTTTGCGATTTCGGTATGTTCGCGCCCGGTAAGCCCGTCGTTGGCAAAAATTACGTCAGGATAAAGTTCTCCGGTCAGATATTCCAATGCAGCAAAAGAAATCAAATGGTTTTCTGAATAATAGCACATGCTGTCGCGGCCCGGAGATTTGATCCAGAACTTGAAACCTGTCAGCGTTTCCCGTATGAGAGTATTCAGACTGCCGTCCGGTGTGATTTCGTCCAGCTTCTTTTTTGCATCGAAGGCGAGCTTAATGAGATAGGTTGCCCTGAAATCGGAACAATCATACCGCGCACCGATATATTCTTTATATGGATGAATTATGTCGTATGCCCGCTCTGCCGTCAACGTATCGGATGTATAGTCAATGTCCGGATGCTTTTCGCCCGGATGCTCCATCACCCATAGAAGCTCAGACATTTCTGTCCGATATTCCATTTTCGGCGGCCACTTACGCGGCATGGTTTTAACATGGAGTGTACGAAAAAAACTTTTGCTCAAAATATCTCCTGTCCTGCTGTTTTCAGGCTGTGTTATGGTTTTTTATTTTATCACAAGGCACTTTTAGCGTCAAGGCAATGCAATTTTTGATCGGACAATACAAAAAAATGATTCTAAATTTTTCCATAGAAGCCTATCGATTTGACAGCGTTGTTCCATTATGGTATGATTTGAGTAATTTGAAACGATATAGAATTGTAAAAATCTAAAAAAAAGCGATTCCGATCGCCGGAGAATCCGATGTTAAAATTGGTCAATGTTAAAAAAGAATATATTTCTGGGAACAAATATTCAAAAAAATATCCCATTAACAAAGTTGACGCGCTCAAAGGAGTCAGCCTTGAGTTCCGCGACAGCGAATTTGTCGCCATCCTGGGGCCCTCCGGCTGCGGCAAAACCACTCTTCTGAACGTGATCGGAGGTTTGGATAAATACACCGGCGGCGACCTCTATATTGACAACAAATCCACCAAAAACTTTTCGGACTACGAATGGGATACCTACCGCAACGGACAAATCGGATTTGTCTTCCAAAACTACAATCTGATCATGCACCAAAATGTTCTCGCCAATGTCGAGATGGCATTGACGTTGATCGGACTCTCCCGGGAAGAAAAACGCAAAAGAGCCATTGCGGCATTAGAAAGCGTTGGCCTCGGCGACCAAATTTACAAAAAGCCAAACCAGCTTTCGGGAGGCCAGATGCAGCGTGTGGCAATCGCAAGGGCAATCATCAACAATCCGAAAATCATTCTGGCGGACGAACCGACAGGGGCGCTGGATACAGAAAGCAGCTTACAGGTAATGAAGATTCTCAAAGAGCTGTCCAAAGAAAGGCTGATTATTGTTGTTACGCACAATACCGAGCTTGCAAACGAATACGCCACCCGCATTGTCCGTCTTGTGGACGGCAAAATAGTATCCGACAGCAACCCCTACGAAAGCAATTTCGTAGAGGACAAAGAGCTGCCCGATGACTCCCGGAATCCGTTTACAAAATTTCTCCGCACGATCCGTCTGAAGAAGAAGGCCCATATAACCAAGACAAAGCCTCCTCATATGACTTACACCAGCGCTTTCAAGCTTTCGCTCAGCAACCTTGCCACAAAAAAGACGCGCACCATACTGACCTCATTTGCCGGGAGTATCGGCATCATCGGCATTGCCCTTATCCTTGCCATTTCATCGGGATTCCAGGGGTACATCGGCGGCATAGAAGAATCCGCGCTGTCACGTTATCCTCTAACCATTCAAAAGACCAATTTTTCGCTTCCTTCCATGTTCAATATACTGACAACAATGAACAAAATCGACCGTCAGGAATATCCGGAAAGTGAAGAAGCTTATGTCGGCAAGGTAATGGCCGGATTGCTGCAGAACATGTTCAATGCCTTTCAGGAAAACGATCTTGCAAACTTCAAAGAATATGTCGACCAGAATTTCGACAGCAGTTATGCCTCTGTAAAATACAATTATTCAACCACGCTGAACATATACAGCAATTACATCCATCCGGACACAGGAGAATATATCAAAATCAATCCTTTTGATGATCTGATGGGGGACTATCTGGGTTGGATCAACATGATTGATCCCGAGGGCAACTTCATGAAGCAAATCAAACAGATGGTCGACACCATGACCATCTGGGAAGAGCTTATTTCCAACCAGAAACTTCTTGAAGAACAATACGATCTTTTAGGCCAAGAATACGGCAGCCGCTGGCCCACCGCAAAAGACGAAATTGTCCTTGTTCTCGACAAATACAATCAGATTACGGATTATACGCTGTTTGCCATCGGTATAGAAAACCCCGATAATCTGATGACCCTGGTCAATAAAGAAACAGCCAAAACCATCACCGGCAAAACCTACGATTTCAGCGAACTTCTTTCCTTAAAGTATCGGGTTATGACCAATGCCGATTATTATTACCAGGATGAATACGGCAACTGGTTCCAGCATGATTTCAAAGACCCTTCCACGGGCAAACGCCAGAACCTTGTCACAAAAGAATATATCGAAGCCAACAGTCTCGAACTAAAAGTTGTGGGCATTGTTCGCCCCAACGAAAAATGCATTTCTCCTTCCATCAACGGTACGATCGGGTATACCAGAGCACTGAGCGAATACCTGATATCCCATGCCGCAGAGCACCCGGCCGTTCTTGCGCAGCAGGCCAGCCCAACCCAAAAAATCACCGATCCTTCTGTGACGCTCAACGAAAAAGATCTGGAGTCCGTTCTCATCGCCATGGGCAAGGCCGACCTCAGCAAACCGCTTTCCATCAGCTTTTTTGTCACTTCCTTCGAGGCAAAAGACGAAGTGATCGCTTTTATCAACCAATACAATGCAACGCATGAGGACAATATCAAATACACCGACACGCTTGGCGCCATGATGTCTTCGGTCAACGAAATCAGCAATGCCATAACCAGGGTGCTGATTGCCTTTTCGGCCATTTCTTTGATCGTCAGCTCGATCATGATCGGCATTATCACCTATATTTCGGTACTGGAGCGCACCAAAGAAATCGGCATCCTCCGCAGTCTGGGCGCACGCAAAAAGGATATCTCGCGCGTGTTCAATTCAGAAACCATTTCCGTCGGCTTTATCGCCGGCGTCATCGGAGTAGGCATAACCTATCTGTTGACCGTCCCCATCAATTATCTTCTGGAATCCAAACTGGGCATCAAAGGCATCGCCCACTTTGTATGGTGGCATGCCCTCATTCTGATAGCCATCAGCATTGTCCTGACGCTGTTCGCAGGCTTCATCCCCTCCCGCATGGCAGCAAAGAAAGATCCTGTAAAGGCTTTGCGGAGCGAATAAATTCCAGACAATACAAAAAGGCTGGCGCCTGTGTCCGATGGACTCCCATTCGGGAGCATGCGTCAAATAAAAACCAAGCCGATTACATAAGATGTTTCAGGCGCCGCCACGCGCCCCTTTGTGGATGTTCTCTCAGACCTCAGCTATTCCGACAGCCCTTTGATTGCATTGACGAACTGATGGCTCAGGCAGGAAGGCTCTGTCAGCACAATGCTCAAAGGCCGCTCCCGCACAATGGCAATGATGGCATCCTTATCAAAATCACCGGTGAGATTGGGTATGGGTACTTTGACATCGTCCGAAAATATTTCGTTCGTGTCGGCATTGTCCAGCCGAACCTTCGGCGAAAAATCACTGTCGACCGCAAGCAAAAAGAAAACCAGCTCCAAAATATCCTCTTTGCTTTTGCATTGGGACAGAAGGCGGTTGGCAAGCACCGCCATAGCGCTCCAACCTTCCACAAGCTTGTCAAGCGCAAAATTATACAATCCTTTTAATGATATATATCGGAGATTGTAGAGTTTTCGTTCTATTTTTTCTTTTTCTTCATCCAGATCAAAGCTTAACAGAGCGCCAAAAAATGCAGAATATTCCAGACCCGGGTCTTCCGGCAGGGTAATCCCTGCATGCATGAATTTATATTTATAAAAAATGGTAATCACCGAGGACACGATATCCCGGATAACAGAGCGAAATCCCTTCATTTCCGAAGCAATATCCAACGTGATGAGATTTTTATGCTTGGTCTCCTCAATGGTACAGGTAGGATAATAGCTCAGCCTTTTAAGAATATATTCCCTCTCTCCTTTCTCGTCCTTATCCAGGATCAGCCTGACGTTTACCATATAGATAGTATATGAATCGACTTATAAAAAAAGTGATACCCTGTCCGGGCCGCCGAAAGGAACATCCTGTCGAAAAATTCCGGAAATGCGGCATTCCGCCATGCCGCATTCCGCAATCAAAAAAACGCTCTCGGAAGAGCGTTTTTTTTGAAAAACAAGAAATTTTATTTACTGAATATTTTCGTTCACATTGCTTACGCCGGTAGATATTTTTGCTCCCAGCTTCTTTTTGACGCCGTCCTCAAGATAAAAAATATTGACATCATCATCATCCTCATAATCCACGTTGATGATGATGGCTTTGGACTTCACAAAGAATTTCTTTATAAGAGCTGTCTCTTCTTCTCCATAATCGCCGGCGTTGTCCGATACAAACAATACAGAACCGAATAAATGATTGATTTTCGCAAGCAGCAGCTTTTGATCCTTTGTGAATTTCAGATTGTTTTCGCGAAGGAAGAAAACATCCGGATCGCTTGCAAACGCGCGTCTGTTGAGATGGCGTCTTTGAATCGCGTTATTGATGCTGTTTTGGGTGGAGGGTGTTTCACGGTTGATATGGAGCCTGAGATAGAACGGCGGCTTGTAAGAAAGTGCGGCATCGCAGCCGATTCTGCATGCGTCCACATAGCCGAATGCCGGGCCAAGCGGCACACCGCAACCCAAAATGAGCTTTTCGCCCACGCATTCGCGAAGGAAAGCCATTGCCTCGCACATAATGGTGCCTCTGGTCTTGCCCTTTCTGGGGAGCATGCATTCGCTGTACAGGAAATCCAGCTTCACCATGTCGTAACCCCAATCATTCACCACAGTCTGGAGCACATTTTTGATGTAGGCTCTTGCCTGTGGATGATAGATATCCAATGTATATGCTCCGCCCCATGCCGCGCATCCTAAAACAGGTTTGCCGTTCGGCTTCCTGATCAGCCAGTCCGGATGCTCTGCGACAAGACGGGACTTCTTTGCGGCATTAAAAGGCGCCAGCCATATGCCCGCTTTATAACCTTTGGCATGTATTTTGTCGGCAATAGGCTTCATTCCGTTGGGGAAATCCGGGTTGGGAAGCAGCCAATCCCCTACGGCAGGCTCGTATCCGTCATCAATCTGAAAAACGGTGACCGAATCTTTAACCTTGTCCAGCCCGTCCAGATCGCGCAAAATGATCGACTCGGTGATTTTGGTATAATAATTATACCAGGAGGTATAACCGGCAAGAAAATCCGTACGCGGTTTGGGCAGCTTCATGGCATTGAAATACGCGTCAAATACAGCGTCGTATCCGCCCTTGACTCTCAGCAGATTAAACAACTCGTAAGGCGCGTCGATTATCAGACCCTCGACATCTTTTGCGACAGTAAAGGTATTTTTATTGAAATCCGCGGTAAAGATGGTATAACCCTGTTTCTCGCTCAAAGAACCCCAGAGCTCGATTTCGCCCTCTTTTCTAAAATAGGCATAGGTGTATCCGTGAAAAACATTGCTGCCGCCCGGATAGCGGTAAAACATATAATCGCCGGAGCTTTCTGCGGCGGCTTTTAACATCGGGAAGAGATTGACAAGCTTTGTCACGCCCAGGTACTTATCCCCTCTGCGATATTCTCTCGAAGTCGTCCAGGATTGATAGCCATTGCAAAAGAAACGCTCTTCATTGGCATACTTGCGCTGATACCGCACCTCAAAAGCAATTAGTTCAAGCTTCTCTCTGGGAATGATGGTTATTTTGAGCTCGTTCTCACCGGTATTGTCTTCAATAAAATAATGCTGTGTCTGATAAAGGTCATCCTCATAGACTCTATTATTCAGTTTGTATTTGATATAGATCTTTTTATCGTACATGTTTTACTCCCTTCAGTTACCCGAGATTCTTGTTGCGTTGAAGACAACAAGATATATGATAATATAGAATACAAAAAAATACAATACTTTTTCCTACATCTAGTTTTATTTCCAGAACGCATACATAAGATAAAACATGCTCAAGATCCGATTTCATACGACATTCTGGATTCTGGCAATCCTTCTGACCTTGCAAGGCAAGCTTGACACGCTGCTGTTTACGATATTCTCAGCGCTTGCCCACGAAGGCGGACATGCGGCAGCCGCCTACATAAAAGGCTACCAATTGACAGAAATCACGCTGATGCCTTATGGCGCGGTTCTTCATGGTGCGGATGCGATATCCAAAAAAGACGGCTTGTTCATCGCGCTTGGCGGACCTGCGGTCAATCTGTGCCTGATCATTCTTGTTCTGGCGCTGTGGTGGCTGTTCCCCGCGACCTACACCTTCACAGAACAATTCATGCATGTCAACCTCTCCATTCTCCTGTTCAACCTGCTTCCCGTTTACCCTCTTGACGGAGCCCGCGCACTCCTGTCCTTATCGAAAAAGCCCATGCGGACATTAAAGCGCCTGAAGCTTTCGGGCATCGTGCTATCCGTTATCCTGCTTGTTCTGTTCATCGTATCTGCGTTTTTCAAAATCAATTACACCATCGGCATTCTTGCGGTTATGGTATACATATCCGCCACAATGGGTACCGATAAAGAAAATTATAAACATATTGCCTCCCTTGTTCCCGGACTCAAGAACTGGACGGCGCCTGTCGTTTCGGAAAAGATTCTTGTTTCGCCCAATCTGCGTCTGATGCAGCTTTTGCGTCAGATCAAACCCGACAAAATCCTGACATTCGAGGTACGGGACGAAAGCGGCAAGAGCATCACCGTTCTTTCAGAAAGCCGCCTTGCCGAGCTTTGCGCCAAACATAAGCTGAATTCGAAAATCAAGGATATCCTGCAACAGTAAATCCCTGCAGAACGGCATAAAATCCGACAGGACAAAAAAGCGCCCGAATCCTGGGCGCTCTTTTTTGTCAATAAAAAGGATGAGTCGAACTATACTCCCGCAAATTGACTGTTGTACAGTTCATAATAGAATCCGCCCTTAGCGATAAGCTCGCTATGGCTTCCTTGTTCAATGATCGTGCCGTTGTTCATGACAAGAATAAGGTCTGCGTTTTTGATGGTGGACAACCGATGCGCGATGATAAAGCTGGTTTTGTCCTTCATCATGGCAGTCATTGCATTTTGGATATACGCCTCGGTGCGCGTATCCACGGAAGAAGTTGCTTCGTCAAGAATCAATATTTTGGGATCCGATAGGATTGCCCTGGCGATTGTCAAAAGCTGTTTTTGTCCCTGTGAGATATTGGTGACACCCTCGTTCAGCATGGTATTCATTCCGTCAGGAAGCGTAGAGATAAAATGGTCGACGTGCGCGTCGCGTGCTGCCTGCCAGATTTCCTCATCCGTTGCGTCGGGTCTTCCGTAAGCGATATTCTCCCGTATGGTTCCCGAAAACAGCCAGGTATCCTGCAGAACCATACCGAACAGAGAGCGGAGATCTTCTCTTTTCATGTCTGCAATGTCCAAGCCGCCAACGGTGATGCGCCCTCCCTTCAGCTCATAAAACCGCATCAGAAGATTGACCATCGTCGTCTTGCCCGCGCCTGTGGGTCCCACGATGGCGATTCTGTCTCCGGGTGCAACCTTGATATTCATGTTCTCTATCAGCTTCACATTGTCAAGATACGAGAAACAGACATTCTCAAAAGCTACAGAAGACGCTATTCCATCGATGCTTGCGGGATTCTTCACATCTTCAACCTGCTCTTCGGAGTCCAATACTTCAAACACCCTTTCCGCCGCCGCAATGGTAGACTGAATGGTGTTTGCGATGTTTGCGGTCTGCATAATAGGTTGCGAAAACTGGTTGCTGTATTGCAAAAACGCCTGGATATCGCCTATTCCGAGAGGTCTCGGCGCCCCTGCCAGAATGGAGCCGACCACGCATACGCCCACATAGCCCAAACTGTTGACAAACTGAAGGGCAGGCATTATGATGCCCGCAAGAAACTGCGCGCCGCGGCCCGCCTCATAAAGCTGTTCGTTAATCTTGTCAAAGCTTTTTTCACATTCCTGTTCCGTACCGTACAGCTTGACAATTTTTTGTCCGGCGAACACTTCTTCAATATAACCGTTCAGTTCGCCCAGCTTCTTCTGCTGCGCCGCAAAGCGTTTCTGCGATTTTCTGGCGATGAACATCGTAATAACCATGAAGAGCGGCAGCGTGCCCAGTGTAATGAGCGTC
Organism: Clostridiales bacterium Firm_09; assembly: GCA_001604065.1. Lineage (GTDB taxonomy): Bacteria > Bacillota > Clostridia > Christensenellales > DTU072 > Firm-09. Next base: position 129,120 of record LVAO01000006.1, read on the forward strand.
ATATATCCGCTGATGGTCAGCATCATGATGACAATACCGAGGATGGTTGTCACACTGGAAATGGACTGTGTCAGGCTCTGCTGGAGCGTATTATATATGGTGTCAACATCGTTTGTTATGCGCGACAGAAGATTGCCGATCGAGTTTTCGTCATAATATTTTACAGGCAGACGGGTCATTTTTTCCTTGATGTCCCTGCGCATGCGGTATACAACTTTCTGTGCAACGCTTGCGGACAAGAAGCTTGCTATCATGCTGAAGGCAGCGGATACAAAATACAGAGCGCCTACTTCGACAGCAGTTCTGATGATATAATTCATGTCCATGCTGCCGGAGCGGATGCCTCGCTGAAGCTCATTAGTAATGTTTCCCAACGTTTTTGGACCCAGGATATTGAAGGCGGACGAACATACTGCAAGTCCCAGCATTATCGCAATAATGGGTAGCTCCGGACGCAGATATTTCAGCAGTCTTCTGAAGCCGGACTTGAAGTCCTTTGCCTTTTCGCCGGGTCTTCCCAGTCCCATGGGGCCGCCGCCGCCCATCGGACCTTGCGGTTTTTTCTCAATTCTGTCTTTCCGATCTTCCATATCAATTATGCCTCCGTGGGAGAAAGACCCAGTTCTTCATGCGAGAGCTGCGACAAAGCAATCTCTTTGTAGACGGCGCAGTTCTTCAGAAGCTCCCTGTGCCGCCCGATGCCCGCGATTTTACCATCTGCAAGCACAATGATTCTGTCCGCGTCCATGACGGTCCCGATACGCTGCGCGACAATAAAAATCGTGCTGTTGCATATCTCTTTTTTGAGCGCTCTGCGCAGCTGCGCGTCAGTCTTGAAATCAACAGCAGAAAAACTGTCGTCAAAGATATAGATTTCCGGCTTTCTCGCGATGGCGCGTGCGATCGATATCCGCTGTTTCTGCCCGCCGGAAAAGTTTGCGCCGCCATGTTCAACCACCGAGCCGTACTGCTTGTCCAACACTTCGATAAAATCCTTTGCCTGCGCCACCTCCGCCGCATGCACAACATCCTCATGCGTCGCTCCGGGATTTCCGTAGGCAATATTCTCTTCTATCGTGCCTGAAAACAGTACCGCAGCCTGTGACACATAGCCGATTTTTGAGCGAAGCTCCTTAAGATTCATATCCCGCACATCGACACCGTCCACACTCACACTTCCGGAGGTAACGTCATAAAGCCTTGGAATCAGGCTGATCAATGTCGATTTGCCACTGCCGGTGCTGCCGATAATCGCGGTCACTTCACCGGGATATGCCTCAAAGGAGATGTCTTCCAGAACATTGTTCTCCGCATTGCTATAGGCAAAGGAGACATTCTTGAAAGAGACTCTGCCTCTTTCTGAAGTCAAGATTGTTTTTTCTTTATTCGTTATTGAGGGTTCGCTGGTCAGAATCTCATTGATTCTCCCACCGGACACGCTTGCCCGGGGCACAATAATAAAGATCATCGCGAGCATAATGACACTCAACATGATTTGCATCACATATTGGATTACTGCCATCATATTGCCGAGGGTAGAAATCGTGTTCATATTGAGTGTAGCGGTCTGAAGCGCATTGTTGACAAAATTAGCGCCCACCATGACAATAGCAAGCGAAGTGCCGGTCATGACCAGCATCATAAAGGGAAACAATACGGACATATATCGCGCCGCCTTCAAACCGGTCATCGAAAGGTCAAGGTTGGCGTCATTGAAGCGCGCGTTTTCCCGGTTGTCCCCGCCAAAAGCGCGTATCACGCGTACGCCGGTAATGCTTTCGCGGGCAATCAGCGTCAATTTATCGGTTTTTTTCTGCATGGATTTGAAGAGCGGCAGAATCTTTTTTCCCACGATAAAAATCATCCCCGCGACAATCGGAATGATGGCGACAAGCACTAGAGTCATATCCGGGGACTTCCTGAGCGCCATAAACAAGCCTCCCGCAAACATCACCGGCACAGTCACAATCATACGCAGTGCCATTATGACAAGGTTTTGTATTTGCGTGACGTCGTTGGTGGCGCGCGTAATCAGGCTCGATGTGCCGAAGCTGTCTGTTTCTTTTGCAGAAAATCCGATTACCTTGCTGAAAATGCTCTTCCTGAGGTCTCTGCCGAAGCTGTTGCCTATGCGGGAAGAAAAATATGCTGCCGACAGCGAACAAATGCTGGAGCCAAAGGTAATCGCCAGCATGATAAGACAGTTTTTCCAGATTTCGCTCATAACCGTGACGGTTTTTGTTGACACCTGAGCGAGACCGTTATCCTGCAGGACCAACGTGCCCTGCTGCTTTGTTCCCCCGGGCGTGCCGTCCGACGTCCGCCAGAATTTGGGAACGGGCATATCGATTAAGGTGCCATCGGCATTGACAGATTTCATATAGACCGGATTGCCGTCAGCATCCGTTTCGGCAAGCCCAAGATTTGCAAGCACAGACATGTCCGCGCCGGAAAAATCAATGTTCCCCCCTATTACAGAAGAAAAATCCACTTCCGACAAATCAAATTGCGCATAATGTTTCCCTTCGGACTCATAAGTGACAATGTAGCCCGCATTGTTGTAATTGATTTTCGGCAGAGCAGTTTCCTGCCGGGGAATATTTTCCAGGACATCTCCCAAAAAGATCGGCTCGCCCGAAGGAAGCGTGCCTAAGGCAATTTTCGCTACGGCAAAATAAATGGGATCACCGGAAGAGGTTGTCTCGAAAACAATTTCTTCTTTAATGCCTTTGTTGATGATGTTGCTCATCCGGTCAGGCAAAAGCAGCGAAGCAACCGCAGCCACCGATACCAAAAGGACATTGATGATCATCAATAGCGTGTAAGGTTTGAGTCGTTTGAATAATTTAAGCATAGTCCGTCCTTTTTTTCTGTCTCCTTGATAAGATTATGGTATATTTGTTTGAGTACTTTTCCGCAGACCTCCAGATCCTCTTTTGATACACCATTGAGAAGCATTTCATTCATATTGTCATGGATCTCTCTGATTACTTTTGCAACGCCGCGCCCTTTTGGGGTTACATACAGCCTTAAAATTCTCTTATCATTCGCATCTGGCTGCTTTTCTACCAGGCCTTCCTCCTCAAACATGGCGACTGTCCGGCTGATATGCGCCTTATCGAACATCAGCTCATTCCCGAGCTCCGAGAGCGTGACGCCTTCCTTTTCGGTCAGTCTCATCAGAAACATAGGAAACGGCACATTGATACCTTTTTCTTTCAGCTTCCTGTCCATGACTTCGCGGAACAGGTGCGGCAGTTTCGGCATAATTTTCTTGAAGTCCATGTTACCTCCTTTTCAGAACCTGTATATCGTTGACCGGTCATCGTTGAGTACTCAACTATTATATTCGCCGGTTCTTGCAATGTCAAATCATTTATCCTGTATTTTTCTCAAAAATTCAAAATATTGCAATTTGCCCAGGCAGGATATTCTCTTGTCTTCAAAAAGAGAAAAATAAATATTTTATGTGGAATAAATCAAAAAATGAAAGATTTCTGCGGTACCGGCAAAGGCCAAATCCTGTTGATAAAAGACAATAATACGTACAATTGATCTTCCATAAAAAAGCCATCGGGAGTCCCGATGGCTTCTTTTTGGTTTTTATACTATCTTCTGTATTTTGCAAGAATTTCTGATCCCGAAAGCACCTTGCGGGCCTCTGCCACATAGGGATTCTCGGGTCTTTGCACCGGCGCCACGGGCTTGGGAGTCTTTTTGGCGACAGCCTTTGTGGCGGGAGCGGTATAGCCTTCGCGGAGTGCGGAGGTGGGCACTGCAATAAAACCGGTGTAAGCGTAGTTGTATTTGCCGGTATCCACGTTAACGTCAAATACCTCTTTGCCTTTGCCTTTAAGGAGGTCAATCACGGGCAGGATGTCGCCTTCGCCTGTAATCATGGCAACGGCATCAATCTTATCATTGTATGCAATGTCGGCGGCATCGATTACCTGCTTGCTGTCCAGTTTGTTGCGGCGGCGGGACGCGCTGGGAAGAGATACGGCGTAGCCGTTCGCAGAGATATACTCATTGAAATCGCGGTTTCTTTTGGCGACGTAGCTGTAAAACTTGCAGGTAACTATCTCATATTTCGCCTCGAGATTCTTAACAATCTGCTTGAACCCGACGCAGGTAACTCTCAAACTGGCAATGTCCGCAAGGATAATCATTTTAGGTTTGTTCATTTTGTTTCCTCCGTTATTGGATAATAATTGTTATCTTTGTTGCTTCTGGTATGATAGAAAAGGTATTGCTGTGCGTATCCGCTCAGGTTTCCGAAGAGACCGGCGAGCCGTCTTGCCATCTGCTCTCTGGAGCAGTCTCCGCAGGAGGCATAATACTTCTGATATACTCTCTCTATCCAGATATCCGTAGGAAATACATCCTCTCTGTGATATCCGAACAACAGAATGCAATCCGCTACCTTGCTGCCGACACCTTTAAGGGAAGAAAGATGCTTTCTTGCCGTCGGTGTGTCCATTCTGCTGATGTCAAGAGAAAATCCGTCCCGGATGTCTCTGGCCGTCTGCAGAATGTAATCTGCCCGATATCCTGCCCCACATGCTCTTAGTTCTTCTGCCTTTGCTTCTGCAAGCCGTTCTGCTGTAGGAAACGCCCGATAGCCGCCCATGTCCTCACCAAACCGTTCGCAAAGCCGTTCTATGATTCCACGGATGCGCGGAATATTGTTGTTTGCCGAGAGGATGAAGGAAAAAATCATTTCTTGCGGGTCCTGGTTGAGAATCCGTATGCCGCTCCCAAATGCCAGTGCCTCTTTGAGATTGCCAAATTCGGAAAGCGCAGATTTAATTCCACCGTAATCGCGACCCAAATCGAAGTAATGAACGAAGTAGGCGGGCTGATTTGAACTAATTATAACATGGTGGTTATCATAAATCAAGCTACAAAATAGATTTTTAGAAAAAATTTTGTAGCCTGATTCTGTCTTGTAATATCGGAATGTCTGGCCGCACCCCAGTATGTGCTCGGGTACGAAGTCTGTCGTGTCTTCAATCAGTATTTGACCGTTTGAGATACTGTACATTCTGTTTTGGTTGCCCGAAGGGCAAGGATAGCAATAACGGTGTCAATCAACGTTCTGCGCGTAGACACTGACCTGTTTGTCGCTTTTCCCGCGTCTTTCGAACTTGACAACACCGTCCACAAGGGCGAACAAAGTGTCGTCTTTGCCGATGCCGACATTTTTGCCGGGATGAATCTTCGTACCGCGCTGACGGACAAGGATATTTCCGGCAAGGGCGAATTGACCGTCGGACCTTTTTGCGCCGAGTCTTTTAGCGGCGCTGTCACGGCCGTTGCGCGAGCTGCCGACACCTTTTTTGTGCGCGAACAACTGAAGCTTAATAAACATTTTTGGTCTCCTCCAATTTTATGTAGGATGGATATCCGCTTGAGATATCCTGCAGACCGACCTTCATCGCTTTAAGGATGATATCGGATGTATCGAGGGTTTTACTGTCCGAAGAAGTGATCTTGCAACGCAAGTATCCCTCTCTTTCTGTCTTTTCTGTCGCTGCATGCGCCACCTTGTCCAAAGCAAGGAGCGCTGTCTGGACAATTGCCGAAACCGCTGCGCACACAATGTCTCTGCCGGATTGGTCAAAACCTGTATGCCCTTTGGCTTCTACGGCGATAATCCTTTCGCCGGCATAAAAAAGCCTGACTGTTGTCATGATTCAGCCAACGATTTCTTTGATTTTCAGCTTGGTGAATGCTTGTCTGTGACCTTGACGTCTGCGCACATTCTTTTTGGCTTTGTATGTGAAGATATTGATCTTCTTGCCGCGGCCGCTGCAGATAACTTCTGCATTGACATAAGCGCCGTTTAATGCAGGGCCTGCGACAATGCCGTCTTCTTTGACAATTGCTACGGCTGGGAGCTTCACAACGGATGCGTCTTCTGCACCGAGCAATTCTACTTTGAGAATATCCCCGGGTGAGACTTTGTACTGTTTACTGCCTGTTTCGATGATAGCGTACATTATCTTAACCTCCTCTAGGACTCGCCGGCAAGGTGATATCCGTAAAATGGACATACTTCTACCTGTTTCGTGCGGCTTATTAAGATTACCATATTCTTACCAACTATGCAAGGGTTTTTAATGTGTTTTCAGGTTATTTTCTTTATTATATGGCAGTTTTTGCAAATTTTTTAAGATATTCATCGGCATTGACCAGTTCTCCTTCCGCCATCACATACTGCGCGGTACGCAATACAGAAGAAACAGGAATATCGACACCCAGCAATCTGCCCGCAGCCTCCGCAAAACGGTCGGGTCGCAGCGTGGTATTGCCGGATGCAAGCCGGACAAGCAATCCGGCGGGATGCGGCAAAACAGAATAGATGAGATCCCTGACCTCTTTTTCTGTGACACCATCCTTGGTTTTATGTTTGACAATGAAGCCGTTTTGTATAAGCTGTCTGAGCTCTTGCGCCCGCATGTCAAGACCTTTTACGCCAATCAGATAATCCGAGGCAACGGCATTGCCCGCAAGATTGGGGTTTCTTTCGCTTTCAAATACCGATATCACCTTCAGGCCGCCGGGCGAGTTATCGTTAAAGCGTGCGGCAAACACCTCCGGCGCGACTCCGTCAAGATAAAGTGTAAAATATTCTGCTTCGCTCGCCACACCCAACGGAAGCGGCGAAGACAGCTTGAGCATCGTATGCGGATTGAATCCGCCCGAAAGCCTGGGTTCATATCCCGCCCGGCGTATGCTGCGGTTGATTGCATTCTGAACATCGATATGTGAAATAAATACGGCTTCATCCGTTTTTCTGAACTTCGCATTGAGCATAATTCGCCGCTCCGCACCCCCTGCAATGATATTTGCAAGAGGGACTGGTCCTTCCCTCCAGCGCAAGTTTGTATTCGTTCGCAAGATACTCTTTGGTTACCCCAAAATCGATAAAATCCCAAGGAAGCAGCTCCATGACCTTTTTGCTTCCCGTAAATTTTTCTGTATCAATCTGCAACCGGTCAATGCATTCCTGCCAGATATCTTTTTTGAAGTTCTCGGTCCAACCGTCAAAATACGCGCCATGACGGTATGCCTCTTCGATAAGTGCCGCAAGGCTCCGATCCCCTCTTGCAAAAATCCCTTCCAGCCAGGAGGCAAAGGGATCGTGCCAATGGAAGTTGACCCCGCGCATCTTGCGAAATTCAAAACGCAGAAATTGTTGTCTTCTGTCCGTTTCCTCACGTGACATCTGCGCTGCCCATTGGAAGGGCGTCACAGGCTTCGGAACAAAGATCGATGAAGATACACTGATGTTCAAAAAATGATTATGGCTGATTTCATAATAGATATCCTTGATTTTTCTTACCAGCGCGACGATTCCCGACAAATCATCGTCTGTCTCGGTCGGCAAGCCCACCATAAAATAGAGTTTTACAGAGCGGTAGCCTTGTTCAAACGCCTGCCGCATGGTGCGGTCGATGTCCTCTTCGGTGATATTCTTGTTGATGACATCCCGGAGTCTCTGCGTGCCCGCCTCGGGCGCAAATGTCAGACTGCTTTTTCTCGCCGTCTCGGCAAGTTCGGGTGTATAACTGTCCAATCTGAGACTGGGAAGCTGGATTTTGACATTTTTCCTTTTGCACAAATCATAGACACTGCCCAGTACGGAGCAGATATCGGGATAATCGCCGCTTGAAAGGCTGCTGAATCCTATTTCTTCAGAGCCCGTCGCGTCGATGAGCGTTGAGGTAAGCCGTTCCACCGTATCTTTCTTGCGGATGCGAATGGGACGATAAAAAAAGCATGCCTGGCAGAACCGGCAACCGGCATAGCAGCCCCGATACAGTTCGACGACAGGACGGTCATGGACTATTTCCAGATTCGGAACAAGAGGTCTTTCGGGATACTGTGCCTTGTCCAGGTCTTTTACACACGCTTTTTTGATTTTTGTTATGCAATAGCCATCTTTCCGCTCGCTCAGAGAGGGAACGTAGCATCCGTCCAGTTTGGAAATTTCTTTAAGCGCCGCTGTGCGGTCGCCCTTGTGCTCCATGACGATGCGCGCAAGCGCGAGACTCACTTCCTCGCCGTCTCCGATGATAATCACATCAAAAAACGGCGCGAATGGCTCAGGATTCGCGACACAGGGACCGCCGGCAATCACCAACGGGTAATTTTCGCCGCGGTCTTCGGAATAAAATGGTATGCCCGCAAGGTCAAGGAGATACAGGATATTGGTATACGCCAATTCATACTGGATACTGATGCCCAGGATATCAAAATTCCGCAAGGGCTTCTTTGTCTCGATAGAGCAAAGCGGGATATTTTTTTCTTTAAGAAGATTTCCCATATCCGTCCAGGGTGCGAAGCAGCGCTCACAGACAATATCCTTATCCTTATTCAGGATATCATAGAGGATCTGTATGCCAAGATTGCTCATGCCCACCTCATAAATATCGGGGAAGGCGATGCAGAAATCAATCCTGTGTGGTTTTTTCATATCAGGCAGATTGAATTCCCCGCCGGCATAGCGCGCGGGTTTTTCAACTTCTGAAAATAAATCGGTATATTTCATTTATCCTCTCCGGGTCAGTTGAAAACCGGCGATTTTTCATTTGCGCCGGTTTTGATGATTTGATTTGAATTAAGAAATAAAGCTTTTGGCGAACCGGCGACTATAAACACAACGCCACCGCGCCCAGAATGCCTGCGTCATTGAGCAAGGATGCCTTCAGAACCTTGACATACGGGTTGCGTTTGCCGCCGTAACTGTAACGTGTCACCTGCGCCTGCAGTTTTTTGATAAAATAATCCCCCTCATTGGATACACCTCCGCCAATCAGAAGGATTTCCGGACGGAAGAGGTTGACCAGACTCAACAGCCCTTCGGAAACATATTTCACATAGCGATTGACCACGTACAGACCCGCTTTATCGCCTGCGCGGGCCGCCTTAAAAGCCGTTCTCCCGCTTATCTTGCCGTCCTCCTCCGCGATTTTGTGCATCAGGCTTTCGGGATGGCGATCCATTGCTTTTTTTGTTTGCTTCACCAAAGCCGAAGCCGAGGCATAGGACTCCCAGCAGCCTTTTTTGCCGCATGTGCAGCGAATACCGCCTATGCGGATACCGATATGTCCGGCTTCGGCACCCGCGCCGTCCTTGCCCTCAAAAATCTTGCCGTCCAGAATGATGCCGCTTCCCACCCCGGTTCCCAGCGTGATGAAGATTGCGTCCTTGTATCCCTTGCCCATGCCGAATACGACCTCGCCCAATGCGGCGCAATTGGCGTCATTGCCGATAAAAGTCGGAACGTCCAAGTATTTCTGAAACTCTTTGACAATCGGCACATTTTCAAATCGGATATTGTTCGAATATGTGATAATGCCTTTTTTGCTGTTGATGGTGCCTGGGATACCCATGCCCACGGCTTTTAACTGCGACTTATCGATGCCAGCGGATGCAAGTAGTTTTTCGCAAAGCGCCGCAATATCTTTTACCGTTTCCGCATAGGGATTATCGGGCTTGGTGACGATGCTTTCTTTTGCCAGAATGTTGCCCTTTTCGTCGGTCAAGCCGGCTTTAATGGACATGCCGCCGATGTCGATTCCGATGTAATACATAGTGTGACCTCTTCTCTTGAATTTATAATGACGTTTCTATGATGCTTATTTTGCCGTTTATGGAGGTATCGCAGCCCGCGGGAACAAATACCGTATCGCCTTTTATAATTCCGGTTCCGTCAAACAGTGTGCCCTGCCCCTCAATCACGGTAAAGGTAACAAAACTGGAGGCATGATAAATAGGATAAATGCCGTCAATATTGATTTCCCGGGCAACAAAATACGGGCATTCCGCAAGCTTCCTTATTTTATAATCCTTATAATTATCGGCGCCGCAGGACTGCAAAGGAAGCTCCTTTTTGCTTCTGTCCAGGACGGCAAGAGCCTTTTCGATGTGAAGCTCGCGCGGTTTGCCGTCCGCGCCTTTTCTTCCGTAGTCATAAAGACGATACGTTATTCCGCTGTTCTGCTGAATTTCAATCACCGTAATGCCCGCAAGCAGCGCATGGACAGTGCCCGCTTCCACAAAATAGGTGTCTCCGGCTTTGACCGGGATTTTGTTGAGAAGGCTGCACAGGGTATTTTCGTTTATCGCCCGCCGCAATTCTTCTTCTGTCACATCGCGATTGAAACCGTAATAGATGCAAGCTCCCGGCTCTGCATCCGCGATATACCACATCTCGGTTTTGCCGGGCTGATTCTCATGTTCCATTGCATAGCCGTCGCCGGGATGCACTTGTATGGAGAGATCTCCCGTTGCGTCAATCAATTTGACAAGGATCGGAAAGCCTCTCCTCCCTTCCGCTTTCTGGCCCAAAGCTTCGGGATGCGCAGCAAGATAAGCCGAAAAATTTTGAGAAGCATGGATACCGGTCGCAATGATGCTCTCCTTGCCCGGATACGCAGAAAGCTCCCAGCTTTCTGCAACCTTCGCGGGTCCGCCTGTTTTGTTCCAATACTTTTTTAGTTTTTCACCGCCCCAGATATAATCCAGAAGGACAGGAGAAAGTTTGAATGGTTCTGTCATTGTTGTCATCCTTTATACGCGCAGCCAATAGAAATTATAATAGACCTTGATGCCGTTATCATAACCTTTCAATCTCCAATCCACATTCCAACTGTTGGGAACGGCGGGTACGGTTTCCTGATTATATTCGCAGAGAATCTGAAGCGATGCGCCACAGTCCTTGAAGATATGTCCGCCCATTGAAGTAACCGTATATGGTATTCTTATCTGCTCCAGACCGGTGCATCCAGTAAACGCGTTCCAGCCGACGGAAGTCAGCATGCCATCTTCTGCAGAGATATCCGCATAAGTCAATGCGGTACAATAGGCAAAGGCAAAATTTCCTATTGTTCTTACCTTGGAGGGAAGCTCCACAGTCTGAAGAGCGCTGCAATAGGCAAAGGCATAGGTGTCGATGACGGCAAGGTTTTCCGGCAGCGCAATACCTGTGATATCGCTGTCGGAAAAGGCATAGCTGCCGATTTTGGTAACATAAATACCCTCAATCATCGTGGGGATGACGGGTGCCGGTTCGCTTCCGGTGTAGCGTGTCACGGTGACGTTCCCGCTATTTACAACCACATATTCGAAGTTGCCCAGATATTTTATGGATTGCACCGACCAATAAACGGGTCTGCCATCCGGATTCCAGCTTGCATTCCAGCCGGAAGGCGCCGATGCGGCCTGACAATATATTGTCAGTCGCGGATTGTTTGCAAACGCACGGGCGGCAATCGAAGTAATATTGGCAGGTATCAGCACAGAATAGACAAAATCGATACCCAGCATGGCACCCGCGCCGATACCGACCACCGGAATGGGCTGGTCCGAGTCAATCGTTTCGACTGTTTCGGGAAATGAAAACGATTCGGACACACCGAGATAGCGGGTGATGATCGCATTTCCTTGCGCGTTGACGATAAACTGATAATCGTTGCCGTAATAATTGACGGATGAAGCCCAGTTCACCGGACACGCGGTATTCCATTCATTATCCCAGCCGGAGGGCTTGGACTCAGATTGACAATACAGAACCAACGAGGCTGCTCCGTAAAATGCTCTGTAGCCGATAAATGTGATTCTGGAAGGAATCGAAAGCGACTTCAGTTTTTTTGCAGAGAGAAACGCATACGCACGGATTCTTGTTGTGCGTGAATTTATCATGATGGTCGCATCGGGTTTTCCTGCCGGATAAACAAGCAACTCAGAATAATTTTTGGTATACAGCACACCATCGGCGGAAACAAATACACTGTTGTTTTCGGATACCTCAAACCGTGTCAGGGACTGGCAGCCGGCAAACGCGGCTTCTCCCAAGGTGCCGACAGACGGTCCCAGTGTCACGCTGGTCAGCGAATAACAGTTATAGAACGCATAGTCTTGTATGGTCTGCAGCGTAGCGGGCAGAATTATCAGCGCAAGAGAGGTGCAACCATAAAAGGCGCTCTTGCCGATAGACGTCACGGGTCCGATTCCCGCAGCGAACAAAGAAGTACAGCCGTAGAACAGGCTGTCGGGAATTTCTGTGACCGTTTGGGGCAATACGATTTCTAGCAACCGGGTGCAATAGGCAAAGGCATATGTGCCAAGCGATGCCAGCTCGCTGTTGCCCTCAAAAACAACCGTTCTCAGACCGTATGCCTTATAAAATGCATAGGTGCCGATAGAAGAAACGGTTTCCGGAATGACGATTGAAGTGATTCCGACCGCCGAAGAAAACGCGAATTCTTCTATGACCGTCAAAGAATCGGGCAAATTGAGGGTCGTCAGATTGGCGGCGTCGGCAAAGGCATATGCCTTGATTCTCGTTACCGTTGCGGGTATCGTATAGCTTGAAGCCGCTGAACCCGAAGCATACTTGATCAGCTCCTGACCGTTTTTGGTCAGCAGATTGCCGTTGTCGGACATAAAGACGGCGTTCTCTTCGCTCACATTGATCTGACTGAAATTGGTATTGCGGAAGGCGCCGTTTCCGATAAAGGTCAGATTGGCGGGGATATAAATTTCTGTCAGAGAGATGCAACCGGATACCGCATATTCTCCGATGGATTGCAGATTGCTGTTTTGTGAAATGTGCAGAACGGCGAGCTTCGAGCAGTTATAAAAGACCTTTTCGCCCAATGTCTGCAAGGAATCGGGAATTTCTACTTCTGTCAGGTTGTAACAAAGATTGAAAGCGTAGGATTGTATCTCTGTCAGAACGCTGCCCGGAGCAAACGAAACCGTAAGGAGCCCCATCGCTTTACCGTCTTTGCCCGCAAACGCATAGCTGCCGATAGAAACGACCGTCGCGGGAATCATGATATGCTTCAAGGCCCTTGCGCCGTAGAACTGATACCGGCCTATTGATGCAAGGTTTTGCGGGAGAATGATTTCTTCCATCGCCGGGCAGTTATAGAAAGAATAATCCCCGAGATCGGCGAGCGCCCCGCCCGGCGCAAACGTGACCCTTGTCAGTCCGGTACAGTTGTAAAACACCCTGTTGCCCATTCCGTTTGACAAGAGAGTGCCGGGAATCCAAATTTCTTCCAGCCGCACGCAGCCGGCAAAGGCGCGATCCCCGATTGTTTCAAGACGGTAAACACCCGGGAGAATGCTGAATTCGGCAATCTGAGAATTTTCAAATGCAGAAGCCCCGATTCTGCTCAAGCCCGCGGGAATAGCGAGCGAAGCAATTCCGCTGTTATAAAAGGCATAATCGCCTATGCTCATCAGCATCGAACCTGCGTCGATCGTCAAAGAAGTCAATGAGGGAGTGTTATAGAACAGATATTCATTGATTACCCGGACTTTGGATGGCAGATATACGTCATTGAGCGAAGCACAATTGTAGAAGGCTCCTGCGCCGATCGTTTCTAGGGAGGAAGTATCGCGGATAATGACCGTTTCGAGCGACATCGGCCGGTAGCTTGTTCCCGCAAAGGCATAGGCGCCGATGGTCGCCACATTATCGGGTATCGTCAGCGAGCGCAGCATTGAACAGGAATAGAACGCGTAGCTTTCTATCGACGCTATGCTGGCATTCAGCGTCAGCTGTTCTATGGCGCTGCATCCGTAGAATGCGCCGTAAGGCAGTCTTGTTGCGGCCGTCAGGGTAACGTTCTTTAATGTGCTCGGGATATAGTAATATCCGAAGCCTTCATCGGAATAATATTGGAGAGTTGTACCGTCCGCTATGCCCTGCGCCATGCCGAATATCGCGCCGAATACGGCATCCGCTCCGGAAGATATCCTGGATAGTCCGACATAGGGCAAGGTGAGCGACTCCAGCGAAGACCATCCGCGCAAAGCACCTGCGCCGATTGCGCCGATTCCTGTCGGTATGACAAGGGAAGCCACCTTGTTGCAATAGGCAAATGCGCCTTCCCCGATTTGGGATATCACAGAATTTTCTGCAAACGAAACCGAAACAAGATTCATCGGAACAGCTTCGCTTCCCGAAAACGCGCCCTCACCGATTTCGTTCACATATCTTGGAACAGAAATGGCCGAAAGCGCCGTACAATAAGCAAACGCATAACTCATGATTTTTTGTAGCGCGCTGCCGGACGCAAAGACAACCGTGTTCAGGCTCATCGGATGCGCGGCGGTGCCCGCAAAGGCATACTGATCAATCTTTGTCACCGTCGCGGGCACGGTTACCGACTCCAGCGACGTATTGCCTGCAAAGGCATACGGCCCTATCGTTATGACGCCGCTTGGGATGGACACATCGGTCAGTACGGCGGCTGCGGGATATTGGATGAGCGTCTCGCCGTTTTTGGTATACAGTCCGCCGCCGATGCTTTTGTAAAGCGCGTTTGCGGCGGCAACGTCAATTTGGGTCAGCAGCGGACACATGCCGAAGGCGGAGTCGCCGATCGAAGTGACGGATGCCGGCACATAAACAGAACGGATGCCCGAATGATAATAGGCATATGCACCGATGGACAAGACCGATGCCGGCAGGCTGATCGAACCGACTCTCATATTGCCGCAATCGGCAAACGCATACTGACCTATCTTTTCCAGCCCGCTCTGTGCGCTGATAATGACCTGTTCAAATTCCGCCTCATAAAATGCGTACGATTCGATTTCTAAAATCGAATCCGGCAATACAAAGTCATCTCCCGCATACGCATAATTTCTGAAGGAATTGCTATTAATGACGCTGATGGAGGCGCCCGGAGCAAATCGGACAAGCGCGGTGCAGCCGGAGAAAGCATATGCGGCAATCCCTGCGGCATTGTTCAGCACAATTGTCTGGGCAGGAATATTCATAAACGCGCCGTAGGGCACAAACACGGAGTCCGTCAGTATCAGCGTCTCAAGCACGGGTATCTTCGCATACACCGCAGACCCGTTCTTCTTGATTTGTGACACCGCTCCCTGGAAGTTGGCGGTATAAGCGCCAAAGAAATATGCAAGCGTATTGGTATCATCGCCAGGCGTTGCGCCAATGAAGGGAATCTCCAGGTTGCGGAGGGTATCGATCCCCTCTGCGATGGATTTGCCGATGACTGTAACCGAAGAAGGAATTCTAAGCGATGCCAGAGAAGTATCCGCAAAGGCATATTGTCCAATCGACTCTAAGACGGCAGAGCTCAGGTCGACAGAGGTCAGCGCCGAGCCGAAAAATGCGTATTCTGCTATGGAAACCACGCTTTGCGGCAAAACAAAGCTCGTACCCAGATAGCCTGCAAAAGCATAATCTCCTATGGACAAAAGAGAGTCAAACACAACATCCGCGGCGCAGCCGGAAAACGCGTACATCCCGATATCCGAAATCCGGGAAGCAAACGTCACCGACAGAAGCCCTGTATTCTGGAAGGCGTAATTGGCTATGATATCCGTGTCAGTCACCGTCAGGGCAATCAATCCTGCGGGTATCTGATAATAAGCGGTCCCTTGACAGACGGCGCCGGGGTTTCCCTCTTCCGAAGTTTCAAACATTGCGCCAAGCGATGTGGCATTCGCAGAAGACACGCCCACAAAGGGTACCGTAAGTTCCGTAAGCGCATTCATCCCGGCAAACGCGCCCGGGGCAATTGAAGTTACGCCGGAGGGAACCGTCAGCGAGGTCAACGCGCATCCGTAAAAAGCATATGCGTTGATGGCGACCACGTTTTCGTTCACGGTATATTCTGTCCCTGGTTTGGCCGCAGGATACTGCAGCAGCTTGCGCGAAGCGCCCTGCCTTTCATATAAGATGCCGTCGTCGGAAACAAAAATGCCGTTGCCCGAAGAAACGTCTATCGCTTCCAGGGTCGGACATCCCGCAAACGCGGCATCCGCAATCTGAGTGACATATTCCGAGAGCGCGATGGACTGTACAGGCGTTCCGGCAACAACATATGCACCTATCCGTGTGACCGTCTGAGGAATGTCGATTTGGGTAAAGCCGGCGCCGGCAAGCGCATAATCATGCAATCTTGTCAGCGTATCGGGCAATTCGACCGACGTCCGCTGGTAGCCTTTGAATGCATACGGATTTATTTCACTGATTGTGGGATTGTCAAACAGTATTTCGGCAGAAATACCGTAGAAAGCGCCCTCATTGATCTTTTTCACAGAGCTGTTGAGTGTGATTGTATGCAATCTGGACGCACCTTCAAATGCAAACGGGCCTATTTCTCTTGTGCCGGTCGGGACTCTGTACGACGTACCCGTTCTTCCCGAGGCATAGCGCACAAGCACCGCATTCGACGTTCCTTCCAAGGTAAAGAGAGAAAACCCGACCGAAACATAGCTGGTATTGGCAATATCGACACGGATTTCCTGCAGAGATGCGGTACCTGTCAACGCGCCGCTGCCGATGGAAGATACCGTTTTAGAGAAGAAAATCGTGCTCAATGCGGCGCAGTAGGCAAAGGCGCCTTCCCCAAGCGTCCGGAGCAGGGAGTCCTGCGTGAACGATATCGCATTGACGAGATTGGGTGTCTCCGCGGTTCCGGCAAAGGCGTACGCGCCGATTGAAGTCACAGAGTTGGGTATGGAAAGGGTAAAAGAGATGTCGGATTCGTTGCTGCGGTTTCTTCCGAATACGGCGGTCCCGGCAAAAGCATAATCCCCTATGGTTGTCAGCTTGTTGCCGGAAAGGCTGAGCTGTCGGAGGTTTTTTGCGTTTTCGAAAGCATGTGCGCCGATCGTCACCACGGAAGCGGGAATGGTCAATACGTCAAAGAACGATTCGCCTTCCAGATTTCTGCCCAGCGTTTCCCAATTTGCAAAAGCATACCGGCCGATGGTCGTAAGCACCGCGGTCGCAGGCGTCAGGCTCAGGCGCGCCACATTTCTGCAGTTGTAAAATGCATAGTCCCCTATCGTTGTCACCTTATTGGGAATATTGATGGTTGTCTTCACGAGCCCGTTATCCGAAGTGCCGATGCCCGTGCATTCGGCAAACGCATAATCCCCGATGCTTGTCAGATTGCCGCCTGTGGTGAATGTCAGCAGGCGGATTGATGAACAACGGTAAAATGCGTACTCTCCGATCGAAGTGATCGAAGCGCCGATGATGATCGCCGCGCTGCCATCCGCCCTGCCGGAATACAGCCTGGTGCAGTCCGCAAAAGCATATGCACCGATCGAAGTGGCATAAGTAGAAATATTGACACGGGCAAGAGAAGAACAGCCCTGAAAAGCGTATGCGCCGAATGTTCTCACAACGTCATGCAGAACGAGGGAATCCAGTTTGTCATCGCCCTGGAAGCAATACTGAGGTAGTGCAGACACCTGGCTGTTGACGGGAAAACTGACCGTTCTCAATGCCGTGCAATTGCGGAAGGCTCCCGTTCCCAGTGTTGTCACGCCCGCAGGTATCGTGACGGAAAGCAATCTGGAATTATTGGCATAAGCATATGCACCGATGGAAGTCAGCGTCGCTGGGAGCAAAGCGCCGGAAATGCCCGTGTTGTATAAAGCGTAATCGCTTATCTGCGAAAGGGGCGCAGACAAGGTCACATTTGTGATATGGACACAGTTGCTGAACGCGCCGTACATCAGCCTGGAAGCATTGGTGACGGTGACGGAAGCAAGGCTTGCAGGAATCGAATAGGTCGCCGATACGGAAGCGGAAAGACGCTGCTCGGTACCGGTGGAAGCGCTTGAGAAGAAATATCCCAGCACGCCCTCCTCATCCGATGTATAAAATCTGTTTTTGCCGACAAACGGCACCGACAACGCCGTTATATTGGTTTTATCCAGGACTCCCGCACCGATTTCTGTTACAGAAACGGGTATGGTCAGCGTAAGAAGTCCGCTCTCCGCAAAACAATTTTGGCCTATCGTTGTCAATCCGGAAGGAAGCGTGATGCCGGTCAAGGATGTTGTTTTATAAAATGCCCCGTTGCCGAGCGATGCGACAAGGGATTGCTCGCCGAATTGAACGGAAACAAGATTTCTGCAGGAGGCAAACGCCTGCGCGCCGACCGAAACGACGTTTTTGTTGAGCGTGACCCGTTCCAGAGAAGCGATGTTCTGGAAGGCAGCCCGGGGTACGGAGACGGCGGCGGTCAATGTCACACTTTTCAGACTGCCGGGAATCGCAAACCCGACTGTGGGATTATCCACAAAGTTCTGGATCACCGCGCCCGGCTGCCCCGCGGCAACCGCACCGAACAGATATCCGAGAACAGAATTTTGTCCGACCGCATCCGCGGAAGCCCCGACGAAGGGGATGGTCAGTGTGGTCAGATTATAACAGCCGTTCACGATGCCCGCGCCGATTTTGGTAACAGAATCCGGTATGACAAGATTCGTCAGCATCGTATTGTTGCGGAATGCGCCCGCATCAATTTCTACGACGTCGATGTTGTCGATTTTTTGCGGCACGATGATTTCGCTGGAATTGCTTGTGTATCCCGTGATCGCATATTTTCCGGCAGAAGTGAGACGCTTGGTAAGTTCTATTTTTGTCCATTTTGCATAAAACACTCTTGCGCCCGTGCTGCCGGTAGCGATGGTGGTGTTTGCCGGAACGGTGAATCCGGCATCCAGATACCAGCCTTCAAACGAATAGCCGGATTTTGCCGGTTCGATAAGAGTAAACGTAGGTGTGGTAATGGTATAGGTCAGCGGATTGGCAGAGGGATTGACCGCGTCGCCCATATTGTTGTATGTGATGGTGTAATTGATGATATTCCATTTTGCCACAAGCGTCACATTCTGATTGCGGGTATTATATAAACTGCCGGGCTGGCCGACAATCTGACCTATTGAAGCGTCATACCAGCCGCCGAAAGAATAACCGCTGCGCGAAAATGGGTTCTGCGGGAGGACAATCGTTTCATTGACTTCATAGTTGGCGGAAGCCGGTGCCGTACCGGAGATTCCCGTTCCTTCGCCCGGTCCAAAAGAAAGCACGTATGTGACAGGCGGGATATCGAGCATCCATACCGCGGTAAACGTGACCTCCGCCGTCACAGTATAATGATAGCCGGGCGCAAAGGTCGCCGTACCATCGCTCCATCCGGTAAAGATATACCCTTCTCTTGTAAAAGGATTGGCAGGCAGGGTAATCTCATTGTTTTTTTTGATATTCTGTGCAGGAGGAATCTCTCCTTCTACGAGATGCGCAATCAGCGGATCCCCTTTCGCAAAAGAAACAGTATATTCCGTTTCGTTATACTCAACCGTCTTCTTTTTCCATTTTGCATATAATGTGACGTCGCTATCGGGTATATAGGGGAAGCGGACTAAAAATGATAAAGTCTGGTAAAGATACCAACCTTCAAAATCATATCCTTCTCTGGTGGTGACGGGAGCGGTCTTGATGCGGTTGGTGTCCATTTCGGCAACGGGCGTACCGCCATTGGTTTCAAAACGGACATGATAGGTAAGGTCCGCCGCGCTCTCGTCCTCTTTTTCTATCCATCTGGCATATACTGTTCTGTCGTGGAAAATGGGCGATTCCAACAATGTGTCTTCTGTAAAAGGTTTGTTCCAGACATTCTCGTCAAAATACCAGCCGTCAAAGGTATACCCGTTTCTTACAGGGGCATCGGGAAGAAGGATGGACTCGTTGCCTGTGGTAGTAATCGTGAATGCCTCTTCGCCGTTATTCGGCTGAAAGGTAATCACATATGATTTTTGCACCGTTTCTGAATCAAACAGCCCCTCGCAGGCAGCCAATCCGAATACGCACATAAATGCGAGAATCATTAGCAGGACCTTTTTCATATACCCTCCCGAGAACGCTTGTTGCCCGATATGCCGCGCTCTTAGAAATACAGAATAACAGACGTATGGCCTGTCAGAATGCTAATAACAGACTTATAGTCTACTGTACTATTATATAATAATATAGAGGAAACGGCCTTTTGTCAATAGGCGCAGCAAAAACGCAGGGAACAAATTTCTTATGGCCCGACATCTTAGGAAAGGGCATGCAAACCAAAGAAAAAAGCCCCCTTCGGGAAAGCTTTTTTGCTTTTTATTTCTTTAATATGTCCTTGATTTTCATAAGCCGTATCGTATTGCCCCGTTCATTTTCGTCCAGCTTCATCTTGATATACTTGATGGTTTCTTCAAGCTCCGGGATCATCACATATTCCAGCGCATTGACGCGGCGGCGATTCTTTTCTATTTCGTCGGCAAGCATATTGCAGGTCTTTTCAATTTCGGCAAGCCGGACCAGCTTGACAAGAAGCTCCGAAAGGTGTTTGAGCGATTCGTCCAGCTCCCCGCTGACCGTCGCAAAAGAATAGGGATACAGATCGGTCTGTTCCCCCTCTTCTATTTCGATGGAAGGCGCACAGACGGACATGATATTCTTTGTCCCGCATTTCAGTCGGACAGAACGCGATGGTATGGCGACCGCCTCCTCAATCACTTCGGGACTGTTGACGGCGGAAGCCAGCAGAAAACTGCGCAGCGAAAGTGTGACTTCATTTTCGAGTTCTTCGCGCAGCCGCTTGTTCTCGCGGATGTAACTCATAAACTGCCGGATGGTTTCGTCCGACTTGTCTTTTAGAAGCTTATGCCCTCTGACCGCCGTTGCCAGACGGTTCTTGAGGCCTCTCAGCTCCATTCTTGTCGGGTTGACGTTAAGAATCGCCATAATGAATCCCTATTTTATATTTTATCAAAATACTCCGCAAGAAACGCTTCTTTGATACGCTTCAGTTCGCTTCTCGGCAGCAGCTTCAAAAGCTGCCATCCCAGATTGAGCGTGTCTTCTATCGTGCGGTTGGTGGTATAGCCCTGGTTGACATACTGTTTTTCGAACTGCTCCGCAAAGGCAGCAAATTTTCTGTCCGTTTCAGAAAGCGCAGCTTCGCCAAGGATGGCCGACAGCTCTTTGGCTTCCTTGCCGCGGGCGTATGCGGCAAACAGCTGATTCATTGTATCGGCATGATCCTTGCGGGTCTTGCCTTCGCCGATGCCCTTGTCCTTCAGACGTGAAAGCGAGGGAAGCACGTCGATGGGAGGATTCAGTCCTTTTTTATAAAGCTGACGCGAAAGGATAATCTGACCTTCCGTGATATAACCCGTAAGATCGGGAATGGGGTGGGTTTTGTCGTCCTCGGGCATGGTCAGAATGGGAATCTGCGTAATGCTTCCTTTTTTTCCCTTGATGCGTCCGGCTCTCTCGTAAATGGTCGCCAGGTCGGTATACAGATACCCGGGATAGCCTCTTCTGCCGGGCACTTCTTTTCTTGCGGCAGAGACCTCCCGCAGCGCCTCGGCATAATTGGTGATATCCGTCATGATGACAAGAACGTGCATATCTTTTTCGAAGGCAAGATATTCCGCCGCCGTCAGCGCCATACGGGGGGTCGCAATACGCTCGATAGCGGGGTCATTGGCAAGATTCATGAACAATACGGCTCTGTCAATGGCGCCCGTCTTGCGGAAGTCGGAAATAAAGAAATCGGCTTCTTCGAATGTGATGCCGATTGCCGCAAACACAACGGCAAATTTCCTGTCGCTCTTTAAGACCTTTGATTGCCTCGCAATCTGCGCCGCAAGCTGAGCATGAGGAAGACCCGATGCGGAGAATACGGGAAGCTTCTGTCCCCGCACCAGCGTATTGAGGCCGTCGATGGCGGAAATGCCCGTCTGAATGAACTCATTCGGATAGTCGCGGGCGACCGGGTTGATGGGTTGGCCGTTGATGTTGTATTTTTTCTCCGGTATGACAGGCGAACCGCCGTCAACCGGACGTCCCATACCGTTGAAAACGCGGCCGAGCATATCCTCCGAACATCCCAGTTCGATACCCCTGCCGAGAAATCTTGCTTTCGCCGTACTCATTTTGAGGCCGGCCGAACCCTCAAACAACTGGACTAAGGCGTTATCGCCATTGACCTCAAGAACTTTGCCGTGACGCACCTCGCCGTTGTCCTGATGGATTTCGACCAGTTCGTCATATTTCACGCCGCTGACACCATTGACCAGCATCAGCGGGCCGACGATTTCTTTAATGGATCTATATTCTTTCAGCATCCGTCTACCTCTTTTCAACCTATAAGCGCGGCGACTTCTTTTTTCAACTCGCTTTCGATATCGTCAAACTCTTTGATTCCGCTTTCCGGAATATACTTGCTTCTGCCGATGCGCTCTTTGACTTTCAGTCCGATGATGTCTTCCACATCAACGTTTTTCTCCAGAGCGGCGCTGCCCAGATCATGGCAATCCAGAATCAGCTTGAGCATCCTGTACTGCTTTGTCACGGAAGCATACGTATCTATGTCGTGGAAGGCATTCTGGTGCAGGTAATCCTCGCGGATTGCCTTGGCGGTGTCCATTATCAGCTTATCACGGGGGGACAGTGCGTCCATGCCGACCAGCCTTACAATTTCGTCCAGTGTCGCTTCCTCCTGAAGGATCCGCATCGCTCTTACCTGCAGAGCATGCCATTCCGGGCTGACATGCTCGTCAAACCAGTCGCTCAAGCGGTCGATATAAAGACTGTAACTTGACAACCAGTCTATCGCGGGGAAATGTCTTTTGTATGCAAGCTTTGCGGAGAGTCCCCAATAAACCTTGATAATGCGCAACGTCGCCTGGCTGACCGGCTCCGAAATATCGCCTCCGGGAGGGCTTACCGCGCCTATTGCGGTAACCGACCCCGTCAGACCTTTGCTGCCCAAAACCTTCACCATGCCCGCGCGTTCGTAAAACTCTGCCAGACGCGACGACAGGTAAGCGGGATATCCCTCTTCGCCGGGCATCTCTTCCAGACGTCCGCTCATCTCGCGCAGCGCCTCCGCCCAGCGGCTGGTGCTGTCGGCCATGATAGCGACATTGTAGCCCATATCGCGGAAGTATTCCGCAATCGTGATGCCCGTATAAATGCTTGCCTCGCGCGCCGCAACCGGCATATCCGAGGTATTGGCAATCAGAACCGTTCTCTTCATCAGCGGTTCGCCGGATTTGGGATCCTTCAATTCCGGAAACTCGTTCAGAACGTCCGTCATCTCGTTGCCGCGTTCGCCGCAACCCACATACACAATGATATCGGCGTCCGCCCATTTGGCCAGCTGATGCTGCACAACCGTTTTGCCGCTTCCGAAGGGTCCCGGAACCGCCGCCACACCGCCTCTTGCGATAGGAAAGAAGGTGTCTATCACGCGCTGTCCGGTAATCATGGGAACAACGGGCGGCAGCTTTTCTCTGTACGGTCTGCCGCGTCTGACAGACCATTTCTGGAGCATTCTGACGGGCACATTGTCCCCTTCCGGCGTGCGGATTTGGGCAATCGTGTCGTCCACCGTGAATTGTCCCGCCAAAATATCTTTGACTGTCCCGCGAAGCCCGATGGGAACCATGATTTTATGTCGGATGAGCACGTTTTCCTGCACATATCCCAGCTCGTCGCCTGCCTGGACTTCATCTCCGGCTTTTGCGGTGGGAACAAAATTCCACAGTCTGACGTGATCCAGCGGAGAAACAGAAACGCCCCTCGCGATACGGTTGCCGGAGGCCTTGAGAAGGCTTTCCAGCGGACGCTGAATGCCGTCAAATATCCCTTCTATAAGACCCGGCGCAAGCTCCACCGACAGAGGCTCACCGGTAGAAAATACCTCGTCCCCCGGACCGATGCCCGCGGTTTCTTCATAGACTTGTATTGATGCGAATTCGCCTCTCAACTCAATGATTTCACCAATCAGCTTTTGCGCGCCGACCTTGACGACATCATACATTTTGCTGTCGCCCATACCGCCGGCGACAATCAGAGGTCCTGATACCTTGATAATCTTTCCCATTGCATCTCCCTTGGGCATTGCCCGGAAAGTAAATTATTTATTATTGAAAAGAATGTCCGCTCCCAACGCTTTTTCGACGTCTTTGGAGATTCCCTTCATGCCCAAGCCCGTCGTACCCTTCGCCGAAGGGATAGGGATGACCGCGGGATAGGCACGCGTCTTATAGCGGGCGACGATGTCGGCAATCATCTCCACGATATCCTCCGTAATGAAGATGACCGCGTATTCTCTTGCCAGTTTTTTGAGCGTCTCCTGCGCCTCAAAGGTGTTCCGGGCATCAAAGACGTCCACTCCCAGTGCTTTGAATGCAAGCACGCTGTCCTTGTCGCCGATGACCGCCACTTTGTTGTTAAGCATACATCGTCCTCATCCTTTTTCTGATCTCTGCGCGGCTGACGCCGTTTTTGATGCAAACCAGCGCGATGCGCAGCATTTTGATTTCGTTCTTCTTCGCAAAATAATAGCCCGCGACAGGCGCGGCGGTAAACATATCTCCTTTCTCTTTTTTGAAGATTTCAAGAAGCGTGTTATCCTTCGCCGCATCCAGACCCGCAAGACCCGCATCCTGATACCTTGCGGCAAAGGAAGCATAGTCCGTTCCCTTCAGGAACTCCGTCAGCTTATCCTCCGCATCGGGATATGCTTTTTCGAAGGCGGAAAGGGGAATCTTTCCTCCTGCTGCAAAGCTCGCCTCGAAAAAAGCGAAATTTGCGCCGATTGCATACGAGCGGAGCATGGCGTTGACATTGGTCAGGTCGGCAAGGCAGACAAAGAATTTTCTTATGCCCGCATCCGTACCCTTCTTTGACAGCCTCTCCGCGATATCAGCGAACATCGCCTTATCAATGAGTGTGTCAATCAGCCGGGGACTTCTTCTGACCTCAAATGCCTTGCGGATTTCTTTGACCGCGGCATCGATATATGGATTGATATCCGGCGAATCCGCCGTCAGCCGCTCTTTGAGCCATTGCGCATCCATTCGTCCGCCGCCCTCCAGCATCAGCGAAAGTTCGCCGCCGCCATAAAGGTTTTTTAGGATCGCTTTTACATTATGATAATCCGACGTCAGCGCAAAACATTCTATGCCGGTGCCCTCCAGCCGCAAACCTGCCAGAAAATCGTCAAGCAATCTTTGTTCGGCTTTAAGTACTGTCTCGAAATCCAGCGGGTCATCGGTTACCGTGCCGCCTCCGTAATTGGCTTCGGCGAGCACCTTGACCGCATCGGCAAGCGTCGCCGCTTCGATAAGACGCATAAGCCTTTCTTCGCTGAAGAGCGTATTCTCTTTGGATTTCGCAACCGCGTTGGCAAACAGCAGACCGTCCGTCATGGTTCCTCCGTTTATCCGAACAATCTGGCAGCCACTTCGGGCTCCAGACGCTCGCGCAATTCCGCCATCTCGACTTCAAGCGACAGATTCTTTTCCATGCCGCCCGCGCTCAGTAGGATGCCTCCGCGGATATCGGCATAAGACGATGACAGCGTCAGACGGATGCCCCTCGCTTTCGCGCAGCCGTCAATAAATTCTTTGGTAATTAAGCCTGCGTCGCGTTCGCAGATTCTGACCTCGTCGCCGTCCTCCGCTTGGTTCAGCATGCCTCGGATAAGGGCAAGGTAGCGGTCTTTCGGGAGCGATGCAATCTTTTCTGCGGCTTCGGCAAAGATCCGGTCAAGCACTCTTTTTTTTGCGGCAAGCATCAATTTGCGCACCTCGAGGTTCGCGACGCTGATCCGCCTTCTGATAATTTCTTCCCTGAGCGCCGCGGTATCCTCCATGCTCTTCTGAAGCAGGATGGACGCTTCGTTTTGGGCATCAGCAATGGTTTTCGCCGCGGCTTTGCCGCCCTCGCTCAGCGCGGTATTGACAGACGCGCGAGCGTCCTCCAGAATTTTTGCGACAATCGCTTCTGACATTGCGCCCTCCGGTCAAATCATCGACGCATAATCGGGCAGGAACACAGAAAGGAAGGATACAATCAGCCCGAGAAGCGCATAAGTTTCGACCATGACGGAAAGGATGATTGCTTTTGTGGATTCTTCCGGTTTCTTTGCCACCAGTGCGATGCCGCTTGCGGCAACCTTGCCTTGATGAATGGCACTGACAAGTCCGGTTACGGCAATCGGAAGGCTGGCCGCGAGCAAGCTCAGCCCGGCATTTGTCGAAAGCGCGACCATGCTGCCGAAGACATTAATCTTGAGCATGACAAGGAAGGCAATGATGAAGCCATAAATACCCTGCGTGCCTGGGATAAGTTCCAGAATCAAGCACTTGACGAACTTGTCCGGATCCTCAGAGATTACCCCGGACGCCGCTTGTCCGGCCTTTCCGACGCCGATTGCGCTGCCGATGCCGGCGAGTCCTGCCGCAATGGCGGCTCCTACAATTGCCAAAAACGTACCTAATGTCATATTGACCTCCGATTTATCTGGATGCAGATTTTGTTTCAAGTTTATCGCTCAGGAAGACATACTTTGTTCTGCCTCCCAACGGATTGAAAGCATGTCCCTCGCCGGTATAAAATTTGCTGAAGAACTCGACATATTGCAGTCTTGAGTTATGCACATACGCGCCGAGGAGGTTAATGAATATATTGAATGCATGACCGACGGCAAGCACGATCACGGCAAACACATAACCGATGCCGGGCAGCATGCCGATGACAATCAGCGCAATTTTGTTAAGAACCATGGCGATGACGCCCGTCGTCAGTCCCAGACCGAACAGTCTGGCGTAGGACAGAATATCCGAAAACACGCCGACAATGCCATAAATATTTTTGAACGAACCCATCAGCATTTTAATAGGATTCTTTTTGCCCAGCATGCCGCCCAGGACAAGCATTCCGACCCCTGCCAAAGCAATATACAAGCCGATTTTTGACGCGGCGGCAAAAGCGGGAAGCCTGCCCGCGAGGTAGATACCCATGCCCAAAAAGAGGATGACCCAGCTGAAATCATTGAAAATGCCGTCAAGCGGGTTGGTTTTCAGTTTTCCGATTCCGTTTAGGAAAAACCCTGCCGCAATCTGCACCGCGCCCAGCCCCAATGCCAGACCGAACATGACAAGTGCCTGTGAACCGTTCAGCGGATCCAGAACCTTGAAATTCAGCAAAAACCTGCCGAGGCTATTTGCCTCAAGATATTGCGGCTCAATGCCAAACCAGCCGCCGAAGAACGCGCCCCACAGTATAGTCGAAATGCCGCACAGCCCGAACATCAGCAAAAAGCTGCCGGAGCGCTTGACGGGCTTCTTGACAGCAAGATAAATGAAGCACGCCGCGGTCATCAGCACGCCGTATCCGGCATCCGAGAGCATGAAGCCGAAAAAGATAAAATAAAACAAAGCAACAAACGGATTGGGGTCCAGTCCGCCATATTTCGGATGCCCGAACAAAGCGGTAATATTCTCTCCGAAGGCTCCGACTATCTTGCTGTTTCTGGTGTAGGAGGGCACGGTTTCTCCTTCCTTCGGGTCTGCCGTCACAATCAATGCGCCGGGAGCGGTTTCTTTGAGCTTGCCGACAGTAACTTCTTCTGCGTCGGCAGGAACCCAGGCTTCCATTACGAAGGCGTGGCGGGTGTTGGTTGTTTTTGCCAACGCGTCCAGTTTTGCAAGCTCGAGATAATAATAATCATACAGGCTCTTGAAGTCGGACGCATATCTGAAATAACCTACCGATTGAACGATCAGCTCTTCACGCGCGGCGCTCAGTTCTCCGATTCGTTCGGAAATATGGTCAAGCGTTTCTGCCGGAGTTTCATCGAAATCGAAGGGGCAGCGGGAAAAATCGTTTGCTGCCAGCAATTTCGCTACCGCCTCTTTATCCTCTTTATGGACAATAATAACTGCGGCATAGCCATTGCCCGCAGGCGCTGTTTCGTACCCGGCGGAGGCAGGCAATCCCTTCCGCACAGCCTCAATATTCTGCGCCGCTATCATTCCCGCAAACATCGCGGTATATTTTGTATCTTTGATTTGAGAAAACCGGATATCAAAAGAAGAGTATTCGCTTACCTGCGCATAAAGGTTGTTCAGCCTGGTGATTTCGGTCCTGATGTCCGTCAGCCGGCTGTTTGCCTCTTCCAGTCTTCCGACAATTTCAAAAAGGTCAAATTCGTTTTCGGTGACCTCGGCAATCAGTTCGTCATAATCCAGAAGACGGTTTTCGCGCTTCAGATCCAGGGGCTCCTCCGCAAGCTTCTTTTGCTCTGCATTGGATTTATCCGCAACTTTTTTGACCTGGTTCCGGATTTCTTTCAGGAAGGAAAAAACAAAATTGAGACGTGCAAGCTTCTTTTCTGTTTCTGCCCGGGAAACCGCATTGTCTTTTTTTTCGGCATTTTGGTAGTCGCCGGATTCGGACACCTCGACGGTACCCAGACCGGTCAGTGCCTTCATTATTTTTCTCTTGTCGGTTTCGTGGGCGACCAGAGTCAGTTTTTTCATTTTTGCGACAGCCATTGTTATTTCCTGTATTGTTCGCAATAAAAATCCGCAATCGCTTCGGCCTCTGCTGCGATATCGACACTGCGCATAAGCTTTTCTGCTTCGCGTTCTCCGATTGAAAGGATATCATCAAACCGGATCTGCGCTTCCATTTCTGCGTTTTCTGTTACTTTTTTCTTTTCGGTTTTGATTTTTGCCTTGGCATCTGCAAGAATCCGGGCTGCTTCGGCATCGGCATCAAAATTCATTGCCTTTGCTTCTTCCAGAGCGCGGGCAACCATTGCCTCAGCTTCTTCCTCCGCTTGATGAATCCGGTTGACCAACTCTTGTATCATAGCGCCTCTCCGTTTTCGATGCGTGCAATTTTGTCCACTCTTGCCTGATGCCTGCCGCCTGCAAACGTACTGGCGAGATAGGTCTTCACGATTTCGTATGCTGTAGCAGAGTCGGTGATGCGTCCGCCCAGAGCGATTGCATTGGCATTATTATGCTCTGCGGCCATCTGCGCGCAATACAAATCCGTCACATGCGCGCAACGGATGCCTTTTATCTTATTGGCGGCAATCGAAATGCCGATGCCCGTTCCGCAAAGAAGGATGCCCTTGTCCGCCTCTCCGGAAACAATGGCCTTCCCGACCTTGTAAGCAAAATCCGGATAATCGCAGGACGCATCCGAAAACGTGCCGAAATCCAGAATTTCGCATTTTGAATCGGCAATTGCCTGCTTCACAGAATTTTTCAATACGATTCCTCCGTGATCGCAACCTATGGCAATCTTCATGACGCACCTCCAGAACTTATATCGCTATTATAAAATATCAACACAAGTTTTGCAAGAAATTGTCGGTTCTGGTATGTAAAAATTTAAGGATAAATATAATGTAAAAAAAATATTGATTTCAAAATACCGCTTGGTTTAGGATATAAAAATAGCCCTTTTCTATGCTAAAAACAATTTCCGCCGCACGCCTTTTCAATCCTGTTCTGCAGAGATGCATACTCCTCCGCGTCAAACCATTGCAGAAGAATAAAATCATAGACCTTTTCGGCTTTCCGCAGCGACGAAAACAGGCTTCCCATGGCGCTTTCCGGAGAACTGCCTAATGAAAGGACGGCATATTGCCCGGGTACATCGCGCAGCAGTTCTTCCCCCGCGATGATAACGGGATGTCTGCCAGCCGAAAGCTGTCTGTTGTAAATTTCCTTCGCCGTTCTGGCATCCTTCACACCGGAAGCAGGACAGACCGGTGCATAATGTCTGTATTTCATGCCGGGAGCTTCCGCCACAAGAACTTCTCCGCCTTTGGTTTTCACTTTCCCCAAAAACGGAGCGAGCATCTCTGCCGTCACAGCGCCCGGACGCAGAATGATCGGTGTCTCTTTTGTCAGATCCAGAACCGTGCTTTCTATCCCTACACGAGTTTTCCCTCCGTCCAGAATCATGGGGATTCTGCCGCGCATATCTTCATAAACATGTTCGGCTTCCGTAGGGCTGATTCTGCCGCTGCGGTTGGCGGAGGGCGCCGCGACCGGCACGCCCGCACTGCGGATAAGCTTAAGGGCAAGCGGATGGTCCGGTATACGTATTCCCACTGTATCGAGACCCCCGGTCGTTATTTTCGGGATCCCGTTCTGCTTTTTCAATACAATGGTAAGCGGACCTGGAGAAAAAATGCTCATCAGTTCGTAGGCGCTCTCCGGCACCTCCCGGGCGACATTCTTCAATTCATCTGCGCTTGCGATATGGACAATCAGCGGGTTGTCCTGCGGCCTGCCTTTGGCTTCGAAAATTGAAGCAACCGCTTTCTCGTTGGTCGCGTCCGCGCCCAATCCATAAACCGTTTCTGTCGGGAAGGCGACAAGCTGCCCCGCGCGAATCAGACTTCCCGCCTCTTCCAACAACTCCTCTTTGCCGATTATCGTATCCATATGGTATTTATGTCCTTGGTGTCACATTGAAAATGATGCCATAACCGTCCCTGACACCAACGACACGATTGACAAAGTACACACCGTCCGTCAAGAAGTTGTCAATGACAGAAATGCTGTCATATTCCGGGTTCAGAAGCACCGTGCCGTCGTTTGCCACAAGTCCGTATTTTTCGTTTTCTTTGGTAATATAGACGCCGTTCCGCAGGGAATAGACATTCTGGAGTTCTGTCAGTACGCCGGATTTGCTGATGCGGTAGAACAATCGCTTATCAAAGCTTCCGTCGCTCTTGAGCTGTATTTTTGAGCCTGTCGCATATCCGTTCACGAAAGGCGTCATTTCTACGAATTCAAAAGGTATGATTGAGCTGCCATCCACGCTCGCCGCCCCCATCATATTGGAATACTTGGAAACCGTTTCCAGATTGACGCGGTAGCCCACCAGCATTCCGTCGTTCAGGATGACCGGGTCATAAAGTTTTGTTTGCTCCAGAGGAAGCAGCAGCACTTCTGTGCCATCTGTTTTGTTGTATCCGAAATCTCTGATGCTGATATAAAAGACGGGATCGCTGTTCTGCAATCCGATGCCATCCACCATCAGAAGCGGCATGACCAGATCTTCGGGATTGATAATCTCTGCATTCTGGTCATAAATCGCAAAGGTCTGCCCCCATTGCGCGTTGTTGTCATCGTCATAATAGTAGAAATCGTAATAGACCAGAGAATATCCTTCTTTGACCAGCGCGCTTACGGGCATGACCGGTTGGCAATACAAGGGCATTTTATCCGAAGAAAAGATTTCGATGTCGTAGTTGATTGTATTTGCCAAAGACTCCGTATACTCTGCGGAATACTTGTTTGCAACCAGCTTCACCCTGTCCGTAGCAAATCTCTTGCCGGAACGGATATTGAAACGTGTCGATTTATTGACCAGATAATAGGTCAAACCGTCGCTGTCCTTTTCTGTTTGCTCGTATCCCGTGAATTCCTTGGTACTGCGGTAAATCCCCGTTTCGATAAACCAACCGTTCGCAATATAAAAAACGCTCGTCGTCATCAAAGAAGTATCTGTAAATCCCTCTTCCGCTTTGAATGGTGTGTATTTCCCGTTTAAGGACATTTCAAAATATCCGTTTGCATCAATTTTATCAAACAGATAATATCTGACAATCGTGGTGCCGACTGCCGCTATATAGTTATCATACATGGAAAAGACGGTGGCCGAGGTTGTGTTGCCGATTCTGCCTACTTCCAGAAGACCGTTTGCGGTAGTATAATCGTAGACGGTCGCAAATTCGGCGGTGGTAGAAGTGTAGGTTTTATCCCCGAACATCACCATATATTTATCGTTCAAAAAAGAATATTGCGTTGTAATGCCTGTATACTCATAAGAAAATCCATATTCCCTGCCGACATGATCGCCTCTCAGCTTTACCATGCCGATTGTCGTACGCGTTGTCGCGCCCGAAGCGACCCTTTTTGCCACAATCGCAAAATTGTAGCGAACGTCAATTACATTGGCATATTTGGGTTCAAGGATAATTTCTTGTGCGGTGGCAAATCCGTACAGATTATATACGGTATCGTCCTCTCCGGAGCTGCCTTCTATAACAATCTTTTTTTGTGTGATATACAAATCGGCGTTCTTATCATAAGAGCTGACAAAAACATCCTTGCCAAGATTCAGACTTTCCGTCACCTCCGCGATTCCGGGTGCGCTGCCGAAATTGTTGAAATATTTGCCATAGTCAATGATTTCCTCCTCCTTGCTGCAGCCGGAGAGCAGACAGCAGAACATCATCAACGTGCATAAAATCACCAGGGCTTTTTTCATACCCGAATTATAGCATACGGCGAACGTCTTCGTCAATCCGCTATGCTATCGCATATGGCAAAAGATGGCTGACGCTACTGCCCGCACCTGCCAGAAAAACTTTGTTTTTTGGTTCAGAAACATCATTTCCTCCTACACATATTTTCCGAAAACAAAATCCTGGCTTTTATTTCTGTACTACCGAGCCTTCATCGCCAATATACTTTCAATATGAAATATTTCAAATATACGGCGGCATTCGCAATGGCGCTCGGCGTGATGTTTTTGACCAATTACTTCATCAGCCGCTTCTCGGATTACGGCGCAACCTGGTATGCTTTGCTTGTCAAACCCTCTTTTTCACCCGCCCAGATTGTGTACG
Organism: Clostridiales bacterium Firm_09; assembly: GCA_001604065.1. Lineage (GTDB taxonomy): Bacteria > Bacillota > Clostridia > Christensenellales > DTU072 > Firm-09. Next base: position 161,429 of record LVAO01000006.1, read on the forward strand.
ATATCGGCTTCCTCGTCTCGTCCGGTTTTGCGGTGATCTGCTGCACCTTATCGACAGTGAAGAAAGAGCTTCGCAAAACATTGGTTCTTTGGGGCACGTTTTGTATTTTTTCTGCGCTTTGGGCTCTCTCTTTGTTTGTTTGGGAATCCCTTTATATTTCCCTCGGCATCATCTTCTCGATTATCGTCATTCTCATCGCGCTCTTCGCTTTCTATCAGAAGCATACGCAAGAATTGTGGCTTGCGATGCTGCCGCCGTTTGCATGGAACATCTATCTGTTTGCCTTCAATTACAGCTTGTGCATGCTGAATTGACGTCCGATCTATTTCAGACTCTTTGCTTCTCGGGAGAAAGCCTGCCGCGACAAGTTTCAATGAAGCTTTCCCAAAGGGCTGAAAAACGATGCCTCCTTATTTCGCCGTTTGTTTTCGGACTCTGTTCTTCACCGATCCGACATTTTCGATCACAATTTCCACTTCGTCGCCGTCCCTCATCGGCCCGACGCCTTCCGGTGTGCCGGTCATGATGATATCACCTTTCTTCAAGGTCATGATATGGGAAACAAATTCCACCGTTTTTGCAATACCGTGAATCATATCCGCAGTATTGCCATGCTGAACGGTAACGCCATTCAAAACTGTTTTCAGATCCAGTGCCTCGGGATTGATTCCCGTAGCGATGTATTTGCCGAGAGGGCAAAAAGTGTCAAAGCCCTTTGCACGCGCCCATTGCCCATCCAGCTTTTGATACACCCTTTCCGACACATCGTTCGCGCAGGTATACCCCAGGATGACGCTGTATGCATCCTCTTTTTTTACCTTTTTGCAATCCTTGCCGATGACAATGGCAAGCTCCGCCTCATAGTCAATCGTGGTCGAGCCTTCGGGAATGATGATATCCTCACCGTCTGCGATGACGGCCGTAGGAGGCTTCAAGAAGATGGTGGGATCCGCATTGACGGTGAGTTTTAATTCCTGCGCATGTTTTCTATAATTCGCGCCAAGGGCAATAATCTTTGACGGCTCCACCGGTGCAAGAATCTTCACCTCACCGTGATAAGGCTTCTCCGACACCCATTTTATGTTGAAGCAGTCGCCGTCGATAAGAAAGAACCGGCCATCCTTCGCCTGCGCATAACAAATGCCTTTCTCTGTAAGAATCCGTGCAATATACATAGTGACCTCTCTTTATTGCAGACAATATCTGATGCCGCCTCCGCGGCGGTTAGAACAGGATGCACGCGGATAACGGATCCATGAAATCCGGCAAACAAAATTGCATCAAATGCAATCGGGCAGGTTCGCTAGCGCGGTCGTTTGGAATTACCTTCCCAACCAACCGCCATCCACCGCTATCGTAAACCCTGTCACATAATCGCTTGCCGCAGAGGCAAGAAAGACGCCCGCTCCCATAATGTCCTCCGGCGTTCCCCATCTTCCGGCAGGGATGCGCTCCAGGATTGCTTTTGAGCGGTCGGGGTCGTTTCGAAGCGCTTCTGTATTATTGGTAACCATATAGCCCGGCGCGATTGCATTGACCTGAATATTGTATTTTGCCCATTCGTTGGCAAGTGTCATGGTCAGACCCTTGACCGCGCTTTTACTGGAGGTATAGCTCGGCACACGGATACCGCCCTGAAAGGACAGCAGGCTTGCGACATTGATGATTTTGCCTCCTCTCCCTTGTGCAACCATTGCATTGGCGGCAGCCTGAGAAAGAAAGAAAAGCGACTTCAGATTGACATTCATCACTTCATCCCAATCTTTTTCGGAAAAAACCAGACTGTCGTTTCTTTTGATGATACCGGCATTGTTGACAAGAATGTCAACCGAACCGTATCTTTCGAGGGCGGCCCCGATGATATCCTTCGCGCAATGGGGATCGGACAAATCTGCAATCATGTAATCAAATTTCTCCTTCCCGATCTTTGCAAGGGTATCCTCGCTGTCTCTTCGCCCGACACCCAGCACCTTTGCCCCTGCCTCTGCAAGCGCCACGCAGAAACCCTGTCCGAGACCGGTATTGCTGCCGGTCACAATCGCCACTTTGCCGTCCAGACGGAACTTATCCAAAATCATTTTATACTCCTCCGATTATCTCAAATCCTGTGTCGCTACGCCCTGCATATCGTCAAAATCCTGATTTTCGCCGCACATGCTCCAAATAAAAGTATAATCGCGCGTCCCGACGCCGCTGTGAATGGACCAGCTTGGCGAAATAACTGCCTGTCTGTTCTGGACGACGATATGTCTTGTTTCGGCAGGGCTTCCCATCATATGAAAAACAACGTTTTTCTCCGGGATATCAAAATACAGATATACCTCCATGCGCCTTTCATGCGTATGGACAGGCATGGTATTCCAGTTGCTCCCTTCGTTCAAAACGGTCAGTCCCATTGTGAGCTGGCAGGTAGGCACCTTGGATGGTATGATATACTTATTGATGGTCCGCCTGTTGCACTCCTTCTGGGAACCCAACTCCAGATGCACCGCATCTTCAAGCGGAATGAATTTTGCCGGATATTCTTTGTGCGCCGGCGTGGAACAGAAATAGAAATATGCCGGGCACTCCGGATTGTCCGATGAAAACACAATATCCTTTATGCCTCTGCCGAGGTAAAGGCAGTCATATTTCTTCATTCTGTAATCGATACCGTCGGCAGCGACGACTCCTTCTCCGCCGATATTGATGACGCCCATTTCACGGCGCTCCAGAAAATATTCCGCAGCAAGCTCTTCGCCTGCTTTCAGCCTTAATTTTTGTATCACAGGCAACGCACCGCCGACAATAATTCTATCAATATGAGAATATGTACAGCTGACGGTATCGGTAATGAACAAACTTTCTATCAAAAAATTTGCACGCATTTCTTCGGTATTCATGCGCATAAATTCCTTTTTCGATACTGCGTAACGAATATCCATTTTGTTCTCCTTTTTTGTAGCTAAAGCTACTTTTTATAGTTTTCCATATTGTCTGCTGATCATCTTGGCACTTTCCAGAATCATCGCTCGGGCGTTTTCGTCCGTCAGCAAAGAAATTTCGTGTGATGAGATGCTGATCGCGCCCAGGACCTTGCCGTAACTGTCAAAAATCGGGGTTGCGATGCAATATACCCCTTCTTCATGTTCGGCATTATCGCGCGTGATCAGTGTTTTTCTCGCTTCCGTAAGTTCTCTCTGGAGTCCCATGATATCCAACGTGTTGGGCGTAAATTTGCGCGGCAGCAGCCTTCTGTAATATTCAATCAGTTCTTTCTCCTGCAGCCCGAGCAGCAGACTCTTGCCCAAGGCGCTGCAATAAAGTTCTATCGTCTTGCCTATCTGCGAATAGGTGCAGGCATAGGTATGCGGCAGAATTTTTTCTATATATACTGCATAATCGCCCTGCTTCACTGCGATATGTCCGGTTACGTTAAGCTTTACGACCATATCTCTGAGGTAAGGTCCTGCGACTTCGCGCAGATCCAGTTTTGCCGCATAGCTTCCGGCGATTGCAATAAAGCGGTAGCCAAGCTTATATTTGTCTGTTGCCTCATCTTTGGACAGATAATTGTTTGCGACAAGTGCGGTTACCGTACGGTGAACGGTGCTTTTGGGCAGCCCCACTTCGCGGGCCAGCTCCGATATTCCCACGCCCTGACGGTATCCGGCAATTTTTTCTATAATATTGAAGATTCTGTCAACCGATTGTACACTGCTTTCTTTTGTCATATTTTACTTCCTGTTGAGATATTTCTGTTTATTGATGGCTGCAAGCACCAGTGCCGCGACGCCGTAATTCCAGTTTCTGCCGCGAGGCATTCGTTTGTACCACGTATAAGGGATAATTTTCATCGGTACGGTCGGGCGTGAAATCTCGGGGAAAAATACTCCTCCGTCCTCATAAATTATGCTGCCTTCGCATGCCTCGTATGCCTTCATGGCGGGGGCAAGAAATACGCTTTCGTCCAGTATGCCCTGTGCGATGCCATCCAGCCAACCGCCCGCAATAAGCGCAGTCGCAGAGAGTTCACGATATGTTTTGCCTACTTTATTGAAGACGGTTTCAAACGCGCCGTCTGCACGCTGATATCTGAGAAGAGCGGCAGAGGTCTGTTGAAAAATCTTTATAATTTCGGCAGATTTCGGATGTTCTTTCCCCAGTATTTCTGCAATCATCGGCAGCGCGGCGATGACCCAGCCGTTTCCCCTGCCCCAAAATATCTTGCGGCGCGGATAATGCGTATGCTGTTTTACGCGATAGGAGTGATACCAAAGATGTTCATCTTTATCCATAAGATATTTTGCAAACTGTCCGGGCAGGCGTGCGCCGTATTCCAGAAGCTCCCTGTCGCCTTCTTCTTTGCCGTACAATACGGTAAATACTCCGAACATCATCAGGCTGTCCACCCATACAGAAAAGGGATAATCCTTTGCATCCTTGCTTGTCCCGAAATGATTCGGAAGGTCTTCGATGATTTTGTCCGTATTCTTGATGTAGTTGATAACCTTATCTGTCAGAGCCTTATAACGTACATCGCCTGTTTTTCTTTGGAGGAAGTAAGAGGCGAGACCGGGTGCGGCAGTGTCCGAACTGTTGATTTCTGGCGTATGCGCCACATGCCGGTCAATGTACCGTTTGACAAAAGGATAATATCTGTCTTCGCCAAGATAAGAGTCCAGTCTGGTCAATGCATAGGCAAAAAGCCCCTCACCCCAGCCCCATCGCTTTTCTTCTGGTATCCATACCTTGACAAGATAATCGCACAAATCCAATATTTTCTTCATCACGTACCGCCTGTCGGAACATTGTTTCTATATTATTATATCATCAATTTTGCAGCCGGTCAACCACGGATATACAATTTTACTTGTTTCATCTGTTTTCGGTATGGTATACTAGAAACAATCATTTTACGTAGGAAAACCGTATGAATTTATTATCCAGATATATTGAGCGCGTCGATTTTGAAGATTATCAGGATTTTATAAAACATTTCCGGTACAAGACAATCACCGATTTCAATTTTGGCTACGATGTCGTAGACGAATATGCGCGCATCTCCCCTGACAAACGTGCAATCGTATGGTGCAACAGTGCGGGAGAAGAACGCATCATCACCTTCGGCGAACTCAAAAAGCTTTCGGACCGGGCGGCAAATATGTTTTTGGCGATGGGCATCGGTAAAGGCGATTTTGTAATGACCATGCTCAACCGTCGTTACGAATATTATATCATCAATATCGCGCTCTGCAAAATCGGCGCTGTTCTGGTGCCCGCGACCTATCTGCTTACAGTAAAAGATATAGAATACCGCTGCAACAGCGCCGGAATAAAAATGCTTATATGCATCAACGAAAAGGATGTGACCGATTACATCAACGAAGCCGCTCCCGCTTGTCCCTCTCTGCGCTATAAAATGACAATCGGGGATTGTGAAGGATACCTTGATTTCCATAAAGAACTTGACAAATATTCCGATGTTCTTCCGGCTCTTCCTCGTCCTGCGATTACCGATACCATGATCGTATATTTTACCTCCGGAACAACAGGCTATCCCAAAATGGTCATGCACAATTTCTTGTATCCTCTGGGCCATGTGATGACCGCCTATTACTGGCAATCCGTTGTGGACGATGGTCTTCATTTTACCATGGCAGAAAGCGGTTGGGCAAAATTCAGCTGGGGCAAACTCTATGGACAATGGCTTGCAGGTTCGGCAGTATTCAACTATGATTATTACGGAAGGTTCACACCGACAGACGTGCTTCCTCTCCTGTCGAAATATAAAATCACGACTTTCTGCGCGCCGCCCACAATCTATCGTTTTTTTATCCGTGAAGATCTTTCGCATGTTGATTTTTCATCTCTGGTCCGAATGACAACAGCGGGCGAACCCTTGAATCCGGAAGTCTTCCGTCAGATCTATGAACTGACAGGATTGCAGATTCACGAAGGCTTCGGCCAGACCGAAAGTGCGGTAATTCTTTGTGCGTCACGCTACTGCAAAGCCGTTCCGGGCAGTCTTGGATTGCCTACGGCAATCTATGATGTTGTTCTGCTGGATGACAATGATGATGTCATCACGGAAGCGGACGTGGAGGGCGAAATCTGCATCAGGCTCAAAGACAATCAATTCGGGCTTCTTTGCGGCTATTATAAAGACCCCGAACGCACAAAAGATGCACTCGAAACCGGCTATTATCATACCGGAGATCTTGCCCGCCGCGATGAGAACGGTTATTATTGGTTTGTCGGAAGAAAGGATGATATCATTAAATCCAGCGGCTATCGTATCGGGCCTTTTGAAGTCGAAAGTGCGCTCATGGAACATCCCGCGGTATTGGAATGTGCGATTACCGGTGTTCCCCATCCCGAGCGCGGACAGATTGTCAAAGCAACCATAATATTAAACAAGGGTTACGAGCCTTCCGATGCATTGACCAAAGAATTGCAGGAACACGTCAAGCATGCGACTGCGCCCTACAAATATCCCCGCGTCATAGAATACGTCAAAGAGCTTCCGAAGACCATCAGCGGGAAGATCAAACGCAAGGACATCCGAAAATCGGATAAATAGCATCCCGATCAAAACAGAACAATCAAAAAGCGTTACGCCTTGTCATGAATTCTTCATACTGCGTAACGCTTTTTATAATAATAAGGATTCCGACCCGTCAATCGGGTCGCCTTATGCGGGTTTCTCAATCGACCAATCGGATCACCGCATCTATATTTTTGACTTCATTCAATGATTTGATTTCGCTGACGGCGCGCATGAAATTCTTTTCGCTGTTCTTGTGGCTCAGGAAGATGACCGAAGCGGAGTCTCCGCCCTGTTTCTGCTGCATCGCATCAATGCTCACTTCGTATTTTGCAAATACTCCGGTTATTTTTGCCAGTACGCCGCTCCTGTCTTCAACGGTCATGCGGATATAATATTTGCATTCAAAATCGTCCGTAAAATCCGCATCCTTGCAGTTTTCGAACACCGTCAGGGTATGTTCGACCTGCTTTGAGCAATATACAATATCGGATACAATTGCGGAGCCCGTGGGCAGATCGCCTGCGCCTCTTCCGTACAGCATGATATCCCCGACATTGTCTCCCACAATCATGACCGCATTGAAGCTGCCTTTTACAGAAGCCAACGGATGGTTGTTCGGGAGAAACGCCGGATGCACGCGCACCTCCACCTTGCCATTAATCAGTTTGCCGATAGCGAGAAGCTTAAGAGTAAAACCAAACTCCTTGCCGATTTCCATATCGACTTTGCTGACCTTGCTGATGCCTTCGCGATATATTTTTTCAAGCGGAATCTTTTTGTGAAACGCGAGTGTCGAGAGAATGGAAAGCTTGTACATGCTGTCGAAGCCGTCAACGTCTGCCGAAGGATTGGCTTCCGCATATCCAAGCTTCTGGGCTTCCTTCAGCACGTCGGCATATTCCATTCCCTTGTCTGCCATATTGGTGAGGATATAGTTGGTAGTTCCGTTGACAATTCCCATGATGGACAGGATATTGTTGCCCTGCATGCTTTCCTGCAGCGTGCGGATAATGGGCACGCCGCCGACGCAGGATGCTTCAAAATACAATCCGGCATTCCCTTCTTTTGCTGCCGCTTCCAGTTCATACCAGCTTTTGGCAAACATTTCTTTATTGGATGTGACAACACTCTTCCCCGCCTTCAGAGAAGCGATCAAAAACGAGCGGGCAGGTTCGATACCTCCAAAAAACTCTGCAACAATACTGATATCAGGATTTCTGACAATATTGTTGATGTCCGTGGATACTTTGCTTTTATCAATTCCCAGAGCCTCGGCCTTAGCTATATCCTTTTCGAGAACATGCAGCACTTCAATATCCACACCATAATAATTTTTGATATATTCATGGTTTTTTTGTAATATTTTATAGGTTCCCGAGCCGACAACGCCCAACCCGAGAAGCGCGATTCCGACTTTTTTCATCAAAAATAAAACCTCCTAACTATGACTTGCTATGCAAACAAAAAAATGCTTATCCGCTAATGCGGCGTCAAGTTCGTTCATGATTCAGATCGTAAAGAATTTTCAGACCTTTCAAAGAGAGAGATCTGTCTATCACATTAAAATATTTGGTACCGCCGTCCGTCAGAAGCTGACTCATACCTCCGGTCGCGATGACCTTGACATCCTGTATACCGCATTCGGCAATCATTTCACGGATCACGCCTTCCACCAGACCAGAAAAGCCATAAATAACACCCGCCTGCATATTTTCTACCGTTGTCCTGCCGATAATCGAACGGGGACGCGCCAGCTCGATGCGCGGAAGCTTTGCCGCGGTATTCGTCAGGGACTCTGCGCTGGACTTGATGCCCGGGGCTATTGCGCCGCCCAAAAACCTGCCGTCTGCGCTGATGACTCCAAAGGTTGTCGCGCTTCCGAAGTCCACCGTGATGCATGGCCCGCCGTAGATGGAATACGCCGCGACCGCATTGACAATTCTGTCCGCGCCAAGCTCTTCCGGCACAAGATATTCTATTTTTACAGGAGATTTGAGGGATGAGGTCACCATAATCGGCTTCTGCCGCGTATAATACGTACACATATGCTCGATGGTGTAATTCAGTGAAGGAGCGACAGAACTGATGATAATCCCTTCCACTTGTTCAAAGGTATAGCCGGCAGAACTCAACAGATCCAAAAATACCATGCCGTATTCGTCGGCAGTCTTGTTATGGTCTGTCGCGATGCGCCAGGTCCGAACAATCTTGTCGTCTTTGACCACGCCTATTTTAATATTGGTATTGCCTACGTCAAGCAGAAGTACCATTGAACACCGGATCCAAGTAAAATTTTGTTATGAATAATATTAACATAATCAATAGGATTAGTCAATCAAACTTAGAAAGGGGAAAATAATCCCTGCAACAAACCCTGTCAAAAAAGTTGCTTTCTTTTGTGCAGAATGCTACACTGATGCAGGTACAATATATGTCTTCCTTTGCAAGGATTATCAAAAAAAACATCGTGGCCGTAATTGCTCTTCTGCTTGCGGCTTTCTCTATGCTCTTTGTCCCGCCGGATAAAGAGTATTTGCATTATTTTGACTGGAAAACATTGGTTTTTTTGTTCTCCACCATGCTGATTATCGCGGCATTCAAAAATATCCGAACGTTTACAATTATGGCAAAAAGCCTCATCCGTCGGCTTTCCAACACGCGGGGATTGGTCGCCTCTTTGGTGTTCATCACCGGCATCGGTTCCATATTTATTGCCAATGATATGGCGCTTCTTACCTTCCTGCCGCTGACACTGATTGTTTTCAAAACATGCGGGAAAGAAAAATATACCGGCCTGACCATCGCGCTTCAGACAGTCGCAGCAAATCTTGGCGGGATGATTATGCCCTTCGGCAATCCTCAGAGCCTGTATCTTTACAGCTATTTTGATATACCCGTCGCAAAATTTCTTATTACCATGGCGCCGGCATTTATCTTGTCCATGATTTCTCTTGCGGCGATAAGCCTGTTTATCAAAAAGGAACATGCCGAGATTATCATTGACGAACCCGTCAGGCTTGACAAAAAACGCGTCCTCATCTATTCTCTTTTTGCCCTTATCGCATTGCTGGCGATATTCAAAGTCATCCATTATCTTATTGCCGGAGCAATTGTTGCCGGCGGCTTTCTTGTTGTTGACCGCAAGGCTTATGCCAAAGTTGATTACGGTCTGATGCTGACGTTTTCTGCATTCTTTGTGTTCTCCAACAATATGGCGCGTATCGAAACGGTCAGAACAGCAGTCACAGCCCTTACCCAAAAAAATGTTTTATTAACAGGCGTCCTCTCCTGCCAACTGATTTCCAATGTGCCTACCGCCATCTTCTTATCCAATTTCACAAACGACTGGGATGCTCTGCTGCTTGCGGTCAATATCGGGGGTGTGGGTACCCTTGTTGCCTCTCTTGCGAGCCTGATTTCACTGAGAGAATATATTCAGGAGTATCCCGGCAAAGCCAGAAAATATATTCTGGTCTATTCGGTTTTCAATTTTGCTTTTCTTATTCTGCTGACCGGATTAGCATATCTTCAGCTGTATTTCCTGCCTAAAGTGTTATTTTAACAATATCGCCGTCGGCGCTTTTTATATCAACCAAAACAAATTCTCCGATGCTTTTCTTTTTCCATTCTTTCAGCACACGATACAGCTCATCCGATACCTTCTGGACAGCACAAAAAGCATCCTTTGTCGCGGGGTCTCTGGATTTTGCCCCCGCACGGTAAACGACCTTCCATCGGATTATCGAAAGTGGCGCCGGCACCCAAAGCCTGAACCCGTCCTTTTTGATTATTTTTATCTTCATATCATTCTACCACGATATGGACGACATCGCCTTCGGCCGTTGTCACTTCGACAAGATTGCCGATTACGCCGTTTGAAACAAGCTCAAGAATCTGTTTGAAGTCGATATTTTTCAAAAAATCATTCCCATTGATTTCCGGCATCTTCGCGCCGCTATCCATCAGGATCTTGACCAGCGCCAACGGCACGTTGACGCGCACCTTGTCACCCTTGACGGTATCCACGACAATGCGCAGCAGCATCTGATTGATATCTTTTTTTTCTCCCAGTATGATTCTGGGGGCATCGTGTTCCACACCGTAAACGTCGTTCAGTGTGACGTTGTAGAGGTCTGCCAGTTTCTTCAAAGTGATGGGATCGGGAAGCGTCGTATCGTTTTCCCATTTGCTGACGGCCTGCGCGCTGACGCCCAACTTGTCGCCGACGTCCTCCTGTGTCATATTGCACTTTTTTCGGAAGCCTGCGAGTCTTTCGCCAAAGGTCATGCTCATAGTGTTAGAATCTCCTTTTTTTATGAGGCGCATCGCTGCGTTCTCTTTCTGCTTCTATTGTATACAATTTATCCGCCAGATGCCATACCCAAAAGGTTGAGTTGCGAACGTATCAAGCGGAATTCGCTCAACCGGCAAGCGGACATCCTGATTTTTGTTTGTGTTATACGATGCAAAAGCCTGCAAAACAAAAATGCGCTTCCTGTATACGGAAACGCAAATTTTGCTTTTGTTCTATCAGATACCGGTCTTGCTCGGATTGCATCACACAAAACCAAACAAGATTTGAGCCGTTTGAGTCCGACAAAAAGGCGCCCCGGAAACCGAGACGCCGTTTTTCGTTGGCCGGATAATTACAGCAGCATCAATATTGCTTTGCTCGCGTCATCACCGCGGCGTGCTCCGGTGCGGAGGATACGAGTATAACCGCCGCGTTGTCCCAGTTCTTCTGCGCGTTTGTCGTATTTGGGCGCATATTCGCGGAAAATCTTCTCAATAAGAGGATGCGCGATATCCTTTGTGCGCTCCGCATAAGCGGCTTTTTTCTCTTTCTCGCCCTGGACTTCCTGAAGATCGGGCAGAAGCGCCATCATATGTCTGCGCGCAGCCAGCTTCTTGGGACCGTCGTTAACGAATTCGACGTTGATTTTCTCATCCTTCATATTGATCTTCTCTTTGGTTACCGTAACGGTATCCTTATACGTTCTCATTGCAAGGGTGATGATTTTCTCAACAACTCTGCGAACCTCTTTGGCACGCTCCACGGTTGTTTCGATTCTGCCGTTCCATAGCAATTGGGCGGCTTGACTGTATACAAGCTGAACTCTTTGGTCCGTTCTTTTACCTAATTTTCTTACGCTTGCCATTGTACTTTACTCCTTACTCGTCCTTATTGTTTAAGCTCAGACCGATGGCTTCCAGCTTCTTGATCACCTCATCCAGAGATTTTCTGCCGAGGTTTCTCACCTTGAGCATATCCTCTTCGGACCTCTTGACAAGGTCTTCTACGGTAAAGATGCTGGCTCTCTTAAGACAATTGAGAGGTCTTACAGAAAGTTCAAGCTCTTCGATGCTCATGGACATCGCTTTGGTCTGTTTGTCGTCATCGCGGCTGACAAGGGTCTCAACGTTCTCCATATTCTCCACAAGGTTGATAAACAGTTTAAGGTGATCCTGCATGACCTTGGCGGCCAGCGCGATAACCTCTCTTGGAGAGGAGGCGGCATTGGTGCGCACATAAATGCGCAGTTTGTCGTAGTCAATAGACTGCTCGACGCGGGTGCTTTCTACGTTGTAGCTGACAAAGAGAACCGGTGAAAACAAAGAGTCAATCGGAATGTATCCGATAGGCGCTTTGGGATTCTTGTTGTCTTTGGCGCTGACATAGCCGCGGCCGACGCCGATGGTCAATTCCATATTGAGGCTGGCATCCTTATCCATTGTGCAAATCGTCACACCGGGATTGGTGATTTCGATATTGGAAGGGGTATTGATGTCGCCCGCCGAAACGACGCCCTCGCCGGATTTTACAAGGTTAACGGTAGCCGTTTCGAATTTCTCCGGATTGTGCACCCTGATAGCGACCTCTTTAAGGTTGAGAATAATGTCCGCCACGTCTTCACGGATGCCGGGAATGGTTGAAAACTCGTGGCTGACACCTTCAATCTTGACACCGATGATGGCAGCGCCGGGAAGAGCCGTGCAAAGGATGCGGCGAAGACAATTACCGATTGTAATGCCGTAACCTCTTTCCAAAGGCTCAACAATAAAGGTAGCCTCGGATTTGCTGGATTCTTCCACAGTGATTTTCGGTTTGTCGATACCCATCATATTTGAAATCCTCCTTAAGATCTGTTATTTGGAGTACAACTCAACAATCATGTGGTCTGCTATGGAGAGATCCACATCCGCGCGGGTCGGTAAAGATACAACCTGGCCGCTGAGGGTAACGGGATCAAAGGTCAGCCATTTAGGAAGATTGGAAATCTTGGAATTTTTGAGTTCGACAAAGAAAGCTTTCTCTTTCTTGGAATCTTTGACTGCAACCACATCTCCTGCCTTCAAAAGGTAAGAGGGTATATTGATAGTCTTGCCGTTTACCGTGATATGGCTATGGTTGACAAGCTGTCTTGCCTGCGCTCTGGATGTACCGATACCCATACGGAACACGATATTGTCCAGTCTGCGTTCAATCAGCATCATCATGTTTTCACCCGTAGCGCCGCGCAGCTTCTCTGCCATCTGATAGTAATGGTGGAATTGCTTTTCAACAAGTCCGTAAGCTCTCTTGGCTTTTTGCTTCTCACGGAGCTGTATGCTGTACGGAGAGGCTTTCTTGCGTCCTGCTCCGTGCTGTCCGGGGGGTGTGGGGCGCTTCTCCAAAGCGCAATTTTTAGAAAAGCATCTGTCTCCCTTAAGAAATAATTTTGTTCCTTCGCGTCTGCAAAGCTTGCAAACGGGTCCTGTATATCTTGCCATTCTTGTTTTCCTCCTGAATTACAGCCTTCTGCGCTTGGGCGGGCGGCAACCGTTATGAGGGATCGGAGATACATCCTGTATCTTGGTGACCTCAAAATCAACTACCTGCAAAGCCCGTATCGCGGACTCTCTGCCTTGGCCGGGTCCTTTGACATATACCTCTACCCTGCGCAAACCCATATCCTTTGCGGATTTTGCAGCGTCTTCGGCGACCATCTGTGCGGCATAAGGAGTTGCCTTGCGGCTGCCCTTAAGACCAATCTTTCCGGAGGACGACCAGCTCAGAACATTGCCCTGCATATCGGTGAATGTAACAATGGTATTATTGAAAGAAGCATGAATATGCACCTGTCCTTTCTCGACATGTTTGATATCCTTTCTTCTCTTGATTGCTGTTTTTTTGATAGGTGCTGCTGCTGCCATATTCGTCTACCTCCTTATTTCTCGGCTTTCTTGACGCGACCGACAGTACGCTTGGGACCCTTGCGGGTACGTGCGTTCTGTTTGGTATTTTGTCCGCGAACCGGGAGGCCTTTACGGTGTCTGACGCCGCGGTAGCAACCGATTTCCATAAGACGTTTGATATTGAGCATTACATCTCTCTTCAGATCCCCTTCTACACGAAGATGATTTTCGATGTAATCACGGATACTGACTATCTGCTCTTCTGTCAGATCCTTCACACGGGTATCGGGGTCTATCCCACAAGACGCAAGAATCTTGTTTGATGTTGCTCTGCCGATACCGTATATGTAGGTGAGCCCGATTTCTACTCTTTTTTCACGGGGTAAATCCACACCAGATATACGAGCCATTTAATAACCTCCAATAGATTTATGAATAAAGTGTATATATCCTTTCTCCAAGTGAACCGCAGTGGAGCTTGGTTCAGCCGCGCTGGAGAATTTTTGCCTGAACTGTGTAATTATATCACAGATTGTCTTTCTCATGCAAACAAAATACATCGTTTGCAAAGAAAGACAGGTATAAATGGCGGATTAGCCCTGAGTCTGCTTATGGCTGGGGTTCTTTGCGCAGATTACCATTACCTTGCCGTGTCTTTTGATGATTTTACATTTGTCGCACATGGGCTTCACCGACGGTCTGACTTTCATTGTTCTATCCTCCTAGTTTTTGTTGCGGTATATAATTCTGCCTTTGTTGAGATCATAGGGGCTGATTGCAACCTTTACACTGTCGCCTTCACATACCTTGACATAATGCATACGCATTTTGCCAGCCAGGTAGGCAAGGATTTCGTGACCATTCGTCAGCTTCACCCGGAACGTTGTACCGGGAAGCACCTCGGTTACGGTACCTTCAACCTCAATAATATCGTCTTTCGACATAAATACAATTACCTCTCCAGATTTATTTGTCTTGCTTAAGCGTTGAAGCTGCGAAGCGCGCTTCTTATCTCAGCATCAAAGATTTTTGTTCCTTCCGCAAGCTTCTGTGCAATCTTGGGCAACGAATCGCCTTCTGTTTTCACATGCTTGATCTGCTTGAGTTTGGGCTTGTCGATGCGGCGCAATTCTCCGTCTGCAATTCTGATATACTTGTCATTGACAATCTCGACAACAACAAAGAACCTGCCCTTGTCGCGCCCTGCCACCGAATATACAATTGTTCCTAATTCTATCGACTGCATAATTACAATGTCAGAATTTCGACGCCGTCCTCTTTTATGACGACAGTATTTTCGTAATGCGCCGACGGACTCCCGTCCTGCGTTACGACGGTCCAACCGTCTTCCAGCTGTCTGACGTGCCTGCTGCCCATATTTATCATAGGCTCGATGGCGATAGTCATATTGCGGGCAAGACGTATGCCCCTGCCTTCCACTCCGTAATTGGGTACGCTCGGATCTTCGTGCATGGATGTGCCGATGCCATGTCCGACAAGCTCCCTGACGACAGAAAACCCGTTTTTTTCTACAAAGCTCTGTATGGCATGCCCCAGGTCGCCCAAACGCACACCCTCTTTGAGAATGGATATCCCGGCAAAAAAAGCTTCTTTGCAGACATCCATCAAACGTTTTTTCTCCGGATCGATTTTTCCGATTGCAAAGGTTCTTGCTGCATCGCTGTGGAATCCGTTGTACATTGCTCCTGCATCAATTTTAAGAAGCATGCCTTCTTCCAGCACACGATGTCCGGGGATACCATGGACAATTTCTGAGTCGATCGATGTGCAAAGCGTCCCAGGAAATCCACCGTATCCGAGAAACGAAGGACTTGCATTGCATTTCTTGATATAGTCATAGGCGATTGCGTCCAACCTGCGGGTTGTTATTCCCGGTTTGGCGTTTTCTCCTACAAGCTCAAGCACATCGCGCACTATCGCCCCCGCCCGGCGCATCTGGCCGAGTTCCGTTTCGCTCTTAATTGATATCATCCAGTATCCTTTTTACATCTTCAAACACATCTGAAATCGATCTGTCTCCATTGAGGGTGACCAGAATGCCTTTCCCTTCGTAGAAGTCAATAATGGGTCCGATGGTTTTCGCATAGACATCCAGACGGTTTTTAATGGTTTCGGGTTTGTCATCGTCACGGATATACAGTTTTCCGCCGCATTTTTCGCAGGTATCCTTATCGTAAGTCGAGGTATGGTAGCAGGCGCCGCAGGCGCAGCTTCTTCTTCCCGCCAGCCTCTTCATGACGATTTCGGGAGTCGACTGTATATTCAATACAACATCGATGTTCGCCAGCTTATCCAGCGCCTCCGCCTGCGCAAGCGTGCGGGGAAACCCGTCCAGCATGAATCCCTTTTGGCAATCCGGCTCTTTGAGTCTGGATTCCACAATCCTGACAACAACATCGTCCGGCACCAGCTGTCCTTTATCCATGAAGGATTTTG
The DNA here is from genome assembly GCA_001604065.1 of Clostridiales bacterium Firm_09. Taxonomy (GTDB): domain Bacteria; phylum Bacillota; class Clostridia; order Christensenellales; family DTU072; genus Firm-09. The sequence continues at coordinate 177,591 of LVAO01000006.1, forward strand.
CATACAGACCGATTTCGGTGCCTTGGGCAATATTGCTGCGGAAGGCATCCCCTGTCGAGATATGCTTGATGCCATACCTCTCCGTTATTTTATTGGCTTGTGAGCCTTTGCCCGCGCCCGGCGCGCCGAGTAATATGATATTCATTATTTCAAGAATCCTTTATTGTTCTTGACAAGAAGCTGAGATTCGAGCTGCTTCTGGAATTCCAATGCCACGGATACGACAATCAGCAGTCCGGTCGCAGAAAACGCGGTATTGAAGCCGAGTGTCGCAAAACCCTTTACCTGCTGCAAAACAAGTGTCGGCACCAATGCAATGAATCCGAGGAAGAGTGCTCCGAACAGTGTCAGCCTGTTGTTGATGCGACGCAGATGGTCGCTTGTGGATCTGCCGGGTCGGATGCCCGGGATGAATCCACCGTTCTGCTGAAGCATGCGCGCGACATCATCGGGATTAAATTGAATCTGTGAATAGAAGTACGAAAAGAAGATAATCAGTATAAACATGAATACCGAGTACAGGTTTCCGTTGGTGCCAAACCATTCTGTCCAAAACAATCCGAATTTTGAATCCGCCGCTCCGACAAACTGTATAATCATCTGCGGGAACATAATCAACGAACTCGCAAAGATGATGGGCATGACGCCGCTTGCGTTGACTTTTATCGGTATGTGCGTGCTTTGTCCGCCGTACATTTTGTTGCCCTTGATTTGCTTGGCATACTGTACGGTAATCTTGCGGTCTGCCATATCAAAGAAGATGATAACAGCAAACAGCAATACCACAAGCAACAGAAATGCAGCAAGATACCAGATTCCGGTATAATCCGGGGTTGTGGCAGTCACCTGAGCCGGAATCGTCACAAAAGCCGCTCTTGTGATGCTGCTGCCCAGCGTCGAAAGAATACCCACAAAGATAATCAGCGAGGTGCCATTGCCGATGCCGTACTCGGTGATACGCTCTCCCAGCCACATGACCAGAGAAGAACCGCCGGTAAGAATCAATATGATGAAAATCATTGTAAACACTTCACTGACATCGCTGTCCCCGAAAATCGGAACGATATAGGTCTTCCAGGCAAAGACAATACCGATGGCCTGAATGATAGCGAGAAGCACTGCAACGTATCTTGTATACTGCGTAATTTTCTTTCTGCCCTCTTCGCCCTCTTTGTTCAGCTTTTCGAGCTTGGGGATAATCAGAGTCAGAAGCTGCATGATGATGAATGAGTTGATGAACGGAACTATACCCAACGCAAACAAAGTACCGTTTTGGAAAGCGTTACCGGTAATGGTAGAGAGCATCTGCAAAAAGTCGTTGTTTGCAACAGTCGTCTTCACCATTGTCTCTACATCCAGACCGGGAATCGGCACAAAGCACCCTATCCTGTAGATCAGGATAAGGAGCAAAGTGAACAGTATTTTCTTCCTTATATCGGGAGATTGAAAAGCATTTTTGATAGTTTGTAACATCAAATTACCTCAACTTTGCCGCCTGCTTTCTCGATTTTTTCGACAGCCGACTTGGAGAATTTATTTGCCTTTACGGTAATGCTCTTGGTCAGTTCGCCGTCGCCGAGAATTTTGACGCCATTGGAGCCGAGACCGGTTACATAACCATTTTCAGAGAGAAAATCGGGAGTGATCACCGCGCCGCTGTCAAATATATCCAGCGCGCCCACATTGATGACGGTATAATCCTTTTTGAACGGGCTTTTGAAGCCTCTCTTGGGTATTCTGCGGGTAATAGGCATCTGACCGCCTTCAAATCCGGGGCGGACGCCTCCGCCACTACGGGCTGTCTGACCCTTGCCGCCTCTGCCGCTTTGTTTGCCGAGTCCGGAGCCCAGACCTCTGCCCACTCTTCTGGGTTTGGTCACGGCACCTTCGGCGGGAGCTAATGTATGCAGTTTCATGTGATTACCTCCTAGTCCGCAATCTGTTCTACTTTGACGAGATGGGAGACCTTGTTGATCATTCCCTTTATCTCTTTGCAATCCTCTTTGACGACAGATGTTCCGGTTTTGCCCAGACCCAGCGCCACAAGATTGGCTTGTTGGTTTGCGATGCGGTGGTTGGGGCTTTTGATCAGCGTAATCTTTAATTTCATAACGCCCTCCTCAGCCCTGAATTTCTTCTACGGTTTTGCCGCGCATGGCTGCAACCTGTTCGGCGGTGCGCAGGCTCTTGAGACCGGCAATCGTCGCTTTGACGCAGTTGATCGGGTTGGTCGTACCAATTGCCTTGGTACGGATATCCGGTATGCCGCTCACTTCAAGCACAGAACGGACGGCGCCTCCAGCAATGACACCGGTACCGGGAAGACCCGGAAGCATGATGACTTTGCCTCTGCCGAAAAGACCGACTGTCGCATGAGGGATTGTATTGCCCTTGATTGCAACGGTGAACATCGCTTTTGTTGCGGCTTTTGTAGCCTTATCGATTGCCTCCGGAACTTCGGCAGCCTTGCCCATGCCGGCCCCTAACTTTCCCTTGCCGTCGCCGACGACGACCAGCGCAGAAAATCTCATGTTGCGGCCGCCCTTAACGGTTTTGGCTACGCGGTTGACGGAAACGGTCTTTTTGATCAGATCGTCCTTGGGTTCTCTGGAAAATTTTTCTCTCTCATTCCTTGCCATTTTTCATCTCCTAAAACTCGAGTCCCGCTTTGCGTGCGCCGTCCGCGACAGCCTTTACGCGGCCGGTATAAAGGTATCCGCCGCGGTCAAACACGACGTTCTTGATTCCTTTGGCGAGAGCCTTCTCTGCAATCGCGGCGCCGACAATTTCGGCGGCCTCAGATTTGGTCTTGCCGGCGACCTTCGCCGCAATCTCTTTTTCTACGGTGCTGGCAGCGACCAGTGTGTGGCCCGCTGCATCGTCGATAATCTGTGCATAAATGTGCGAAAGCGATCTGTAAACATTCAGACGGGGCACTTCGGGAGTACCGGAAATCTTGTTTCTTAAACGCTCATGTCTCTTGCTTCTGACGGCATTTTTGTTGATTTTCGTAATCATATATCAGATGCCTCCTTTATTTGCCCTTACCGGCGGCTTTGCCTTCCTTGCGGAGTATGGTCTCATCCTTATAACGGATGCCATATCCGTGGTAGGGTTCGGGCTTGCGTACTGCCTTAAACGCTGCGGCAAACTGCCCGACGGCCTCTTTATCAATGCCGCTGACATTGACTTCATTGGGGTTGACAACGGTCAGCTTGATGCCTTTGGGGGGAACAAGATCGACGGTGTGGCTGTATCCGACGGACAGGACAACTTTTTCGCCCTGCGGAACTGCCTTGAAACCGACACCGTTGATCAAAAGCGTTTTGCTATAACCTTTCTCCACGCCGACGATCATATTGTGGAACAAAGCGCGATAAAGCCCATGCGCCGCCTTTGTTTCCTTCAGATCTCCGACACGGGTGACATGCAGCACGCCTTTTTCAACTTTGGCTGAGATATTGCTGTTTTGAATTTCTTTGCTGAGTGTTCCAAGGGGCCCTTTGACGGTGACGACATTCTCTTTGACATCGACGGTAACACCCTTTGGAATAACGATGGGAGTTCTTCCTATACGTGACATGGCTTGCCTCCTACCATACAAACGCGAGAACTTCGCCGCCCGCGCCGATGCTTCTGGCTTTTTTATCCGTCATCACGCCTTTGGAGGTCGAAATGACGGCGATGCCCAGTCCATCCAAAACCTTGGGCAGCGCATCGCTCTTGGCATACACGCGCAGTCCGGGTTTGGAAATTCTCTTGATACCTCTGATCGCCTTCTCTTTGTTCACATACTTGAGCTCGATATGGATGGTATCCTGCACTTTATTCTCGTTCTTGACGACCGTAGCAGATTTGATGTAGCCTTCCTGCACCAGAATTTCGGCAATTGCGATTTTAATCTTGGAAGCAGGAACGTCCACCGCATCAAGTCTGGCGGTCAGTCCGTTGCGTATACGGGTCAACATGTCCGCAATGGGATCTGTAACTGTCATATGGTACCTCCTTACCAGCTGGCTTTGCGTAAACCGGGGATTTCGCCCTTGTACGCAAGATTTCTGAAGCAGATTCTGCAGATGCCGTATTTGCGAAGTACGGCGTGCGGTCTGCCGCAAATGGAGCAACGGGTATATTCTCTCGTGGAGAATTTCTGCTTTCTTTGCTGTTTATTGATTAAAGCTTTCTTGGCCATTGTCTACCTCCTACTTTGCGGCAAAGGGCATGCCAAACAGCTTGAGCAGCTCTCTGGCTTCCTCGTCGGTTTTGGCCGTTGTGACAAAACAAATATCAAAACCTCTGACCTTTTCTACCTGATCATAAGAAATCTCCGGGAAGATCAGTTGTTCTTTGATGCCGAGGGCATAATTGCCTCTGCCATCAAACGATTTGGCAGAGATGCCTCTGAAGTCGCGGACGCGGGGAAGCGCGATTGAGATGAGCTTATCAAAAAAGCTCCACATCCTCTCTTCTCTGAGGGTAACCATCGCGCCGATTTCCTGCTTGGCTCTTACTTTGAAGTTTGCCACAGACTTCCTTGCGCGTGTGACCATTGCCTTCTGTCCGGCAATCATTTCTAGTTCCTGTACAGCAAGCTGCAGGCTTTTGGGATTGTCCTTCACATCGCCAAGGCGCATGTTGAGAACAATTTTCTCAAGTTTGGGAACCTGCATGATTGTTTTATAATTGAATGTCTTGATGAGCGCAGGGACAATTTCTTCTTTATAACGTATTTTCATCCTGCTGGGCTCTTTGACAGCTTCCACCTTCTGCGGGGCGACGTCTTTTATTGCTGTTTTGGCATCCTTGGAGGCATCCGCCTTGGAGGGTGCGGGTTTTGCCGCCTTGGGTTGCTTGGCGGCTTCGGTCATCTGGACGACCGCTTCTTCTTTACTTTTCGCCATATGTCGTCTCCTTATTCTTCCTTGGCTTTCTCTCTCTTACGGACCGCAGCTTTCGCTTTACCCTCGGCAGTCTCGGCTTTGGCCTTGGAAGCCTTGCGTGTAGACGCAGATTTGGTAACAAGTACAGCGCCGCACTCTTTGCAAACACGCACATTGCTGTCGCCTTCCTTGCGGTGTCCGACTCTTGTGGGCTTATTGCAGGTGCTGCAGATGGGCATGAGATTGCTGATGTCAATCGTGCCGGGCTGGTCAATAAGACCGCCTTTATCCGAAGCCTTGCGCGCCTTGACAGCTTTGCGGATATCGGTATGCAGATCCTTGCCTTCAATCAGCGCTCTGTGGCTGTCTTTATCCACACCGGCGACACGAGCGGTCTTGCCCTTGTCCTGTCCGGAGATAATCATTACATAATCGTCTTTTTTGATGCTCAGTTTTGACATATTGACCTCCTACAGAACCTCGGGAGCGAGCGAGATGATCTTCATATAATCCTTATCTCTCAGTTCTCTCGCGATGGGTCCGAAGATGCGCGAACCCCTGGGTTGTTTCTGATTGTCAATGATGACGGCTGCATTATCGTCAAAACGGATGTGTGTGCCATCCCTGCGGATGATACCCTGATGGGTGCGCACAATAACAGCTTTGACAACATCGCCTTTTTTGACGACGCCGCCCGGGGTTGCGGTCTTGACAGAGGCCACGATAACATCGCCAATCTGTCCAGCTCTGACAAAGGAACCGCCAAGCACTCTGATGCACATAATCTCTTTCGCGCCGGTGTTGTCGGCCACTTTAAGTCTTGTTTGAGGTTGTATCATATTATTGCCTCCTACTTAGCCTTCTCGAGAATATTGACCAGGCGCCAATACTTATCTTTGGAAATATGTCTGGTTTCCATAATCTCGACTTTGTCGCCAATGCCGCACTCGTTATTCTCGTCATGCACTTTGAATTTTGCCGTGCTCTTGATAAATTTCTTATAAAGAGGATGCTTCTTCTTCTCTTCAATGGCGACGACAGCGGTTTTCTGCATTTTGTTGCTGACAACAATGCCGACTCTAGTTTTTCTCAGATTTCTGTCCACTTTGCGTCCTCCTATTTTGCTTTCTTTGCCGCTAAGGCTCTCTGATTCTGGACGGTCATCGCTCTTGCGATGTCCTTCTTGCACTGCGCGATCACCATCGGATTGCTCAATTGGTTGGTTGCGTGCTTGAATCTCAGGTTGAACAGATTCGACTTGAGTTCGGCTATCTTGTTGCTGAGTTCCTTATCGTTCATTTCGAAAAATTCTTTGGCTTTCATTAGCGCTCACCACCTTCCACAGGATTCTCGGCGACGGGGGCCGCGGCCGCAACGGATTCCTTCTTGATAAACTTGCATTTGATGGGAAGTTTTGTGGAAGCAAGTCTCAAAGCTTCCCTTGCCTGATCTTCAGGAATCCCAGCCATCTCAAACAGAACTCTGTCCGGTTTGACAACGGCTACCCAATATTCGACGTTGCCCTTTCCGCTGCCCATGCGGGTTTCTGCGGGTTTCTGTGTAATCGGCTTATGAGGAAAGATATCAATCCAGACCTGACCGCCTCTTTTGATGTACCTGGTCATCGCTACGCGGGCGGCTTCGATCTGACGGCTTTTTATCCAACCGGGCTCGGTAGCGACCAACGCGAATTCTCCGTAGGCGATCACATTGCCGCGAGTCGCGCGTCCGGTCATTCTGCCGCGCTGCTGCTTTCTTCTTTTGACTCTTTTAGGCATTAACATTAGTCGTTACCTCCTTTGCCTTAAATACCTCACCCTTATAAATCCACACCTTGACGCCAATGGTGCCGTATGTGGTATGGGCAATCGCATAGCCGTAATCGATATCGGCGCGGAGGGTTTGCAGAGGAATTGAACCCTCATGATAGCTCTCGCTTCTGGCGATTTCGGCGCCATCCAGACGTCCGCTTACCATGGTCTTGATTCCCTTTGCGCCCGCACGCATCGTGCGGCCCATGGCAAACTTCATTGCCCTGCGGAAGGGTGTTCTCTTCTCAAGCGAAGCGGCGATGCTCTCAGACACCAGCTGGGCTTCGAGGTCAACGTTCTTCACTTCGTGAATGTTGACATTAAATGATTTGCCTGCTCCGACAATCTTGGCAATCTCCTTATTGATCACTTCGATGCCTCTCTTTTTGCCTTCATCGGTTGAGGCAGGCACAGTCGCCTGGGTGGCTTCTGTTTTGGGTTCGTCGGCCTTGCCCTTGACAGCTTTGTTCAGCTTGCCGATGGCGACACCGGGACGCCCGCAATAAACATCAATCTTTATGGTGTCGGCGGCGCGGTCAATGGTTATTTTTGAGATCGCGGCGTCATAATAATTGGTCTTGATATAAGTACGTATCTTGTGGTCTTCAAGAATGTATTTTCCGAAGTCCTTCTTGTTAGCGTACCACTTGGTATTCCATGCATCAATGATGCCGACTCTCAAACCATGGGGATTAACTTTCTGACCCATATTTCTCTCCTCCTATTTCGCGCTGTCGAGAATGACGGTGATGTGGCTGGTTCTCTTAAGAATCCTGACGCCTCTGCCCTTTGCGCGTGGCATCATTCTCTTGAGGGTGGCACCCTGATCCGCGAAGCACTCTTTGATAATCAGCTCATCCTTGTTCATGCCAAGGTTGTTCTCGGCATTGGCCGCGGCAGAATTGACTGCCTTAAGGACGGGCAGCGAGGAGGACTTGTTGAGGATTTTGAGCATGGCAACCGCTTCGTTGTAGCTTTTGCCGCGGATGACATCCAATACCGCTCTGACCTTATAAGGAGATATCCTTATATTCTTGGCAACGCAGCGCGGGCGCTTTTCACTGTTCTCCGCTCTTAATTTCGCTTTTTCTTTTATTCTTGTAGCCATCGTCTGTCTCCTTTATTTCTTGGGCGCGGGAGCGGTGCTTTTTGCGCCGGAATGTCCCCGGAAAGTTCTTGTCGGCGCAAATTCGCCAAGCTTCAGACCAACCATATCCTCTGTAATATAAACGGGAATATGCTTTCTGCCGTCATGCACCGCAATTGTATGACCAACGAATTCCGGAAAGATTGTGGAGGCTCTCGACCAGGTTTTGATCGGCTTCTTTTCACCGGCCTTGGTCATTGCGACAACTTTTTTCATCAGGCTTTCCGCAACAAACGGGCCTTTTTTAACTGATCTGCTCATCTGTATCCTCCTAGTTGATGCGTTTAATGATGAACTTGTCGGTTATATTCTTCTTCTTGCGTGTCTTATAACCGAGAGCCGGCATACCCCAAGGTGTTTCGGGTCCGGGTCTGCCGATGGGGCACTTGCCTTCACCACCGCCATGCGGGTGGTCACAGGGGTTCATGACCGAGCCGCGTACAGTAGGTCTGACGCCCATATGGCGCTTGCGTCCGGCCTTGCCGATGCTGACGTTCTCGTGTTCGAGATTGCCCACCTGACCGATTGTCGCTCTGCAGTTCAACGAAACATATCTCATTTCACCGGAGGGCATGCGGAGCGTTGCCATGCCGTTCTCCTTTGCCATCAATTGTGCAAAGGCTCCGGCTGTACGGGCAATCTGTCCGCCTTTTTTGGGTTGAAGCTCGATGTTGTGTATCGTGGTGCCTACGGGGATATCAGAAAGCGCCAATGCATTGCCCGCTTTGATATCTGCGCCGGTTCCGCTGATGAGGGTGTCGCCGACAGAGAGACCTACGGGCGCAAGGATATAAGACTTGGCGCCGTCTGCATAATGAAGAAGAGCAATGTTCGCACTGCGGTTGGGATCGTATTGAATTGAAGCGACTTTGGCGGGAATGCCATCTTTGCAGCGCTTGAAATCAATCATTCTGTACTTTGTTCTGTTGCCTCCGCCGATGTGCCTGACAGTAATGCGTCCGGTCGCATTGCGGCCGCCGGTCTTATTCTTGCTGACCAAAAAGCTTTTCTCGGGCGTTGCCGAAGTAATCTCAGCATAGTCTGAGACGCTCATATTGCGGCGGGCCGGAGAGGTCGGTTTATATCTGATAACAGCCATTGATGGTATCCTCCTGCTTACGATAGGCTCTCGAAGAACTCAATTGCCTTGCTGTCTTTTGTAAGAGTCACATAGGCTTTCTTCACATCGGGTCTTCTGCCTTCTGTCTTGCCCATTCTTTTGATCTTGCCCTGCACGCGGACGGTATTGACCTTGTCAACCTTGACGCCGAAGATGGATTCTATGGCCATCTTGATCTGAGGTTTTGTCGCTGTCTTCTGGACATTGAACACATACCGCTTGTTGGGAATGCCGTCGTAGCTCTTTTCGCTGAGTACGGGCTTGATGATAATATCATAAAAGTTATTCATTTGCATATACCTCCGCGATCGCCTGAGCGGCCTCTTTGGTGACAATGCACTTATCTGCTCTCACAACATCATAGACATTGGCGAGTGCGGCATCGGCCGTGACGAGTTTTTCTATATTGCGTCCGGCTCTGACGATGTCGGGCTGATATCCGGCGAGCAGGAGCAGAGCGGTTTTTGTGGCGCCAAGGTTCTCAAGAATCTCTGCGACGTACCTGGTCTTGGGTGCCTCAATCTCAAACTTATCCACAACAATGATCCCGCCGTCACGGAGCTTCTGGCTCAGCGCACTTCTCATCGCTGCATCCTTCATCTTCTTATTGATTTTCTTGCGGAAATCGCGGGGCTTGGGAGCAAACACCACGCCGCCTTTTGTCCATTGGGGCGCACGGATACTGCCTTGACGGGCTCTGCCGGTACCCTTTTGTCTCCAGGGCTTGATGCCGCCGCCGCGCACTTCCGTACGGGTCAGCGCGGATTTGGTTCCTTGTCTTTTGTTTGCAAGCTGAGCAACCACAACCTGATGAATGAGGGGCTCGTTGTATTCGACTCCGAATACAGATTCGGGAAGCTCCATCACTCCGACTTCTTTTGCTTTCGTATCGTATACCTTAATTTCCATAATCTCTATCGACACTCCTTACTTTTTGCCGGCTTTACCGGGGTTCGTGGCTTTAACCGGGGCGGCCACGGGAGCTCTGAACCATTTGGAGCCCTTATAATTCTTGATCGTCTTGGAGATCACCAGCAAGCTGTTGCGGGGACCGGGAACGCCCCCGGATATCAACAGGAGATTGCGGGCGGCATCGACTCTGACAACCTCAAGATTCTGGATGGTGACGCGCTCAAAGCCATAGCGTCCGGGCATGACCTTGTTTTTGAAGACATGCGCAGGATCTGTGTTGGCGCTCATGGAACCGACAACTCTGTGGCAGCCCGAACCGTGAGCTTTGGGTCCGATATGGGTGTTCCATCTTTGAACGGTTCCGGTAAAACCGCGGCCTCTGGTGGTGCCCACGACATCCACATGATCGCCCTTCTCAAACACATCACACTTGATATCCTGGCCGACCTGATACTTTGAGCAATCCTTCAAGCGCAGTTCCTTCTGATATTTTTTGGGAGAAACGCCGGCCTGCTTGTATTGTCCGAGCTCCGCCTTGTTTGCGTTTTTCTCTTTGATATCTTCAAAAGCGACTTTGATGGCATTGTATCCATCTTTCTCTACGGTTTTGATTTGAATCACGGAACAAGGTCCTGCCTCGACAACCGTCACAGGGATAAACGTGCCGTCCGGCGCGAATATCTGACTCATCCCGAGTTTTTTTCCGATAATAGCTTTTTCCATAAATACAGTCGAAGCCTCCTTTTACAGTTTGATATGGATATCGACGCCGGCAGGCAAATCGAGCTTCATAAGAGACTCCACGGTACGGGCGGAGCAGTTGTAGATATCAATGAGGCGCTTGTGTGTGCGCAGCTCAAACTGCTCGCGGCTATCCTTGTACTTATGAGGAGAGCGCAGGATTGTGATGATTTCTTTCTCCGTGGGAAGCGGGATCGGTCCTGAAATGCTGGCGCCGGTCACCTTGGTGGCGTCGACGATTTTCTCGCAAGAGGCATCGATCAAGTTGTGGTCATAGGCTTTCAATTTGATTCTGATCTTTTGACCTGCCATATTTTGTGAATCCTCCTAGTAATGTTCCTAACTCGCTAGCACACTTAGCCGGGTGTGTCATTTCGCTCCTAAATAAAAGGCGGTTACGCCGCTTATCTGAGTTAGACGGAGCGAAAATCTTCCGTTTTTTCGCTTTCCTCGGGAATTAACAATCTTCGCTTGCGCTGAATGCAATATTCCGTCGTTTTGCGCCGCGCAGAACATACCTGTCCGAACGGCAGCTTATTTATAATAACAAAACCATAAATCGATGTCAAATGTTTTTCAGCTTTTTTTCAGAAATCCGCTGAAATCCCGCATTTGTCGATTTCTGGCATACAATATGTTGCGTCCGACAGCCTTTCTTGCCGCAAGCCCGGCGGCATCAGGCTTTTTTATAAGCTCATCCATGTTCCGCGAAGCGGCATAAAGCAAGATAATTATAACCATTTTTCAGAAATACACAAGCATTTCGCGACAATTCTTGCTTTTCGTTTCAGCTAAAGATTCGTAATAATCATTTACTTTCTTCCTTCCTCAATGTATCATGGTGATGGCCATCGATAAGCAATAGAAAAGAAGTCCTGCGCGAGACATCCTTCTCATCCGATGATTGCAATCCGATACGGATGCTTCCTGTGCGCTTTATATTATTGAATCTTATTTATATGGCACATTTTTTATGGCACATGCCGGAGGAACCATGAACCACGTTATCAGACCCGATTTTCTGCTGGAGTCCGCTTATGCAGAACAAATCTATTCCAGCGTCGCCTCTTTGCCCGTCATTGACTACCATTGCCATTTGGAGGCCAAAGAAATTGCCGAAAACAAAATCTTCCGCTCCATTACCGAAGCATGGCTTGGCGGCGACCATTATAAATGGCGTGCCATGCGCATGATGGGCATTCAAGAATCCCTGATCACTGGCAACGCGACAGACTGGGACAAATTTTCTGCCTATGCAGGCATCATACCCTACATGCCCGGACATCCTCTTTATCATTTTTCACATCTTGAACTGGACAGATATTTTGGCATCACCGACCCCCTTTCTCCCGTAACCGCCGCAGCAATTTATAAAAAAGCCAACGAAATCCTTGCCCGCCTTCCCGCCCGAAGAATCATCGAAATATCCAATGTCGAAACCATCGTAACGACCAATGATCCCCTGGATGATCTGCGATATCACAAACAAATCGCCTCGGATAAGTGCTTTTCTGCCAAAGTCCTTCCTGCTTTTCGTCCGGATAAGGCAATCAATATAGAAAACGCAGGATTTGCCGCCTATCTCGGCAGGCTTGCCGCAACCACCAACCGGGAAATCAATACGCTTTCGGATGTCCGAAACGCTCTCGGCGCGCGCTTCCGCTTCTTTGTGGACCATGGCACACGCGCAGCGGACCATGGTCTGGCCACCATACCCTTTGTCAAAGATTATGAGGCGCTTGCAGAACAGGCAATCCGAAAAGCGCTCGCCGGAGAGCCCGTATCAAGGCTTGAAGCAGATGCCTACAAGACTGCTCTGCTTGTTTATCTCGGCGGACTCTATGCATCCAACGATGTCGTTATGGAGCTGCATTTCGGTTGCTCACGCAACACTAACAGTCTGATGTTTGATCGTCTTGGCCCGGACTCCGGATATGACATCATCCGTTCGGAGACCGGAGCAGACAATATCGCGCCTCTTCTTGACGAGCTTGAGCGGCGCGGCGCGCTTCCCAAAACCATTCTTTATTCGCTCAATCCTGCCGATGATCCTCTCATCGGAACGGTCATCGGCAGCTTCCAGAAGCAAGGCGTCAAAGGCCGCGTGCAGCAGGGCAGCGCATGGTGGTTCAACGACAATCTGCCAGGCATCCGCAGACAGCTACGGACGTACGCGACCCAAGCGCCACTTGACACCTTCATCGGCATGCTGACGGACAGCCGGAGTTTTCTTTCTTATCCCCGGCATGATTATTTCAGACGGATCCTTTCCGATTTTCTGGGCGGCATGGTGCAAAGAGGAGAATATCCTCAAGAAAATCTTTCTTTCCTTATTGAAACGGCGCGCAACATCGCGTATAATAATGTCAAAGAATATATTTTCGGGGTTCGGGTGTAATCATGGCGCCGGCAGAAATCATCGGTATCATCGCAGGCAGTTTTTTAGGCATACAAGTACTGAGCTATTTAGGTATGACATTTATGGTTGTGCGCAAGCTGATGCATCCCAAAAAACGGACCACCGAATTTTTGATCGAATACGAAACACGCGAAAAGAAATTTGACAAAAGCTGGCTGGACATTCCCTTCCGAGCAATGCAAAGACAGTCCAGATTCGGTTATCCTCTTTATGCCCGTCTGTATATGAATCAGACGCCGGCAGACAAATTCATTCTTCTTCTGCATGGGCACAACAGTTCGAGTATCGGACAGCTCAAATACCTCTCCCTCTTCCGCGACCTTGGCTACAATGTTTTTATCCCGGATCACAGGCGGAGCGGCGACAGCGGCGGACGCAGCATCACCTTCGGCAGCCGCGAGAAATATGATGTCATCGACTGGATTGATATTTTGCAAAAAGAATATCCTTCCGCCACGTTTGCGCTCTTTGGTGAGTCGATGGGTGCGGCAACCGCCATCATGGTTGCGGGATTGGATAAGCGGATACGTTTTTTGATAGAGTATTGTGGTTTTGCAAATTTTCAAACGCTGGCCACAGCATATATGAAAAGCAAAGGTTTGTATACTGTATTAAAACCGGGTTTGAGCCTCGCTGCCCTGTTCTACGGCTCCCGTCTGAAGGAGACGGATGCCCTGTCCGCCATGAAGAATCTTGCCATCCCCGTCCTCATCATGCACAGCAAAACCGACAAGGTCGTCGATGTTTCCAATGCTTACGCATTAATGAAAGCGAAGCCCGACGCCAAGGTCAAGCTGTTTGAAGATTCGGTCCACGCGCGCTCCCTTGTAAAGTATCCAGAAGAATTCCGTGCGGCCGTAACAGAATTTGTTAAATACGCTGAATCAGAAAACAATAGAAATGTCCGGAGGTAAATTATGCTGTTGGCTCTTGTAATCTGCACCGTCGTGGCAGTATTGCTCACCGCCTTCTTCTTGTTTGTCCGCGTGTATAACGCGCCTATTTATGGTCTTCTGACAAAGACACTCGCTTCCATGTCCTTTGTCGCGATGGCGGCCATAGGGATGTACTACAATTACGGCTCGCTTCCAGCCGGAGCGGGATTGATTGTTGCGGGCCTCGCATTCGGCATGGTCGGCGATATCCTGCTGGACTTAAAACGCGCCCATTCTGAGTTTGAAGACTTGTATCTGACAAGCGGGATGACGGCGTTTACCTGTGATCACAGCTTTGTCCTTGCAGCAGCTCTTATGATTGCCACTCCGCTCATCCGCAATCTGTGGTTTCCCGCTGTCATTTCGGCGGTGATTGGCATCGGCGCGGCGCCATTGGTGATGTATGTCTCGGTCAAGTTCATGAAGGCGCATTTCGGCAAGCATTTCTTTTTCTCCGCATTTTATGCAAGCTATCTGATTTTCTTTACTGCGCTCTCCGTATGGCTTGCCATCCTCAATCCTGTCTTCATTATGCTTGCGGTCGCCATGGTGCTGTTTCTTCTTTCGGATCTGGTGCTGTCCACGATGTATTTTGTCGCGGGCAAAAAAGAAGATGCCCTTCTGGTTGTCATCAACCATGCGCTGTATTACGGAGCCCAGATTGTGATTGCCGCCTGGATCTTTATCATCTGAAAATCGTGTACCTCATCTCAGAATGACCGGAAGACGGACTCGAAACCCATGCGGCCTTACAGAAAGTTTGCCAAACGAGACAGTCCTTCTTGAAGCAACCTGTCCTGCTGCCGTCGCTTGCCGCAGAATGGCAAAAAATCGCCGGAAGAAAAACATGCTAAGATTTGTCATGGAGGACCGAATCGCAAAAAAGAGAATTTATTTTCTCTTGCAAATTTCTGACAGCAAAAAGAAATCATCATCACTTTAGCGATGAAATGGGGAAGAAAATTCAAAAAAAAGGAAGGTATCAATCAAAAATAATTAAAAACTTTGTCCGAAGCATAGGGATACAGACGCCCATTTTACAATAACCTGTATGATAAAGGATTTGAATTATTGTCCGCTGTCGGACAACATTGTCTTCTCTTAAGATCCTCCGTCATGCAAGCTCTTTTAACAGTAATTGCCGCTCTTCCTTTTCTTGGGCCGAAAGCTCGACGCCCGCTCTTCTCATTTCACAGAAGTAGCGTATGCGTTCGAGCTTTTTGTTTGTCACTTTATAACGTACAGAAGCATAAAACCCCATCCCAAGAAACAATGCAACGGATATTGCCATCATCAATCGTATTGCAAGAACAACGGACGTGGGCTGGATAATCACGACGTCGGCAGTGCTGGACTGATACCCTGCGGCAGAAAGTCCCGCAGCAAACAATTGAATTGCCACTGCGGCCGAAAGCTTCCGCAAAAAGGTCATCATACCGGAAAAGTTGCCCGTAGGGCGATATCCGAGCTTGAATTCCGCCACGTCAACAGTGTCGGGAAAGACAATCCAGGGCATCATCTGCGCCCCGCCAAGGCCGATGCCCATCAGCACAGAGGCAACAAGAATCAGTTCCGTAGGCCAGCTTTTCTGGAAGCAGGCAAGAAACACAACGCCCGCAATATATACCGGGATTCCCAGTCGGAAGGCAAATTGCTTGGTTGTTTTTCTCATCACCAGATAATATATCGGAATAGAAATCCCCGCAACAACCATCATGGGCGCAATGATGAAGGCCGTCCCTATCGGCTTACCGAACATCTGAACCCCGCCAAGAACATTCGCGACATAATACAGTGCCGCATTGGAAATGATATCCGTGCTCAAAAACGCACCGATATACATCATAATATGGTACTTGAAAGATTTGACTTTGAAAGAAGAAAGCCATTGAGCCATTTCAAAATGCGACTTGCCTTCTGCATACGGCGTCCTTTCTTTAATCGTAAATCCGGCAACAACCATCGGAACGGCAAAAAATGTACCGAATCCCAATACAATCACCAGATAAAAAGTGGTCTGCGAAATCCTTCCCTCCCGAAGCATTTCAAACAATCGGCTCGGCAGCAGATAACAGACCGCGGCGGTAAACATGTCAAAACCCAATTTGATAAGGTTTGCTGTGTTTCTTTCCCGATAATCCGGGGACAGGTCCGAACTCATCGACATATACGGCACCTGCGAAATTGTGGACACCGTGCAATAAACAACGTATGCCGCAGCGGCATAAAGCACCTTTGCCGCATCTCCCAGATTCTGTACAGGCGCAAAAAGCATGGCAAGCGCGGGAGGGATCAGCAATCCGCCTGCAATCATGAAGGGCTTCCGACGCCCCAGCCGCGTGCGCACGTTGTCCGAAAGAATGCCGCAAATGGGATCCGACAGCGCATCCCACAATTTTGAAATCAAAATGATGCTTCCTGCATAGACAGCCGGGATACCGATGATATCGGTAAAAAAAACAAGCAGCAGCAGCGACAGCATCGTTACCTGTCCGCCTCCGAAGATATCTGCCGCACCATACAGGAATTTTTCTTTAAGCGGCACCCTGTCTTCAGGTGCAATTATACTATGTTTTGCAATTAAGGTATCTTTTTTTTGATTTTCAGAAGCCATAACTCATCCTTTACAAATTATTGATTTCTTTTTGCATCTTGACAACGCCATACCGTTCTGCCGTTCCGCTTTCTGCCGACCAATATCCAAAACCCGTTCTCTGCAGGCTTGGGATAATGAATGCCTGAATCCACTTGCCATGATATGTTATATTTTTTCATATACTTTGTCAAGAGTATCCTCTTTCAAAAAAATCATTCAGAAACTCATTCCTATAAAGAATTGCTTTCTCGGAACAAATATAGTATAATAGGCATCGCCTGCTTGTTCTGAAATCCTAAAAAATATTCTTCTTCATGTTCCCGTAGCTCAGTAGGATAGAGCGAGCGCCTCCTAAGCGCTAGGTCGCACGTTCGATTCGTGTCGGGAACGCCATAAAAAACCACCATTTTACAAGACAACGGTGGTTTTTTTAATTATAAAAATCAATTTCATTACGCTATTCACGATGGCGCCTTTTCCCGAAGCAAAACATGTACTTTGTTTTCTCACAGAATCTCATCATTGACAGCAACTCATTCCAATGCTAATATGTCTACCGGAGTAATTATATTATGCAGAGCATCCTATTGAACAACGGAATATCCATGCCTGTTATCGGGTACGGAACTTATAAAATCACAGAAGAATTCCATCCCAAGGAATGCGTGCTGCAAGCACTTGAGGCAGGTTATCGCCGCATTGATACTGCCACACTGTATCGCAATGAGAAGCAAATCGGCGAGGCTCTTTCGGAGTGCGGTATTCCCAGAGAAAAACTGTTCATTACCACCAAGCTATGGACAAATGTCCGAAAAGAAGAAGACGTCGCTCCCGCCTTTGATGGAATGTGCAGCAACCTGCGTACTGATTATATTGATATGCTGTTGATTCATTGGCCGGTCCAGGACAATCCCTCTGTCTGGCGCGGCATGGAAAAGCTTTATAAGCAACACTGCGTAAGGGCTATCGGCGTCTCCAATTTCAAAGAGCACCATATAGAAGAAATCCTGTCGGAAGGCAGTATCACGCCCGCACTCAATCAAGTTGAACTTCATCCGCACTTCCAGCAAAAAGATCTCCGAAACTATTGCGCCCATCACAACATCACTGTGGAAGCTTGGTCTCCTCTGATGCGCGGCAAAGCGCTTGACCTTGCAGAACTGCAGGAGCTTGCCGCAAGATACAAAAAAAGCGTTTCACAGATTATTCTTCGTTTCGACATCCAATCAGGGCTGACTGTTATCCCAAAAACAATCCATTCGGCAAGGATGCGTGAAAATCTTGATATCTTTGATTTTAAGATTTCTGATGAGGATATGAAGAAAATAGAAGCACTCGACAAAAACGAACGTGCCTATCGCGACCCGGACAATCATGGATTTTAACATCCGGCCCATAAGGATATGCAACCGGAATTCGTATCCCGGCAATTTTTGTTGGCGTCAAAAAAGGCTGTCTCACCTGAGGCAGCCTTTCTTGCTTTTTGAAAACCTTTTAACTGTTCTTTATGGCCGCATGCGCCGCTGCAAGAATCGCAATCGGCACTCTGTACGGAGAGCAGGAGACATAGGTCAGTCCCACTTTGTGGCAGAATTCTATCGTGCTCGGGTCGCCACCGTGTTCGCCGCAGATGCCAAGCTTGATGTCGGGACGGACGGATTTGCCCTTTTCGGCAGCAATTTTGACAAGCGCGCCTACGCCGACCTGATCAAGTTTTTTGAATGGGTCGCTCTCGAAAATCTTCTTTTCATAATAGTCTTCCAAGAACTTGCCGGCATCATCGCGGGAGAATCCGAAGGTCATCTGAGTAAGGTCATTGGTCCCAAAGGAGAAGAACTCTGCTTCTGTTGCAATCTCGTCGGCGGTAATCGCCGCGCGGGGAATCTCTATCATTGTGCCAACCGAGAAGTCTACCTTGATGCCCGTCTCTGCCATAACGGTTTCTGCCGTCCTGACAACAACATTCTTGACATAGCGCAGTTCTTTGACTTCGCCGACAAGAGGAATCATGATTTCTGCCTTGACGTGTCCGCCGGCCTTGTTGACTTCGGTTGCCGCTTCGATGACCGCTCGGGTCTGCATCTCGGCAATCTCCGGGAAAGTTACCGAAAGACGGCAGCCGCGATGTCCCAGCATGGGGTTAAATTCGTGGAGGGAAGCGATTTTGTCCTTCAGTTTTTCTACCGGGATACCCATATCTTCTGCCAATGCGGCGATATCCTCCGCTTTGGTGGGAAGGAATTCGTGAAGAGGCGGATCAAGGAAGCGGATAGTGACGGGATTGCCGTGCATTTCTTTGTAGATACCGATAAAATCCGCGCGCTGCATGGGAAGAATCTTGGCAAGCGCCGTCTTGCGCTGCTCGACCGTGTCGGAGATAATCATTTCGCGCATTGCGGCTATACGGTCCTTCTCAAAGAACATATGCTCGGTACGGCAAAGGCCGATACCCTCCGCACCGTAGCCGAAAGCCGTTGCGGCATCCGCGGGCGTATCGGCATTGGCACGCACCTTGAGCTTGCGGTACTTGTTTGCCCAGCTCATGATGGTGGAGAAATTGCCGGAGATGTCGGGCTTGATCATGGGGACCGCACCTTCATAGACATTGCCGGTGCTGCCGTCAAAGGACAGCGTGTCCTCTGAAGTATACACCTTGCCGTTTATGGTAAGTGTACCCTTTTCTTCATTGATCTTCAGTGCGCTGCAGCCGGTGACGCAGCAGCGTCCCATGCCTCTTGCAACAACGGCCGCATGGGAAGTCAGTCCGCCGCGTGCAGTCAGAACGCCCTTTGCAACGTTCATGCCTTCGATATCTTCCGGAGAAGTTTCAAGACGTACAAGCACAACATTTTCGCCGTTTGCGGTTCTCCTGGTCGCTTCTTCTGCCGTAAAAGCTATCTTACCGCAGGCGGCACCGGGAGATGCGGGAAGTCCGGTGGCGATGGGCTTCATTTTCTTGATTGCTTTTTGGTCAAACTGGAGATGCAGCAGATCATCCAGCTGTTTGGGCTCGATCTTGAGAAGAGCCTCCTGCTCCGTGCAGAGTCCCTCTTTGACAAGGTCAACCGCTATGTTGATGGCGGCGACAGCAGTGCGTTTGCCGTTGCGGGTCTGGAGCATATAGAGCTTGCCTTTCTCAATGGTAAACTCCATATCCTGCATGTCGTGGAAGAAGGCTTCCAGCTTGCCGCAGATCTCTACAAACTGGTTGTATACGTCGGGATTGATTTGCTTGAGATAATCAATCGTTTCGGGTGTGCGGATGCCGGCGACAACGTCTTCGCCCTGAGCATTCATCAGAAATTCGCCATACAGCTTCTTCTCGCCGGTTGAGGGATTGCGGGTAAACGCAACGCCGGTGCCGGAAGTTTCACCCATGTTGCCGAAGACCATTGCCTGTACGTTGACGGCGGTGCCCCAGTTGTTGGGAATGTCGTTCATACGGCGATAGACAATGGCTCTCGGGTTATCCCAGCTACGGAATACCGCTTCAATTGCGCCTTCCAACTGCTTCTTGGGATCCTGCGGAAACTCTTCGCCTTGAGATTTGAAGTAAAACGCCTTGAACTTTGCGATAAGCTCTTTGAGATCCTCCGCCGTCAGCTCCGTGTCCAGCTTGACACCCTTTTCTTCTTTAAGATCGTCCAGGATTCTTCCAAAGAAGTCCTTGCCGATGCCGGTAACGACGTCAGAGTACATCTGGATAAATCTGCGGTAGCAGTCGTAGGCAAAACGGGGATTGGCGGTCTGCTTGGCAAGGCCTTCGACAGAAATATCGGTGAGTCCCAGATTCAGAATGGTGTCCATCATGCCGGGCATCGATGCGCGCGCGCCGCTTCTGACAGAAAAAAGAAAGGGATTCTCCGGATCGCCGAACTTTTTGTTTGCTTCTTTTTCGACAATCGCAAGCGTTGCAAAGACTTCGTCAAGAATCTCTTTGCTTATTTTGCGTCCGTCCTCATAATACTTTGTGCATGCCTCGGTGGTAATGGTAAAGCCTGGAGGAACGGGCATCCCAAGCTTGGTCATTTGCGCAAGGTTGGCTCCCTTGCCTCCGAACAGCGCTTTGTTGTTGCCGTCGGCTTCTCTGAAAAGATATACATACTTTTTTGCCATAGTTTTCTCCTCTAAAAATGGATAACTTCTTTTTTTGTATCCTCTGTTTGTGACCGAATCATTATACAAAAAAAGCCTGCCTTATGCAAGTTATTTTCTCCATATTTTGGAGTAATATTTAATGGATTCTGTAAAATTGTTGCAAAAAGACGTCTTTTGATGTATGATTATAATGCGATGAAATTTGCGTCTTGTTGAAGCATATCATCCTTTTTTATCGGTAATGAAATACTTTATAAATTTTTTGCGAACTCAAGAAAAAGAATTTTATGGCGACCTGCGGTGACCGAGAAAAAGGCAACCGTGTTGCCTGCGACAATCACAGCCGGAGAAATCTTCCGATGCGCGTAGCCCTATCGCTACGGAATGTAAACTTAAATTGTGTTAAAATAATTCAGATAATTTAAGCATAAGATGTCCGGGGCCTTTATATCTGCTTTAATGCTTCAGACAGAGCGTTTATTTTGCAGGAAAAGGCGTTGCGTAAAAGAAGGTTGAGATAGATAAGGGATTCGCGGAGGTCGGCAAGGGAAATATTGATGGAATCCAATTCAAGGGGTTCCAGCTCTGCCAGAGCCGCAAGAAAGGTTTTGTCCGATTGAGGGATTTCGGAGTCATTCGCATCAATGCCCATGATGCGGAGAAGAGAAGCAAGATACCACGCGGCGGCAAGGAAGGGAGAAAACTCTCCGTATGCGATGGCCGTCAACGCACGGATCGCCAGCGAAAGTTCCTCTTTGCATTCGTTGCCTTCTATGGTTGCCTTGTCAAGGGTTTCACAGACAATCTGGGCGGCGGTATATTTTTCCATATTCTCCCAACAAGCAAAAAAGTTGTCCTCAACCGAACAACCTATGACAATGCCGTATCCGCCGTTATTGGAGAGATTGATTATGTATTCTCCGCAACAGAAAACCTCAGCGCATGTGCGCAACCTGGACTGTGGCTTCTTGACAGAGCGGGCGCGTACGGTCATTTTGCCGTGTTCGACGCTGACTAAGGTAAGCAGCTTGTCGCCCTCGCCATAGTCGCTTTCGCCGATGCACAGCGCCCTGGTCTTGAAGTCCATGGTTCACCTACCGTGTTTTCTTATTTTCCTTATTCAGCTTGTTGTACAGCATATAATAGCCGGGACTGCCGCTTTCTAAAAATGCCTGCCAACAGAGCTTTCTGAGTTCTTCATCCATACTTTAAGTATGGGTCGGATTTGCAAATCTATTCTTGATTCTTTCTATCGATTGCCTGCTTTATTGATAATCCTGCTTGGTATATCCTATTTCATTCAGCATTGCGGGATCGTCGCGCCAGTCTTCCTTGACTTTGACCCATAAAGTGAGAAAGACCTTGCCGCCCAAAAGCTTCTCGATGTCCTCGCGGGAATAGGTGGAGATTTTTTTGATCATCTCGCCGTTTTTGCCCAGCACAATGGGTTTGTGCGCCGCCTTCTGAAGAATGATGGTCGCGTCAATCTCGGTGACATGGTTTTTCTTTTCTTCAAATTTGTTGATGATGACGCCCACACCATAGGGGATTTCTTTGTCAAGCAGCCGGAACGCCTTTTCGCGAATGATTTCGGACGTGAGAAAACGCACGCTTCTGTCCGTGTACATCTCGTCTGAAAATAATTTAGGGCCTTTGTGCATCAGCTTCTTGAGTTCTTCCACAAGAGGCACAAGGTTCTTTTCGCGCAGGGCAGAAACGGGCACGACCGCCGCCATGCCTTCGATGCGACTGATGTCCGTAAGGATTTCCATCACCCGTTCACGGGTGATGTGATCGATTTTGTTGAGGGCGATTACGACTTTTTTGCCGGCCTCCTTCACATAACGCTCAACGTTGGCTTTGTCCTCCGCGGACAAGCCTTTTTCGCCGTCCACCACATAAAGAACCGCGTCGACGCTCTCCAACGCAGAAGTGACGGAGTGCATCATGAATTCGCCCAATGCGTTTTTGGGTTTATGAAGTCCGGGTGTGTCGACAAAAATCAACTGGCAGTTCTTGTCATTGCGGATACCCAGAATCTTGTTGCGTGTCGTTTGCGGCTTCCAGCTGACGATAGATACCTTTTCGCCCACAAGAGCGTTGATCAATGTCGATTTACCCGCATTGGGACGTCCCAGAATTGCAATAAAACCGCTGTAAAAATCCGTCTCCTCTTTGCCTTCGCCGGCTTCCGTATTGGGTTCTTCTTCTGAAACGCCATCAAATTCCTGAGGAAGGGCGTCCTCTTCTGCGTCGCGGGGAAGACCTGCGGCGGCCAGGATTTCTTCCTGAAGACGCTCCATTTTTTCTGCTTCCTCCGGAACAACGTGATCAAATCCCAAAAGGTGCAGCAATCCGTGTGCGGTCAGAAAGCCCAGCTCGCGGGATAACGAATGCCCGTATTCTTCTGCCTGCTCCTCCGCGCGCTTGCCGCAGATGTAAACCTCGCCCAGTATGACGCAGCCGGTTTCGGGATTGACATCAGCCGCATACTCTTTGGGATCAAAAGGAAAACGAACGCTTTCCAAAGCCGGAAAGGACAGAACGTCCGTTACCGCGTCGATATTTCTTTTCTCTTTATTGAGCGCGCGGATTTCTTCCTCCGACACAATCCCTATTTCTGCTTCTGCGGAAGAGAGCGGGATATTGAATTTCTGAAAAACCGCTTCGGCTGCAAGACGCAGCGGCGCCTTGTTATAAGCTGTACAAAAAATATTTATCATGATTTATCCTGACCGAATGTATATTTATCTAGGTTGTTTTGAGTAATCGATCCGTGCGTGAAACATGCTCGGGATGGCCTCAACCAGGGTATCCTCGATTCTTTGCAGATCCTTGAAGGTAATGGCGCAGTCTGTAAACTGCCCCTGATCCGCCTTGTCTTTAATCAGATTGTGTATGAAAAGGCGGAACTCTTTTTCGCTCGCGCAGCCCTTGGCTCGGGTGGCCGCCTCCACGGTATCCGCAATCATGATGATCGCGGCAATTTTGCTTGTCGGCTTGGGGTCATTGTAAGAGAAATCCTCTTTATCCACATCGTCCTCGGTAAAGTTCTGCGCCTTATACAAGAAATAATTGACTTGTGTGGTGCCATGGTGCTCGCGGGCGACATCGGCAATGATGTCCGGCAAACCCGCCTTTTTTATCATATTATAGCCGGCCTGCGTATGGTTGGTAATGATGGAGACACTGACCTCGGGAATAAGTTCATCATGAGGATTGTATCCCTTCTGATTTTCTATAAAGCAGTCGGGATGCTCCAGCTTGCCCACATCGTGATAGTACGCTGCCGCTTTGGCAAGCTGCGGATCTTCTCCGATAGCAAACGCACAAAGCTCGGCCAGATTGCCGACCACCAAACTGTGGTTGAATGTCCCGGGCGCTTCCTTGGACAATCTGCGGAGGAGAGAGGACTCTACGGAACTGATTTCGCTGATGCGGAATGCCGTATTGAGTTTGAAAACAAATTCGAATATGGGCAATATCACCATATACAGGGCGACCGACAGCATTGACGCTATGAATGCCCACAGCGAAGAAATCAATGCATACAGGATATCATCCGAGGTTGTGGGCGCGACAATGCTCACCAAAAACGGTATTATTGCAGAAAGAAGCCCTACAACAGCCCCCAGCGCGATAAAACGCAGACGGGTGTTTGCCTTCTCAAGATACGCAATCATAAAAATGCTCGCGACGATGGAAGTGATGACGGAAGCCATGCTTTCTATGATCGCTTCGGTCCCGAACGCGAGAAGATAGGTAAGAAAGAAACTCTGGGACAGAAGGATACTGGTAATGATGCCTACGCGCTTGTCGATGAGGGTGGCGACAAGAAGCGAAGAAAGCATCAGCGGAACAACATAAATATTGACAAGCTGCCCAAAGACCATGCCGCAGATGAATGTCAATGTCGCGGATGCCGCAAGCACGTTGAGATACTTGCGGTTGAGAACTCTTTCGCGTTTGACGAATGCCGTGTAGACCAGAATGGTGGAAAAGAGCACCGCCATGATGCAGGCGGTCAGAAATATACGCATCAGGGAGTCCGGAGAGAAAAACTCTCTTGCGGTGCCGACCTCTTCGAATCGCGACAAACGGATGATTAGCGCCAGCATCAGCGAAATAAGAGCAATAAAAACCGTACGGCGCACAATGTCCTTGCGGTTCTGCTTCTGGCCGCTTTGTACGGATGTCTGTGCATCTTTCGCTTTGTCGCTGACTTTCATCTTCTGCTCCTTTACTGTTGTCCGGGCCGTACGGCGATTTTGGTTTCTATTTGATAGTATATACTTAAAATTGTGTTTTTGTCCAGTCTTTTTTCCATATACCACCATCGGACGGGCATGGCCCCGTACGGAATCTGACGCCGCAATTCGGCTAGGCTTTCGTTGATGAGCAAATCGCGGCACGACTCGATATCAAAAAAAATCTGCTCCTCTCTTGTTTCATAATACGTCGTTTCGACCAGGCGGAAGGGAAGCAGGTTCGAAGCACAATATCGTACTGTTTCTGTTTCGTAAGATACAAAATCAGGTTTCTTATTGTAACTCAAACCAGGAAGCTCCATCACTGTGGTTTTTACGCTGTTCCCGGTGCGCACGGTGCTTATCATCGTATCGGAGCAAAAAACATGCTTCTGAAGATATACCGTGGCATCCACCTCGCCCATTGCGCGAACGGGCTGCATGTTGCCTTCTGAATCCGTCATATAGGGTTTGATGAGCGTGTCGCCCTTTCTTACGGTATCACCGGGTTTTACCGCCGCAGTCCCCTGTATGACAACGACACGCAATACTATGCCGTCCGCAGAAGCGATGAGGGGTTCCGGGGTCGTGGTATCCACGATATTCGGCGGTGCAATCGACTCGGTGATGCTGATGGCAAGCGTCGTTCCTTTGCGTATCACCGCCGCGCCCGAAATTCCTTCCATGGCGACAAGTCGTGATTCAATCGCTCCGGTGTCGACCTCTTCAAACAGCGAAAAAAGCTTTACCCCCGCCGCTTCCTTTATTTCTTCCTCCGATATGCGGTCTGCGCCGGACACCTTGATTCTCGTGATGGTTGTGGTATACAAAAATACGAGTACGAGTCCGGCAAGAACGCCTGCCCACATGCCGAAGCGCGACAGGAGCTGCTTCACGGATGTCCTCACACCTCTTTCTTCTATGACCTCACAGGAGACGTTCTTTTTTTTAAGAACAGCAAAAGCATCGGCTTTTTGCGATTTATCTATCTCAAAAATCATCCCCTTTTTGCTCTCAACAGGTTTTCGTACGGTGATGCCGGCATATGCAAGCGTATTGAGAACAAATACAGCCGGAGCTTCCGTTTTCAGCTTTGAGCGCTCCATGGTTATTCCTCTCCCGATGCCGAAGCAATGCGTCCGACAATATAGATTTCGTAACGGTTGATGTTTACGATGCGCATTTTTTGGCCTTTCAGAACCAGATTTCTTTTGCCGATGCGAATGCGTATTTCATCGGGGGCATAGCTCAGAATGCCGCGATGCCCTTCGACAAGCGCTCCGACATCATCAAAAATGCTGATTTTGCTTCCACCGGCAAAGTTTTCTTCGGACAGTCCGAAGCGCGCTACGATTTCATTCCAATAGCCCATAGGAAATTATATGAGAAACGAAGCGCGATAATCACATCGAGCGCCGACAAAAGATTTTTTATCCGGGTCGGATTGCCCGGAGCATTGACGAAAAAAAATTTATAGTGTATGATACTTTTGTATCCAGGTAAAATATTATTTTCAGGAGATGAATTATGCCGTTACGACGCGATCAAGTCCCCGCCTCAAGAAAATGGAATCTCGGACTGATGATTTCCGGCGAAGAAGAATTGGAACAGCTTGTCGCCGAAGTCAAAGCCGCCATCCCCGGCTTTGCAAAATACAACAGAAAACTGAACGCGGAGAATGCAATTGATTGCCTAAACGAGCTTTCTGCCACCGCACGCAAGGCAGAACGTCTCTATGTCTATTCTTTTATGAAATGCGACGAGAACACCGCCGATACCAGATTTCAGGCGCTCAGCAGCCGCATGGAAATGTTGTATACCGAATTTTCTTCCGCCGTCAGCTTCGTGATGCCGCAGCTCTCCCGCCTGCCGGAAAAAACTTTGCGCCAAATGCTGATGCGTCCGGAATACGCCGATTATACCAACACCATCAACGAGCTTATCCGCGAAAAGAAGCATATGCTCTCCGACAAAGAAGAAAAAATGATGTCGGAGTTTTCTACGTTCATGGGAGACTTTGAACAGATTTTCACAAGGATTGACAATGCGGATATGCGTTTTGAGGACGTCGTTGCGGACGGAAAACCCGTCAAGCTTTCACACGGTACGTATTCTGTGCTTCTCCAGCATCCCGACCAGAACGTCCGCAAGGATGCCTTTGAAAAATATTATAAGGCCTATATGTCGCTGAAGAATACCCTTGCCGCTTCCTATGCCGGCAATGTAAAAAAGAACTGCGCTCTGGCAAAGGTCCGAAAATATAAATCCGCTCTGCAGCATGCGCTTTATGCAGAAGGTATTTCCGACAAGGTTTACAACAACCTCATCAAAGCCGTAAACAAAGGCACGCCCGCCGTTCATGAATATGTCGCGCTGCGCAAAAAAGCTCTCGGACTGAAAGAGTTGCATATGTATGACATGTATGTTCCTCTGACCAAGGAATACGATCTGTCGCTGGAATACGACGAAGCCTACAGGCTGGTCATTTCAGCTCTCGCGCCGCTCGGCGAAAAATACCGCTCGATTCTGGAAGAAGCTTACCGCAGCAACTGGATTGATGTAGAAGAAACAGAAAATAAAAGAAGCGGAGCCTATCATTGGGGCGTCTACGATTCGCCGCCCTTTGTGCTTCTCAACTATCAGAAAACCGCGCATGATGTTTTTACCATCGCGCACGAACTGGGTCACGCAATCCACTCTTACCACAGCAAGCATGCCCAATGTTATAACAAAGCGGACTATGCCATCTTCGTTGCGGAGATTGCCAGCACGGTTAACGAAGTGCTTCTTCTCAAATACCTCCTTAAAACCGCCGAGGGTGAACAACGCAAGTTCCTCCTCTCCTATTACCTTGATATGTTTCGCACGACGCTTTTCCGCCAGACGATGTTTGCAGAATTCGAAAAATTCGCACATTCACAGATTGAGGCAGGCATTCCGCTGACACACGAGTCGCTCTCTGCGCATTATCTGGAGCTGAACAAAAAATATTATGGCGAGGCGGTTGTCCATGACGAACAGATTGCCTACGAATGGTCGCGCATTCCGCATTTTTACAAAGGAAGCGCCTTCTATGTTTATAAATACTCCACCGGATTGACTGCAGCGGTCAATATCGTCAGCAGGATTCTTTCCGACAACAGCTTTGTCGAAAAGTATTTCCGCTTCCTTTCTGCCGGAAGCTCGATGCTGCCGCCGGACATCCTCAAGCTTGTCGATATCGACCTTTCTGCTTCCGAGCCCTTTGATTACGCAATGAGCGAATTTGCGGCAACTCTTGAAGAATTACAAAAACTGGTATGAAAAAAAGCTTTCTTTTAATTGCCCTTTTATTGTCGTTCGTGTCGGGCGCATACGCTGCGGGATGGTATCCAGCTTCGCACCGCCTTGCAGATCGCGCCTATGCCTCGGATGCCGTAACCGATGGTTCGGAGCGTGTCTTTTCGGCAGAAATTACCTTCAACAACCTGTATCTTCCCGACGGTTCGATACTCCGCAAGATCCAGGTCTATGTAAACAAATCCGCGCTCCTCTCAGGCTTGACAGGATTGGCAAGGGAGGGCCGTGCGGCAAGCGTGGATGCCGTGCTTGCCGCAATCAACGGAGAGCTTCAAGAAAAAAATTATCTCTCCAGCTACAACCGTGAAGAAAACCTGATCGATGTTCCTCTGCAGGAGTATGAAAGCATTACGGATATGTATATTGCCCTGGGATATACAGGCTACGAAACCCAAAGCAAAAGCAAGCTTATCTGGGGCTTATGGACAAATACCTATGTCAGCAGCCAGAAAACAGTTTTTCAGGATATTTCCGATACCGTTATCGAAATCATTGCAACAGAACTCGTCCATATTGAAGGACTGAATGCCAAGGACATCGCTTATATTTATAATCTGGGGGTCGACAGCGGCGAAAATCTTATCTGCTCCGACGCCGATAGCATCTATTATTATAAGGATATGGATGTCTATATCCATAAATTCATCATGTCCGAGGATACGCTTGACCGAACGATAACGCTTTATCAGAAGTCACCCAATTACGTCACCTATTATCTGATGATTATCGCCATCGTGGCGCTGCCCGCGGGCGTGTTTATCGCCTACGCCGCCTCACGCAAAAATCGTTATGTCTGAATAAGGAATCGAATATGCCGGAAGAGAAAGCGCCGATAAAATCGGTTAAAGTATACCCCAACAATTATGAAGCAGAACAGTCTGTCCTCGGCTGCATCCTCATAGACGGCACCGTAGCTTGCGAACTCATCCCGACATTGGAGCCGGATGTCTTTTTCAGCGACCGCCACCGCAAAATTTTTGACGCCTGCAAAAAGCTGTTCGACGCCAATAAACCCATAGATGCCATTACCGTCAACGACCGCATCGAGGAGGACAAAAACACCGACCTCAGCATGCTGGACTATCTGGTTGAGCTTGCCGACCGTTTTCCCTCCGCCGCAAATTACAGAGAATATGTGGAGATTTTGCGCCGGGACAGGATGCACCGTAATATCATCAGCTTATGCAACCGGACCATCGAAATGGCCTATGCCAATAAGGATGAAAAGCAGACGCTGGAGTTTATTGAGAAAGGAATCTATGAACTGTCTTCAAGTACCAGAAAAAGTGAGCTTGTACATATTTCAGAGGCATCCGGGCAAGTTGTCGCCCGCGTAGATGCGCTCTGCCGCGACAAAAACAGCTGCCGCGGTCTGATGACGGGCTTCAAAAAATTTGACTTCATCACCAATGGCCTGCAAAAGGGCAACCTTATTATTCTTGCGGCGCGCCCCTCGGTCGGAAAGACCTCGTTTGCATTGAATATTGTATCCAATATCGCCACCAACACCAATCCCGGCGCCGTCATCGCTCTTTTTTCGCTAGAAATGCCGGCGACACAGCTTGCTCAAAGAATCCTGTGCGACATCGGTTCCATCCCCATGAACAGCCTTACACGCGGGACCACACAGGACAGAGAACAGGAGTCTCTGATTACCGCCCACAGCAAAATATCCGAAAGCAAAGTCTACATTGATGACACCTCGACGATCAAGCCGGGCGAAATCCTTTCCAAATGCCGCAGGCTGTACGCCGCAGAAAAACGTATCGATCTGATTGTAATTGACTATCTGCAGCTGATGTCCGGCGACAAGGACCGCCGCAACGACTCCAAGCAGAACGAAATCAGCGAAATTTCACGCATGATGAAAATTCTTGCCAAAGAAATGAACTGCCCCGTCCTCGCCCTGTCTCAGATGTCGCGCGGCATCGAGAGCCGCGACGACAAAACGCCCAAGCTCAGCGACCTTCGCGAATCGGGCGCCATCGAGCAGGATGCAGACATTGTTATGTTCCTCTCCCGCGAAAACGAAAACGAAAAATCCAACGGCAATTATACCGTATTCCTTGATATTGCCAAGCACCGCAACGGCGAACTTGCCACAATCCGCTTCGATTGGGAAGGCCAGTTTGTCCGCTTCACACAATCTGAGGACCAGTACATCAACAGGGAGCTGCCTCAAACAAAAAAATTCAAACAATAGCCTTTTTTCGCTTCAATCAAAAAAATCTTTCCAGGGATCCGAACGTACTGCTCTTCGCAGTGCTTCCATCATATCGATGCCGTCGGGAACGATTGCATCCAGCTCTTCCCAGGAGATGGGCATCGAAACCTTGGCACCCTGACGCGCCCGGAGGGAGTACGGCGCGATACTGGTTGCTCCCCTGCCATTGCGCATCCAATCGATAAAAATGCGTCCTTTGCGCCTTTCCTTGCGGACATTGCTTGTATATTTCTGCGGCCATCTGTTTTCCATTACCTGCGCGACGCCTTTTGCAAAGTCGTGAAATTCTTCCCAGCTCATTTCTTTCCGAATAGGCACGACAACATGATAGCCCTTGCCGCCGCTTGTTTTGAGGTAGGCTTTTAACCTGAGCCCGGTCAGAATTTCTTTTATATCTCTGACGCCCTGCCTGATTTGTCCTATATCCATTCCCTCGTCGGGATCCAGATCAAATACCATTATATCGGGCGTTTCCAGTTTGTCGGCGCGGCTGCCCCAGGTATGAAATTCCAATGTCCCCATCTGCGCCTCGGCAACAAGCCCTTCTTTGCTTTCTATATAAAAATACGTTCCTTCGCCGCCCTCGCCTCCCGTTACCTCGACCGGAACAATGCCCTTTGCGCTGTTGTCGGGATGCTTTTTGAAAAAACAGGCTTCACCCACCCCTTGGGGACAGCGCACTATGCTCAGAATACGCCCCTTGATATACGGAAGCATGCGCCCGGATATCTTTTCATAATACCTTGCCACATCGGCTTTGGTGATGCCACCTTCTTCAAACATCACCTTGTCCGGATTGGAAATCTTTATTCCTCCGACCATTGTTCCCCCATCCTTTCCGTTTTCCATTTTTTCTTCTTTATTCAGATCTTCCTCTTCCGGCTTTTCGGCTGCAACATCGCGGGGATTTTTATCTGTCCGCATGCCTTTGAAGCTTGCCTGGCGCAGCAGCCCGTCTGCGGTGCGCTCGGCAAATCGGACCTCCGCGACCCTCTCCGGCCGGAGCCAGAGTATCTTTTCGCCGGCGCGCGGCTTGGGCGGCTTGACAAAGGGGGATTCTTTTATAACCAGTTTTTCAAAATCCTTGATAAGTCCTGCGGCGCCATGCTCCGTCAATCCGCTTCCGGCTCGGCCTGCATAAACAAGTTTATCCCCTTCATACGTACCCAGAAGAAGAGCGGAAACCTCTCTGACCGCCTTATCCGAAATCGTGTATCCGCCAACGACAAACTCCTGTCTGTTGTCACATTTTATCTTTATCCAGTCCCCGTTTCTCGTACCTTGGTATCCTGAAGAAGCCTTTTTGCCGACAATTCCCTCCATCCCCATGCGACAGGCGGCTTCAAAGCAATCCTTCCCGCTGCCTTCAATATGGCGGCTGTACCGGAGGTTTTCGGGCGCATCGGACATCAGATACTCAAGCTGTTTTTTTCTTTCTGCAAGGGGCAATCCGCGCATATCCTGCCCGTCAAGTGCAAGAAGGTCAAAAACAATGTAGGTCAGATTTTTGCCCTCGGGATTTCTGATGTATTGCTGCAGTGCCTGAAAGTCGGTCCTGCCGCTCTCGTCTGCGACTGCCATTTCACCATCCAGCACCATCGCGCGCCCCTTTGCCCATGTCCGCAAAGCGTCCGCAACGGGCGAAAATCGGCCGGTATAATCCAGGTTGTTGCGCGTCATCAGTCTTACTGTGCCGCATTCGATATAAGCAAGGATACGGTAACCATCGTACTTGAGTTCATAGACCCAGTCTCCTCCCTCGGGCGCTCGGGCAACAAGTTTTGCCAATTGAACGCCCGTATGCTCAAAAGGGTTATGGAGCCCGCCGGCCTCCCTGCCTTCTTCAATTTCTTCCATGGTCCTTCCCGTCCTGATACTTGTATTATATTTTTCTATACCGCTGTCGGGAAGAGCATAATCGTCCTTTTCTTTGATAAGCAACCAGTTTTCTTTATCGTCATCCTCTTTGTTACGGACTTGCGCGAGTGCCCAATTGCCTTTCAGACGCGTCCCATAAAGAGTGAACTTGAGTGAGCCTTCCTTGAATCCCTTGTCGATATCCATATGCGGCTCCCATGTGCCCTCGTCCCAGAGCATCACCGTGCCGCCGCCGTATTCACCCTTAGGAATCGTCCCCTCGAAATCCTTATATTCTATGGGGTGGTCTTCTACTCGCACGGCCAAACGTTTATCCGAAGGATTGTACGACGGTCCTTTGGGCACCGCCCAGCTTAAAAGCGTCCCTTCCCACTCCAAACGGAAATCATAGTGATCCCTGCGCGCCAAATGATGCTGGACAACAAACCGCAATGCTTCGGTTTTATGCTCCGCCTTGCCCTGAGGCTCGGCAGTCTTTGCAAAATCTCTTTTATCGCGGTATTTCTGCAATCGATCGTTCATTCTTGCCCTCGTGCAATATTGTTCCCTTATACTATAAAAATATCCGTGCAGGCAGGCCACGCGGATTTGTTCACGGCATCCTTTTCAGCGATGTCCGTCTTCCATGCGCTTTTCGATTTCTGAGAGTGTGTCGTATCCCTCCTGCTTGAGGCGGAAATCGCGGACGGCTACCTCAATAAGAATGGCAATGTTTCTGCCGGGCATGATGGGTATAATGTATTTGGGGATGGGGATATCCAGTATCATCTCGTTCAGATTCGGGTTTCCCACACGTCTGTATTCCTTCTCCGGCGCCCAATTTTCAAGCCCGATCACAAGCTCCAAGCGTTTGCGCTTTTTGACTGCACCCACGCCATAAACCGCCTTGACGTCGATGATGCCCAGACCGCGGATCTCCATCATATGCTTGATGATTGCCGGTGCTTCGCCGTAAATATCGTCGCGCACCCTCCTGAATTCTATAAGATCATCGGATACCAGACGGTGCCCGCGGTGTATCAGTTCCAATGCCGTTTCACTTTTGCCAATGCCACTCTCTCCGACGATCATGACACCCGTACCATAAATATCCAATAAAATACCGTGCATGGATACGGTCGGAGCCAGCAACTCATTCAGATAGGAAGTCACATCATTTATGATCATGGCCGTGACACCTTCGGAACGGAAAACGGGCGTTGACGACTCTTTTGCGGCTTCCAGAATTTCTCTGGGCACTTTCTGCCCGCGCGAAATAATCAAGCAAGGGATGTTTTTTGAAAACAAGCTCTCCAGACGCTCTGCCCTGATTTCAGGAGGCAGACTGGCAAGATATGCCATCTCGCTTTTGCCGAGCACCTGAATTCTTGAAGATGCAAAATACTCTGTAAAGCCCGAAAGAAGAAGCCCGGGACGTGATACGCTCATTGTGCTGAGCGACATCTCCTTGTCCTCGGGCGCATAGATTATTTCAAAACCGCAATCCTCTGCAAATTTCTTCGGGGATACGTTGACCTTGTCCGTTTCTTCTTTGATAAGTCTCATATCGTTTCCTCCAATCCGAATTTGTATATCACATGCGCTACGCCGTCTTCATTGTTGGAAGGGCAGACGTAATCCGCAAGCTGCTTCAAAACCGGATCGCCGTTCTGGACCGCTACGCCCAGACCGGCGTATTCTATCATAGACAAATCATTCGAACTGTCGCCGATGCAAATCACTTCTTCACGCGAAATCCCGAGACGCTTTGCGATGCCCGCAACAGCCGTGCCTTTGTTTATCTTCTTGTTGACCATTTCGATGAGCCATTTCTTGGAAGTATTGACAAGAAGATCTTTGCCGAACGCTTCGGTAAGGTCCGAAATATGTCCTCCGATAAAAAGCGGGTCTTCCATCAACAGAATCTTTACAGGATGAAATCCTTTGTTTTTTATATAGCCGATAAGATTTTCGCCATGTTCATAAAAAGGACAATCGCAGAATTTCTTATACAGCTCGCTCCAGCTTGTCAGACGTTTGATATGTATTTTACTGCCCTCGTATACCTGATAATACACATTGAGTTTATCAAGATAATGGCAAAGCTCCAGGGCGACAGCATTGGGAATACCCGTTTCTTCTACCGTTCTGCCGCTAAAGACATCGGTGACAACAGCGCCCTGATAGCTGATTGCTTCTCCACGGAGATGCAAATCCTTACAGATATCCAACATCGGTTTTGTCATTCTGCCCGTGGCAATCGTAAAAACGCCGCCGGCAGCAATGTAATCTGCCACAGCTTGTCTGTTCTTATCTGAAATAATCAGATTGTCATTGAGAAGGGTGTCGTCCAAGTCGGATACAATCAGTTTATATTTCATTGCGTCTGATGTCCTCGAAATATTTTTTCACGTTTTCTGCATGTATTCTGCCAAAGCCTTCCACCTTCATGATTTCTTCTACGGAGGCCGCAGCAATGGCTTCTGTTTTTTTGAAATATACAAGCAAGGCTCTGGCACGTTTCTCGCCCACGCCTTTGATGTTTTTGAGGTTGGAGCGCGTCTGACGTTCTTTGCGGAGCGTTCTGTGATAGGTTATGGCAAATCGGTGCGCTTCGTCCCGGATACGCTGAAGAAGCGACAGCGCAAGGCTGTCCCGAGGCAACACCACACTCTCAGAACGGTTGGGCAAAATTATCTCTTCTTCTCTCTTTGCCAGACCGATAACCGGTATCCCGCAGGGATCTACAAGATCATACACAGATGAAAGCTGTCCCTTGCCGCCATCAATCACAATGAGATCGGGTTTCTCCGAAAAACTGGGATCCGAAGAAGACAGTTCTCCTAAACGTCTGCCAAGCGTTTCCCGCATGGATGCAAAATCGTCCGCGCCGCGCACCGTTTTGATACGGAATCTGCGATACTTGTCCTTGGCCGGTTCGCCATTGATAAAAACCACCATGCTGGACACCTTGTCTGTCCCGCTGATGTTGGAAACATCATAACATTCTATCCGTTTGGGCGGTCTGGGAAGCTCCAGAGATTCCTGCAGCTTTTGGACAGAACCAGTTGTCAGGGCTTCTTTTGAGGCGATTCTGGTTACCGTAACATCCAGATGTTCTTTTGCATTTGCAAATGACATATCGACAAGCTGTCCCCGAACACCGCCCTTGGGACAAACAATATGAATCTTGCTTCCTTTGCGTGAAGTGAGATAATCCGACAGCTCCGCGCGAAATTCAAGCTCTTCCGACACCAGCACCTCGTCTGCCAATACAGGATTCTTCCCATAAAATTGCATAATGTAGGAAGACAGTTTTTCGGATGCCGCGCCGGCTTCATCAACCGGATAGTTTTCGGCGCCAAGAACCTTGCCGCCTCGGACAACCATATAATTGATGACGCCGTACATGCCGTTGTCCGCGATGGTGAAGATATCAAAATTGATTTCTTGTGGAAGACTGACAATCTGTTTTCTTACCAGCTTATCGAGCATCTGCAAAGAGTCGCGATATTTGATGGCAAGCTCAAACTCCTCTCCGGCACAGGCGTCCGCAAGCTTCCTTTCCAAATTCGCGCGGACTTCTTTATCGTTCCCGCCTAAAAAATCCATTGCTTTGCGGACTATCTCTTTGTAATCCTCAGGAGTAATCTTCCCTACGCACGGCGCCGAACAGCGCCCGATATGATAATTGAGACATTCTCTTGTACCCTTTCTTTTGGATTTGATTTCTCCCGCGCAACTCCGGAGGGGGAAGGCGCTGTGAATAAGCTCCATAATTGCACCCGCAGAAAGCCCCAGCATATACGGGCCGAAATATCTGCTTCCGTCTGCCTTGAGCTTGCGGGTTACCTCGATTCTAGGAAAATTTTCTTTGAGATTGATTCGGATATACGGATATGTCTTATCATCTTTAAGAAGAATATTATAATAAGGCTGATGCTCCTTGATGAGATTATCTTCAAGAACGAGTGCCTCGACCTCGGAGTTGGTTTTAATGATGCGGAAGTCTTCAATCTTCTCTACCAGAAGCATCGTTTTTTCTGTTTTTGTAGAACTGTTCTGAAAATAATGCCGCACCCTGTTCTTCAGATTCTTCGCCTTGCCGACATAAAGAACCTGGCCGTAGGCATCCATCATAATATATACTCCGCTTGAAGTGGGCAGCGTCTTCAGTTTTTCTGTAAAATCCTTCATGTTACCATCATAGACAAAAACACAATAAAAGTCAATCTTTACATTCTTTTTGCAATGGCCGTCTCTAAAAGCCGCTTTTTGTAGACAGATAGGAATCTGTTGCGTAGCGTTGCTGCACAATTACTGCAAGATATGTCTGCATTTTCGTGCGATGAGCGGTTTTTCTTTGATTATCAGAAGATATCCCCACGATGCTATTGCGCTGACAGCAGAAGCAGTTATGATCGCAAAACCTATGCCGGGCATTCCCATGCTAAAGACGATCCCGAACAGATATGCCGCAGGCGCGCGTATACCGACAGAGGCAATCATATTTATCGTCATTGTCGCATAGGTTTTGCCATAACCGTCTGCAAGTCCATAGGCAGAGACCGCGAAAGGAACAATCATATAATCGAAACTCATGATTTTCATATAGCTCCGTCCCATCTGTATTGTTTCTTCTTTGGTGCCAAACGCATGAAAGACAGCATCCGGAAAGAAAAAGGATACTGCCGTAATCAGCAAACCAAGCACCAGACTGATGCAGAGACCCGTAAACATTGTTTTGCGATTTCGCTCCGGCTTTTGGGAACCTAAATTCTGGGATACCATTGCGGCAATCGCAAGGGATACGGCGCGCGCCGGAAGAAGCGCCATGCCGTTATATTTGGTCGCAATCGCGTGCGCTCCCGATGCAAATACCGCACTGTCACCGCCTATCTGGTTGACAATGTAAGTTAACAGCATAAACGAAAGCGTTGCGGTGATATTGAGGACGGCAAGAGGTGCTCCGAGCTTTGCAAGCTCCTTTATCATGCCCGAATCGAAAACAAAATCTTCTTTCTGCAATCTGAACAGCGGCTGCTCCTTAAAAAGTACTGCGATGCCGATAACTGCCGCCACGCCTTCGGACAGAATATTGGAGATCGCAGTGAATCCCGCCCCCAGTCCGAGCCCTGCAATCAGCAGCATATCCCAACCGGCATTCATACTTGCCGCGGCTGCAATAATAAGCAGCGGCAGCTTTCCGTCCCCCAGGCCCTTGGAAACTGCGGCGACACCGTTATAGACAAATACCAATGGCAATCCCGACATGGCAATACGTACATATCTCCTTGCTTCTTCAAACGCCTCTTGAGGAGTGGCAAGCGCTTTGAGCCAGACATCTGCTCCAAGCATCACCAGAACGCTTATAATCACAGATAAAATACCAAAAACCAAGCTGAAATTCCCGATACTCTGCCTGATTTCTTTTTCTTTTTTCGCTCCGTATAATTTTCCGATCAAAAGGGTCAGCCCGCCGGACAATCCTGTCGCTCCGTTGATGATGAGATAGGTTATAAGGCCGCCGATTCCGATTGCCGACAAAGCCTCAGACCCTTTATAATGACTGACAACGATCATATCGGTTACGTTGAATGCCGCCTGCAGCAGATTGGAAAGAATCAGCGGAAAGCTGAACAAAAGCAAATTTTTCATGATGCTGCCTTCTGCAAGGCAATTGTCCGTTTTCAGCACATGTCTAGTATATGAAAAAATGGCGACAAATAAAAAAGCTGTCTCGGATGAAACAGCTTTCTGGTACCCCCAAGGGGATTCGAACCCCTAATACCGGCGTGAGAGGCCAGCGTCCTAACCGTTAGACTATGAGGGCAAGCCCTGATGCTTGATGATTATAGCACAAAAAGACGAATCCACGCAAGCGATTTTATTTGTTTTCCTTAGAGATACATCATTGCGATGATGGCGGGATGAATTTTCTTTTCTTCATGTTCTTCCTGCGGGCAGAAATAAGACTTTCATTGAGGAGCGCTTAAAAAAAGATCGTTTTTTCTGGAATGGAATGGGTATGCAAAACAAAAAGCACCCTTTGGCAGGTGCTTTTTGTTTTTGCGTGAAGAATTATAATAAATGTTCGCTGGTGCTGTTCATCGCGGATTCCAACCCGTACAAAAGAATGGGCGCCGAGGTCAAATCCAGATAACAATAAACATAGTTGTCCATGAAGGTCTCAAAGTAACCCATGCCGGGCACCAGACCGGAATTGAAATCGTTATTGTCGGTCATCCAGTACAGCGTGGAATTGTAATATGGCGCTTTGCCGTTGCCGACCGCCATGCCGTCCAGTTTCACCGATACCGTATGGTAATACACAGAGGCGCCATTGCCGACAGGATCGCTTCTGTACGATAATAAGCCGCCCAGATTACCGGTTTCTTCGACTGCTGTTCTATTGATTTTGGCAGAAATGGTATGCGTACCCGTTGCGAGATTGATACCGGAGGCAAGAAGCTGTTTTTTATAAATTACGGTATTATCGATAAAGTAGAAGTAGAGTTTCTGCTCGCTGCCGATATATTCTATAACGTACGCTCTTCCGTCGGAGGATTTGTCTGTTGCGGCAATCACAAACTTGAAGTCGGCGCTGCCGATGCCGCCGTTGAAGGCAAATTTGACAGAAGACTCGCCCATTGCACTTAAGCAGGCGCTGCCGGTATTGTCGGAGAGATACACCTTGCCCGAAGATACGGCTACACCGTTCGGACTGCTTTGTTGATACGCTCCGCCTATGATATAATCGTTAACCGTCTTGTTTTCAAACCCGTACTGCGCGCGGCTGATTGTGAGCTTTGTATCCGCAGAGATAATGGATGCCTGACATCCGCTTATGCCGATCAGGTTCTTAATCTGGGTTTCGCTGACGGGTACGCCGTTGCTGTTGGTAAACAGAGAGCCTTCACGGATGATGCAGGAATAGATTTCTGAAGATCCGTTATAGAGTAAAAACTTGACTGAGGCTCCGCCGAACGCATCGGGATTGGTTTTGTCAATATAGAGCTTTGCGGTATATTCCGTTTCGCTCTCCCAATTTACACCCGGGATGCTGTTGTAATAATTGACCCCGTTGCCGAATGTAACATTCAGCCTTGTAATCTGCGTGCCCCCGTTGGCGTCCCTTTCGTAGGATAATGCGATGCCGTAATATCCGGCAGCCATCTGATATCCGGCGGCATAGGAACTGTCGTTCCCCCACAGCGTCACAAAAGTTTTTGCATTTGTCGCGCGGTAGTACGGACTGCCGCCGCCAATCCCTTCCATTTTTGCAACCTTCATCGAGAGGGACAAAGTCAGCGAAGTATACGCGGTTCTTGAAGACGCCAATTCGTAGGTATGGTACTCCTGTTGCAGGTTATCAATCAAATCATCGTTATCGCCGTCTGTATAGCTCTTGAAAGCGGCGGGATTGCTGGGTAAAATATTGCTGTTGATGATCGACCCTCCTTTTTCTTTGACAGAGGAGACAACCGCGGCATAGGACACATGAATGACTACCGCACAACGGTCAACAACATTGACGCCATGCCATATCGTCAATTCCAGATGATAGGTGCCGCTTCTGAGTATCTGGTTTTCGGATGCGGACACCTCTTCACCGTTCAGCTTATAGACATTGACGTAGCCTCTTGCCGCGGATACACTGTCCGAAATCGAGGACTTGAGGACGACATCCGGTCTGACTGTTACGGTGTCCGACGTGGTCAGATAATAGGAGAGAGGCAGAGATTCCGAAATTTTTGCCCGCGTGGCGATACGGTCATAATATCCGATATAGCCCACCGCGAAGTTCCGGACCCAGGCATGCATGCCGTAGAAGCTGATCTGGGGCTTTGAAACTTCGTTTGAAGCAAAGGTAAAGGAAGGAATAGCAATCTGCGCATAGGCATAGTTATCGATATAGAGATACAAAATCTGCAGTCTCTTGTCAAAATATGCGCGGATAGTATGCGTGAATCCATCCAGCAGATCTATATTGGGCAACGAAAGTTCTGTATC
The DNA here is from genome assembly GCA_001604065.1 of Clostridiales bacterium Firm_09. GTDB lineage: Bacteria > Bacillota > Clostridia > Christensenellales > DTU072 > Firm-09. The sequence goes on from LVAO01000006.1 coordinate 217,930, forward strand.
CGTACCGCTGATGTTGAGTTTGTAAAGCTTGTCGGTATGGTCATATTTGAAAACCAGATAAGAAGCACTGTCGATACCGTTCAACCAAAGCTGGAAGCCGGTTTCTGTTTTCGACGGAACCATACGCAACGATACTTCTATATAGTCATAACCTGCATTGGCAGCGGACAAAGTATACATGGATCCCGATGTATTTCCTGTCGCATTAATGTCGTTGCGGTAGGTATATCCCGACAGACTGACCGGCGTCAAAGAAGTTGAGGTATCATAGATCCTTGCACGTATGGTATTGGTTACCGTAGGTATCGTCTGCTGAGCGGTCAGACCATTATTTACAGGATAATCATCCATTGTCGTCGGCCCGTTATATGGCGTAAGCGTGTACGTCCGGTTAAAGGTGACGGTAAGGTTGAAATTCCTGTTGAGATTGGCGGGCAGAGAAGAAGGCGATATGCTGACGTTGTATGCGCCGGGAAGCGTCCTCAGTTCCTGATATGAATAATAGTATACCGAGTTGTCCTCATAGGTCGCTTTCATGGTGAAATTATCAACGCTGTCCCCATTCAGAAGGATATCCCCATCGGAAATGGACAAAGAAGCAAGATTCCCATAGACATTGAGTCTTGTCGTCTCATAATTGATCTGATAATTCTGCTGGCTGCCGTTGACAAAGGACAATCCGGAGAGAGAAATCGTTTGATTTTCTCCGATGCATTGATTATAAACCAATGTGTGTCTTACCGAATGGGTATAGTCTATATAATAATACGTGGTATCGCCGATCGTATATGTTTTTTCTGAGTCTCCGTAACAGTTGAAGATTGTCGTGGCTGTATCTCCGTTGGCAAAACCCGCATTGGAATAACTTGTACCGTATTTATCGGTGTTGGTAAACAAGATATCGCCATAATAATACTGGCCGGATACAACGGTGTACTCTGTTCCGGACAGAGTCGCGGCAAAATAGCTTATCTGCACCTTGGGATCCGACGAAGCGTTGTACATCACCGATATATCCTTATTGAACCGCACATATAATTGCCGTTTGATGACATTCAGATTGATGTTGGGAGCAAGTACGACATTATAATTTTTGAGAGTCAACAATGCGTCCTGTGAGAAAGTAAAATCATAACTTGTCAGGAGCTTCGGGTCCCAGGTGTTGCGCAATCTCAGTCCTTCATAGGACGGATTGCTGAAAACCAAAGCAGCGGCATCATTGTTTTTGAATCCGGAATAGGAGAAATTCAGATTGGGCAATTCTCCATAAATGGTTTCCGGACTTATGGCGGGATTGTCGGCGTTGGTGACATACATGGTAAGTGTAGCTTTATTGATGAACAGCCTGTATTCGATATGCTGACCGTATTGGTCATAAATCCCTGTCAGATTGTAGTTTTTCAATGCTTCGGCTTGGGCCGGTGTCCAATCAAATCCGACGATATAACCCTCTGCTTCCGTGATTGAAGTTTGCAGCGCAAACGGATTCTCATTATACAAATTGACATTGAAGTAATTTGTCGGAACGGTGAATGTGCCTCCGTCTTCACCGAGATTGTAGGTGTAATAATAATCGTTTGTCTGATAATTGTAAAACACATTGATATAATCCGAGTACATGAATCCGCCGAAGGACAATATCAGAGCGTCGCCGTAAATGCGTGAAAGACTGTTGTTATAACCCGCATTGATCGTCAGATTGGCCTTGGATATCTTCATGAGTCCAGGCAACACGTTGATGGTATAGTTTGCGGAAGCAAAATTGGTTGCAGATATCTGATATTCGCCCGTAGAAGGCTTGGCATTCATGTCGGATATCACATCGTTGCCGAGGATATAAGCGCCGCCGGATTCTCCCAGGATCTTTCTTGCCGTATATACAACTGTACCGGCGTTGATGATATATTGCGTCAGAAGTGTTTGCGATACAACGCCGCCTTCTGAAACCAGCTGCAAATCACCGCTGGTCAAGCCCGAAACATAGCTCCATTTATTGACAAGGTTTTGTGTTATCTTCGTGCCATATTCGACATAATCGCTTCCGCCGGCAGCTCCGTATCCGGTATTATTGATTTGAATGGTCAACAAGGACGGAGTAATCACGAATTCCCATGTATAGCCCAGCGACGTATTTTTATCCACCAGAACTCTGTAATTGTTGCCCAATGTTTCGGTGTCAATAAACGAAATACTGTAACGTCCCACATTGAAGTTGTTGCTGTCCTCTCTTTCAAACAGAGGATTGAAATTAGGCAATGTGACGACAACGCGGTTGCCGTTGACAATTTTGCTTGTTTCGTACGCATAATAATCAGGAGACCCCTGCACGGGATTCTGAAGAATCGTTCCGTATACCTTTGAATAGGTGAATACGCCGAGGTATACTTCCTGTTTATTGATGACGTATGTCAGCAAGGAGCTGTTGTAATTGTAATTCCTGTTGAAATCATTCTGACGGAACGAGAACCTGTATTCGCCGGCATTTGTCGCGGTAGGATCCGATCCGGCTGACAAAGGAGTAAAGACAAACGCCAGATAGGTGTTTTCTTTTTCTATGATGTCATATGCGGAATTAATTCTCGTCTTGGCGCTGTTGAGGTTTGCATTGCGCTCATCGGCAGTCGTGCTGACGCCTATTGCATTCAGATAGCCTGTCGCCTGATTGAGATAATTGACGCAATTTGCATAGCTTGAAGTGCCTTTGAGCACCGAAAGGTGCGCGGTCAGATAAATCAGGGATTCCTGTATGCTGTTTTTGGCTTCTGCAATACGCAATGAAGCAAGGCCGAGATCATCAAACAAAATATTGTTTGCCTTTTCGCGGTTGCGGGAGAAGAGATACACCATTTGTGTCATCGTTGATTGGAACTCTGAATATATTGTTTCCACATCGGTATATCCGATAATTTCCTGACCGTTATATATCGGAAGAGCTGAAAAGGAGCGCACATAAGGTTCACTGCCGGAGGCGACTGTGGCGACGTTGAGCTGGTTATAAAGAATATTGACGGGCTGTCCATCATAAGATTTTGAAGCCGTCTTCATATTGACGTTGACATTGGCTTTGGTCAGCGTGAATTGATAATTTGCGGCAAGGTATACGGTGTGGTTGGGGTCTGTGCTGGATACACTGATGTTGTATACACCCACCTCGGTATTCTTTCTGCCATCGTTGGCGTCACGCGTAAATGTAAAGACAACGCTGGATTTTGCAAGCGTCGATACCTTGCTGAAATCATCAATACGAGGCTCGCTGCCGTCGTAAGCGCGTGTAAGATATTTCGACGCGATGGTAATCTTGGCATTCTTTGGTGTTATTTTATACTTGTAGGGCGCCGCAAGAGCTACCGTATAATTGTTGTTGGAAGGTTGCACGACAACAATATCATAGCTTCCCACCGTGCCATCCGAATTGAAGATAACATTTTTTGCCGTATCAAGTCCATGCTCGATACTGATGACTTTGATAGAAAAATTGATTTCGTCACTGCTGCCCGGGATGGTGTTGCTGAGAACATAATCGTCTGCTTTGATTGCGACATACTGGTTGTTATACTCTTTTTCGATTGTGTTGCCGTATGTCAAAACCGAAGGTTTCATGGTGACGGTCAACGGTCTCGGTGTAATGGTGAACGTTCTCGAAATGGAACCGTTGATCTGATAATTATCATTCTCGCTGATCAGTGCCGAAACATATACTTCATAGTTTCCTACAAAGACAGCTTTGCTTCCGGTCGTAAACTGAAGAATAACCGATATCTGGTCCTTTATTTCATTGTTGAACTCGTCCACCATGACGGTACCGTTGGAGTTATAGAATCTCTGCACTTCTGAATCCGGCACGTACGCGTCAAAGACATAGCCTTCCCCTTTGTAAGGCAGACTGTCGGGGATAACGATATTGACATTGACGCTTCTTTTGGTAATGGTGTATTTGTAATTTGTTCCGGCAGGGAAGGATACGGTATAATTTGCATTGGTATTGTTGATGACCAGATTGTAACTTCCCGTATCGCGTCTGGCATCGGCAATGGTAATACTGATAAACGATGTATTAAAGGAGGAACTTACCGGCACTTCCTGACCGTTTACAATCTGGTAGATGGAAAACGCCGGTGGTGATGGAATCCGTCCGTCAAAGACTTTCGTCAGCTGCGCAGGGTCGATACGGGCAATCAGGGATCGTGAAGTAATCTCAAAAGTCGCTCCTGTGAATTCGATTTTATAATTCGGATTCGAAGAGCTGAGCGTACCCGAAGTTATGGCATAGACACCGATATGTTCGCCGGTCTGTCTGGCTATATGCCCCTGTAAAACACCGGACGGCAATTGCGAGAGAACCGTATACGTCAATTCGGGATCCTGATCTCCGTATATCTTTGACGCCGGATTTGCTTGGACATAAATCTGTTTTTGCTTGATTTCGATATAACCCGGGATATAGGTAATATCGTAATTTGATAGGACACTGCCCAGCGTTACACCGGTAATCGCTACAGTAAGAGGATATTTGCCTACATTGCTGAGCGCAACAACATTATGGGAGAACGTCAGCTGACCGGTGGTGCCCAGCAGCATCGCATAGGTGTCTGTCATGGCCAGCGCACCGTCGGTAATGGTGCATACGTCATCCCGATAAAGCGTTATATCCGAAGAACCGAAAACGGGCACCGCATCGCCGTATGATATAATGCGGCTGTTGACTTTGATATACAGCTTGCGTTGGTATATCGTCAAATAGATACCGTTGGCTCCGCCGTCACTGGCAGTATCGTTGATAAAAATAATATTATAATTGGGATTGGACAGAGTGCCTTTGGTGATGGCATATCTTCCGATGTTGTAGTTGTTTGCATCAACACGGGAAGGGCTGCCGGATAAAGTATCCGTACCATACAGACCGCTGTTCGGATCTCCCGGTCTGCCCGAAACAGTGTATCGGAAAAGAATATTGCGGTCGCCGTATTCTGCCGTCACCGGAACCGGTGTCACAAAAACATCCCTTGCCTTGATGACAAAATAATTGTTCACAAACACAATGTTGTAGTTGCGGCTGACCGACGTTCCCATGGATGCGGTGATCTGATAGCTGCCGACCGCAGTATTGACGCCGATCGGCAATGCCGAGCGATCCACACAAGTGAAAAGGAAGCAGGTAATCAGATTACCCGACTTATCGTAGCAGTCGCTCTGGTCTCCCGATGTCATGATAAAATTGGCAGAGAGATAGGTATCGTTGTAGGCAAAGGGTCTATCCGTTGTCAAAGACGGATTGCGGTATTTGTCTTCACTGACGAATGTAATCACATAATTGGGATTTGCGGTGCCATAAATCTTTTCTATGCCGTCAACAATCACGTAGATAGGACGCTTGCGGATAATCAGTCTGGAAGGACATACCACCAGAAAGCTGTTATGAATGCTGTCTCTGGTATAACCATTGGGATCTGCGTCATACGATACAACGATATAGTATTCGCCTACTTCGTAAGGAAGCACGGTATAATCCTTATTGGGATCCTGATTGTTATATTCGTTTACGTTGACATATCTGACTCGGACATGTGCAAGCCTGTCCGGGCCGAAGAGCATCGTTGCTTCCGTCTGATTATAATCCGCATAGCCAAATACGGAGAATCCGGGAGCCGCGCTTGCACCATAGGTAAACTCATAGCGGTTCTGGGCATCAAATACAACAACCGGAGTTTTTCTGTCCTGCATAATAATATCAAAATGCGTGGTGAACTTCTGTCCTTCCGCTTCATAAATGATATATATCGTCTGGAGTTTGGAAACGCCGGAAAACTCGTTGCTGTCAAATTTGTTGCGGTTGACGTAAAACACACTTGTCGTGGCATCCGTCATATTGAGTTCCATCTGCGAACCGTTATTATAGAACAGCGATACCTTGCCTCCTGTCAGATCAAGCTCTTCCCCTTCTATATATTTGATTTTGGGCAGTGTCTTCACGCCGATGCCTGTCAGCTGCTTGGCTCTGACATCGATTGTCGTAAAAAGATAACACGTCACGCCGTTTTCTGTATACATGATGGATACGGAACGTTCTCCGATGCGGGTATCGTTTTTATCATAACCGCCGGGGTTGTCTGGGCTCTTGACAATGTATGCCTGAATCATCGATATCGTTTCGCTGGTATCGTTGCTGTAATTGAGAATCAGCTTATATTCCGTGAGTGAAATGTCGTTATTTTCTATGACTGTCAACGGTTTGGTTTGCGCGGGAAACGTAATACTGTACAGTACTCTGGGCGTGATTCTGACTTCGACATCGAGCCACAGATTTTTGTTATAGATATATACGAGCTTGACATGCTGCGTGATTGCAGTATTTGCTTTATAGCCTTCCAATCTGAGAGAAAGGCCCAGCATTTCTGCCAACGTCCTTTCTTCCGTATCATCGCTGCCCGAGTTTTTTACCAAAACCGTAAAACCGCTTACCTTGGAAGAAATGTCATTTTCTGTTAAATTCTGGCCCTCTTCTGCGTTAATGACCGGCCATGCGGAAGCACCGCTCCAGCGGAGAGAAGTAATGATCTGGTCTTTTACAGAAATATTGAACGTCGTGAAAATTTCTTCATAATTATTCTCACGGGGAATATCGTTGTAATTGACATATATCACACGGATTTCTCTTGCATCCATTTGTATGCTTGTGTCGAAATTCTCAAAAACGAAATCCGAGAAATTGTCTTCCGTCACCTCGACAATGTCGGAACTGCCGTTATTATAACAGAACATCAATTTGAGACCGGCATAATTGATGTTGTCGTTCGAATTAAACAAATATTCTGTCTGTACAGGAGCCGACACAAGACTGATGCTCCGCAATGCCTTTGCGAAAACCTCAATCTGCGTATCGATCGTATGAATATCTCCCGTATTGGGATCGGTATAAGAAATGGTGACGGTGCGTATCTCCGCCTTAAGATTGCGGGGATTGTAATTCACCATAGAACCGGTAAGGGCAACATTCTCATATCTGCCGGAAACATAATAGACCCGGATATATTTTCCCTGCAGATTGAGTGCCTGTCCCGCAAACACATCATCCAGCGGCGTCACCAACACGATATTGTCAACGGGATCCGTTACATGAATGGTATAACCTGCACCCAGTTCGAAGGAAGAAAGTCCCTCGTAAGAAAGGAAGACATTGTAACTTCCGATTGCCGTAAGTTTGCGGGAAGGGCTGACATTGGGCAGCGTAAGCGTCCAGCCGTCGCTGTTGCGGAAGGTAACCGCACCTTCTATCAATTGGGTTTCCAGCATGACCCAGTCATCCAGAAGGTCTTCGCCACGCAGAATCTCGGTTGCGGCGCTGCCGCCCTCATCATACTGAATGGTGATTTCTGCGCCGGTCAGAACAAGCTTCTGATCCCGTATGTATTCTGTAAGAGGAAGCGTACGGAATCCCAGGCTGTGTCCGGCCTTCACTTTTTTCACTGAAGTGACAATACCTTCCGTCTCGAAACCTGAAGGGGAAGTAAACTGATTGGCATATCGTACTTTGATGGTTTGTGTGCCCAGAATGCAGGGATCGTATTGCGTAATCATTCCGGCAGTCACATAAACGGTCTCCTGTGCGCCGTTGTTGTAAGTAAGATCCAACATGATGCCGTCTACGTTCAGCGCAAAACCGTAATATGTTCTGTACCCCGGACTCAGACGGATGGATGAGGATACAATCAGCTTAGGAAGCACTCTGAAAGAAAATGTGAAGTCCGGAATTTCATAATATTTCATATTCCAGACGGCATCGCCTGCGGTTGAAAATTTAATACCGTTGCGGATTCCGAACTCCTTGAACATGCTGGTAAGCAGATCGTATTCTGTATCGGACTCGGTGCCGTTGTCGTAAACAATGACATACTTCCATCCCTCAATGCCGTTTGCCGGATCCCGGAAAGGATATACCGGCGTATCCTGATAAAAACAGGGAATGCCGTCCTGATAAATTGTCCCTTGCGGCAATATAAGGCGGATACCGACCGGCCTCTTGTTGTTTACGTTTATAGAAAGGGTATAGGAGGTATTCATGCGGATCCGGGCATCGCCAAAAAAGAAAATAAGCGTTATTTCCTGATAGCCTATCACCGTATTGTCATAATTGAGCACCTGCACTCTGCCCGAAGAAAGGAGAGGGTCCGTCGCACTGTCCGAAAAAACAAGGGTTTCTGTTTCGTTGTTGTTATAGGTCAGCCTGAGCCTGAGACCATTGAGGTTGATGGGCATTCCGATGGTCTGGTAATAGAAGGGATATTCATTGTATTCGTTCTGGACACTGATGTTTTCTATAGAACGGATATCGCGTTCGGTCACAGTAACGTCAAAATGCGCACGGAAAATGGTCGATGCGCTGCCTGGCTCGGCAGTAGGATCCGCATATTGATAGACTGCCGTGACAATGGAACGGTCGGAAATGACATTGTTGTCCCATTCGAAAGAAAGAGAACCGTTGCCGTTGTTGTAAAGCTGGGGCATGGGTACTCTTTCTGAATATCCGTTGTCATATGCAAAAAAGATTTCGCCGCCGTCGAGCTGAAGCTGTTCGCCAACATAATAGATGGTTTTGTCGGGAACGGCCGTCACCTCCATCGACAACAGGACCTTGGGAAGTATGGTGATATTGAAGGTTGCGGTACGGCTGACACCATCGAGCGTGTATGTGACGGTGACAACCTGGACACCGGTTTCGTTCATGTCAATCTGGTCAAGATTGAGCATGGTTTCTGTTACAGGCATCGTTGATTTTGCGCCCCCCTCATAATTGACGGTGATTGTGCAGCCGTCAATCTTGAAAAGCTGTTCCTGTTTGTACACCGTTTTGTTGGGCAATGTCGCAATGTCAATGCTGTCCAGACGGGGAGAAACAATGGTGATGGGAAGAGATACGTTTTTGCCCTGATAGGTAATCACAACATATTGCTGTCCCAGCAGGTTTTTATCATAATTGCTGATCATGTCATCGGTGATTGTGACATACTGCTCGGTATTGTCGGCATAACGGACAACGATCTGCGCTCCGCGAAGATCAAGATCCTGTCCTTGCAGATAGACCGTCACCGGCGCCGTATAAATGTCTATTGAATTGATGAGAGGCTGCTCATTATTACACCCCGCGAGGAATGCAGCGGCGATGAATACGGCAGCAACCAGAATCAACAGAATTATTTTTTTCATACCAACCTCCGATGGTCCCTCTGCTCTTATATATTAATATATATATACGTATGCAGTATAGCATACCCGGATGAACGATAGCAATATAAACAAATACAATTTTACTTTTATTTTAGATTACTCCTCCTAAAGAAACGGCTTTGCCGGTTTTCATCGAACGGCAAGACATAAAAAAACTTCCCGAAGGAAGTCTTCTTGCAGCATTCTTTATGCCGGTGATTCTAATTCTGCATGGCATAACGTACCATGGCAGGATCCCGTATGCCCAGTTTTTCAAGCGCAGCCTCCTTACTGATGCCCTTCATATCACATATATAATTCAGCAGACGGAGGAAAAAATCCGTATTGGGATAGGCAAGCCCCATTATCTGCATCAGATAATCATAACCGTAGCCGAGTTCGTTATTGATATAAATCGCTACATCTTTAATAAGGGTATCATCCTTCGCGACGACAGATAGGCAGGCAAGCGCCTCATCGAAAGTAAAATGAAAACGCACGCATAATTCTGAAACGACCATCACCAGCAGCTCATATTTTTCATGCCTGCGGGTAAAGAGCATGTCCGTGGTAAAATCAAAAAAGTAACCGCTTTTCTGATTGAGGTCGATGATGATTTTTGCCATTATCTCTTTGGGTACGGAATCTTTGCCGTAGATTCTGTAATCAACCAGGCAATTCTCGAAATCGGAGTCGAACGTTTCATATTTTCTTAAGGGCAGAAACTTGACAGGCATGGGACGGATTGCAGCATGCGCAGAAGCGTAGGCAGATGCGATATATTCTTTATCAAACATCTGCTGAAGGGCAACGATATTGGAAGGTCCTCTGGCATTGATGTCGTTGTAAGAAGTATAGGCGTAATCCGCATATCCCGAGCAAAGTCCTCGGATCGCCGGCTGGCTGTGCACAACTGCCATCGCATCAAAGACTTCCGTCTCGTCTTTAATTCTTTTATGCACGATGCTGTTAAGGAAAGGCTGCGAGGTTTTGAGATAGTTCTCCCGGTAATAAACCGAATATCTCGCGTTGGCTGTTTCCAGATAGCGCAAAAAACTGATCGGCGCCTGATCCAGCGAAGCTATGACAAAATAAGCCCGGTTATGCAGCACCGAATAGGCAAGAATCTGGATAGGAAGCCCGGAAAAAGCGCCTTTAAGACATTCTACATAAAAGGATTTTGCCCAGTTGTCCGGAAAAGCAATCAGTGCATCGCTCCCCTCGACAGCCGCTTTGAAAAAAACGGGCTTCCAGGCATTATTGGCCGTCAGAATATCTCTCTTGCCGTCCTCAGAAAAATTTTTTTGGGTTTTTGCCATAATAAGTCCTCCCGGACACCGGCTTATGCCGCTCTATTGGAATATAGCACAAAAGCATGTCTCCTGTCAATATATATGAGGTTTTCAGGCGGACAAAAAGAGTTTTGCCTGTTTCCGGCAGAGCCTACACCTTCCCGGAGGCTTTGCGGCGCGCAATCTCCTCCACCGCCTCTTTCTGGCGCTTCTCCGTAAAGTTGTAAAAGAAAATCGGCACCGCCGTCAGCAGCAAACTGACAGCGCCCAGAAGCACAAGCATCATCCACAGGGTATCCTTGCCCTGTTCATCGAGCATGCCCGGATTGTTGGGCGTGACATCCGCCATATAGTAGGCCAGAACGCCGATGAAGGCTCCCACCGCCATGCCGATTTTATTGATAAGCGTCTGCATCGCAAAACAAATGCCTTCCGCACGTTCACCCGTCTTCCATTCAAGATAATCGACGGTGTCGGCGATCATGGCATATGTGATAATGTTTGCAAAGCCCTGGGGAATGCCGACAATTATCATGCCCAGCAACGCGATAATCAGCCCGGCGGGTGTCTTATAACCCACAAGATACATAACAAACATGACAGCCGAACCCATGATATGCGACCACAGAAAAGTTTTTTTCTTTCCGAAGCGCTTGGCAAACCATGGTACAGATACGGAGGCAGCCAATCCGCCCGGCACGACGGCAAGGGTGATCAGCGTATATAGCCCTTCTCCCTTCATACCCAAAAAGCTGACATCGGCAAGCACGTATTTTGCAAAATACAGACCGCCCGTATAAGAATATGCCATTTTGGCCGAGCCCAGAATGCCGGAAAGCACAATCAGCATGAGCGGTTTGTTTTTGAACAGCAAATGGAGATTGTGTCTGAGAGTCGGTGATTTTTCGTTTGATTGAAACCGTTCCTTGGTGTTGCGGAAACCGTAATAGAACATAGGAATGGCGACCAACGCGAATATTGCCGCCGCAATAAAATAGGTCCAGGCGAGCGGTCGCTGTACGGTTTCTGCCGTATATCTTTCGGTCACCCCCGCGGTAATCTGCGGAACGATGACGGTTACCAGCCCGCCTCCCACGGTACAGGCAAGCCTGGCATAAGTCAAAAGAATGCTTCGTTTATGAGTATCCGCTGTCAGCGCAGACGACAAGCCCCAGTACGGGACATCAACAACCGTGTACACCATGCCCCACAGAACGTAGACTGCCGATATCGCTGCAAAACCCGGTTTTGAGTTTTTGTACACCGGTAAAAAACAAGCGATTGTCATAATGACAATGGGGATAGGCATCCATTTGAGATACGGCCTGCATTTGCCCCATCTGGTTCGCGTACGGTCTACGATGCTGCCCATGAACGGGTCATTCAGCGCGTCAAAAAGACGCGCAAACAGCATCAGCAGCGCGACGCTCAAAGCGGGGAAACCTATCGCATCCGTCATAAATACGGTAAGATAGGACCCCACAATTGTAACAATCAGGTTTTGTCCGAAGCCGGCAACACTGTACGATATGATTTCTTTGGGCTGAATATCCTCGCCGGATACCGTGCCGAACAGCTTATGAAGCGAAAAAGACTTTCTGTTCAAATTATACCCCAGAAAAAAATTATTTGATCAACCTGCAGAAAGCTTCTCTTATGTTTCCCGCTGTCTGATCTTTTCTGTTGAGAATTCTTGCCGCCTCGCTTTCTATAAACAGACGGCTGCATTCTTCCATCACCCTGCAGACCTCGAAGGCCCGTTCTATGGAAGCGGCACAGACAAGCACACCATGGTTCGCCATCAGACAACCGTTGCGATCACCAAGCGCTTCTACGGTTGAGTCGGTCAGCTTTTTTGTGCCGGGCAAACCGTATCGGCCTACTCTTGCCGGGCCTCCGACATATTGCTGCATTTCCTGCGTCATGACGGGCAACTCTCTCCTTGCCGCCGCGACCGAGCTGCAATGGACCGGATGGCTGTGAATGACAGCATGCACATCCTTTCTGTTCCGATATATTGCGGCGTGGATTTTCTTTTCTGACGTCGGTTTAAGAGGACCGTCATATTCCAGCGTATCAATATCGACAACCACCATGTCTTCCGGTTTAAGCCGGATGTAATCCAATCCGCTGGGCGTGACAACCATATGCTTCTCGTCAAGACGGATGGAAATGTTCCCCCATGTGCCCTGCACAAGCCCGCTGCTGACAAGTCTTACGCCGGCTTCTTTTACCGCTTGCCTGATCTCTTTTTCATCCATCATCTGTCAAGCTCCTCTTTTTTGGCAGTCTGGTCCGCTTTGCTGTATTTCTTTTTGTACACAAAACGCATAAGAAGCGCTTCGTGAAGGGGGATCTTTTTGGCTCCGCCCAGAATTTTGCCCTCGACATACGCTTTGGCACCCTTTTCTAGCACCAGACATCCTGTATGCGCTTCATCGGGAGTTCTGCCTACCGCGACAGCACCGCCGTTTTTGATAAGGCAGGCGTTTCTTTTTCCCAGTATCCTTATGACGTCCCGAGGTTCATAGGAAGCGGCAAATCGGACAAAAGGACCGATGATCTGCGCGACATCGTCCAGGACGGCGGACAGCTTGTTTTGTTTTTCGGCAACCAGACAACTGTATGGCGCATGATTGGTGATGACCGCCGACACGTCCGGACGCGCTTTATACAGCGCCCTGTGCAGCGCAAGCATTTTATTGACGGGAAGATGCGAAAAATCAAATTTTCTGATATCCTCTGCCGTCTGATCGCGTAAAGCCTTGCAAGGGTCTGTCGCTAGCATGCCGTCGCCGTCGCGGATACTGATGCAGTCACCCTCACCCGCCAGATTTTCTTTTACTGTCATCTGACAGAAATAGAGCAGTTGGTCCGTCTTATTCATGGTTTCTCCTTTTATCTTGAGGTGAAACGTTCCGCATTCGCCCTCTCGTAAGCTTTTTTCAAACCGTAATAAACATCCTTGTAGGACTCAAAAAGCTTTTTGTATATTTGGTGATTATGGGTATTCGGAATGTATGTTTTGGTTACCTTAACAAACTTATTCGCATCAGAAAAACTTTTGACGACACCTAATCCGATCAGCGCGATAATGGCTCCGCCCAATGCGCCTGCGTTGCGTGGGTTATCCAGAACGCCGAATTCTGTGTCGGTGATGTCGGCGATTATCTGCATCCATGCTTCGTCCAGAGCACCCCCTCCGATCACGCGGAAACTGGCGCATGAGAGCTTATAATCCTTTTTATAATTATCCAGAATCCATTTGAGATTGTAGCCGATGCCTTCATAAACGGCACGCATCAGATGCTCTCTTGTATGCTCCTGGTTGATGTTAAAAAGCGTTGCCCTGGTCGTTGTACTGCTGACGGGACAGCGCTCTCCGAGCATCCAGGGAGTGCAGATGAGATTATCGGAACCGGGCGGAATCCTTGTGATTTGCTCGTCCATATATTTGAAGATTCCGTCGCCGTATTTTTCGTGCTCCTTGCTGAAGAATTGCTTCATCAGCCACTCAATGTTGCTTCCCGCAGCCTCTGTGATGCCCGTAATCAGATTCATTTCGGGATCCGCGCTTTGGATGGCCGCCGCGCCGTTCTTGAATTTTGTTTGGTTTTTGGAAGTCGCGCAAACCCATGCCGAAGTACCAAGATAGATATGGATATCGCCGTCATTGGTCATACCGCTGCCGATAGCGGCACTCTGCACATCGTCGCATCCTCCAAAAACCGGCGTGCCAATAAGAAGACCCATTGCCTCCGCCGCTTCTTTTGTAAGTCCCTTGCCGATTTTGTCGGTAGATCGGACAAGAGGCGGCAGCTTGTTCATATCCATACCCGTCAGCCTGAGAACAGAAAGCCAGGTCTTTTTTTTGAGATCCAAACCGTAAGAAGAAGCTCCCGACAGCTCCGCAACCATTTCACCGGTGCATTTATATTTCAGATACCCATTGACATCCAAAAAATATTTGGTACGATGATAGACATCCGGCCGTTCTTCTTTGATCCATATCAGTTTTGCAATCACATCTTTGCCCATGATCGGCGTGCCGGCAAGCAGCGTAAAAAACTTTTTGCCTCCCAACTTCTTCATGATTGCGTCAGCCTGCTTTTGCGCTCGGCCATCCACCCAAGTAATATTGGGATACAGCACATTGCCGCTGCCATCGACAGGAATTATACCCATCGCCTGTGTGGCGAAGATGACTCCCTTAACCTCTGCCGGGTCGATGCCTGTCTTGCTGAGAAGCTGGCGGCTGGCCGACGTGACACCCTCCCAGTATTCGTCGGGATTTTGCTCGACCCAGGCAGGATAGGGATAATAGGTTTTGTATGGAGCAACAGCGGTATCGATGATTTTACCGTTGAAATCCACCAGCACGGCCTTATCCGAGCTCGTGCCCATATCGTGAGATATGATATACATTGCTTCCTCCGCAGAAATACATGCTATGCGGCGGTGTTTCTCCGCCGCATAAGTTGTAACAGAATTCAAATGGCGCCTTTGTCCGTTCTGATAACGGTTGCAAAAACCTTGTCAAATTTGCCCAATGCTTCATCGATCACTTCGTCGGTATCGGCAAGTGATGTGTAGAGTCTGGATCCGGCAAGCGTGATGATGCCGTTCGCCATATACGCCGCTCCCATATGCTCCATTGCCACTTTACGCTCCATCACATTCTGCTTGTGTTTGAGAATTTGCATAAGAGATTTTACTATATTGAAGGAGGAAGCATCAAAAGCCATTGCGCCCGAACACTCAAGATGAACGATGCTGCCCTGACTGTAAACAACATAAGGAAGCTTGTATTTCTCTTTGAGCGCCTTAAGCCCTGCCGCAAGTCTTTCTCCGGCAAGACCGGCTTTTACGCAGGCATTTGTTCTCTCGATTTCCTGGATGGTCAGGTATCCCGCAAGAGAGCTTAAGGGGTTCGCTGCGAGGGTGCCGCCGACATATGCCCTCTTTTTGCCTGTGGCAAGACCCGCAGCCATCAGCCCGGCATATTGCTTTTTGCCGCCGACACCGCCGGCCGCAGGATAACCGCCTGCGATAACTTTTCCGAATACGGTAAGGTCGGGAACTATATTGAAATAGCCCTGAGCGCCACCCAAGCCCAAACGGAAACCCGTGACAACCTCATCGAATATAAGAAGCGCACCGTATTTATCGCACAATTTGCGCACTCCCGCGTTATAATCAAAAGAAATCGGACGCGTGCCGCTCTCGGGGCCTACGGGTTCCAGAATCACCGCGGCGGTGCCGCCTCTCATTTTATTGAGAAACAGCATTTTTTCCATCATATCGAGATCGTTGGGTCTGACTTCGTCCGTAAGAGCATAACACTTGCCCGGTATGCCGTGCGACTCCAGGAACTGGCGGCTTCCGGGAATCTTAAGCCCGTATACCATCTGGTCCGACCAGCCATGGTAAGCGCCGCCGCATTTGATTACTCTCTTCTTTCCGGTAGCGATGCGCGCGATGCGCAGAGATGCCATGACCGCTTCTGTTCCGGAGCCCAGCATGCGGAACATCTCGACATTGGGCATATGCTTGTTGATTTCTTTGGCAAGCAGCAGTTCGCTTTCGTGCAGGAGACCCGTAACCGGACCGCAATGGTCAAGATGCTTCTTGACTTCTTCTCTGATTTTGGGATAATTGGATCCCAGAACAGTCGGACCTCCTGCCTGCAGAAAATCAACGTATTTGTTGCCATCCACGTCGTACATATATGCGCCTTCGGCTTTTTCTATGGCAATCGGGAAGGGATAATTGAATGCCAGGTTGTGTTGGACACCGCCCGGAATATAGTTTTTGGCCTCTGTGGCAATTGCCTTTGATTTTGCACAATTGGTATCAAAATAGGTCAGAATCCTTTTTAACTCATCGGGATTGATTTCCCAAATCGGTTGTTCTGTGAGATTCTTGAGTTCGGCATATATTCTTTCCGGCTCTTCCCACTTGCTGATGCTGTATTTTTGTTCCATTTTAGCCTCCTAGTTGGGATAAATAGTAAATTGTATCGTATAGGTTCCAGAAATGCTGTAATTGGGAGATATCCTTGCGGTATAGGTGCCTGCAAGAGAAGGCGGACAATTGACCACCGTGGGCACACCGCCAATCATGACGGTCTTGGTGACAGTCTGGGTCTGACCATATTCATCCAGATAAGTATAAATGATATCGCTCTGGCTGATTACTTCCTTCATATTATTGCTGTTGATGTAAGAAGCGGTGACGCCTTGTTCGGTGCCGTTCGCTATGAGGTTGCTGTAACCTGTAAAGCTGATATTTCCCGAAATCTGCAGGGGACGGATATAAAGCTTGCCCGGAATGTAATCAAAGATATAATAGCTGTTCTGATTGTTGCCTTGAACAAGCTCGTACGAAATGGTATAACCGAGTATTGCGCCCGTACCGTCAAAACGGACGTTTTCGGATGCCTCCGCGCCCGTCCGGAACAGACGGATCTGTATAACGTCATTGCCGACAAGCGGCGTGTCGTTGCCCTCATAGCCCAAAAAGTAATAACCCTTCTGCGAACCTTGATTGTAATCCGGATCGGATTGTTTGTAATATTTATTGAAATCGTTGCCGATCAGTGTGATCAACTTGGGCATAATGGTCAGACTGCGCGAAGTATCCACCATTTCTTCATAATATTCGTTGGGGATTACCGTCACTTTGATGGTATAGGTGCCGGGTACTCTGGGACAAACATCCGTCCAGACCGTACCGGCAGGACCGGGAACGCCGTAAACCCATTTTAATTCCGGAAGCTCAAAACCCGGAATGCCGGACTCCTCTACGGAGATGATGGGATTGAGATCTGTGCCGTAACGGGAAAAGATATTGATATATTCCAAAGTTGCCGTCAGCTTCTTATATGTCGTCACGAAGAAAGATACCGAAAAACCTTTGTAATTTACTTCGACCGGTCTTGTTTCATACGATAACGGACTTCCGATGGGGAAGGCACCGTTGTCATAAGATACCGAGACATCCGGATTGGTCATATAAATATAATCATAATAATAGCTGCCATCCGCCTCTTTGAAGATGCGTTTGAGCAATCCCCCGCGAAGGTCAATGTTCTGGCCGACCGTATAATGAACCTGACTGGGCTGTTCTATAAGCTGGATATTATCCAGCGTCCTGCCGGGTTCAAGATGCAGCCAGACCTGGGTTGATCTGCCGCAATAAGTGATGGTGAGCAGACGCGAATAAATGATATTGCCCATAGCATCGCGATATGTGATGTTGGGATTATAGTTGATGTTTGCGGCAGTAATTTTCCTGCCGACCTGTGCCGTTTGCATATTTCCTTCGCCATCGGTATAGCGGTAAGTAACGGTGAGCGTAAAAGAAGTCAGATCCAGCGGTTGCCCATAGACAACGCTCAGCATCTTGCGTGAAATCCCGTCATAATCCGGATAATCGCCGAACAGCGGCTGCACATTGCCGCCTACCTCAATCTGCTGATTGGTATCCACCGAAATAGACTGTATCGTGCCCGCAACAAGCTCTATCGTATAATCTCTTTTGAGTTTCTGGTGGACACCGTTCAGCACCACGGTTATTGTTCTGGCGTCATAATATGTACCCGGTGCAAGAACGAGATACGGATAAACGAAGCTCCATTTGCTGGAAGAAAAATCCGTTTCTTCCACAATGGTGCCGTCATTATAGAGAATCCGTATTTTGAGCCCGGTCAGATCAAACGAAGTATCCTCCCCGCTGATATAAAGCTGCTTGGGAAGCCTGATGATTTCTATGGAGCGTTCCCATCTTCCGATAACAGAAAGAGAATAGGAAACGCTGACACCGCGGTAACGGAAAATGATTTCCTGATTGCCTTTTTTGTTGCGGTCACATAAAATCAGCACATCTTCTTCGCTGCGTTCTTCAGCGGCATACTTGGCTTCTGCAAAAATGATGCCGGCCTGAGGCGCGCCGCTGCCAAGGTACAAGATCTTGTGAGATCCGTCGGAATAAGCGAGATCAAAAGAAAATTCTTCAAACGACCTTTCAAAGACTGTAAAATCATCAAATACATTGGAGACAGGGGAATCCGAAATCGCAATGGAGGTTATCCTGGGCTCGGATTCGCCGTCGGTCACATAAACGGGCAGACTGGCAAAAGCCCCGTCCGCCTCAACAACAATCGCATAGGTCCCCTCTTCGGCGAACGTATACGGTTCTGAGGAAAGGAAAGAATAGACTTCTGCGCCGTCCTTGTAAAGGTAGACGGCATCGGAAGACAGCGTTTTTTGGGCAGATGCCCCGTTATTGTATTTGATAAAGGCTTTTACTGCCAGCCGGAGGGTGTTTTCGAAGAAACCTGCCGTATCTTCGCCGACAAGAAAATAATAGCTGTAATTCTGTATGAGTTCCATCTCAACCGGCACGATTGCAGAAACGCTGACGGTAATGACCTCACTCATGACGCCATCGATAGAAAACTGAAAAGAATGATTGCCGGGTTCTGTACACTTCTCTGAGTCCTGGACAGCCAGCTCATTTACAGAAAGGGGTTCCCATCCGTAGGCATTGCCAGCGGATTTTGTGAAGGCATATGTAACATTGTGCGAAGAATCCATGATCCAGTTGGAGGGATTCGTCCAGCTGTCATAATCGATTGCGCCAACGGTAAGTTCGCCGTTGGACCAGTTGCGCGGATTCTCGTATTCTTCTTTGGTGACATCGCCGAATAAAAAGGTACCGTTATCATAAAAAACATTATATTTTATGAGTTCCGGACTGAGTATGTCGCCGACAAAATAATTTCTGTTGACGATGGCGGTCACACTGGCACGCCCTAAAAACAATTTGATCGCTTTGCGAGAAGTGACACGGATGCCAATTTCCAACGGGGTCCAACTTGAATTGGGATAATTTATTTTAATTGTGAAAACACCGATATCATTCAGGTTGACGTTAAGATTGCTGATCCCTGAGCAGGTTTTGTTGACAAGGCTGTTATCCATCGGAACATTGAGAAGCTTCGTGCCGTCCTCAAAGAAAATCGTCACCCTGCCGGTGCCCCACTCTATAACATCACCCTGCACCATATCCGTTTCGCTGATGTCCGCTTCCGGCGTGCGGATGATATACTGCCTGGTTTCGTCCGAAGAGCTGTATTGGGGAAGTTCGACAACCGCCCCGGCCGGCACGGGATCGTTTTTGTACAAGGTGACAAAAGAATATCTGCCGCGGGAAGAAGGCATCCTGGTAATCTCCATTCCTGTGGCTGCGGGCTCTATCACTTTGATATTGAATGTGGCCAGACAGTTGAGATACTCTACTGTAACCGGAATCTCATCCCCGGCGGCATTGAACTGATAAACGAATGTTATGTCTTCAGGATTGATGGAAGCATAGTCGACAACCTCTTCTGTCCCGTTGTTATACACCACCGTGATCTTGAGTCCGGTGGGATCAAGAATCTCCGTATAACGCAGACCCGGATCAATTATAATGGCATCCTCAACGGATTTGCCGAGATTGAAATTATTGATATCCTGATTGAACTTCGGATTATTGTAGTAATATAGGCGTTTGACAGGCAGATTCTCTTTTTTGATAATGAGCTTCTCGACAGATTTTTCTACCACGTACAGATAAAATTTAGCGGTTTTGCCGCCATATGTGATTGTCAGTTCGTAGGGGTCTTCACGAGGAGGACAATTTGCAGGCGAATATCCGCTCACGAGATCCAAAGTAATAAAATTTTTCTTAAGAACAGAAAGACTCTCATAATTGACGCGGAGCGCAAGCTTTGAGAAATTGGGCTCCCCGCCTTCCACAACGCGGATCGGCCGGGCAATGGTCACTTTATCATTCTGATCCACTTCCACAACGTCGATGCTCTGGATGGACAATGGAAGTACGGTCACCTGAATCTGCGCAGTAAAATTCTGGTAGGTAACCGTAATGGTCTGCACGCCTTCTTTGGTCGAATCATACCCGCTGATCATGTCCGCGGTAATATCCACCTTGCGGGTAAAATTATCGGCATACGTAACAACAATCTGGGCATTCCGCAAATCCAGCGCTTCGCTGTAATAATATTCTGTCTTGGCAAAGGATGCGATGGAAATACCCGTCGGCTCTTTGCCATACAGACCGTCTGTCGTACAGGCTGCCAGCATAGCCATCAGAGCCGCCAAAATAAACAATAGAAGAAATATCTTACATTTCATGTTCGCTCCCGGCATGACAGAGGGCACACTACGCCCGGAAATTATAGTTACATTATAAACTAAAATAAAAAGGGATGCAAGAAGCAAAAAAGGATTTGACCTATTTTTTACTTAACCTGCAAATTGCTTTATCCCGCACATCAATCCGTATTCATGAAGCGCTTTCCGCCGGCTTGCAAAAGGAATCTGACGTCAGGCTGAAAAAACCGATATCGGCTTCCAGAGCAAAAGCTCCCGCTCCGCTCCAGCCTTGAAGAAGCGAACCGTCCTTATGGAAAGGCGAAAAGAACTCGACGGGAGTAAAATTCTTTTTTTCGGCATTGTATTCAAACCATCTCGTCAAAGGATACAGATATTCCATCCCGAATGTCTTTTTGGCATAGGCATAAATTGCCGACCAGTACGGCCAATCCCCTCCGTTGTGATAATAATACGGATAACTGGATTTCGCAACGACCGCCTCCGGGAATTTATAGAATGGATAGACCGACAGAACCCCGAAGTCACCGGCCTTCTGTTCGGCGTTGTTCTTGCTTTCCAGAATCTTCTCCATTTTTTCCAGCACGCTTCTTGCTCTTTCTTTATCCGCTATCCCGAACAAAACCGTGACGACAGTATCAATGGACAAATTGTCTTCTACAATGTTTTCATTTTTGTAGTTAATATAATAGCCCTTATTGGGATCCCAAAGTATGGTATTTATGGAATTCTTAACTTTTTCTGCACGTACGGCATAGGAAGAAGACACCGCTTCTCCGCGCTCTTTGGTAAGGATGGACAATGCCTCAAGCGCTCTTGCATAAAGAGCTTCGTCATAGGTCACATAACCTTCCCGGAAGACGTTGTCACACCAATCTCTGCGGTTGTAAGGACCGCTTTTGTATAAAAGTCCCGTGCTGTCGGCGCATTCTGACAATTTTTCGATCACCATCATGGCGGCATCCAGAATAGTCTTTCTTCTCCAGGGAAGGCGGAGAATGCCGGTATCCTTTGTGGCACGGATATAGTCAAAGAGCATCAACACAAAAAACGAAGGGCTGTCATAATGGTTGCCCCACCAGTTGCGGAAGTTATAGCGTACCGCGGAAGGGCATTTGCCGTCCTTGTCGATGCCGCGCGCAAGCGTCAGAATTTCGTTCTTGACAAGCTCGGGTTTGTGCGGCAATACAGAAAGCATCGTCCAGTAGCTGTCGCGAAAATAAGTGCGCGCCGGCGACTGATAAACCAGTCCGGCCATGAAACCCTTGAATTCGCCTTTCTCTTTGTACATTGACAGCGCGCAATTATAGCAGCTATTATAGAATGATTTCAAAAAATCGCTGCTGCAAGCGTTTGGAGCGGGAAAAGATGCAATATAATTTTCGCTTTCCTGCATATGTTGGTTGAACTGGTCAAAACAGACGGATACATCGCATTCACTGAAGTCGCCCCTTGTTCCCATGCTGTGAACCAAACGCATGATGCTTGTTTTTCCCATCGGAGCATCGATTTCGCAGCTGTGCTGATTGACATAGAACCTGTTTCTCTCAAGCTGTCTGCCTTTTTGCGTCATTGCGACATCAATGTAACACTCGCCGAGAGGGTCACAACGGGACACGAATTTATCCGAAGAAGAATGGCTCCTGACAGACTTGCCGATTAGCTTTGCCACCGTGCCCGCCAGCGCTTTTCCTAAAGTTTTCAAAGAAAATCGGTCGATGAACAGCGCTTTGATATAGGAGGCGCCGTCTAGCTCGATATTGATTACATTTTTGAAACGGACGTCTTCTTTTCTGGGAGTCACCTCGTACTGTTGGAAAACCGCGTTGGTGCGGCTGTCCGCAAAGGTAATTATCCGGATGTCCGTATCGTAAGCGCTGAAGGTGACAATCTGACGTCTGCCTATCATTTCTACTGTTTTGGGTACCGTATAATCTATAATACGGTCACCGATTTGCAGAATTGAAGAAAAGGAAGCTATGAATTCCCATTTGTTGACGACAGAATATCTGGTGATATTGCCCCGGCCGTCAAATTGCGCTGTCAGCAGATTGTTGGAAACATCGTAGAGGGTTTGAGAAATAAGGCGGTCCTGATGAACAATCGCGCCGTGTCGGAATGTGGTAGTCATCTGTTCTCCTTGGCTTTTAATGAAATCAGCAATTGGTCGTATTCAGAAGGGTCGACAGGAAAAGAAATTCTTCTGTTGCCCGTATAGGCAGAAAGATATATTGCGTTGATGATCGAAAGCGCTTTGATGCCCTCTTCGCCCGGGGCAAGAAGCGGTGTTCCAAAGCGAAGATGCGAAGTAAAATCACGCAGGATATTGACCTGTTGTCCCCAGCAGTGCAGCTCGTTAAGAGCATTGCCGATCCCGTATGTAAGCGTTTTCTTTTTTGCGGTCGTGAAACCATAGCCACGTTTGGTCGTCGCGTTGACCTCGGTCTCCGATTTTGCGAATCTGAGATAGCGCATTTTGAATTTGCCGATGGTGATTTTTCCCTTATCGCCGGCTATTTCCAGCAGATTGGAACCTTTCAGCTCGTGTCCGATTGCGGTAAATACGCATTTTGCGCCGTTTTTGTAATCCATGACGGCAACAACGTCGTTTTCTACGGTAATCTTGCGGTTGCGTGTCTCTGCCCATGCAGTCAGACCCTCTGGCATGCCGACAAGCCACTGTAATATATCCAACTGATGTACGCACTGGTTGATTAACAAGCCGCCGCCTTCGCCCTTCCAGCTTGCACGCCACCCGCCCATATCATAATAGAATTGCGAACGGTACCAGTCCGTGACGGTCAGCGTTATGCGCTTGATATCACCTAGAGCGTTTTGCTCCAGAAGCTTTTTTGCATAAGCGTACATGCGGTTGGTTCGCTGATTGTACATGATGCCATAGGCAAGCTCCGGATGCTTTCTGGCTTCGTCGATTGCTCTTTGCGCTTCGCTTACAGTGACCGAAGCGGGTTTTTCGGATAAGACATGCAGCCCCGCCTGCAGCGCCGCAATCACGATTTGCACATGGGAATAATGAGGGGTCGCAACAACAACGGCATCCAGTCCCCCTTCGGAAAACATTTTCGCATAATCTTCATAAACCGCAATATCGGGCCAATGGGATTGGATTTTGTTCAGTTTTGTCGTGTCCGAATCGCAGACAGCCGCAAGCATGGCGCCTTTTACATAACCTTTTGCGAGATTGCGCGCGTGAATGGACCCCATGCGCCCCACTCCGACAATGCCGTATCGTACGATGCCTTTATGCTTCATATGCATCCTCATTCGCTTTGCGCAACGCCAGCGCGATATCAATTCTGTTGGTTGTGATATTATCGGGCTTCAAACCAATCAGTCTCTCAAGCAATGCATCGTCATCTACAGTATAGATGGATAGTCCGAGTCCGATTTCTTTGGCTTTTTTGACAAATTCATTGGAGGCATAAATATACGGAATATTGATGCCCTTGATTCTGTCGTTGTGGAAGCTGTCCAGATATTCTTTGATTTTGGTCAGATTCTCCAGAGAAAGCGGAAATTTCCTCTTATAAAAAATCGTATTGACATAAGCCATACCGGCATCCAGATATTTGATATCCTTTGGCACAACAGATCCCGTAAAATAAACATGCTGTTCTGCTCCTTTGGCTTTTGCAAGGTCAAGAACGTGCCGGACAAGACCTTTTCGCTTGACATCGCAATTGACCATCACATTATGTTCCTTGCAATAGTCAAACACAAACGATAAAGGCACTTTGCTTTTGGGGAAAAGCGAAGGCAGCATGTGCGCAAGATAAAGCGTCTTTCCTCGTTTCATGATATCGACTTCAATGGCATCCAATTTGTATTCGGCCATCTTCTTAAAATACCTGTATGTATTGCGTCCGGTCAGAAGCGCGCCTCCGTGCGCAGTGATAATCATAATCCACCTCCTGTTTTTATTGAATATAATATGGTGTCGCTATCAGCAGCCTTCTGGGCAAGCCGTCCACCCTGCCGTCGACCGCCAGTTGCATAAACCCTTTCTGGGCTTTCAGACTCAATTCCAATTGATTTTTTTCAAGCGGACAGATGCTCTGCCCTTGGGGAGTATACACATATACTTTTTGAGGTTCAAACAACCGGCCGCTGTTGAAGCCTTTTTCGGCAGGAGGCTCAATACTTATGGTCAGAGTGTATTCTCCGGCCTCCGCTTCTTCTCCGATACAATATTTTTTGCCCGTTCCGTCTGATAATGTGGCATTCAGTCGGATGCCAAGCGAAACATAGCTTCTGCCGCGACGGATGGCCTCAAGCGCTTTTCGAGAATCCGGTTTCCCGTCCATGCCGAGAAATGTGGAGGCATACAATCCTCCGGAGCCGCCGTGCCAGTCCCTGCCGTAAACGCAGGCAAGCTTGCTGCCTTGCGCCGCCAGCGCGCGGTACCGCGCTTCGGCTCGGACATTGGTCGGCTCTGCCGAAGGGTCGGCATACGACCAGATTTCGTAATGTGTGAAATCTTTATAATCCTCTATTCCCCATTCGTCGCTTCCGCCGGTGCAGATGGGATAACCGATTCTGCAAGGATGCGCGATACCGACGCAACCGCCGTTCTGCTTGACGAAGGCAGCTTCTTTTTGTACGGTGGAAGGACAGATTCTGCGCCAGTCAATGCCGAAATCTCCGCCTAAGACAGTGATATGGCCATAAAAAGTCGTCCATTCGATACCCGGTATAAACACCAGTCCGCAATCATCCGCCGCCTCTTGCGCATAAGGCACACCGGTCGCCGTATTGTGATCGGTCAAAGCGAATCCGGTCAGTTTTTCTGATGCGACGTTCGCCGCAAGCTCCTGCGGCGCAAATCTCCCGTCGCTGTGCCGGGTATGCGCATGCAGTTCGAAAGGATAAAAATCAATCGCCATAGACGCTCACCTCCGCGACAACCTTTTCTGAAAGAACCGCATGGGCAGAAAGCGTCACGGCCCATTCTCCCGCAACAATCTCCATCCTGTGAAAACCGGGAGAGGAAAAAGTGGGACCGATTGTATATTCTGCATCATCCGCATGGCGATGCGCAGTCCCTGCAAGTCCCTCGGGAGAATCCACTGACAGCGTAATAAGGTTGCTGAGCGGAAGTTCTGCTTCCGCCTGCGCCTCGTTTATTTGAAAACCGTATCGGGCATAGCATGCCTTTACAAGCTCAAGGGATTGCTGCCTGTCCTCCAGACGCTTGGGAGCATAGACATAGTGAAACCTGAGCTGACGAAAGGCTTTATCAATTGTAAACGGAAACCTATAATGTCCCGAAGTCATCCCGGGGGTCAGGACTGTTTCCAGCTTGTATAGCAGCATCTCTGTTCCTCAGTCTTTCTGCAGTACCGGATTATCTCCCAGCACATAGCCGTTTGCGGTTGCATATGCGACATTTGTACCCAGTTCGTCAAAAACTTCCATTTTATATAAAACCGTATGGCTGCCGGCATGAAGAGGCATTGCCTTTGCAAAAAGCACCTTCCCTTTGGGCGGTTTAAGAAATGTGATTCCGACGTTCTGGGATACCGTCCATTTTCCCATAGCGTTTGCATGTACGGCAAACGCAAAATCAGCGATGGTAAAAATGAATCCTCCTTGCACGCCGTTGTTGGCATTAAGATGGTTGTCTGTCAGCTCCGCTTTGCAAAGCGCATACTCTCTGGTTACTTCGGCAATCTGTATTCCGTTATACAGACAATACCGGTCGCGTTTGAAAAAATTTCTTATTGTTTTGATGTCCGCCATATTATTGTTTACCCCGGCGCTTCTTGCGCATGGTTTTCTCATATTCTGCGTGCGCATTCTTGCGGGTGAATACCTTTTTTGCATATCCGCTCAAAAAGCGCCGGCCCTCGGCGACCGGAAACGGAGCATAATTGATACCCATACGATCAAGGGCGACCATACGTTTGCTCAATCTTTTGCAGAAATCCTGATAATCCCTTTTTTCTTCCGGCGTCCATGCGACTTCGGACAGTGCTTCCATACGCGGAAACAGCTGAAAATCCAGTCTTTCCGGCGTAGGTACCCATTCGGTCCACAAAGCGCCTTCTAAACCCAGCACGGATTCTTCTTTGAGATACAAGTCCGCGATGTCGAAGCGGTAGGTATCCGACAGCTTGACCATGGCATAGGGCATATCGAAATAGAATGCCTGATGCTTGCTGATGATAAGCTTTCTGCCATCCTCTGCCTGTTTTTCTACATTCCTGTCCCTTGCCGGGACCCAATACTGTGCAATGACGCTGCGCTCAAGGTTGTCCGCCATCAGTATTTCGTTCCAGCCAATCATCGTCCGGCCCTTGCGTTTGAGATACAAAGCAATCTTGTTATGGAAGTAGCCTTGCAGTCCCTCTTCGTCCTTCAGTTTGTTGTCTTTGATGCTCTTTTGGCAAACCGGACATTTCTTCCATTCTTTTTTTGCCGCTTCGTCGCCGCCGATATGAAAATAGGGCGCGGGAAAAAGCTCGCATATTTCGTCTATCACATCATAAATAAAACGATACGTGCTTTCTTTGCCCGCACAAGCAATGATATCGGTATGGTCGGAGTGCCGGACGGAAGGCTCGATGGCTCTGTTGCCGCAGCTCAGTTCCGGATAAGCGGCAACCGCGGCCGCAAAATGTGCGGGCATGTCGATCTCGGGCACAATCATGATGTTTCGCTCCTTGGCATAGGCGACGATATCTTTTATTTGCTCCTGTGTATAATATCCCTGATATTCTATCCAGCTTACCACGTTGGGCTTGCCCCAGGCAAGCGTCTGCGTCCCTCTTCTTTTTCCGCCGACCTCGGTGAGAAGAGGATATTTCTTGATTTCAATCCGCCAGCCTTCATTGTCGGTAAGATGCCAATGAAAGACGTTCAGCTTGTACATGGACATCCGGTCCAAAAGCTTTTTTACGGTTTCGACTCCGAAAAAATGCCTGCTCTCGTCCAGCATGATGCCGCGCCAACCCAAACGCGGCCTGTCGGTCACAGAAATCGCGTGCATGGTAAGGATTTCGGGCGCTTCCGGAACATCCATGCAAAACAACTGGCGAAGCGACATCACCGCATAAAATGCACCCGCGTAACCGCTTGCATAGATTGTCAGGCTGTCCGTGCTGCACTCGATGCGGTATCCTTCTTTCGGCTGCACGCGGTCATATAAGAATCTGACAACCGCGTTTTTGCTGAGAACATTGTGGATTTTATAACCGCAAACTTTTTCGATGAGTGAAATGAACAGATCCTTGGCTCTGGCAAGCTCTGCATCCGCGTATACAGTTGTAGAATTGTTGATGACAAATTCTCCGTATTTCTCTTCGCTCTTATAAGGCAGTGGAATAAGGTTCAGCATTTCTATCTCTCCGACAATTTTTTATAGCTCTGTCTCTCCGCCACCGCCATATAAGCAGGACGAATGATCTTGCCGTTGTTGCTCAGTTCTTCGATACGATGTGCGCTCCAGCCCGCCATACGTGAGACGGCGAACATGGGTGTAAACAATTCGATGGGCAATCCCAGCATTTTGTATACAAGACCCGAAAAGAAATCAATATTCGCCGATACGCCTTTATACATGCGGCTTCTTTCGGCAATGATTTCGGGAGCAATCTTTTTTACCATGAGGTAAAGCTCGTATTCTTCGGACAACCCTTTTTCTTCGGCCAGATCGCGGACGTAGTTTTCTAAAATCAACGCTCTCGGATCGGATACGGAATAGATCGCATGGCCGATGCCGTAGATAAGGCCCTTTCTGTCAAAGGCTTCTTTTTTTAGGATACGCACAAGATAATCCCTGACTTCGGACTCGCTTCGGGTGCGGATGCTGCTCTTGAGGTCCTCCATCATTCTGATTACCTTGACATTGGCGCCTCCGTGCCGCGGGCCTTTGAGAGAACCAAGAGAAGCCGCAACGGTTGAATAGGTATCGGTGCCAGAACTGCTTACAACATGCGTGGTAAAAGTAGAGTTGTTGCCGCCGCCATGCTCGGCATGAAGAACGAAACATATATCAAGGAGTTTTGCCTCCAGATGCGTAAATTTGCTGTCATGGCGGAGAAGATGCAGAATATTCTCTGCCATACTCAGATTCTTGTCGCTGTTATGAATGATCAGGCTCCCGCCGTCATGGTAATGCTTGTATACCTGATAACCATAAACCGATATGAGCGGCAGCTGGGATATAAGCTGCAGGCATTGCCTCAGAACGTTGGGAAGTGAAATATCGTCCGCCTGTTCGTCATAGGCATAGAGCGTCAGTACGCTGCGCGCAAGCACATTCATCATATCGATGGAAGGTTTTTTCATGATGATATCCCGTACAAAATTGGGCGGAAGCGAACGGAAGGAAAACAGCAAAGAACAGAATTCTTTATATTCTTCCATGTTCGGCAATTTTCCGAACAGAAGCAGATAAATGACTTCTTCAAAGCCGAACCGTCCTTCTTGGACAAAGCCATCAACAATTTCTTCTATGGGGATACCCCTGTAATAAAGCTCCCCCGGTTTGCGGATCAGACTGCCGTCCTCTTCTTTGCTGTAAGCGTTGATTTCACTGATTTCGGTAAGCCCGGCAAGTACGCCGCGGCCATCCAGATCGCGCAATCCCCTTTTCACATCATATTTGTTGTACAAAAGAGTGTCAATCTGAGTACTTTTACCGGCCTGCTCTGCAAGCCTGCTGATGAGCGGCATATTGTTTTTTATCATATTGTCATAATCCATAGCTGCCTCCTTTAAGATATTGATAACTCAACCGCCCTATCGCAAGGCGAATCACACTTTGTCCGGATTATCTTTTTGTGCGCCGTCTGAGTCCCAATCTGTCGCTTATCATATCCAGCGCGAATACGGCAATCACCAGAAGTATGACTACTCCGCCCAGAATTATGAATGTGTAATCGGGAGGATTGACAATCCCCACCATTGCACAATCCTCCATATCAAAGATCAGATTGTTGCCTTCTCTGCGGACATTTTGGGCAAGCCGCAGCATTCCGTCCTCCGATACAAGCACGACATAGAATTTTTTGGATTCTCTGAGCCTTGCGGGAATTTCTATATAGGCTTGTCCCGCCTCAAGAACGGCGTCCTCGCCGTCAATCGTATAATCGATGGCATACAGGCGGGATACCTGCACATTGCCCATCCTGTTGAGCGTCCTGAGGGTGTCAAGCTGACGGTTGAGATCTGTAAACAACGATTTATTGGCATTTTTATTGAGCTCTTCGACCGTCAGAGCGGATTGGAAATCAAAACTGCCGAGTATGGTCAGCTTCTGAACTTCAGAAGACAGTATTGTCTTGGTCACGGATTGCCTGCTCGTACGGTAAGTAATCTGATAGTTCTCCGAAACCGCACCGAACGGAGTAATTTCGTAATTGCCCGGTTCTGTATGGAATATCACGTCGGGTTTAACCAACAGGTTATCCGGACCTTCGCCGCGAACAAAGCCTTCGTATATGAAATTCTTGAGCGGCATCTGCGTTTCGCCCAATTCAATATCTTCCAGATAAATAAGAAGCGGGGCCTTTTGTACCACAATGTTCAGAACAAGAGCGTCTGTTTCTGCGCTATTGTGATAGAACGTATAATTGGCGTTTTCTATTGACAGCGTGAAGGTGTATTCGCCCGCTTCAAGCATATGGTTCCTTTCTTGAAGTACATTCTGCCCGTCCACCTGTTTCAAAATGCTGTAAACAGCCTGCTCGCCAAGGACATCGCCTTCCAATACGTTGCCCAACGCATAATTGATGCGCTGCTCGCGTCCGGTATAAACAAAATCCAGCGTTGCAAAGACCGGTTCTATGCGTCTTTTTTTAAGCTGAACCGTCAATTGTATCTCCACAGAGGCACAGTTGTTCTCAAGTCTGTCAACATTGTAATCGGCTGCCGGAGTAAACAATGCGCTGAATGTTGAACTTGCAGAAGAAGGTCTTGCAGTACTGTCCAGCCAGACAAGAGAGCCGGCAACCGTTCTTGTCTCGCCCGAAACGGTAACCCGCATCACGGCGGAAGGTGAAATTATGCCGATATTGTCCCCATACGCCACTTCCAATGCCGGCTGTGAAACAAGAACAGGCTTTGCTTTATTGATGGTCAGCGTACCTTGCTGGAAGGATAGCTTGTAATCCGCCGTCAGCAGAATATTGGACTCGAAATAATAATAAACTCCGTAATTGTTGGAAAAAGCATAGTATGCCTTTTCGCCGGCCTGTCTTATAAGAAGGGGTTTTGTGCTGTCCTTCGGCCTGACGACATCTTCCTGATTGTCCCACGGAGCCAGTCCCGCTACGTTGTAAATAGATCGGGTATCCGGATCCGGCTGCCCGAATATTTTTGTTTGGGAAACAACGCTGATGGTCAACGTCTTTTGAAGAATACGATATTCGCCGGTAGAAAATTCTATATCATAATTGGTATTTAAAGCCATCACTTCGGAGGGATTGACGCAGAAGATCGGATAATAATTTGTGCCGTAGCGGACATGGATACCTTCTTCACGCGCCAGGAC
This sequence comes from Clostridiales bacterium Firm_09, assembly GCA_001604065.1. GTDB lineage: Bacteria > Bacillota > Clostridia > Christensenellales > DTU072 > Firm-09. Next base: position 249,117 of record LVAO01000006.1, read on the forward strand.
AACACCCGTCAGCGCCACAGGAAGCGGTGTATTGCCTTCGTAGACAGAATAGGTAAGCACAAGATCCGAAGGCAGATTGCCGGCTGATCTGCCATAAGTCTGTTCTTTGTTGTCGGGGACCAGTCGGACCGCTCTTTTTGTAACTGTCAGAATCGGATCCGGATTGATCAGAGAATAATCAAAAACATAGCCTTCGGACGTTGCATCTGTCCCGATGTGAAGCGTATATTGTCCGACATTGTATTTTTTATATGGATTGAGCGTTTCGTCGACATTTATGCCGGTGATTCTGATTGTGGGAGGCACAAAAGCATCCGGTACGCTTTTGCCGACATCCCTTGCGGCCCAGCCGGAAAACACATACAGGATATCATTGAGAACATTTCCGTAAATCTTTGTGATATCCGGCACATCAATGGTGAGGACAGCTTTTTCTACCTTCACATGGCAATTAGGTGTGACAACGGGATAATAATTATCGTCACCGGCTTTTGATGCCGAAAGATAGATGTCCCCGCCCCCCGTAAATTCCAGTTTGTTGCCATCCACAATGACCGCATTGCCCGAAAGAACCGAAAAAACCTCCTGACCGGATGCATTGACGGGAACGTTGGCAAGCGAAAGCGTACGCGGCGCATCACCATAAACAAAAGGACCGGTGAGAGCGGATATCGTCACTCCCGTCTGCATGGCCTTTGACATTGTCAAAGAAAATGTGCGTGTGCTCTCGCTCGCATAATAGTTTCCTCCCTGCGGGAGCGTAACCAGCACCGTATAATTGCCGGCATTGACAAGTTCCCCCGGTCGGGAATCACTGCCGGAACCCGGAATAAGCGTATAGGTAAAGCAGTCGTAAGCGACTTCGCGCTGAATACCCAGATAATCATCATAGTATGCCCGTATGCTTTGAGGCGCACCGCTGTAAACCAGCCCTTCGTAATCGCTGTAACGGATATCGACCGGCATAGGCGTGATGCGGAAAATATAAGCTTCTTCCAGTTCGATGGTGTAGTAATATGTTATCGGATGACCGTTGTATTCATATTGAGCGCCGGTTTTGAGAACAACATTGACGTCATATTCGCCCACGTTGATCGCATTGACACGGGTGTGTGCAACATCCTGCGACATATATACGTCGGCGACCGGATTAAGCCCCGGCAATGTCAGCGGAGCCCTTCCCAATACATAACCATAATAGGGTATCTGGGCTGCCATACCGTTAAAACGGTATACCAGATCCTGAGGAGCAATCTGAACAACCAATCTGCGCCTGGTGATTTCGCATGCGATGCCGTTCATATCGGCGGGAGGATAATAATTGCCTGCCTGTGCGCCCGAAATGGAAAAAACAAAATCTGCGGTTGTCCATCCGATTTCTGAAGAGGCGTACGCCGCGGTTGAAGAGATTGTCACCGCATCGCCGGGAATGATGTCTGTGATGCCGCTTTGATTGATGACGGGCGCGTTGACCGGAGAGGTGGTGCCGTCAAATTCTTTTGTTCTGGTCAGCATATCCTGCGTCAGAACAATATTCTTTTTTGTAATCGCATAAGAAACGGTTTCGCGGCCTCTCAGGATGCCGTCCGGGCTTCTGACATTGACGGTCAGGTAATAGTTTCCGACGTTTTTTGGCGCGCCGCCTGCAACGCTGTAAGAATAATCAATGATAAAACCCGGTATCTGCACGTTGTAAACACCGCCCGCCATATATACCGTATTTGTGCCGTCATATACTTTTGTAAGCGCCTGCGGCGCATCGATATCCCGGATAACCGGCGCAACCTTGACCAGTCCTTCGGACATCGTGAACGTGATAATGAGCGATTTCATGTCGGCAGGATTGGTTGCATAAGAAAATTGAAAAGAAGGATTTTCTATCAGGTTTTCGCCTTCAGCTTCCAGCGCAGTCAGTCTGACAAGATATCTGCCTTCCGGAATCTCGGAATGCATCGTGACGGTCTGCCCCTTATAGAACTTTGCAGAGCCTGTATAAGTTGCGACCCCTCCGGCAACGGATTTGGAAAAATACAGATTGCTTTCGCCGTCGATATCGACAAGCGCAGACACCGTACGCACCAGACGGGCATAAACATCGCGGGTTTCGGAAGAAGAAGCATTGGGAACGAACACCGCTCCGCTTGCCGGAGCAAGGGACTCATTGATATAGCGATACTGTATTTCCCATACCGAATCCCCTGAATATCCCGTAAATGATATGCTGCCGGTGGACTCTTTGGCGGATGTCACACTGTAAAGAAAACCACCGCCGCCGTCCGGTTTGCCGATTGTAATATTGCCGGTAATAGGATCCCTGCTGTAAACGGAAGATGCGATATCAACGATCAGCGCACGTCCCCTGCCTCCCGTAGAAGTATACGTTGCGGATGAGGGCACGACATACCATGCGTTGCCGCTGTTGGAGAAGAAACCGTCGCCCACAATACCGTAGATTGTATTGGAAGCGCCCACATTGCCGAACAGTCTTGCATTGCTGAGGATATCCCTGAGTTCTGCACTGGATTGGTTGCGTCCGATAAGACCCCCGACAAACGCATTGCCGCGTACGGAAGCCTGTGTTTCTATATTTTCTATTTTGCCTGCATTGTAGCCTGCAAGAGAACCGACATATTCGCTTGCGACAACCGAACAGGTATTGTCCAGATTCAGATTGTATACATGCGCGCCGGCACCGATATAACCGAATAAACCGATGTTTCTTTTTAAGGCATCGCTGGTTGCCGTGCTTCTGTCCAACACGAAATTGGTGATTGTAACGTTATTGCCGTCCAGACTTCCCAAAAAAGGTCTGTCGCCGCCGGAAAGACCGCGCGTGCCCACGGTATTGGCATAGCCTGTCAAATCCAGCTTTCCGTTGATGTCCCCTATCAATTTGAAATGTATGCCGCTGTAATTGTTGCCTCCGTTCACAAGGTCGGCGAAACAAGAAAATTGCGCGGCGTTCATGATAAGGCAGGGATTGGTTTCTCCTCCGTATGCATTGACGGTATCCAGCCATTTGCTTTTGTCTGAGCCGAAGACTCTCAAGGCGAATACGCCGCGGGCATAGACGCTGTTCATGGCATCAATAGAGCGCAGATAGGGAGAATAATATTTGATGCCATCAAATGAAACGGCATATTTTGCCCATATGCTTTGCGGCAGATACAGGCCCGCAACGGTAGACTCGAAAATCGCCTGTGAGGTCATGCCTTTGACTTTATTTGTGCCTTGATCAATGTCATTGACACCGTATACGGCTCTTTGCGCGGAACAGATGTAATTATCATAATAGCAATATATCATTGTGTCGCTGTTGCGTGCGGCCGCAACACCGCCGATTTGCGCATAGCCGGCAAGCTGGCCCGCATTGATAACATAGCTGATCTGCCCCAGCTCGTTTTTGCCGGCGATGCCGCCCAGATAATTTTTTTCTATAATGCTTTCGTACGGGTTATTGAGTGTAATGCTTCCCGCATTGTATACATTTTCTGTTATGCCCGCATTGAGGCCGGCAATGCCGCCGGCAAAAGCGGAGCCCGATGCATTGACATTGATGCTGATGTCTCCGGCGTTCGCAGCACGACGGATCATACCGGCAGAACCGTTCTGACCGACAAGACCACCTGCTCTCAAATGGCTGAAAACAGTATTCTGGTATACTGTAATATTCACCAGCGAATAAACGTCTTCTAGGATGCCCATATTAAAACCGGCAACGGAACCCGCATAAAGCGTATAATCGCCTGTGCCGGGATAGGCTTCGTCCGTAATACAGATGAGCCCGGAGGTAATGCCGAATGAGTTTATCTGGGCAGAAGCGCCCACGCTGCCGAACAGACCAACCGCTGTTTCTGCATTTGCCTGCGCGATGCCTATATCAAAAGAGATATTCAGTCCCGACAGTTTGTGATTTCCGCCGTCAAATCTTCCCATAAAAGGATGTGCGGTTGTGCCGATGGGCGTGAACGTGCGTCCGCCAAGGTAAATATCGGATGTCAGGGAATAATACGCTTCGGCATAGCCCTCTGCTCCGGAATTAACCCACAGCGACATTCTTGCAAGATCTTCTGCGGAATCAATCAGATAAGGCGAAATCTGAGTGCCCGCGCCCTCCATCTGAGGCTCCGGCGTCGCGATATCGTCCCAGCTGTCTGCATACCCGGCCTGCTGAATCCCCGTACCCGAAAAAAACGCGGCGGCAAAAACGAACGCGCCCAATAAAGCTGCGGCGGCAAAAAGTACGGCAATTTTTTTCAAAGCGTGTGCCATCTGGCATACCCCCTTTTAGGGAATATAATAACTGTATATAACTGTCTATAAATATACTGATAAAGTATAACACACGCGGAAAATCATTTCAAGTGGTAAATCTCTCTCAACATTAAGAAACTACCGCGCGGTGCGGTAGTTTTACTTTCTTTTTTCCGACTTACTGTTTTTTGTGCCTATGCCATTGCGGCAGGAGATAAACGGAAAATCCGGGGCTTTTGAAACTCTACTCTACCAGAAGTATAAGCCCATGGCCGGCCTTAAGAGAAAAGCTTTTATTGAAATTGATGATTTTTTTGTTCTGCATGCCGACTATCAGAGGTGTCATGATGGTTTTCCCTTTGGACGAAAATCCCAGTTTCGGGTTGAAGCCGATATCAAATTCTTTGGTTTTCCTGCCGGAATTGAAAATGACGGCAAGAAGCTTTTCTCCGTTGATAAATGATGTGATGCGTATTTCTTGCTGGTCGGCGCTCGCAGGATTGGTTTTGTCCCAGAATCCGTACATCCTTGCATTGCCGATGCCGAATTTCTGTAATACATCGTAGATGCCGTAAAGAACGGTTTCCGTCTTCTGACCGCACATCCCGACAGGCAGACTCATGCCGTAAAGCAAGCTTTCGACCGGATGAAAGGCGGGAGAACAAGCCTCTGCGGTAAGACCGTACAACAGCCCCGATACCTCCGCAATCACATAGTCCGGACTCTTTTCCTTGGCAAAGCTGTGATCCGCCGAAATACTGTTGACAAATGGCAACAGATGAGTGTGCTGGTTGAGCGAATTGCCCATGCACCTTTCCGGAAGGAAATTGTCGCTTTCTTTAAGGATGATGCCACACGAAGCGTTGTTGTCCTCACAGATCCTCGCAAGCCTTTCTGCCAATTTGCGTCCGATATGGGATCCCTCCAATCGGATGCCGTCGAAGCGCATCGTGCGTATCAGAAAATCCACTGCTTCCGCAAAATAATTATCCATGCGGGATTCGGTCTGCAGCAATACCGAAACATCCTGTACCGCCCCTTCCTTATCCTTGCTGACGACCGCAGGCACTGCACCGGGGCCGGCAAGCTCCGGCAGGCATTCCATATGCTCCTGCCAATGACGGAAAATCAATTCAGCATGCAAAGATTTGAACAGCCCGAGTTCCGGATTCTTTGCGGAGGTATGCCATAAAGAATATTCGATCGTTGTCGCAAATTTCTTTTTTCGGGCTGCCAAAACCGCTTTTTTGAGTTCCTCAGCATTATAAAACGGATAATTGATTAATTGATATTTCTCATCGGGCCAATCAATGGACAAAGCGTTTGCGCCCATCCATGAAGCTCTTTCCAGCCTGTCCTCCAAACGCTCATTGCCTTTGCATCTGCAAAACCTTTTGGAAAAACGCCGTGAAAGATCCACCTGATGAAAAGGCGTCAGATGCAGTTCAAAGCAGAAAACAATGCTTTTGCCTTTGGCAAGCACCAGACATCCGGAGGAAGCGGTAAGAGCGACGCCTTCGGGCGTACGTATTGCCATCACTTTTCCCTTGCCATGGTTGTCCCATGTGTCAAAAGGCAGTTTATACGGTTTGAGCGGGAAAAAAGCGCCTTCAAACGGCAGGATATCCATTTTATCCTTGAGGCGGAGCCTTGCCCCGCAATTTACGTCTCCGATGAAAACAGAATCCTGCTGCTTGTTATAATTCCAGGAATATTCAAAAGGAGCGAATGTCCCACCCTTTCTGCCCATCCCAACGGAGTAGGTACACGCCGAAAAATAGAGATTCAGCGCGACATTTCTGATCACAAGATCTTTTTCTGCGGACAATGTGACCTTATAATCAATATATCCTTCGTAGGAAGCGACAGCCGAAATTTCCAGGCGGGTACCCTCGCTTCTCCCTTCGGCAGAAAATGCCACGGAGGAACCTTTTCCGTTCATACGCTGTTTTGAGAATCTGTAACGCTGCCCTTCCACTTCGAATTCCATCGGGCGGTAAAATAGATGATTCTGCACGGATTCCGTCAGAAAATTGCTGGGAGAAAAATATGATTGCACGTTTTCCAAAAGGCCGTTGCTGCCTATCCGTGCTGTTTTACCTGTAAAGAGCAGATTGTTCTCTTCAAAAGCCAGCGGAGAATACCCTTTGACGGGAGTATTTCCGATGCCAGAGTCTGAATTCAGCCATTTCATCCTGCTCCCCGAGAAAATATCCTCCGCACCGTCATTGAAAATCGGCTCGTCATTGACAGTAAGCGTCAGATGCACTTTTACCGTACCGACAGTAACGACGGTTTCAAACGTCCCGAGTTTCGCTTCGCTCAAATCAAATCCGATGAGAAGGGGCTGCATCTTTCCGCTGTACAAGGTCAGTCTGCGGTAAAAGAAAACGCCGTCCGGACCAATTCCGGAAGTATTGAAGCATCGTACGGCTTTTGTAAGCTCTTGCCCTTCGCCGATAAGCGGGGAGGTCGTGACGTCGACTTCTTCATCAAAATCGCTGATGACAACAAGCTGTGCGACAAAATACTGGTATCTGGAGGTATTGTATGAAAAATGCTGCCCGCAGGGCATGCCGGAAAGTTCGCTTGTATCATAATAATTTTTGAATGTTTTTCTGCGGTCTGTGGCGAAAATTTTCATCGGCAGCCTGCCTCCTGTATTGTGAAGTTGTCCTCCATGACGCGTTGAAACGGGATGATGGTAAAGCTCATAGCGTAGGAAACAGAGGAGTCAAGCTTATACTCCTCCAGCGGACCGGGACCGCAGCTGCCGCTGCCGATGCCGCACATATATCCGTCTACACTGTAATAAATTCTGTCTTCCGAAAAACAGACATCTTCGCGATGGGTTCTGGACGCAAGCTCGGCATCCGAACAGCGTTTGGCTCCGAAATTGAACGGCGCAGTATCCGCCAGTAGCATCAGTCCTTCTCCATTGTTATCGCGAATGACGGCATAGCGCACATCACAGCGGTTTCCGCTTTCCTGCGGCTTGATATAATCGGTCATGAAATCCTCTGCTTTGGAGCGGAAAACGCCCAGCCGGGATTGTCCCCGGAAGTCCGGATAATTTTCTTTGTCCCCCATGCCATAATAGATAACATCATCAAAACGTCTGTCCAACTCCAGTATCTTGCCGATTCTTGGCAGAATCGGCAGATTCTTTTTGAGCGGCACCAGCCTGGTGCGTATGCGGACCGAACCGTTTGCCTGCACCGCATAGTTGTCCTCGGTTAAAAATAATGACTGTTTTTTGCTGTTGACGAGATCCAGCGATACCTTCACATAAGCAACGCCCTCTTTTACATAATGGGCGAATGTTCTCAGCACCGGCGACAGGCTGTCGTATCCGGCATGGTACCACCGATTGATGAATATCTTGTCATTGTCCGTCGGCGCGCGGAAAAGATTGGTGTACAACGCGCCTTTGTTTTCACCAATGCGGAGAGGTTTTTTTGCGAAATAGTCGGTTTGACCACAGGAATATTGCAGTATGGCCCCCGTATTCTTGTCGAACACCATTTTGCCGCCCTCAAATACCACCGTTACCAGATTTTCGCTTTCATTGGCCGCGATCCGTAACGCTTCTGCCGTTTTTACGGAGGTGAGATGCTCTGCTATGCGAAGCTGTTCTGTCGCGACAAGGGCGGAGGCGTCCCAATAATCTATATCAAGGACAATATCGCCGGACACGTCATCGATAAGAAGATTGAAAATCTGACTTTCTCCGGGCGGTATATCGCAGCTTAAATCATATGTGCCCGTCTTCTTGCCGTCTTTATACAATGTCGCGTTTACGGCAAGGTAGCCCGATGAACGGAAGCTGTTGTAATTGGTGAACTTCACCAGTCCTTTGCCAGCAAAGGATGCGCGAACGGGTCTGTAAATGTTTTTTACTGCGAACGCGCCTGTATGCGGCATGCGTTCTCCTCCGAACAATCCGTCCAGGCAGAAATTGCCGTCATGCCGATATTCTCCATGATCGCCCCCATAAGTATATTGATATTTCTTGCCCGGATGATAAACGGAATGATCCGCAAACTCCCATACGCATCCGCCCATCATATTTTCGGCATTGTATATTGTCTGCCAATATTCTTCCAGTCCTCCCGGTCCCAACCCCATTGCATGAGCATATTCGCACATAAAGAAAGGTTTTTTATTCAAAAAAGATTTCCTGGCAGGTGAACCGTAGGCATGCGCCGCAATCTTGCGGCAATTCTCGACTGAGGTGTACATTTCGGAATAGACATCATATCCGATGCGCCGGGTGCGGCAAGCTCCTTCGTAATGGATGGGTATCGGTGAAAGTGCCTTAAGATTCTTGTAGCAAAAATCCTGGCAAAGAATCCCATGGCACTCGTTGCCCAAAGACCACATGGTAATGGAAGCGCTGTTGCCGTCGCGAAGATACATTCTGTAAACTCTGTCCCAGAAATGGCTGCGCCAGGATTTTTTTGAACTGATGCTCTGAGCTCCATGACATTCGATGTCGGCTTCGTCCACGACATAAATACCATGGAGGTCGCACAGTTCGATGAACATCGGATCCGGAGGATAATGGGACGTGCGTACGGCATTGATATTGTATGCCTTAAAAATTCTGATATCCTTCTCTATCTCGGCCGGACTGAGATAATACCCCGTGCAGGGATTGTTGTCATGATGGTTGACACCCTTCAGCTTGATCGGTTTGCCGTTAAAAAGAAATCTTGCCGAGTCGATGACGATCGAGCGGAACCCCACCTGTTTCACAATGACTTCCGATACTGTCTTGTTTTTGTAAAGGGTAAGCGTCAGATCATACAGGTTCGGAATCTCCGCGCTCCATTCTTCCGGTTGTAGTCCGGTAAAAACAAATCTGGTTTCCGGCGAAGCATCCATTTGCGCCGAAGCAAGCTTTTTGTTCCCTTTTGTCAACGCCGCCTGTATCTTGCATTCCTCAAAGCCGTTGATTCGGACCAGAAGTTCTGCATCATAAAAGCTGTCATGCTTCATTGTGCGGAATCTGAAATCATAAATATACGAAGGCTCATTGACATAAAGAAGGACATCCCTGAAGATTCCGTTAAGGCGGAGCATATCCTGATCTTCCAGATAGGAGCCGTTGCACCACTTGCGCACAACGGCGACAAGCTCGTTCGACCCTTCTGTTATATAAGGGTCAATATTGAATTCCGCCGTATTGTGGGAACCCTCGCTGTACCCGACGTATCTGCCGTTCAGATATAAATCCAGGCAGGAGCATACGCCCAAAAAGGATAATATATATCTTTTTTTGAGGTCTTTGATTTCAATGAAGGTACGGTAGACGCCCGCGCTGTTATACTGCTTTTTCCCGCAGGCATAGCGGATACCGTTGATATCTTCTTTGTATTCCCCTGCCGCTTCGTTTTCCGGCACCTTGGGAGGCGCGGGGCGAAAAGGATAGTCTGCATTCGTATAAAAGGGCGGCTCATAGCCGAGGTTCTGCCAGCAGGAAGGCACCTCAATCCTGTCGAACACAACAGAAGAAGTATCCAGTTTTTTGGGCAGCCTGCGGGGATCGGCATAATAAGCGAAATCCCAGACACCATTAAGACACCTGACTTTGTCCGAGGCATACCTTCTGTTGATGATGCTTGTTGAGGCGGCTTTGAGCTCGCTCGAAAAAGGAATAAAATACGCCCTGCCCGGCAATTTGTTGTCTTCTATTGTTCTGAAGTGCCGGTAATTCTTTTTATTAAGTTGGTAAATCATAATTCCTCCGCCATCCGGATTCCGCTCTTCTGCCCATACCGGTTTTCATTGTAACATATATGCCCCGCCATAAGCAAGACAATAATTTTATGATTGGGCATGTCCGACAGCATCCGAAATCTCCGTCAGTATTGTTCCTCGGTCGACCGTTGTCTGAGGCTGTGATGTCGCAACGGTAGATTCTATGCTTGTTTTTATTGAAAAACCTATCAGTCCTCCGGCATAGAGTCTTCCGGCCGATCCGATTGAAATCGTACCTTTCATCTCGGATGCTCTTATGACCATTCCGATGCTCCCGATGTTCTGAATTTCATACATTTCGTTTTCCGCCATTGCGCAGATGCCGCCGACGATCAAATCCGGCGAACCGCCGTTTATCATCAGATTCCCGCTGAACTGGACAGAATCCAAACTCTGATTGACCAACCTGCCGAACGCTCCGCCCGCATAGATCGTATTGACCGAGGGCCCGCCGCCGGCAAGATTGATTTCTATATCCGCATAAGAAATGAGATGATGGCTGAAATCCAGATAATGGATTTGGTACACCTTGTTGTATTCCTTGTACATGCTGCCCAGGATTCCGCCTGCATAAACCTTTTGGATCGCGCATGCGTCCGCTATATTAACAGTAATCTTGCCGCGTACAGAAGAATTTGTGACAGATACATTATCCGATCTCCCCGCGATGCCGCCTACATACAGAATCCCCGCGCCGGCCACAGAAAGCTGCAGATTGGTTGTGCAGGAATTAAGCGTCTGAACATTGGGATCGTCGTCAATGGAGCGCAGAGCACCCAGCAGATATCCCGCCAACCCTCCGATATTGCTGTTGCCCGAAGCATCTTTGACAGAAAATCCCCCTTCTGCCGAACAATATTCAATCGTGCAATAACTTGCGGAATCGACAAGCGCGCCGAACGATCCGCCTGAAGAAGCACTGATTTCTCCCGTAATATTGGTAAGGGCAATGCCGCTGAACGTTGCGCTTCTTGCGCTTCTGAAGAGTCCTCCGCCGTTTTTTCCTACGTCCAGACCGGATATCACATGATGGTTGGCATAATAAGCGCCTTCGAAATCGGCAACGGCTATTTGTCCCTCCAGAAGGATATCCGCATTCTGAATATACGTCCCGCTGCTTCCGCTCAGCGATTGCATCTCTGAGGCCGTCGAAATATAACCATCTGCTTTTACCGTTTTTGCATAAATGATACAGGCAAGAACACCCTCAAGCTTGAACGTAATGGTGGCTTGCGCATCGCATCGGGCGCCTTCCGGCGCATAAAGTCTGCCATTGTCGACAGAAAAATCAAGCGTATTGTCGTTTGACAACTCATAATCGCTCAATTCCAGATCCTGTGTCCAGGCGAGCGGTATCCCGACACCATATCTGTCACGATAATCAATGACAAGACGATAGGTATGCCTGATTATTTTTGATTTGGCGTTTTCAATCTGCCTGATATGCTCCACATAGGGCGGCACCAGAATCGCCGCGGCAAGGATACCCGCGACAACAACAGCCGAAAGGACAATAATAAGGATAAATCTGAACTTCCCGGATAGTTTTGAAAATTGAACCATGAAGTGATTATATTATATATCTTATATAAAATCAATGGTTTTCAAAATCCCGGCATCCGATTGACGCCTCGCATCAACAAGCCTGACATTTTATAAATTGAAAAACCGCGCGGCATTGCCGTACAGAATTTTCTCTTCGACGTCTTCCGGAAGCTCCAGCGCGGCAAGGCGTCTGAGTTCGTCCGGCGCGTTCCACATAGGATAATCACTGCCGAACATAAAACGGTCTTCACCAAGCGATTCGATCATTTCCCGTGCTCTTTGCGGCGGAACAAAAGCAAGCGTGGAGGAAGTATCAAACCAGACATTTTTCAAACCCCGATATCCTCCTGTCTCATCCCATTCGGACCAGCCGCCGAAATGCGCCGCAACAAAACGGAGATGCGTAAAATTCTTTGCCACCGATATCATCTTGTTTGGGTTGCTGAATTGATATCTTGGGTCACCCGTATGCACCATAATCGGCAATTCTCCGTCCAGACATCCGAACAGACGCGCAGCGTTTTGCCCATCCAGCGCAAACTTCTGACAATCCGGATGCAATTTGATGCCCTTCATGGAAAGTTCTTTGATTCTGGCATATTCCCGCTTGATTTCCTGCTCGCTCATCATAGGGTGAAGAGTCGCAAACGGAAGAAAAAGAGCATGTTCTTTTGCGGTTGCGGCAATGAAGCTGTTGATGCTTTCTACTTGTCTTGGGCTTGTAGCGACAGAATGTACAACCGCTTTTACCACTTCCGCCTGCCTGCAAAAACCGATAAGAGAGTCTATGGTTCCATCTGCGTAGGTAGTATCGATCCCATAAAATCCGGCAATCGAAGCGACTGCTTTTTTTGCAATGGCTTCAGGATAAATATGCGTATGCACATCAATGATTTTTCTCATATGTGAATGCCTTTAATGTTTGCAGAAAAATATTTCAGTCCTTAAAAAATACTATACCTTTATGATAATGAGAATAACGGTCAACTCTGGCGTTGATCAGTTCCAATGCTTGTTGCGGACTTTCTACAGGATAAATTTTGTCATCCACGATTTCGGGATACCGCACACGGTCATCAAGAGGAGCTCCGGCTGTCTTCGCCGCCCATCCTCCGCAGTTCGTATATGCCAATACCATACGATGCAGCGCCCATGCATTTGCCATTTCACAAAGCGTACCGCTGCCGCCGCCAATGGCTATAACTGCGGCGGCATTTGCGACAATGACATTGCGATAGACATCAATCCCCGTCGGAATGGCTATATCAATATACTGATTCCTTTCATTGATATCAAAAGAAGGCAGAATGCCGATGATGTCGCCTTCACGATAATTTGCAGAACTTTTTGCACCGGCGCAGGCGGCTTCCATCACTCCGCCCAGACCTCCGCACTGCAGACGGTATCCGTTATCAATGACCGCTTTGCCGGTTTCGAATGCAATACGGTATTTGAACGTATCCCGCCCCGCTGTTTTTGCGTCACCGATGATTGCGATTACTTTTCTCACTTTAATCCTTTGAGGTGCAGCTTCCGATGCCCAAATACAGCATTTACTGTTATGATAGCCTCATGTTTTTAATACATATTATATTATCATATTTATACAGCTCAAAGCAATTGATCATCCATCAAGAATTCTTTCTCAAAAAATTCTTCTTTATGTATTTATGGTTCCCGTAAGAATTTTCTCTGTCTTCTTGCCGTAGCAGTCATACCCGCTAATCCTGATGATATATTGCTTGTTGGGCTTCAGCCCCGTCAATGCGTACGTGCGGGTTTTGTCCACCGATGCAAAATAATACTCTGACCAGATTTTATAACTCCTGACCAGTATCCCGTTCGTATTATACACCTTTATCTTGTATTTATGAATGTATTCGCCGTCCAGAGCTTGCGTAAAGGTGATGACCGCTTTTCCCTCTTCAAAACTGTTCAGAGTTATGGACGCATCCGCAGGGAATACAGGCTTGTCGGCTTCTTGTCGGCGCTTTCCGTATGTGTAGGCATAGGTTGAACGGTCTGCGGCATTAGGTATGTACCAGACGAGCTGTTTCTCCTCATAGGCATTGCGGTCCTTGAAAAAGCTGTCCGAAATAATATCATATGGCATTGCCTTGACTGCGCCGTTTGCATCCACTTCGACAATAAGATATTGGCCGACTTCTTTTGAATTGTCCGGAATTGTGCCGCCCGTCATCCCATGTTCAAGTTCAATATATGACAGCGTGCCGAGATTGAACGATGTAAAGTATTTTTGGTTGATGGAAAGCGGGTTGTTGATGTTGTAATGAGAATGGCCGGAGAAGTACATGATCTGCGGAAAGCTGTTTAAGGTGCCGTTGAGTCTGAGTGTTCCCCAGCCTCCGAGTTCGCTGCCGTAAACGGTATTCATTTCGGGAATGTGCTGAAATACAAAAATCGGCTTATCTCCGGTATCTGCCACAGCTTTTTTCAGCTCATTTTTTACCCATTTTTTTGTAGCCTGACTGAAGCTCTTGTCATCCTCTTGGGAAAAGGAGATAAAATGATATCCGTTTATGATGTCGGAAGAATTGGCGGTGCAACCAGAATACTGTTCGCTGCGCTCCGTCGAGCCGGTGCCCATAAACTCATGATTGGAAAAGGTCGTGATAAATCTGGACGCACCTATATTTTTGTTGATTACGTCCATAAATAATTCCCACTGGGACACTTCTCCGGAATTTACGACATCCGCCACAAAGACAAAAGCATCAATCGGCCGATAGCTTTGAGTTGCGGCATAACGATAACTGCTGTCAAACAGCTTCTGAAGTCTTTCCAGTTCTGCGCAGCCGGCTTCTCTGACATGCACATCGCTTGCCACGACAAAACGCAGCACCGGCATGAAGTCTTCCGGCACTTCGGTACTCGCCGCCTTGCCGTTGGGTTGATAATTCATGCAATACGTTATGGCTCCCATAGCGACCCCCGCTGTAATTGCTGCTGCAAGAATGATTGAGATGATTGCAATCAATACCGTACGAAAGGTTTTGTTCCCGAACATTCTATGGATTGTCCGCGCAGATTTGTTTTCATTCATGTTCATGATTTCCTTATTTTTTAGATTATACCACAAAGAATAATCATTTGCCACATTATTCAAATATCCTTCTGCTGTCCGGGTGTAGGGTAGAACTTACCTTGGGAAACTTGGAGCAGTGGAACTTAGTGTGGGAAAATTGTCTTAGGAGGATTTTTCATGAACACGAAAAACACAAGAAAACATTTACACCTTACTCTTGATGATCGCATTGAGATTCAAGAATGTTTGTCGCATGGCATGACTTTTAAGGGCATCGGGCAGCGAATACGCAAAGATTCGACTACCGTATCAAAGGAAGTCAAGAAACACATTTCCATTTCACCTACAAAGATTAAACGTGCAGACAAAGACGGCACCGCCGTTGTTGCCGTTTGTCCCAAGCTGCTAAAGCCGCCGTTTGTCTGCAACGCATGCCCCAAAGTTCATTCTGTCTGTGGCTTTGACCGTCACATTTACCGTGCTAAATCTGCTCACGTTGAATATGAAAAGCTGCTTTCGGAGGCTCGTGACGGTATCATGTTCAACAAACAAGAGTTTTTCGACATGGACGCCGTCCTTTCCGACGGCATTAAAAATGGACAACATCTTTACCATATCCTACAGACAAACAATTTGGATGTTTCAAAGACTACCGTTTACCGTCATTTGAAAAAAGGTTATCTTTCCGTTGCAGCAATCGATTTTCCCCGTGTTGTTAAATTCAAGCCTCGCGGGGCGAAAAAGGCTGAATATGTGCCTAAGGGATTGAAAATCGACAGAAGCTACACGGATTTCTTGCTCCGCAAAGAAGCGGACGGGTTTTCGTCTTGGGTTGAAATGGACACGGTTATCGGAAGAATCGGAGGAAAGGCTATCCTCACTTTTTGCTTTGTTCCGTACAATTTCATGTTCGGCTTGCTTTTGAGTTCTAACTCATCGCCGGAAGTATCAAAGCAAATCCGTGCGCTTAAAGCTCGATTTTTGAGAGAAAACCGCAATTTTGCGAAGTTTTTTCCTATTCTACTTACCGACAACGGGGTTGAGTTCTCCGATGTTTTTACAATCGAAAACGCCTTTGACGGCAAAAAGGAAATTTCTCTTTACTTTTGTGACCCTTTACAATCAAACCAAAAAGCACATATTGAGAAAAATCACACCTTGTTAAGAGATATTGCTCCCAAGGGCACGTCTTTTGACAACTTTACACAAGAGCATTTGAATGTAATTTTCTCGCACATCAACGCCGTAAAGCGCTCGTCTTTTGGAGGGAAGTCCGCTTACGACATGTTT
>LVAO01000007.1 GCA_001604065.1 Clostridiales bacterium Firm_09
ACCAGATTAACGCAGGCAAAGAGTACAAACCCATTTTTTGAAAGGAACAATGGCTTCCATATCCGAAAGAAATCTCTCTCTTTTTGTAACTCTGGTCTTGGCGGATTGCTCGATATCGGCAAAGGAAAGCTGGTTTTTCATTAGGTCACCCGTAACAGTTGATGATAATATTTTACCATAAACAAGGGCAAAAACGAGCAAACTTTTGGAAGGCAACGCTATTGCCTTCTTCCTCGGTCAACCGCAAATCGCCTCGAAAATCTTTTGCTTAAATTCTCAAAGATTTATGAAGTGTTTCCTTAACATAAGATAGTTTAACACAGCATGAATTCGCATACAAGAGCTAATTGCAGCGAATCCATGTTGTTTATGATAATAAAACAGAAGATAATTATTTATGGATTTCCTGCGCTTCCAGCAATTCCATTTACTCCATTAGATCCATAAGGTGAACCATAACCGCCGCTACCGCCAGTGCCACCCGCTCCTCCATACCCTTGATTGTATAAAGTTTTACCTAGCCAATTTTTACTTCCGTTGCCGCCATTACCTCCGTTGCCACCGGTACCACCGATGCCACCGGCACCGTTAGTGCCATATTGGAAATTGTTGAAATTAGAGGATTGGAATATAGCATTGCCATAGACAGAACCGCCAGCACCACCGGCTCCGCCAATACCGCCCGCCCCACCATTTGCTCCTCCGCGTGCCGAATTAGATAAAGTGCCGTTAATGCCGTTACCGCCTTTCCCACCGTTGCCGCCTCTTCCGCCATTACCTCCAGTTTTGATGTATGATTTTGTTTTAATTAGAGTTTTCATAATACCCTCCATATATTAGAATATATTTAGAAGCACATAGAATATTTTGGAGTTATTTGGATTTTTATATGAAGTTATGTCTATTTTTGTAGTTTTCTCACAAAGACAATCTTAGGATGAGAATTTTTATAACTAACTACTAAGCTTTCAACCGAAAAAGTTTAACATCTGAATTGCTCGGGACAAATATAAAAGCGGCCGCTTTTTGCGGCCGCTTTTACCTTACAGGTTCTTATAATTTAAGGAGGAAGGTTGAGACGGTGAGCAGAGTTATGGATTTGTTCACCAGCTTTTAGCTTGCGGAGAATAGCTTTTTGATCTCACGAACCGGTAAGTTTTAGGAGATCCGGGAGAAGTTGCAGAGGGGGGAGGGAACTTGCTTCCCGTTTCTCTTTGTGCCTATATTGTAGCGTTCATTTATGACCATGCAAGGGAAAGAATATGAATGTTAGGTGAAAATTGGAAAAAGACCTCTGGAAATTTAGAAATAAGGGTGAAAAGGGAAAAGTTTTCATTGTAGCATCTATTATAAATATGATATAATGACAAAAAATTATGCCGGCAAACGGCGTAAGGAAGAGCGGTCAGGAGGGTATATGCCGAGAGTCAGCATGGTGGAATACGAGCAATGCGATGCAGAGAGGAAGGCGCTTTATGACGGGCAGATTGCCAGGCACGGGCGGATAACCAATATGAAAAAGACGCTGCTTCACTCCAAGCTTGCCTTCAATGTGCTGATGGAATGGTATCCGATGCGGGACGAGGTCGCGGCTTTTTTGGGCGACTTTGCAACCAACGTATTCGCCTATTCCGTTTCGGAGGCGAACTCCTGTCTGATATGTTCGACGTTCTTCCGCAAAATTCTGATTGACGCAGGCAAAAATCCGGACAATCTGGAATTGACAGAAAAAGAAGCCGCCGTGGCGGACTACGGAAGGGCGCTGGCGCTTGCGCCGAGGCATATCGAAGAAGAAATCTTTGAAAGGCTCAGAGCGTTTTTGAACGAGGAGCAGCTGGTTTTATTGACGGCGTTCGGCGGTATGATGATTGCCACCAACCTCATCAACAGCGCATTGGATGTGACACCCGATAATTATCTCAAAGATTATATGAAGAAATAAAAGGACGGATATTATGTACGGTTTCAAAGGGAAGACAATCTTTATCTCCGGCGCCGCCAAAGGGCAAGGCAGGGCGGTTGCCTTGGCATTTGCAAAAGAGGGCGCAAATATTATAGCGTTCGATCTGGGCGAAAAGCTCTGCTATCCCCGTTACAATGACGGCAGCTGCGCGCATCTGGAAGCGCTCAAATCGGATGTCGTGGCGGCGGGCGGACAGTGCGCCGTATTCGCAGGCGATGTGCGCAGAGCGGAGGATGTGCAAAGAGCGGTCGAGGGCGGTGCCGCGGCGTTCGGCACGATAGACGTGCTTTTTAATAACGCGGGTATCTGCGCCTATGGTTATTCGCATGAGCTTACAGAAGCCGAATGGGATGCCATGATCGATATCAATCTTAAGGGCGCCTGGCTTTGCGGCAAATATGTGATTCCCGTCATGCGCGCGCAAAAGAGCGGCGTCATCATCAACAATTCATCGGTAGGCGGATTGCGCGGCATGAACCGCCTTTCCCATTACGCCGCCTCCAAATGGGCGCTGGTGGGTCTGACAAAGTCCTGGGCGATCGAAAACGCAGCCTTCGGCATCCGCGTCATCAGCATCCATCCGACAGGCGTCAATACCCCCATGAACGATGGTCTTGCCATGATGGAAGGCACGACGCCCAAAGAAATTGCCGAGCGCTCCGCAGGCAATCTTTTGCCTGTGCCATGGATAGAACCGGAAGACGTCGCCGATTCGGTGCTGTTTCTTGCAAGCGACAAGGCAAAATATGTGACCGGCAGCCAATATGTTTTGGACGCGGGTCTGTTGACAAGATAATCAAGATACTAATCGATATGCCGCATCTTCGGCGTATTCCGATTGACAGGGAGATTCTATGAACACAAAAACTGGAAGCGCCGGCAGATGGATGGCAATCATTATCATTCTGCTGTTGATTGCCCTGATTGCATCGCTGCTGTTTATGGTATTCGCAAATCAGGGGTTTCTGAACTCACGCGATGCACTGAACGATGCAAAAGCTCTTTATGACGCCGCATTGGCGGAGCTTACTGTCCGGACCGAACAGGCGAATGCCGCCTATGTGAGCGCCGGCGCGCGTTTTTCGGAAGCAAAAACAGCCGCCCAACAAGCACAGGCCGATTATGACGACTGTCTGGATGCTTTGAATTCTGCCAAAGAAAACTATGAGAATGCCCGCCTTATGCTGACGGATTCGGCTTTGTCCGAAGAAGAAGCGGCAGCGGATTTTGCAGAAGCCGCGCAGATTCTTGCCGAAGCAAAAACGCATTTTGCAGCCGCGCAGATCGCTCTGACGGAGGCAAATTCCGCGCTTTCCGCGGCAGAACAATCCTATGCGGACGCAAAAGACGCCTACGATGCCGCGGCGAGTACATTGAGTTCGGCAACCGAAAACTACAACGAGGCAATACGGAGCTATGAGAACGCCGTCCGGCTCATCCAAAGCTTCATGGAATCCGGGGGCGCCACTTCCTTATTGCCGACGGCAAACGATATTTACCGCGCTGCCATTGATTCGGTCGTTCAGATCCAGGCATACAATATTGCGGATATCTATTACAAATTGGGCTCCGGTTTTTTCATTTCCGAAGACGGGTTGATTGCCACCAATTATCATGTGATACAGGACTCCTGCCGTCTGACCGTCTCTTTGAACGACGGCAGCACAGAAGAGGTGATTTCCGTTGTCGGTTATGACGCAGAGATCGACCTTGCCATCATCAGAATCGATAAAAGCGGCTGTCTGCCTCTGACGCTTGCCTCGGACCTTCCCGATGTCGGCGATACCATCTACGCAATCGGAAGCACGCTGGGACTGACCCGCTCTTTTACCAAAGGAGTCGTTTCCTATGTCGGAAGAGAGCTGGAGGGCTTTGAAGCCAACGATTATATCCAATATATGGGCATCACCAATTCCGGCAACAGCGGTGGTCCTGTTCTGAACGAAAGGGGTGAGGTAATCGGCATCCATCAGCTTGGGGATACAAGTTATTCAGAATTGGGCTTCGCAATTCCCGTTTCTCAACTGGACAAGCTTTCACGCGACAAAAACGAAACACCCTTTGAAACAATGGTCAACAATGCCGTCGATGTGTCGGACAAGCTGATATATGACGTAAGCGGCGGCAAGGCAACCATTACCGGTGTCAGCGGACTGATAGAAGAGACGGTTGTCCGCATTCCTTCGACGATAAACGGGTATTCCGTCACCGCGCTTGATTGGGGTGCGGATTCCTATTATGCCTACAATATAGAATTTCTTGTGATTTCCGAAAACATCCGAACAATCGGAAGCCAAGCGTTCTATTCTATGCCGTATCTTCAGACAATCTGTCTGCCCTCTACGCTTGAAACAATCTCTCCTACGGCCTTTGCAGGAACGACAGAACTCTATCAGATATTTTTAGAAGACGGAGGCAATTTCATGCTGGATGCCGGGGTGTTGTATGATGCCGGCAAAACCGTCATGTACAAATATCCGCTCTGCAAGAGCTATGAAGAAAGCCCGCTGTATGAAACTTCCTACACTGTGCCTTCGGGGGTCCGGACGATCGGGGATTATGCGATGTTTTATGCGCTCGGCTTAAAAGAGCTGATTTTGCCTTCCAGCCTGCGTGAAATTTCCACGCTCGGCATTTCTTACTGTCTGGACTTAGAAGCCGTCAATCTTCCGGAAGGATTGGAGAAGCTTGGCATCGGCGCGCTGTCAACCGATATTTCTCTTAAACAGGTCACAATCCCGGCAAGCGTCAGCAGGCTTGGCGAACAGCTGAATGACGGCAGCGGATATATCTATAAAGGCGTCTTCTATCAATGCATATCGCTTGCAAGCGCCGTATTCGCATCGGGAAGCATGCTTTCAACCATCGGGGATTCTTTGTTTGGGTACTGCTATGACCTGGTTTCGGTTACCGATTTCCCGTCTGTATCCTCCATCGGCCCCGCGGCATTTCTTTACTGCGAATCCCTTGCGTCGCTTGATTTGCATTCTCTTTCGGTAACGTCTCTGGGCGCGTCCGCCTTCAGAATGTGCGGCAGTCTTACGAACGTGGCGCTCCCGTCATCCCTGACTGCAATCGAACCGAACACCTTTTACGGCTGCACCGCGCTTCTTTCTGCCGATATTCCGGCGGGTGTGCAGAGTATCGGATACGACGCATTCTATGCCTGCTACAATCTTGCATCCGTAACCATACCTTCCACTGTGACAGGCATCGGAGACGGAGCCTTTTACTACTGCTCCGACCTTTCTGGGGTGACGCTTCCCGAGGGACTGTCTTATCTGGGGATTTATGCATTTTATGCCTCGGGATTGCGGAGTATTGCCTTGCCGGCTTCCCTTAAGACAGTGGAGCAATACGCTTTCGGAAGCTGTTACAATCTGCTGTCGGTGACGCTTTCTTCGGGAACATTGTGGATAAAGACAGGAGCGTTTTCGAACTGTCCTTCTTTGAATTTCATTGATGCGACGGCATGCCAATATGCTCCGCATCTGTCGGATGCAGATGCGTTTCTGGGAGCTTCGGACTCTTTGCAGATCCGCATCAGTACGGGCGCCAGAACCAGTTTCCAAAACGATTCGGCCTGGATGGTCTACCGTTCCCATTTTAATTGATGCCTTATGTCGGCATCACAGGGCTTCCCGAAAGGTTGTTTTTGAGCGGCAAGAGGGTCTGCATGGAAATTTCCTCTTGAAATTCTTTGCATCGTATGATAAACTACTTATTAGCACATAATCCATTCGTATGCGGATAAAAGAAGGAAGAAAATGAAGAAGATTTTGAAGATAGCGCTCATCTGTCTTGCCATTGCTGTGACCGTCACAGCATTTGTACTTCTCAATTTTACAAATCTGGGTCTTGTCAAGCTGAACAGCCTTAACGGCAACAGAGGGATGTTTGACACAATGTTCGGGTATACGCCCCAATACGCATATCAAACGATGTACATCATGGGCGATGCCGGCATACGGCAGCATCTTATCATGCATCTGATTGATTATGGATTCATCATCGGCTATTTTATCTGCATGATTCTTGCGGCCTATCCTTTTTTGAAAGAAAAATATCAGATTTTTGCCGTTCTTGTTCCCACCGGTCTCGTCTTTGCGGATCTGATAGAGAATATCACAATGGACGTGGCACTGCTCGGATATCTCAAGACATATGACAGGAATGACGCCCTTGTGGCAACCTCCAATGTATTCAGCTGGATCAAGTGGGCGATGCTGCTGCTATGGGTGGTTTTCTTTATAAGTGCTGTGGCTTTGTGGTTCATCAACAAAAACAAAGCAAAAAAACAGACACAGAACTAAAATTGTTTCTCAATAAAAATCGCCTCTTTTGTGCAGAAGGGGCGATTTTTTTCTGTCAGCCTGCAGCGTACAGCATAAAAAAACATGGTTCGGGGGCATTTACTTTCTACGGAGCTTTCGCATCCCCGCGTGGATGGCACGCCGGATTATGTTTATCCTGTGCAGTATTTTCCATGCGCACGCGCGCGAATTATTTTTATTTGCTATTGAAGATTATAGTTCCGTATGCTATCATATATTTTATCTGAATAGATATGAAATCGCCTTGTCCCAAAAGGAAGGAGGAGCCTATGTCCCGTATCATCAGTTGCGGCAAAATCCTATCAGTATTTGTCATTCCGCTTTTTTTTGCGGTATTATGGCTGATGGCCATCCATGCATGCGGGGCTTACGCTTTTGCAACGACTGTATCCGTTCGCATCGATGACGGCAACGGCGGGAGCGGAACTTCAAAAATTTATGACGGGAGAGAGATTTTGCTGATCGGAGAAATCCATGAAGGGACAGACGATTGCTATCTTAGATGGTACCGACAAAGCGGTGCCGATTTTGTTTTGATTGATGAGAATTCCGGGACGCTCGCGTTAAAATATGTTCCGGACAGCGGCAATTACCGTTGCGCCGTTTATCGGGCCGAAGAAAAACTCTTTGAATCCCCCGTCATTTCCGTTTCCATTCTTCCCAAGAGCATCACCTGCACCATATTGCCCAAAGAAAGTGTTTATGGAGAAGAAGAAGCCGACCTCAGCAATTCCTATCTTCTGAGCGATGCGATTGTGCCCGGCGACGACCTGGCAATCGCCCTTTATAAGGAGGAGGGAAGCGCCGTGGGCGATTATGATATTTTTGGCAGCTGGAATCATAATCCCAATTACAATCTTACTTTCGAGGGCGGTACAAATGCGTATACGGTAACGAAGAGAGAGGTAATCTGTTCTGTCGATCCGGTGTCCTCTTTTTACGGAGAGCCCATAGCCCCGTTGGGCTATACCGTTCTATCGGGTTCTTTCGTGACCGATCCGGGCATTTCAATCACAACGACAGCGGTTTCGGGTGCGGATGCGGGGACGTATGCCGTGCAGGCTGCTTATGCGGATACCGTCAACTATCGGATCGCCTTTTCAAACAACAATGCTTTCCTTTATACCATTTTGCCCCGGCCGGTTTCAATCAGAATCCTTCCGGCTCGGTCCGTATACGGCGAGCCCACTGTTCTTCCCGGCTATGCGATTGTATCCGGCTCCGTTCTTGCGGGAGATTCATTGGATGTTCGGATGGAAATGCCGGGCTTTCCTGCAGACGGGACGTGGCCTGCGGCGGGCAGTTACAAAGTGGACGCCGACGCGCTTTGCAGCGGGAATTATCTTGTTTCCATCCTGAACGATGAAGGCTTTCTTTATGAGGTGACCAGAAGGCCGCTTGTCATTTCTATACGTCCGGCAGAAACCGTTTACGGCGACGAGGAGCCTGATTTCGAATTTGATATTCTGTCCGGGACATTGGCGTCGGGCGAGAGCAGGGATGTTCTGTCAATTACTCTCGGCATCGATGCCATCCCCCATACCGATGCGGGAGTATATGCCATTACAGGCAGATATACGAATGCCAATTATGATATTACTTTTATAAACGGCCTATACACTGTAAAAAAACGTCTTTTGAATGTTTCTTTCAAAAATTATAAAGAACTTGTCTATAACGGTGCTCCCCATCATATTACGGTGGAGCTGTACAATGTCATTTATCCCGAAGAAGTCATTCTCCAGGTGGAAGGAAATGACAACATCTATGCCGGCTCTTATGAGATCCGAGTTGTCGGCTTCGGCAGCGGCAACGATTCCGGCAAGAACTACAGGCTGCCTACTTCGGGTATTTCTCAAAAATATACTATTGCCAGGAGGCAACTCGGAGCAGTTGAATTCATTGATTCCGATGACAGTGTGTACAACGGAGAACAGCGAAAACCAAAAGCGCTGCCTACGGGATACAGACTGGGCGACGATGTTTCGCTGGAGTATAGTTATTATAAAGAAATCCGTTCCGGCGTCTATCAGACCATTGACAGGGTTTGCGATGCCGGAAGGTATCGGATTATGGTTGCAGGCATTTCGGGCGAGCACAAAGAAAATTATTTCCTCCCCGAAGAACGTCAAAAGACCTTTGTCATTTCTCCCGCCGAACTTGTCTACATTACCGCAGATGCGCAGAGCGTATACGGTGAGCGCCGGGCAGAATTGACCTGCTCTCTTGCTGCCGGAACGATATATGGCGACGATGAACCGGGAGTTACGCTTTTTATACAAGATTTCGCCGGGAATGCGGGCATTTACACAATAGCAGGATATGTTTCAAATCCCAACTACACTGCTTTGTTCACGGGTGGGACATATACGGTTATTCCAAAACCCGTCACCCTGACCTACAGCGGAGCAGAAAACAGCCGGACATACAGCAAAACGGTTTTCTATATTTTGATAGGCGTGGAAGGTCTTGTGTATGGCGACAAGGTCCGTTATGATCCCGCAAGCATAATGCTTACAAGGGGGAACGATCCGGTGAACTTCTTGGATGCCGAGTATTCCATCCTGCTGGAAGATCAAGCCGGATTTTATACGCTGACGGTAGCAGGGATTGCGGGAGAAGATGCCGGCAATTATACGCTTGCGGTTTCGCCGTATTATTTTACCATCCTGCGCCGAGAAATCACATTGGAGTTCAAGGGAGACAAACACAAGATCTATGACGGACAACCGCTCGTTCTGGATGTTTCCGCAGGCAATGTTCTAGAAGAAGTGAGCCTGGATATCACGGGCAACGGAGCCTCCGACGCAGGCGAACATGTGCTTACCGTAAATGCCGTCGACAATCCGAATTATAAGCTTCCGGCCGTCCATAGTGTCGTATACAGAATCGAAAAAGCAAAGCCGGTCATCACCGTGGATGCCGTCAATTATGTTTTTGTCTGCGGGGACGAGCCTCATTCTATCGGCTATCATGTTTCGCCGTCCGGTCTGACCGTATACAAGGGACCGGAATACATGATTCCGTTCATCAATTACTTTATGGAAGCCGGCAATTATGAGCTTCTCCTTGCAACCAGAGTGTCCGGAAACTATGCCGCTTCGGATCCTGTCTATGTCCATGTGGTCGTGCTGGAGACCTGTTTTTATGAAGGCACCAATCTGGCCATTCTAGAAAAGGGAGCAGACCCGGATGCCGTTCTTGAAACCGGGCTGGTCCGCAACAGAAGCCCGCTGGAAGGTTTGTTCAAGCCGCAGAAGCTTGAAGAAAAGGTTTCGTTTATTTATTATGCCTCTGTCAAGCAAAATGGGATTCCTGTTCCCGATCCCGGCAGGATGACCCTTACATTCCGTTTGCCTGTTGCCTTCCAGACCCTGGAAACAATCGATATCATGTATAAGAAAAACGGAGTTTATATGCAGGAGACTCTGCCTGTTGTCAACGGAAGCATTACTTTCACGTCGGATGGTCCAGGGTATTTTGCAATTATAGAGGCCAAGGACCTTGCGGCACGTGTCATTCCTGATGAGAATCCGGATCTTGCTGTCGCAATCGCGGCTACGCTTGCCGGGATTGCTCTGATTCTGACAATTGTCCTTGCGATGATAACCAAAAGCAGATGCAATCCGAACATGTAAAAACGCAAAGAATACGACCGAAGGATTGGATACCGCATTCAGGATCCGATGTTATGGATAATTATACAGAATAGGAGACAAAAACGATGCACAATGATGCAGAAAGACAGTTTCTCTATACGGTTCTCGCCGTTGTATGCCTTGCTTTGACCGGTGCAATCCTGTTTTTTGCCGTCAGATATGCAAAAGAAAATCTGTATGCGCCGGAAGTTACGGGGTATTATTCGATTGAATATTCGGATTATCCGGATCTGAATGAATCCGTAGCGCCGGGTACGGCGATCACTTTGCCGGACCTGGAGCAAACAGGGTATTCGTTCGGCGGCTGGTATCTGGATGAGGCGCATACGATCCGGGTAGAAAACGGTGCCGTTGCGACGTGCAACATGAAGCTGTATCCGCTTCTGGAGGTCAGACAGTATGTTGTTACCGTTCATAATTACAACGGTACAGACAGCATCCTGCTTGATTATGGAAGCAGTTTCTATATCGATTACGGAAGCCGTACCGGCTATGATTTTGAAGGCTGGTATTTTGATGAAGAAGGCATGATTCCCGTAGATTATGCCCAGATGCCGGCAGAAAACCTGGAAATATATGCCCGTTGGAGAGTAAAAAAATACATGATAAAATATCATGTCGATGACCTGCCGCCGATTCCGGATGCGTCCGTTGCTTACGGTACGGTGGTAGATCTTCCTGTACTGGAAAAAGCAGGGTATACCTTTGCAGGATGGTATTCAAATATCGCACGGACCAATCCGTTCCCGGCCGGGAGCACAATGCCGGCAGAAACATTGCATTTATATCCACAATTTACGGTCAATGCCTATGCCGTAACGTTTTTGGATTCAGATATGGAAACCGAGCTTTTGCCGCCATTGAATATGGATTTCGGTTCGGACCTCAGTTACCTTTTTACAGACGGGAATTACGATGCATCAATCGTTCCCACCAAAGTGGGCAATGTGTTTTTGTATTGGCATCTGGAAGGAGTGGATGAGCCGTATGAATTCACCACGATGCCCGTGGGAGGTCTGATCCTGTATGCAGCCTGGCTGCATGTATAAATAACAGATAAAAAAATTTGCGCGGGGATGGTCTGTGACGTTCCCCGCGCATTGTTTTGGATTGTGTTTTTATTTTATTCGAAGATATTGTATCCGCAGTGGATGTCGGCAAGATCATAGGGATAATTGCCGTCAAAACACGCCACACAATAATTGTTGTTCTTGCATTGGCAGGCGCTCTTCAATAATTCAAGAGGGATGTAATGCAGGCTGTCGGCCCCGATATCCGCACAGATTGCCGTCTCATCACGGAAGCCGCCGATCAGTTGTTCCTTCGTTTGCATATCGACGCCAAAATAACAGGGGAATTTGATTATCGGCGAAGCAACCAGCATATGGACTTCCTTGACACCGTTCTGGCGCAGGAGCTTGATGATTTTTTTGCTGGTCGTTCCGCGGACAATTGAGTCGTCAATCAGAATCAAGCGCTTGCCGATGATATTCGAGCGAAAAGCGTTAAGTTTGATTTTGACGCTGCTTTCGCGCATCGCCTGGCTGGGTTGAATGAAGGAACGGCCGACATAACGATTCTTTGAAAGCGCATCCACATAAGGGATACCGCTCGTATCGCTGTAGCCGCGCGCGCAGACCAATGCGCTGTCCGGCACACCGGCAACGATATCTGCGTCGATCTTATGCAGTTCTGCAAGAAGCTTGCCGCACTGATAGCGCGCATCATAAACGCTGACATTGTCGATGACAGAGTCGCTGCGCGCAAGGTAGACATATTCAAAAATGCAGGCTTTTTTGCAGATATTATTCAGGAAGCAGGATTCTGTGGTTCCATCCGGATTCACCTTGATGATTTCGCCGGGCAAGACATCGCGTACGATTTTTGCATCAATCGCATCCAGTGCACAGGATTCGCTTGCAAAGACAGTCATGCCGTCCTTGGTACCCATTATCAGCGGTTTCATGCCGCGCGAATCACGCACGGCATAGAGTATCCCTTCGGCCAGGATGACAAAGGCAAAGGCGCCCAGAATATCTTCGCAGGCTTTGCGGATCCCCGTAAGTATGGACTCGGCAGCGTAATGGTTCATAAGGGCGGCGACAACTTCAGAGTCAATGGAACTTTGGAAAATGTGCCCCGCTTTTATCATCCGTTCCTTAATGGCATCGGCATTGACGATGTTCCCGTTGTGGGCAAGCGCCATCCGTCCGTATCTGCCATAAAAAACAACAGGCTGGGCATTGACCACGTTGGAAGATCCGGTGGTGCTGTAACGCACGTGCCCGATGGCTGTCTGACCGGATGGAAGGAGCTTGAGTTCTTCTTCGCCGAACACCTCATGCACAAGCCCCATGTTTTTATAATACGCTATTTTTGTCTTTTCGTACGATACGGCAATGCCGGCGCTTTCCTGACCGCGATGCTGAAGGGCAAATAAGCCATAATAAATATCCTGCGCAAGATTTTGTTTTGTGACAGAAGAAATGCCGATGATTCCGCATTCCTCATGGACAGAAAACTCTTTTTCCGGCAAGATTATAGAATCTTTCATGTGCTGCTCCTTTCTGAATGCCCGAAAAGAAAAAAGCGCCCGGAATTACCCAAACACTCTTTTCTTTTATATGTTATTTCCCCATCCTGGTTAGTCTGGCCATGACCTCCTGGTAGGCATCCTCCACTCCGCCGAGATCGCGGCGGAAGCGGTCTTTGTCTAATTTCTCTTTGGTGGTCGAGTCCCAGAATCGGCAGGTGTCCGGAGAAATCTCATCCGCAAGGATAATATCCCCTTTGTATCTGCCGAATTCCAATTTGAAGTCAATCAGATCAATATTCAGTTTTTTGAAGAAAGCAATCAGGATTTTGTTGATTTTTAGACTCAGTTGTTTGATTTTCTTTAACTCTTCCGGAGTTGCGAGTCCCATTGCCAGCGCATGGTAATCATTGATCATCGGATCACCCAGTGCGTCATTTTTATAAGAAAACTCCAATACGACCGATTTCATGACTGTGCCTTCGGGTATGCCGAGACGCTTGGACAGACTTCCCGCCGCGACATTTCGGACGATCACTTCCAGAGGTACGATCTGAACTTTTTTCACAAAGGTTTCGGTGGGGGAGATTTCTTCAATGTAATGTGTGGGAATACCTTTGGATTCCAGAAGCTTGAAAAGTATGTTGGAACTGCGGTTATTGACAATGCCTTTGCCGGCAATCTGACCTTTTTTCAGACCGTTAAAGGCGGTTGCGTCGTCTTTGTATTGTACCAGCACAATATCGGGATCGGTGGTTGCAAAGACTTTTTTTGCTTTTCCTTCGTAAAGTTGAACGGTTTTTTCCATATCTGGCTCCTTTCTAAAAAAACGGCGTTATGCCGCAACAAACTGAGCTCCGGGACTAAGAAGGAACATGCCCGCATCCCCGCGAAAAGAAGAGAAAACACCTTCTCTGTTACGGTACGGCAATCTGTTTCCTACAAATAAAACGATACCATAAGTGCTCTTGATAAGCAAATGAAACACCTCTTTATCAGGATAAACTTCTGTAAAAATAAGGTAATAGGAAAGTAATTGCCCTTCCTGCCGATGGACTCATAATCTTCCTTGATGTAAAAAATGGCGCTCCGGCGAATGGAGACGCCATTTTCTATCAACAGAAACTATCCGTTCAACATCCCATGATAACGGCCCAGCCAATAGGGCAGGGTATAGGTGGTGGATCCTTCCATTTGATTGGGGTTGTAGTTTCCGTGCAAGTCGTACGAAGAACCGTTATATTTATGGAGAGAACGTTCGTCCGGCGCGGCAACGGCCCAAGTCAGAGTGGGGCCGATGATGAGGGCAGTAAAGATGTCCATGCTCGTCGAACTGTTGTTTGATAGTTTGATATCATAGGAAAGTTTGACGTTGTAATTGGAAATGGTCAGATTGGCTATATCGTCGCGGCGTGCGTTGGAAGCGCTGTATTTGCGCAGATCGATCGGATGCCGTGAAAGCGACCATGCGGCGGTATCAATCAGATTCTTTCCGTAAGCGTCCTTGACGATGGCTGTGGGATATGCCAGCTGATAGATGTAATACCAAAGGGGATTTTCGCTGTATCGCATAGAAATCCACCATTGGTCAATTGCCGTGCGGTAGAATGTCAGCAGCGTTTCATCGGTTTCCATTTGGAATAAGAGATAAAATGCCAGCATCATCATCTCCTCATCCGAATAATTCAAAAAGAGTCTTATCATGAATTCTGAAGTAGGCGAACCAAAAGAAAAATCAATTTCTTTGCTTAGCAACTCGCGTACCCCTTTGCCGATATTGTCGTCCAGCGTCAGAATCATCATCATATGGGTTTGCTTGGAGTAAAGGGTCATCAGCTCCGCATATTCATATGCGGGATCCGATGCTGCCATGCGGTATTCATTTTCCCATTTCTGGTAGCCCGTAACATAGGCGGCCACTTTGAAGATGTTCAGGAGGACCGCGGCCGTAAGGGGGGCGCCGCCGATCTGCGAACTGTTGTAAAAGAAGTCACGGTTGAATTTGCTCCATGTCCCGGGCTGTCCGCTTCCGTCGACCATCATATACCCGTTGTCGACAATGTGCTGAGCGAATCTGTCCATTGTATTGGAAATGATCGATTTGAGTTCCGCATCCTCGGCGCCCAGAATATCGTAGGCAATTTTATAAAGGAACAGATGCCCGATGATTTCGTCGGAACTGGTGTCGCCCTTATAGATGATATCTTCGACAGAATAGCCCACGCCGAGAAGATCGTTCCAAAGTCTGGCAGGAATGGTGCCCGAGGCATCCACAGTCACTTCACGCAGATTTTCACCGTTCAGATAATATCCTGATGAATCCGGAGACCTGGTAGAATAGCCTGTTGCAGTACCGTCGCCGTTGAAAGACCAATATATGTATCCGTCTCTGGAATAATCATCGGTTTTGAAAGAATAGGTCCGGGCGATATAACCTTCCAGGTTGCGTGTACGCTTTTCGTAGGCTGCATCGCTGCTTCTCGGGTCGCTCCAATCTTCAGGTGTGCAGGGATTCAAATATTCTTCGGTTAAAAAATAAGTCGAAGTGCCATCGTTGAGGTATAATTCATAGGCGCGCAGGAAGGCATCCGAGGGACTGACAGAAGGAATATTGCGGTTGTAGTCGCCACCCAGTTCCAATGCGGTTTCGGAGAGATACCTGCCGTTCACACTGTCATATCTGCCATTGGGCTGGTATCTTACGTAAGCTTCCGTCGTTCCTTTGCGCATGGAGATATTGGAAAGGAGAAGAACCGCCTCTGTAGAAAGCATGGCGCTTGCGCGTGCCGATGCGATTTCTTCGGCGGAAGCGCCCGATGACTTGAGCACGCTGTACCGCATCAGTTCTCCGGCGGCGTACATTGATGTCCAAAGCCCGTCATTGTCCGACTCCTCCGGTTTCCAGGTATTTGTTATGCTGTCATATTTTGCTTCGGAAACCATGCCGCGGCGGGAAACGTAATTTTGCGTCGCGTCAGACAGGATTGCCGCTTTGTCGGCGCCGGAAAGTTCCACCATCTCGATATGGGTGCAGCCTTCCTGCATGACCGTCCAGATTCCGCAGCCTCCGTCGGCGGCAATCGCAAGAACTTTGCCGTCGGTTGTATCCGCACTGAAGAAATATCGGTCGCCCATGAAACGCTGTTCGCGGTCGCGCTCGTTGGCGGCAGCCGGGTACGTTCTCAGAACGCCGTAATCGGTGATTGTCCAGACTGCGCCGTCGGCAGTAACCGCTGTTTGAAAGGCGGAATAATCTTCTATTTCCAGAATCATCTGCGGGATGCCGGGATCACCCTCCGGATAGCGTGAAACCATCTTCTGCAGGTTATCGCCGTAATTCTGCCCGCCATCTTCATAGTTTACTATGCGCAAGCGTATCGGCATCAGGGTCGGATTGGCAACAACATTCAAAACCGTACTTGCTTTTGTGCCGTCCGCATTGGTGGCAGTAATCGTTGCAATGCCGACGTCCGTTGCGGTAACTCGTCCCCATTTGTCAACGGTTGCGCCGCCGGTTGCGGACCAGGTAAGCTTTCGTTCGGTGATTTCATCGGCAAACACATAATCTACCGTGCGGGAGTCTCCGACATTCATTTCCCAGTTTTCGGGAACAATAAGACGCAGAAGCTTGCTGTCTTCCTCGTCGGAGCTTTTCATTGAAATTCCTACCCATACGGAAAATCCGATGGTCATAATCAAAATCGAGGCAATTATACCATAAGCGATATTCTTTGCTTTGCTCATTTGTCTCCTCCATTACAACAATGAATAAAGTTTACCACAGAAAAGACGATGCCGCAAGACGCATCCTCACAAAATATATCGTCAAGCAAACATAAATTTACGCTGTTTTGCCCTTGTTTATGGTAAAAGTCGTTTGAATATGCTCTTTTGCCTGATTCCGCCGGCATCTCAAAAACCCAACCGGGGTATCAGAATTCATTCTGCAAACGTGATTTGGGAAGCGGTTCCTTAAAAATAAGAGAATCAAGCGGATACGCCCGTTATCTTGCATACAGAACGGTTTCAATGTATAATAAAGAAACAAAGAATAGGGATGGTGGTTTTATGAAAATCATGGTGGCTTCGGATCTTCATGGGTCTTTCTATAACGGGAAATTGCTTCTTGAGCGTTTTGAATCGGAAAAGGCAGAACAATTGGTGCTTCTGGGAGATTTGTATTACCATGGTCCCCGAAATCCTTTGACCGAAGGATACGACCCTTTGGCGCTCGCCAACCTTCTTAATATATATAAGAATCAATTATATGTTGTCAAGGGCAACTGTGACAGCGAGGTGGACGAAATGGTTTCGCAATTTCCCTTTCATCCGGGTTATGCGCATCTTGCGCTGGATAACGGAAAGAAGTTGACAGTAACACACGGACATCTTTATGACAATCACATGTTCCCGCCGGATTGCGGCGAAGTATTTTTATTCGGGCATATCCATACGGGTTTTTTGGAAAAACAGGAGGATGGCCGCATCGTCGGCAATCCGGGTTCTGTCTCTCTGCCCAAAAACGGTACGCCAAAAAGCTATATTGTGATTGATAAAGGCGCAGTAATCCTCAAAAACCTTGACGGCTCCATCCTTGACAGGCAAACTATTCAATTGTAAAAACGCAGGGGAGTATTTTCCCCTGCACGGACGCATCTTTCCGGCGGCTGTCTTTCGGATTGTCTTTCCATCAAATACTGTATCTTGCAGCGCCTTTTAATGTTTCCAAAATTAAGCAAAAATTATAGTGTAAACAATTGACAATACTGGTTGGGAATGGTATCATAATCAAGCTATCTCAAAAAGATGGTAAGAACGTCGCGGCTCGGGGGTATAGCTCAGCTGGTAGAGCACCTGCTTTGCAAGCAGGGGGTCAGCGGTTCGAGCCCGCTTATCTCCACCATCATAGGCTGGTAGCTCAGCAGGTTAGAGCACGTGCCTGATAAGCACGAGGTCGGTGGTTCGAGCCCACTTCAGCCTACCAGAGCCATACACGGCGACCGGCACCTTGACAACTGCATAACAGATAGAAAATCTGAAACAAATTAGAAAAATATCTTAAAGATTAACGAGAAAAGACTGGTAATACAAATTTTTCGTAGAACGATTTCATTGAGATATTTTGCTGAGGGAATCCAAC
Source organism: Clostridiales bacterium Firm_09 (assembly GCA_001604065.1). Classification (GTDB taxonomy): domain Bacteria; phylum Bacillota; class Clostridia; order Christensenellales; family DTU072; genus Firm-09. Next base: position 17,630 of record LVAO01000007.1, read on the forward strand.
AACAAGTTAAGTTCTTAAGTTTTGTAAGAAGAAGACTAGGACGACGACGAAGATTAAGCTAATAAGAGCGTAGGGTGGATGCCTTGGCACTAGGCGCCGAAGAAGGACGTGACAAGCTGCGATAAGCTGCGGGGAGGTGCAAATGACCTTTGATCCGCAGATATCCGAATGAGGGAACTCAGCACGGGTAAATCCGTGTTATCCGCACATGAATACATAGTGTGTGGGAAGGGAACCCGGGGAACTGAAACATCTTAGTACCCGGAGGAAGAGAAAGAAAACGATCGATTTCCTGAGTAGTGGTGAGCGAAAGGGAACGAGCCCAAACCGTGGGATAGAAATATTCTGCGGGGTATGGACCCCATAGTAACACTTAGTTTTGTAGCAGAAGACGGCTGGAAAGCCGCTCCAGAGAGAGTAACAGACTCGTAGGCGAAACGAAACGAAGGTTCGGGGAATCCGGAGTACCACAGGACACGCGAAATCCGGTGGGAAGGCGGGAGGACCATCTCCTAAGGCTAAATACGACCTAGTGACCGATAGAGTACAGTACCGTGAGGGAAAGGTGAAAAGAACCCCGGGAGGGGAGTGAAAGAGAACCTGAAACCCTATGCTTACAAGCAGACAGAGCACTACTAAATAGTGTGATGTCGTACTTTTTGTAGAACGGACCGGCGAGTTACGTTTCGTAGCAGGTTAAGGTATTCAGTACCGGAGCCAAAGCGAAAGCGAGTTTGAAATGAGCGAAAGTTGCGAGGCGTAGACCCGAAACCGATTGACCTAACCATGTACAGGTTGAAGCAGTGGTAAGACATTGTGGAGGACCGAACTCACGCCTGTTGAAACAGTCGGGGATGATGTGTGGTTAGCGGAGAAATTCCAAACGAAATCGGATATAGCTGGTTCTCCTCGAAATAGCTTTAGGGCTAGCCTCTGGATTAGAGAATGTTGAAGGTAGAGCACTGAATAGCCTAGGGGGTTTCACGACTTACCGAAGCTTATCAAACTCCGAATGTCAACAGATTATACCAGGGAGTCAGACAGTGAGAGATAAGTTCCATTGTCAAAAGGGAAACAGCCCAGACCTGCAACTAAGGTCCCGAAGTTACAGTTAAGTGGTAAAGGATGTGTTACCGCTAAAACAACCAGGATGTTGGCTTAGAAGCAGCCATTCATTCAAAGAGTGCGTAATAGCTCACTGGTCGAGTAGTAATGCGCCGAAAATTATCGGGGCTAAAACTGTACACCGAAGTTCAGGAATACACGATAGTGTATTGGTAGAGGAGCAATGTATGCGGGCTGAAGCGCCAGCGGAAGCGGGCGTGGACTGCATACAAGAGAGAATGCCGGTATAAGTAGCGAGATCGGAGCGAGAAACTCCGACGTCGAAAGTCTAAGGTTTCCTGGGGAAGGTTCGTCCTCCCAGGGTTAGTCGGGGACTAAGGTGAGGCCGAAAGGCGTAGCTGATGGACAACAGGTAGATATTCCTGTACCGTCCGATGACGACTAAATGAAGCAATGACACAGAAGGATAGTCCGACCGCGGCGATGGAAGACCGCGGCCAAAGCATGAGGCTGGTGCGTAGTGAAGTACGCGTACCAAAGCTGGGTGCTGATGGGGAGTGAAAACTAGTAGCGAAGCGGATGAATTCACACTGGCGAGAAAAGTTGCTAAATATGTCTGAAGACGCCCGTACCGCAAACCGACACAGGTAGACGGCAAGAAAATTGCAAGACGAACGGGAGAACCATTGTTAAGGAACTCTGCAAAATGACCCCGTAACTTCGGGAGAAGGGGAGCCTGCGTAAGCAGGCCGCAGTGAAGAGGCCCAAGCGACTGTTTATCAAAAACACAGGTTTCTGCAAAATCGCAAGATGATGTATAGGAGCTGACGCCTGCCCAGTGCTGGAAGGTTAAGGGGAAGTGTTAGAGCAATCGAAGCACAGAACTTAAGCCCCAGTGAACGGCGGCCGTAACTATAACGGTCCTAAGGTAGCGAAATTCCTTGTCAGGTAAGTTCTGAC
>LVAO01000008.1 GCA_001604065.1 Clostridiales bacterium Firm_09
GCTAAGGGCGTAGGGCTTTAACAGGCCGCCCGAGTTCAAATCTCGGTTCCTCCGCCAACAAAGAGCCAAATTCGAACAAGCAAGTTTGAATTCGGCTCTTTTTCCTCCCGTACAAGTCGCTACTCTTTTTTGGGCATCTGATACGGTTTCCCATCCGGGTTGTAAGTAAGGTTAAATACCATATCAGACAAACCATTTCTTGAACGATGGATTGTCCTGGAATCATTTAAAAGATTGCGGTCTACGAGGATAAGTTCGCCGTCGAATTAAAGTCGGAATAAGCGTTGATATTGTGGAATAGGAGCAAGCTGCCCTTGGGATTTACCTATAGGATGGCTTACTCTCTTCCTTTACACTATTTAGAATAACTGTCCCGGCAGCTTCAGCTTCTGCTTCGGTGGAAATTCTTTATCGAACTCCTCAACATCCGCATCGTCTACATAGTACCCTTTTGGTGTCTGGTAAACACCCGTAATGCCATCGAGATATCCGGAAATCAGTTCCTTACAGAGAAAGAATGAATCATCCGCACCCTCGGGAAGACCATGATATCTGATGCCGAATTTTCTGGCATAATCAAATCCGCTCTTCCCATAGAAATCAATATTGCCTTCAAACAATACTGCGCCAAAGCCAAATGCTGCAGCTTTCTCTAAAGAATAATCCAACAGTGCTTTTCCATAACCTTTGCGCTTCAGTTCCGGCGCAATGCCGATCGGTCCCATTGTAAGGACATCCATTGTCCTGCCGTCATCAGCTTCGATGATCGATTTCATAAACATGTTCTGTCCAATCAAACGGCCATCCTGTTCCATAACAAAGTCAAGTTCTTTCACGAAAGCCGGATTGTCTCTGAGCACGTGTATCACATAATGCTCGCTGCAACCCGGACGATATACGTTCCAGAATGATTCTCTGACAAGGTTTTCTACTTCTCTGTATTCTTCTTTTCTTTCCAAACGAATGATATAGTCATTTTTATTCATTGGTTTTTCCTTCTGATGATTGTTGACCAAAATACTGGAAGGTTTGTGTGGTTCTAAGCAAACCTCCCGATCAGCCTACAATCTCCAGTGTGTTGTACTTTTTCAAACCGCACTCTCCTTAAAACGATATTTATAATCAAGCCTGACGGCCTAATGTTCGGTTTCAGCTTTTATCCAGTCATCAAGGAACCGCATCTGTTCCTCGGTGTGGAACCAATGCTCGCCATCCTCCATCACGGTGAGGCTGGCATGATGCACCTTGGCAAAAGCGGTTATTGTTTCAATAGAGGTCAGGTTGTCTTTTCTTCCGTAAAGAATATCGGTCGAAACACTCCATGTGACAGGATGATTCCGCACATAGCAAAGATACTCCCACGACAATACTTCACCGAAAGAAGTCTGAATGGTTCCTTTTTCCTGCAGTTCCTCCTCGGTCACATTCGACCACCCTATCCTATCGGCAATCAGTTTCTCCATATCCACAATGGGAGAAATGAAATAAGCTCGTTTTATCTGCCTGTCCGACAAAGCACACATAGTGAAATATGCGCCTATGCTGTTTGCGATGATCGTAACAGAATGGTACTTGCCGGACAGGGTGTTGAAATACCCGGCGAACTCTTCTTTTGCTTCCCACGGTGTCTGCGACTTGTAATCAAATCCGAATACGACGCTGTCTGGAAAAAGCGGGCGATAATGAGTTGCTTCTTCCGCGCATCCGCCCTTGCCATGTATGTATATAATTGCGTTTTTCATAGTCTTCCAAACCTTCCCGGCCATAACATCCAATCCAGAGCGGTGTCAATAGTTGCTGACAAAAAGATCAAATCCCAAGAATAACTTGAAATTTGCATAGAAGCCATCGCTTAAAATAGTTCTCATAAAGATTCTCTACGATTTCTGCGTGATAGATAGTTATTTAAGCTTAAAATAGTAGGTAAACCTACAATATGCTAAAGTTTAATTACCATAAAAAACTGGCACGGAGGAATACTACTATGTCTACTAGTATATCACAAGACCTTGATTATCGCTACAAAGTTGTTACATATGCTCTAAATTATGGAGTCGCGGGTTTGTCAATGATGTTGGACAAAATGGATAAGAGATATTTTGTCCAACATCAATTGTAATCCTATAATTATGCGACCTTTTTGAATCCCCTATCTGCACCCTTTCGATATGTTTTACGCATACGACTAAACGATGTTAGGGTTGAAACTACAATATGTTTTTAGAGTTATATTCTAAACTCACATTTGTAATATTTCTATATGTTTTCACTGCTTTGAGAGAGTGAATATTTAAAAAATGGGCAAAAAGGCTTGAAAATGGCACTATTATGCCATTAGCCGAGCTTGCGTAGCAAGCGAACGCCAAGGTTCTGCGAAGCAGGTTCTTATTTACGCGTCATACAAACGAGAGTTTCGATGTGTCTGGAATGCGGGAACATATCGTAAGGGGTGACGGACATGATGGCATAGCCGGCAGGAAGAAGCGTTTCCAAGTCCGTTGCAAGCGTGGAAGGGCTGCAAGAAAGATAGAGCAGCATGGCGGGTGCAAACTCTGCAATCGTTCTGCAGACCTCTTCGCCAAGACCCGCGCGGGGCGGGTCGACAAAGAAGGCAAGTTTGCCTTCGGTTCCGCTTACAGAGGGAAGCATCTCCCGGACATCCCCGCAGAGATGGCGAACACCGGTAATACCATTCTGTTCGCAGAGTATCTTGGCATCGCGCACAGCGCCCTCTTCGATTTCGATTGAGGTTACATTAAAACCCGCCTTCGCTAAAAGCGCAGAAGTTATGCCGATGCCGCTGTAAAGGTCGACTACATTTTTTATGCCGGCCGCATGAAGAACATCGAACACTTTCCGGTAAATGATTTCCGCAATCTTTTCGTTGACCTGGAAAAAGGATTCCGGACTCAATTGAAACTTCAGATCCATCATCTCACCGATCAGTTTTTTATCGCCGGCAATATGTGTCATCTGACCTGCCATAACTTCGTTGGCAAGTTCGTTATTGAGATTCTTCCAGAAAGACAGGCGTGGAAAGCTGACCCGCAACATATTATAAAGTTCCTGAAGCGAAGCGATTTTGGGAGATGCCGTAACAATGGTGAGCATCAGACATCCGCGCAGCCAGCGCGCTGCCGCAAAACGAAGATGTCCTTTATTATTCTTTGGTTCGTATACCTGAATATCGAATCTGGTAACCCAATCACGCAAAATCTTGACAAGCCGGGCATACCAGTCGCCATGCATGGGACAATACGGAACATCCATTACATGGTGGGTGTTTTCGTCAAAAAAACCCACACACAGGTCCTTGCCTTTATATTCAAAGGCGATATGCGCCTTGTTGCGGGAAGCAAATCCGTTTTCGGAGGATCGGACACAGTCATCCACATTGTAAAAATGAAAGGGCAGCAATTTCTTTTTGACAAGGGCGGTTTTCTGTTTCAGCTCCTCATCATAACAGAGATGGAGCAATGCACAGCCGCCGCAATTTCGATAATAGGGGCAGACGGGTTCTACGCGAAAGGGCGAAGGCTCCAGGATGCTGACAATGTCTGCATAACGCACGCCGAATTCGGTTTTATTTACCCTTACTCTCACTTTTTCTTTGGGTAATCCGCCTTCAACAGTATAGCGGTCGGCGCCAATGTAGGCAACCCCGCAAAACCGGTCATCCAGTCTGTCAATGGCCAGCTCAATATCCGGCTGCCGCTCTTTTCTTGGTCGATATTCTTTACCAAATTGTCTGGTTTCACCGTTTGCACATTTGCGTTCCGGACAGGAAGTTCTTTCTCCATCATGACGATTTTGGTATGAACGTTCATTTCTCCGGCTTCTGCCGCCATAAAACCCTTTGGCTTCGACACTGGGTCCCGCATAAGGTTTTTTTGCGGAATCCATGCCTTCTTTGCGCCGCCGGAAGGGTTTGTCCTCTCTGTTTGCGGATCCTTCTGAGGCTTCCTTCCCGTGCGCACGGCGTTTAGGGGACGGTTTGTCTCCGCCCTCGCGGCGGCCGCTGTATGAATTCTTGTCTGTGTATCTGCCGGTTTTGTCGTTTTCTTTCATTCTGTTCTCCTGCTGTTATGCAATCGCGCAAACGATGTGAATGCAATGATTTCCTGATGGCGATTCAGTATACCACATTGTACGCAGAAAGGTATCTCAAAAAAGATAATCCCGTCTGTATTAAAAATTGATGTTTTTGAATCCCTTTCCTATCACTTCTTTGATGGGAAAAGTATAGGCAAAACTGTCCGGCGCGATGCGGCGGATGATTTCGCGCGCTTTCGTTTCCTGCCGTTTGCGGACAACGCAGATAACGACTTCCTTGGTGTTTTTGGTGTAAGTTCCTACCGCCTTGAACATGGTCGCACCGCGGTGCAATTCTTTATCGATGGCGGATACCATTGCCGCACAGTCATCCGTAATTATCTCAAACATGACTGCATTGGTAAAACTGTTAAAGACAAGTTCCAATGTTATCTGATAAAATGCCAGACCTGTAAAGGAATAAAAGAAAACCGACAAGCTGTTTTGAATCAGAGAATATACGGTAATGACGGCAAGATCGAAAATCAAAAACATACGAATGACATTGGACATCTTAAACTTTTTCTGCAGCATCAGCGCAAGGATATCCGTACCTCCGGCAGAACCCTCGTCCGATAAAGTAAGCGCAATGCCGATAGCGGTAAGCGCGCCTCCGGCAAGCGCCAGCAGCGCGCGGTTGGCGATATCGACAAGCCCCCAGTTTTCTGCCAGATTATATGCCCGCATCACTGTCATCAGCCCGCCGGTCAAAATAACCTCAACCACGGTTTTTATAAAAAAAGTCCTGGAGAAAAAGAAAAAGGTGAGAATCATGACGGGAATATTGACCAGAACATATAAGATGCCCAAATATAGGTATGAGGGAGCCCATAAATCAATAATCTGCGCTATGCCGAGGAATCCCCCGGCATTCATGTCATTGGGTGCGAGAAAGAGTTCCATGCCTGCGGCCAAGCAAAAAGAAGCCAGAACCAGCAAGCCCGCGCTGCGGAGAAGCTCTGCAAGATGCGCATGATTCTGCTTGAAAGACGAAAAGATAGTTTTCATATACGGTTCCCCTTCCCCTCCGTATGGACAGAAATGACAAAACTGAATGCCGCAGGATCTGTTTTTTCGATGATTGCTTTTGCCTTTGCCTGCGATCCTGCCGGAAGAAACAACTGCATCAGCGTTTTACGGTTGCCCGTACGCGCGCCAAAGGCGGGGTAGCATATGCCCTCCCGGTGAAATCCCCTGCCGAGCTCTTCCGCAAGCGCGTCAGGCTGATCGGTGATGATATAATACATGCCGCCTGTTTTGCCCTTGCCCAGATAGACAGCCATCGAGCGCTCCAATGTTACCGAACAAATAATCGCATAGACAACCGACCAGCCGTCAAATACCACGGCTCCCGCGAGAATGACAATCACATCCATAATCATAATCAGCCGGGTAACCTTTGCGTTGGGGTTTCTTTTGATAATCAGATTTGCGACAATTTCGCTGCCGCCGGAAGAGCCGCCACGCTCAAACAACATTCCCAGACCGATGCCGTAAATAATGCCGGAATAGACAGCCGAAAGCAGTCTGTCCTCTGTAAATCGCATGAAATGCGTATTTTCCATCAGCGCCATTATCAAAGAAATCAAGGTTGTTGCTATTACGGTTTTGACAGCAAAATCCTTGCGCAGCCTGATGAGAGCGGTAATCATCAATGGGATATTCATCAGATACAGCGCAAGATAACTTTTTATCAGTCCGATGCTTTCCAGCAGGACGGCAATGCCACCGACTCCCCCGCTGACGAAATTGTTGGGTATAATAAAACTGTACAAGGCAAACGAACTCAGAAATGAGCCGGTCAATATCCCCGAAACGTCCTTTGCAAAGGTCTTCAAATTATAATTTTTTATATATTTCATATTGAAACACTATAATAGCTGCAGGATAGGATAAGAGGGTATGCATGAAAAAACGAACGGAGGATTATCGCTCTTTCCACATTCTTTTGAAAATACCGAACAAAAATTTATTGACTTTTTTTGCGGTATGCGGTATTTCGCCGTTTTCTGCAACCGACCAGACAGCGGAAGCAACCAGTTGCGGCACGATTGCCGTCAGCATATTGAACTCCGCGTCGACTTCTCCCGATGCCATACAAAAGAGCGCATCGCCGTCAAACATGGTATGAGCGGGGGATATGGAAAGCGCATAACCGTCGTGTCCCAAAGAGGACAGAATATTGGCTTGTTCTTTGGTCAGTTTCGCGTTGGTTAAAATGCAGCCGATGGTCGTATTCTGGTTTTGAAGGGACAGACTGCCTGCGGAAAACACTTTGAGACAATCCAGAAATCTGCCGTCCTCTGTCTTTGCTCCCAGCAGAATGCTGCCGTCGCGAACAATATCCCCCAAGGCATTGACGGCAACGATGACGGCAATTTCGAGACCATTGAGACAAAACGTCCGTACCCCCAAACCTGCTTTTGCCGCACAAAGCATGCCCGCAAGCTTGCTTACGGTGGCACCCGTGCCCGCGCCGATGCTTCCTTTCTGAAAATTATTTGCTACGGCTTCTTTTGCCGCCTGATATCCATTTTCTTTATGCGGATAGGCAAAATTCTTATATTCCAGATCATACAAAGATGCGCCGCAGACAATGGGCACACGATATTTGCCTGCGTTGTAGCCAAAACCCTGTTCAAACAAATATTCGGCAACGCCCGAGGCCGCTTCGAGCCCGAAAGCGCTCCCGCCGGAGAGGACAACGGCGTTTACTTCCTGTACCTTCTTTCCGTCCCGAAGAAGGTCTGTTTCGCGTGTGGCGGGCGCCGCACCGCGCACCGACACACCGCCCACCGCGCCTTTTTCACAAACGATGACGGTTGCGCCTGTGCCGTTTTCGGCATCCGTATAATGCCCGATTCTGAAGGCTTCCAGCATCGCGAACAAATCTCCTTATCCAATATGGTTCCATTTTAACATACCGAATATACCCTGTCAACAAACCCTGCTATTGACAAGTATGAGAAAGCAGACTAAGATAAAACTAATAATTATTCGGTGGGAGGCATTTTATGTCAAAAACAAGGACGGGAAGCAACCGCATCGGCATACGGAACTGGATAGTCATATGGATTGTGGGGCTTGCCGGACAGCTCTGCTGGAACGTGGAAAACCAATGGTTCAATACTTTTGTCTATGCCAAAATTGCGCCCGATCCCGTCATTATCAACTGGATGGTGGCCGTAAGCGCCGCGGTAACAACGCTGTCGACCTTTGTCAGCGGCGCATTGAGCGACCGTATCGGCAGGCGTCGACCCTTTATTGCCATCGGATATGTATTATGGGGCGCTTTTACGATTGCCTTCGGCGCCACCGAATTTCTTCCCAGAAACAACTTCACCGCTCTGGCCGTCGCTGTTGTCGCCGCGGACGCTGTTATGAGCTTCTTCGGGTCTTTTGGCAACGACGCAGGCTTCAACCCTTGGACGACCGACATTACCAACGAAAAAAACCGTGGCAATCTGGGCGCCGTCATTGCCGTGCAGCCTGTCATTGCAACCATTCTCGGCACAGTGGTCTCCGGTTTTATTATCGGCGCGCTCGATTATTTCGGATTCTTCATCATTATGGGCGGTCTGATGGCGGCTGTAGGCGTTTTCAGCTTCTTTGCCGTCAAGGATTCTCCGACGCTTCGTCCCAGCAAGGATCCCAAAGGCTTCGGACACCAGTTCCTTTCTTCCTTCAATTTCCGTCTGGTTTTCAAGGACAGGCTCCTTCTTTGGGTATTTTTGATTTTCTCTGCCTTTTTTATCAGCTTCAACGTTTATTTCTCCTACATTCTCAATTATTTCATCTACACGTTAGGCTATGACGAAGCCAATGCGGGAATGATTATGGGCATCGGCTTGGTGGCAGCCATCCCGCTTACATTTCTTGCGGGGCCGCAGCTCAATAAAGGGCGTTTTGTCCCCGTGCTTTGCGCGGCGGTTGCGCTCAATATCGTCGGACTGCTGGTCTTGCTCGGCTCCGGACTTGCGGCTGTCGTCATCGGAATCATATTCGTAGGCGGCGGCTACATGTGCGTCTATCAGACTCTTATGATCTGGGTAAAGAATCTCTATCCCGAGGACAAACGCGGCGCCTTTGAAGGAATACGCCTTTTGTTCTATGTGCTGATTCCCATGGCGCTGGGGACAACGATTGCTTCTCCCATCATCCGTTCTCTTGGAGTAGAAGTCGTCAACGAATTTGGCGTAAAAGGTTATGCGCCGACCAGTCCGCTGTTTGCAATTGCTGCCGCCATCGCCTTCCTCACCTATATCCCCATCTTTTTTGCCTATCGTGAACAAAAACGCCGGACCACAAAACAGCAGATTGCCTCCCCAAAATCTGATGCATAAAATCGGGGCAAACGCAACTTATCCTTCCTTTTATGCGCCTTATGCCCGGCACGATTGACCCGGCGTGATGCCTTGGATATACTGATATCAAAGCACGGAGGATTCTCCTGTGCAAATCCAAAAAAGGAGACGGATCGTCATGAAAAAAATCCTATCCGCAATTATTGTAGTTTTGATTGCCGGGGCTTTGGTGTTGAGCCTTGCCGCATGCGCGTTGAACGACCCTTACAGAAAACTGGAGAGAGCTTATGCCGATGTGATGGATACCGCAGAAAGTCTGGACAACCCTGCTGAAGCCGATCTTTCCGCGAGCAATCTGCAAATGTCCATGACCGGCGAAATATCGGGAGCTTCAAGAATGTCTTCCGAAGAAGACGATGGACCGATAACCCTGCTTGCAGCAGGCACGAACCTTGAAAAGGCACAGCAGATCCTTAACTATCTTCAATATATCCGTACCCGGCAGCAGGAATTGAACGGGTACAAATCATCGGTGAAGGTAGAAATCGCCACCTTCAAAGCAAACGTAAAGACATTCCGGTCAGAAGGATTCTCCCTGACGGCAGAAGAAAAGGAGCTTTTGAACAACTATATTGAAGAAATCAAGAGCCTGAACACCGCAATAAAAGGAACCATCGGCAAGGTTTACAATGCCCTTCAGGATGTCAAGGAGAAGTACAATGCCGCAACCATTGACCAGGCGATTGCCGAGCTGCAAGGCATTATCGAGCAGATGGATATCCGTGTCGACAGCGCCGCCCGGTTGTATGACATCGCCGTCGAAATCAACGCTTCGCTGTCGGCAAAATTGAATCCCGGAGAATAAAGGAAATCCACCTTCTGCATGAAAATCCGAACCGAACACATCTCCAATATCGCCGAAACCGAGGTAATCATCCGATGCAGGGAGGACTCCCGGGATGCCGAACGCATCGCGGGAGCCCTTCGGCTTCTGGACAAAACGATATCCGGCAGGAAAGACGGTCAGATATACCCCTTGCCCGCCTGCGATATCTTTTATTTTGAGAGTGCGGACGATAAAACCTTTTGTTATACCGCAAAGGATGTGTACGAAATTTCTTATCGTCTGTATGAACTGGAGGAACTGTTTTCCGGAAGTTCTTTTTTACGAGTCAACAAATACCTGATTCTTAATACAGACAAGCTCCAGAGTTTCCGTTCGACAATCAACGGACGCATGGAAGCCCTGCTGAAAAACGGCGAAAAGGTAGAGATTTCCAGAAACTATGTTCCCGCCCTGAAGCTTCTTTTAGGAGGCAGACAATGAAGCAGAGCATCATCAATTTTCTGAAGCGCTGGAGCGTTTCGTATATCCTTTTTTCTGCGTTGTTTGCGCTGATTTGCATCTATATCAAGCGCAGACTGAACCTCGATGTCAGCTATCTGAAAGTGTTTTGGGGCGCAGCCGTTTCGGCTGTTTTCTGCGCGGGTTCCATATCGCTGTTCAGGATGCGCAAGGGAAATACCGTTGTAAAAATACTTCTTGGTCTGTTTGCGCTGCTTCCCGCAGTTTTCGTCATGCGCAGGATCTTCGGAGTCAAAATCTTCCGATTCGGTTCGGCACTATTTATAGTCGGCAGCTTTTTTGCCTTGATCTACGGGATAGTGGTCACTGCTTATGCTGTCGCCGCAAAACGGCAATCCGACCGCCTGAACGACCTTTTGAAAACCAGAAAAAAGCAGGTGGAATCGGAGAAAGAACCGGAGAAAAAATAACTACCCCCGGATTTTCAGTCATCCTTTGCATCTTCCTTAAGCTCCGGCATGCCCATCGGCTCATTATCCGGCATACACGCAGTCGTAATTTGAGAATAGGCGGGAGCTGAATCGTTTTTATTGAGAATCTTAAGAAAAATGGGTGTCAGAAGGGAAGATACGATCACCAATCCCAAGGCGTAGGGCATGAAACTATCGTTGATGAAGCCGCCGGAAACTCCTTTTTGGACGGTAATCAGAAGGACTTCCGCCCGCGGCATCATGCCGATGCCGATAAAGAGGGAATCACGCCATCCGAATTTGCAGATTCGGGCACCCAGACCGCAGCCGGCAACCTTGCCGATCATTCCTGCGACGATCAGCATCAGTCCGAAGAGGAATGTCGTCATATCAAAGTTTTGAAATTTGTTGTTGATGCCGATGCTTGCAAAGAAAATGGGCGCAAAAATAAGATAGGCGCCGATATCGACGCGATGTTCAATATATTTGCTGGACTTCAGGCCGGAAAGCACAACTCCGGCAATAAACGCGCCGGTGATATCGGCCACTCCGAAAACCTCTTCGGCAGAAAAGGCAAGCAAAAAACATATGACAAGAGAAAATATGGGCATCCGTCTGTTGTGAGGATAGAGTTTCTCCATTCTTCTGAACAGGAAATTCATCACCAGTCCGATGCCTATTGCGAAGAGAAAGAATAAGAACGTATTGGAAAGTACGCGGACGGGGTTGACCGTGGTATCCTTCATGCTGATAATGAAGGAAAGAATGCACAAACCGATAATATCGTCAAGTATGGCGGCCGAAATGATGGCTGTGCCTGTCCTGCTGTTCAGCTTTCCGAGTTCTTTGAGCGTCGCAACGGTGATGCTGACGCTGGTCGCCGTCAGAACGGTGCCATAGTACAGATTGGTCAGCAGTTGCTCCCGTGTGGGTTGAAATCCGCCATTGAATAACGTTGCGATAAGAACTCCCAACCCCATGGGAAGAACAACACCCAATACCGTTATGACCACGGATGCCAGACCGGTTGCCCTTAGCTGCTTCAGATTGGTTTCCATTCCGGCAGTAAACATAATCATAATGACGCCGACTTCGGCAAAGGTCTTTAATGTTTCGCTTCCGTGCACAATGCCGAACATTGAGGGCCCCAGCAGGATGCCCGCGAAAAGCGCACCCACAACCTCCGGAATTCCCAGCTTGCGCATCAATAAACTAAATGATTTGGTGGCAAATAAAATAAGCGCCAAATCTAAAAAAATCCAATAAAATCCCGTATCCATGATTTCCTGCTTTTTATCGACTTTTATTATATACTTTTGTTTTGCTATAGTCAAACGTACACGGCCTCCACAGCAAAAAGTGTATTTTTGTGTGCTTGCGCGGCATACTACCATGAGCGGAGGTTAAAAAATGAATCTTAAAGACAGCAAAACTTACAAGAATCTTGCCAAGGCATTCGCAGGAGAATGCCAGGCGCATATCCGTTATATGTTTCTTAAACGATCAGCGGAGCAGGAAGGTCTTACCGCAATGGCAAATCTCATCGATGATATCATCCGACAGGAATTCAACCATGCTCGGATGCTTTATTCTTTTATTCAGTCCGCAAGCGGTACGGGCATCAACAATATAGAAATCGATTCCGGATATCCCTTCAAAGAAAAATGGAATATTATAGACAACCTGAAGATCGCAGCGGATAATGAAAACGGAGAAGCGACAAAGATTTATCCCGCCTATATGATTGCCGCAAACGACGAGGGTTTTCACAATATCGGCGGTTTGTTCAATCATCTTGTTCAGGTCGAAACCTGCCATAAGTATATTTTTTCTGAGCTTTATACGCAAATGAAGAACGGCACAATGTATAAAAAAGGAAAGCCCGTCAAATGGAAGTGTATGGATTGCGGACACGAAGCCATTTCTTACGAGGCATGGACAGAATGTCCCCTGTGCCATGCCGGGCAGGGTGCGGTTGCGATAAAGATTACAGAGGAGGATTGACAACGATTTCTCTTACTTCAATGATAAATTTCATCCGCAATTTCTGTCCGAACGTTGCTTTCTTCCTGCCTCCGCAGCGCCAACTCCTCGCGGATATCCGACAGGAATCTGCCATCCAGCTTATAAAAGAAAAATGGTACGATGGATAGAAGGTTGAACACGGCGGGAATCAACGTGAACATCAGAAATATTCCCTGTTGTGTTCTCTCGGATTGCTGATAGAGGTCATTTTTGCCCGGTATCAGTTCTCCTGTTCCCATTGCAGTAAAACCAATCCAGGTAAGAATCAATGTCATGGTAAAATCTTTGAATCCGCTTGCAACCTTGCTTCTCAGGGACATCAGCGAGAAAGTAATGCCCTCCTGGCGTGTTCCCTCCTTCCATTGCATATAATCCAGGGTGTCCGCGCACATCAGCGTGGGTACGACGTTGAGAACACCTGTAGGAATTCCCATAAAGAACATCATCCCCGCAATCAGATACAAATTCATGTATGCCTTGCCCACAAAGAACAGGATCGTCATGACTGCCGACAGAAACAAAGTGGAAAGAATATATTGACGTCTTCCGCTCAGCTTTTTGATAATGAACGGGGGAATAACCATGCCGACAAATGATCCGATTGCTACGGGAATTGCAAAAAGAAGCTGGCTTTGGGGCTTAAGAAAGATATAGGTCACTACGTAGACGATCGACGCAGAAATGATATTGCGGAAAAAGGACAGAAAATTGCCGGAAATCAGCAGCAAGAGAGGCTTGTTGCGTCCCAGATATCTGAAACCTTCAAACACATTATGTGTCTCCACCGGCACCGGTGGAATATTCTCTTTGATGCGCTTGCCCCCTGCTATCAATGCGGAAGCGCCGCAAACGGCAAGCACAACCGCCGTACCCAGATAAACCATCGACAAGCTCTTTGATAGAATCGCCCCCAGCGATATGAATACCAGCGCGCTTTCGCCGCCCGCCGATCCGCACAGCCTGCCGAAGGAAATCATTTTTGTACGCTCTTCGTTATTGGGCGAAGATACGCTGGGCAATGCCTGAAGCGGCGCATCCACAAACGTATAAAAAGAGCACCAGACAAAATAGGTGACATACATATAGACAATATTCAACGTGCTCCCGAAATTGACAGGCAGAAACAACAATATTGTCATAATGCCATATGGTATGCTCAAATAAATCAGATAGGGCCTCAATTTGCCGAATCTGGATTTCGTGCGGTCAATGATGCTGCCTTCTATGGGATCATTGACGCCGTCCCAGATCTTCGCGATCAAAAACATCGTGCCGACAACAAGGGGGTTCACCTTAAGAATGGTAGTATAAAAAATCAGAAGATACCCTTGCGTAAGACCCGCTATAGAACTCCCGAAAAAGTTACTGATGCCGTAAATCAAATAATCTTTTATACTGAGATATTTTTTATCGACGGTGGCAGCCATGCATTATCCTCCGGTACACAACAAGACCAGTCTAAAGGATAAGGCAGAAGCTGTCAATAGCGAATATGCATTTTCTTTTGTCGGCAATTCCGGCGTTTGGTTGCGCTCCGTCAAATCAAATGAACAAGCTCATGTCGCTCTCTTCTGCGTTGGCCAGCATTCTCGCCGCGCCCGCAATTTCGACGCCGTCAATAAGCTCTTCTTTCCGGAGGCCCATGACGTCCATGCTCATCGAGCAGGCAAGCAGCCGGACTCCGTTCTTCTGCGCAAGGGCAATAAGCTCTTCCAGGCTCGAAATATTCTTTTTCTTCATGATGCCGCGGATCATTCTGGTGCCCATCCCGCCCATATTCATTCTGGACAATCCGAGCTTCAGACTTCCGCGCGGCATCATCATACCGAACATCTTTTCGATAAAGGTCTTCTTCACCGCCGTTTTTTCGCGTTTCCTGAGAATATTGAGTCCCCAGAAGGTAAAGAACATTTCGACATGCCTTCCCATTGCCGCCGCCGCGTTGGCCATGATGAATGAGGCGATTGCTTTGTCGAGGTCTCCGGAGAAAACAATGAAATTTTTATTGTTGCCGTGCGTAATCACTTTGCAGCCGTTGTCGACGGCCGCCGCGGCTTTTTTGATGCGCGCGGTAATGGTCCCCCTGTTTTCGCTCATGCCAAGAAATTCGTTGCCCGTTCTGCGGCAAAAGCCCTCCACATCGCCTGCGAAGGCAGGATCGGTTGTGGAAATTTCAACAATCTGTCCGATCGCGGCGTTTTTGAGCGCCTCAGAAAGTTTGACCACGGGACCCGGGCACTGCAGCCCGCAAGCGTCCAGCCGGATGACCTCATGATGTTCCATTTTAACCTCCGTCTGAGTTTCGGTATTGATTCTGACAGAAGGCGCGGTGAGCGTTTTGCGGTAGATGGAATTATACAAGCGGTATCCGCCGCTCAGATTGTACGCTTCAAAACCGTTCTGTACAAGGATTCTTGCCGCAATATAGCCACGCAATCCTATCTGGCAGGTCACATAGACAGGCTTGCCTTTGTCCAATTCGCCAATGCGGCTGCGCAATTCATCCACAGGGATGTTTATATAATTATCTATATGGCCGTTTTCGTATTCCGCCGCAGTGCGGGTGTCGAGAAGCGTGACATCGCTGCGTTTTGAAAGTTCCTCCACGTCGTGCCAATGATAGATTTTTTCTCTGCCCTCCATGATGTTCTCAATCACGTATCCCGCCATATTGACGGGATCCTTTGCAGAAGAATACGGCGGAGCGTAGCAAAGCTCCAGCTCGGTCAGATCGTGGGCGGTCATACCGGCACGGATGGCAGTTGCGAACACATCCGCCCGCTTATCCGTACCGTCATAGCCGACCAGTTGGGCGCCCAGAATCCTGCCTGTCTTTTTGTCAAAAATGGTTTTGACGGACATATTGACTGCCCCGGGGTAATAGCCCGCGTGATTGGCAGAATAGGTGAACGATTTTTCATAATCAAGTCCCAGCCGTCTGGCGGTTTTTTCGCTGATACCCGTTGCCGCGACGGTCAAATCAAAAACTTTGAGAATAGAGCTTCCCTGGGAGCCTTTGTATTCGGATTTCAACCCGCAGATATTGTCCGCGGCGATGCGTCCCTGTTTGTTGGCGGGACCCGCAAGCGGTATCATCGCGGGTTGACCGGTGACAAAATCCGTAATTTCCACCGCGTCCCCCGCGGCATAGATATCGGGGTCGGAAGTGCGCATGTATTTGTCTGCTTTGATGCCTCCGCGTTTATTGCATTCGATACCGCTTTCGGAAGCCAGCCTGCTGTCCGGCTTGACGCCGATGGCAAGCACGGCAAAATCCGCTTCGTACAGATTGCCTCCGGCCGAAATCTCCAGTCCGCCGGGCTTTTGCACGATGCGTTCCAATCCCGCGCCGAAAAGAAGTTTTACACCCTTTGCCCGCATATGGTTCTGGACATCTGCAACCATATCAAAATCAAGCGGCGGCAAAATCTGGTCGGCAAGCTCGGCAAGAGTCACGTCAATCCCCGCTTTGACAAGATTTTCCGCAAGCTCGACACCAATAAAGCCGCCGCCGACAACAAAAGCCTTTTTGGGGGTTTGATTCTCTATAAAATCCTTGATTCTGTAAGTGTCTGGAATATTGCGCAGCACAAAAACCCTGTCCGATTTTATGCCTTCAATCGGCGGAACAATGGGTTCGGCGCCGGGGGACAACACCATTTTGTCATAGGACTCTTGATAAATCTCTCCCGTTTTTACTTTTTTGACCGTGATTATTTTATTAGCTCTGTCTATGGAGACCGCCTCGGAAAAAGTCCTTACATCAACATTGAATTTGGATTTGAAGCTTTCGGGCGTCATTACGGTCAGTCGTTCCTTCTCTTTGATTTCGCCGCCGATATAATAGGGTAATCCGCAGTTTGCAAAAGAAATGAATTCGCCGCGCTCCAGCATGATGATTTGAGCATTTTCATCCAGCCTTCTCAGTCTCGCCGCCGCAGTCGCACCGCCGGCGACTCCGCCCACTATCACAATCTTCATATAAATACCTCTACGATTATTATGTTTCCATTATATTGTTTTCACCAAAATAATAAAGTGACTTAGTCACCGAAACGGTTTTTGAAATAAAAACCGCCATGCTTCGACAGCAGGCGGTTATCTTTTGCCGCAGAAATCCTTCGGGCAAAAAGCCTTTGCAAAGAAACGACGTACTCCTTACAAAAAAACGTACGCCATTTAATTTATATGACTATCCTCTGCGGGTGCGCGGACAAGAAAATTCATGCTTATGAATAACGCGACAGCTTGTTTTGCTGCCGGAATTCACTTTGCCAGTCCGATTGCTTCTTCGACCGGCAACGAAAACAGGACCCCCTGCCCGGGTGTCCGGATGCCTGCCTTCAAGGTGATCTCCTCCATAATCGCATGGCGGAGATCATGCCGTACGACAATCATGACGATTTCTTTTTCCGCCTGCAGGGATATGTTGAAGAATTTTTCCACCTCGCCCACTGTGCCTCGACCATTCAGAATGGTGCCGCCTTTGGCGCCCTTGCTGCGCGCAGCTTCCATCACCGTGTCCGCATGTCCTCTGTTGACAATGGTAATCACAAGATCAAAATCTGCCATTTCTCTATTCCTCCACGTTTCCCAAGCAATAATTCAGAAGTCTTTTCCCGCCGATACTGTTGATGGCGACGGTAAAAGCAACGCCGTGACCGGCGCCTCGGATGCCGAAATGCTCTCCCAGTCCCTCAAAAATCCCGCCGATGCGGTTTTTATCCAGTACGCTTATGACGACATCCTTTTTGATCTCTCCCATGCCCAGCAGATTCAGCCATTGTTGCGAAGCGGTGCCATGTCCGGGGAGAATGAAATTGCACATGACATTCTGCTCTCTGAGATATCGGACAATCGCATCACCCTTTCCTCTGTCCACAATAACAATCATACATTTAATAAGGCAGTTGTCGCTCATATGCCCTCCTTTTTATTTTCTTTCTCGGCGGTCTGCAACGGAATTTGCAGGATGGGTTGTATGCCCTCGGATTCTTTTTCTGCCTCAGGCATTGCTGTTTTCATCGTATTCTCCGCACCGTCTTCCCTTCTTCCGGTATCTTCCTGTCCTTTTGTTTCCTGCCGCAGAGACAGAATCTGTTTCTGCAAGGAATCCGTAAAAATGGATTTCTTATGGGGTGAAAGGGCCGTCCTGACCACTCTTGCGGCACGTTGCACCGGCGTGGATTCTTCCTGGTCAAAATCAATGATATCGTCATATTTGGCATCGATATCCAATTTCAAGGCTGCCTCTTCATCGAATTCTATAACTTCTTCCGCAATATCCGAAGGCGCCGGCACCGCTTTCTTCCTTCTCTTTTGCACAGAGAGAACACCCACGATTTGGATGGTGACAAGCGGAGTCATCGCGACCAATGCGACAACGCCGAAGGCGTCCGTATAAATGTTCCCGCCGCCCGCAAGGGAAGCGCCTGCCGCAAAGGGAAGTATGAATGCTGCGGTCATCGGACCGCTGGCGACGCCGCCGGAGTCAAAAGCTATAGCCGTAAAGACTTTGGGCGCAAACAGCGTAAGCAGCAGAGCTGCTGCATATCCCGGCAGGATAATCCACCAAAGGCTGATCCCCGTCAGCACCCGGACCATGGAAAGGGCCAGCGCGGTTCCGACTCCGGCCATTAATGCAAGGCGGATGGTTTTCTTACGGATTGCGCCACCGCTGATTTCTTCTATCTGCTCGGTCAGCACATGGACGGCAGGCTCAGCCAGGACCGTGAAAAAGCCCATAACCGTCGCAATGGGCAAAAGAATCCATCCCAGTCCCATGCCCACAATGCCCTCACCGATCTGCTTTCCGACAGGTGCGAATCCCACATTGACACCGGTTAAAAAAACTACCAGACCCGCAAAAACATTGACAAAGCCGATGCCGATTTTTGTAAATGCCTTTTTTTTCAGCTTCAGCGATGTGAAATTGAATATTATTATAAAACCTATCACGGGAAGCAATGCGACCGAAACCTCTTTGATATACATCGGCATTGCTGCAAGAAACGGCATGAGGATGCCCACGCTCTCCGGAGAATGCGCAACCGTATTCGTATGGATGCCGGATATGTCCGAAGCGATGCCGAGAATCATGACGGCAAGAACCGGCCCGATTGAGCAAAGTGCGACGATGCCGAAACTGTCATCCATATTGCCGCCTTTTTTAGACGCGGCGACACCCGCTCCGAGCGCCATGATAAAGGGTACGGTCATCGGCCCTGTGGTCACGCCCCCCGCGTCAAAGGATAAGGGCAAGAATTCCGGAGGCACAAAGATTGCCAGGACAAACACAACAGCATATAATGAAAGAAGCAGGACGCGCAGGGACATCTGAAAAATGATGCGCAGTACGGCGACAGCCATAAATATGCCCACACCGGCGCCGACGGCAAGAATCAGTACGGTGCGGTTTATCCTGGCGGCGAGTTGCGCCGCAAGCACCATAAGATCCGGTTCGGCCACGGTAACAAGAATGCCTATCAGAAGGCTGATGAGTATCACCAGCCAAAGTTTTTTGGTTCTGGTAAGTTCGGCACCGATCCGATTGCCCGTTTCGACCATGGCGACATCGGCGCCCGCGTTGAATAAACTCATGCCTGCTATAAGGAACATGCCGCCCAAGAGAAATCTCCATAGCTCCTCTCCGCCCAAAACACCGGCAGACAAGCCGATGATAAGCACCAGCACCGTAATGGGCAGAACCGAAAGAACGGACTCCTTGAGTTTTGCGAGAAGAAGATTCATGGAAACATTATATCATAAACAAAGAGCAGGATAGAAAGAATCGAGGCCGCCGGGTTTATCCTATAATTTTTCGATATATTCTTTTAACGAATCGATCCCTTCCCCGGTGCGGTTGCTGACAAAAAAAACGGCCTGCGCTCCTGCATAGCGCAGAGCATATTCCACTTGCGAAAGGCGTTCGGGACGGGAATCCAGATCGGTTTTTGTGACGACGCCTATGACCGGACGGTTGAACATCCCGCTCATCCTCGGAGAAAATACAAATTCTGTGTCGTTTGCGGCATGAAGAAGCAAAACGGCATCCGCGTCGACCGCGGTAACAACCAGAGCTTTATAAAATTGCCGATGCTCCAGATATTCTCCCGGCGTATCGATGGCCGTGCCTCCCAAAACCTCAATAGCCTGCGTTTTCTTGTAATTCAGTTCTTCGTGCAGCATCCTTTGGCACAAAGAGGTCTTGCCGGAGCCGGATTTTCCCACAAGAATAATTTTCTTCATGTCAGGTCCTTGTAATGGTTGCGGGTGTGAAATGCAAAACTTTTTCTAAAGTGTCCGTTACGTTCTGAAGAGCGGCTTCTACGCTTGCCACATCGCCGCAGATCACCAGCGAACCGCTGAATCTGTCTACAAACACAATGTCGACCTCCGCCGCTTTCGTCGCCGCGTCCGCGCCGATGATTGCCGCCTCACTGGGAGTAATGGTCAGAATCCCCAAAGCTCCCCGCCGGTCAGAAATGACACCCAGTTTTTTATACAGCTCCGGATTGGGGTTGGCGATAAGGTGTGCCATCGTCACCTGTTTGCCGGGTACGTATTCCTGTACGATTCTCTGTTTTCCTTCTTTTTCTTCAAACATATCTTATCCTTTTCTGATCCCGCAAATTCCGAAGAGAGATCCTGCGGCGGGAACATATATGGCAGCAAGAGACGTCCTTGCAATGTCTTTCGTCATTTTGTTCATCGCTCTGCAAAAAAATATCTATAGCAGGGAACGATAAATTTCTTCCCGAGGATTGGCGATGACGACGCTGGAAACGACCAGTCCCTGCGCGCCCGCAGCGTTTATGCCGCATTTGACCGCCTCAGATACCGCTGCGACCGGCCCGGTCAGCGAAACAAAGGATTTGCCGCCGATGCCCGCGCCCAGACGCACGTCAATGAGCGTCACCTCCGCCGCCTTGACTGCCGCGTCCGCGGCATAGACTGCAGCCGTAATGCTGAAGAATTCCATCACGCCCACCGCGCCGGGATTCTCGGGTAAAGTCGCGGCATGGATCGCCTGAACAACCTGCGGATGAATCCTTGCGAGAACGACAGAATCAATCAGGAATCTGTCCGCAACAGCCTTCCCCGCGTCCAAGGATGCCTGTACCGCGGCAACCTCGCCCGAAAACATGACATTGTATTTCCCGGGACAAATCGTGCGCGCCATGATCAGCCGGACATCCGCGGCTTTAAGCACCGCGTCCGCCGCTTCTATGCCCTTGGCAATGCTGTTAAATTCCAAAAAACCGATTGCTGCCATATTATTGATCTCCGACAATCCGGATGCTGTCCGCAGAAACTGTTGCAATGCCGGATATGCTTGCATGGAGGTTCGCTCCAAGAGCACCCTCCGGGCATTTTGCGATAAGCTGTCCTTCCTTCACACGCTCTCCCGACTGTATGACGGGCTGCGAAGGTGAGCCCGCCCCCTGCTTCAATAAAAGCCGGACAACCTGCGGATTTACGGCAATACAGTCGTCCGCCTTGCAGACCGAATAGTATTCGCCCACACCCGCACGCTCCGCAATTCTTCTTGAAGGCGTTTTTCGGTATTCTCTGTCTTCGGATACCGGGGTTTGTCCCGCCCCCTTGCTGTATCGGATACCCTTCTTTGCCAGTTCCTTGCGCAGATAGGCATTCACGCTCCGGGGCTGCAGACCCATCGGACAGGCGTATATTTCGCATACGCCGCATTCGCAGCACAAAAGCGCGTTTGCGATTTCCGGCTCTGTCAGAAGTGCTTCGATATCCGATGCATAGGCGAGCTTGCGCATAATCTTATGAGGCTCTATCGGATGCCCGAGAAGATGGCGGGGACAAAGCTCGGTGCAGTATGTGCATTGAATGCATGAGGCGCGCGCGCGGTTCTTCATCTGTTCAAGAGAAAAGCGCCGCAGGCCGGCTTTTTCTGCCGGAAGAAGCAGAATGCCGGAGGTGGTCTTGCCGACGCATTCCCCTGCCGCTTCCCCGGCAGTCATACGTCTGCCCATCAGCGGCCCGCCGGCAATTATAATATACTCTTTGACCGTCGCGCCGCCGCAGGCGGCAATACAATCCGCAAAAGAGGTCCCCACGGGAACACATAAGACGGAGGGGGCATGCACAGCACCCGATACAGTAAGGTATTTATGGATAAACGCCTGCCCCCTGACAGCATTGCCGACGGCAAACAGCGTCGCAGCGTTGATGACAACGCAGCCGACATCCAAAGGAAGGCCCGCAGGAGGAACCACCCTGCCCGTCGCCTCAAAGACCACCGCCTGCTCATCCCCCGCGGGATAAAAGCTTGAGGCCAAGCATAGCTCAATCTTTGCGCCTTTTGCAGAAATCGCAGCATTCAGGCTCCTGATTTCTTCTT
This sequence comes from Clostridiales bacterium Firm_09, assembly GCA_001604065.1. Lineage (GTDB taxonomy): Bacteria > Bacillota > Clostridia > Christensenellales > DTU072 > Firm-09. The sequence continues at coordinate 21,571 of LVAO01000008.1, forward strand.
TATAGCTATCCTTAAGTACAAAAATACACCTCGGATTGCCGAGCCTTACGGCTATGTTTCCTGCCGCCTCAACAAGCTCTTCGGCATGGGCAAGCATCACATGACGGTCTGTTCGCAGCATAGGCTCGCATTCGACACCGTTCACAAGGAGGTACTCCGGTTTGCAGTTCAGTTTGACGTGCGTGGGGAAGCCCGCGCCGCCGCAGCCGACAACACCCGCTTCAAACACGCTTTGCAGCAATTCATCCATAACTGATCTCATCTGGTTCCGGCTTTCTGCTTTTCGCGGTCAACCTCAAGCGAATCGATGATGCCCACGATTGCCGCGTCCACCGGTCTCTCATCCGCGCCGACCGCGCGCCTTGCCGTGCTTCCGCTGACGACAAGCACCTTTTCGCCGACGCCGGCGCCCACCGTATCCGCGGCGACAATCTCTTCGCCGCCCGGCTTATCCTCACGGACAACCATCAACTTAAGTCCGTTTAAGGCCTGCTCTTTTTTGGTCGCCCAAACGTGTCCGATGACTTCGCATATTTTCATATCGCTATACCTCTTCTACGATTTCAAGTCTTTTGTGCGCATCCTTGATAACATCACGCGCCGAAGGTGTGATAACCGAGCCTTTTTTGATCCGTATGCTATCGCCTTCCGCCGCATTAACGAGCCTTCTTGCCACCGCTTCATTGATGATCCCCTCGGGTAGGCCGGGATCCGGCATCGGCGCGGCGGTATATTTGTTCAATGCTGTTTTGCCGTCGAATAGCTTCACGCCATAGTTTCTCAATGTCCTCACATACCCCTCAAGCGTCATAAGCAACGCCCTCGGAGCGGTGGCGCCGTATTTTCTGAAGGTGAGCGCGCTTTCCAGAAGCCATACCTCTTTGCCCCGCAGAAGCATTGAACAGACCGCACAGGAGACTTTGCCGGACGTACGCCCGAGGGCGATATCGGCAAGGTCGGTCTGTCCGAGTTCTGTCAGATACATTTTATCAAACCGGTCCGCATCCTCCGCGCAAGTGTATGCATCCAGATTGCATGCAGAGATTCTGCCGGCTATGGAAGCGGGAAGAAGCGAGGGATCTCCTGCGACAAGTGCCGGAGGATGTCCGGGCTTTGCCGGCTCGCTGCTGCCGGACGACAGCACACGCATCACTTCTTTGGTCACCAGTTCAACAAGGCGGGATTTGTCAATATCCACATCAGCCTCCTGTTCTTACTCTTCTGTTTTTTATCTTATGATTTCCACGGGAGTCGAAGAATCGCAAAGACAAGCGTTTGCCTCGTCGAAATCGATATGCATTGCCAGCGCGAATTTTTCGGAGACCCGGACAATAACATCGCCCAATATGACAGGACGGGCGCTTCGTATCGCCACACGTACGCTCTGACCGTTTTGAACACCATAGCAAAGGGCATCCGCAGGCGTCATGTGGATGTGCGCCCTGGCGATGATGACGCTGCCTTTGGCGTTCAGCATGCCGCGCTCAGCAAGCATCAGGACATCCGCCGCGCCCTTCAGATCTCCCGAAAGGTTGACCGGGGCGGTCAAGCCAAGGGTGCGGCAATCGGTTGCCGAAAGCTCCGTCTGAACATTGGCACGCTCCGGCCCCAGAACGGCCACGTTATCTATTTGTCCTTTTTGGGTTACCAATTTGACACGTTTGTCACTCAAAAACTCGCCAGGCTGAGATAAATCTCGGACTTTATTCAAGACAGCGCCCTGTCCGAACAAGGTGACCACCGCCTCGTGCGTCAGATGTACGTGCCTGGCAGAAACTTCCAAAGGAATTCCTGTGCAGGAGGCGGGGGACAACTGCGGAGCAAGGCGTTCTATGGCGGCTTCCACCAGTTTTCGTATCGTGCTTTCGTCCATTTGTCACCTCAACGATAGTATCCTGCCAGTTCCCGGCAAAACAAAATATAGATGCCGCTTGAAAGCCTGTTCAGCGCGCGGAGGATATCCTCTCTGCCGCTCCCGAAGGCGCGTGCGGCAGACAGCTCGCACTCCCGCACCTGCGTACGCAGAGTGTTCAGATATACAGGCAACTCACCCATTCTGGCATCGGGCACGGGATGCTCGAATCCGAATTCGCCTTTGATGTCATGGGATACCCTGCGCAATTCTGACGCGTCCATACCGAAGAGCCGGCATTCTGCCAGCGGCTCTTCCCTGACTTCGGCCGAGAGAATCTCCCGTACATAAAGAAGGGCCTCATTCAGATCATGGTATAAACCGGGCCGGCCCGCCTTTTCTGCATGGATCTGAAGCTCCATTATTTTTGCTTCAAGCGAATCCAGCCTGCCGCGGAACTCCACCCGCGGATGCGTTTTGGGAACAAGCAGATTGTCCCTGAGGTGCGTCATATGTTCGGGTTTCAGAAGATACCTTTCACCTGTTGCCGCATCAATATAACGATCGGGTCCCTTCTTCGGAACAGATTTTACGGTCATGGTTTTCTTTTGCGGGCTGGCCGCCGGACAAAAGGACAACGCAATCCCGCGCGCGGCAAGATACTCTCTTGCGAGAGGGGTGACATATGCGCCGTGCGGGGCAAGGTATTCTTTTGTTCCCGCGGGCAGATTGGCCGCGCGCAGAACGGTCTCGTCAATGACCTTCATAAGCAAAGCGCTTATTTATCCGAGGTCTTGAGCGTGGGGAGAATGAATTCGACGTCGCCATGCGGTCTGGGAATGACATGCGCCGAAACCAGCTCTCCTACCTTCGCCGCCGCCGTTGCGCCGGCGTCCACCGCGGCTTTGACCGCGCCGACATCGCCGCGCACCATTACGGTAACCAGTCCGCCGCCCACATGCACCTTGCCGATCAGGCTGACATTTGCCGCCTTGACCATTGCATCGGCGGCTTCGATGGAGCCGACAAGACCCTTTGTCTCGATCATACCGAGCGCCAACAATCCTTCTGCCATACTATTGTCTCCTTATATAAATGTATTTTCTCGGGCTGCGCCGCAGCAAATGCGGCAGGCCCTTCGTTTCCTGTACAACGTTGAAATGACCGGCCGAATAAAAAATGCTTATTTATCCGAGGTCTTCAGCGTGGGCAAAATGAATTCCACATCGCCGTGCGGTCTGGGGATGACATGTACGGAAATGAGCTCTCCCACTTTTGCAGCCGCCGCCGCGCCCGCATCCGTCGCCGCCTTGACCGCGCCGACATCCCCGCGCACCATGACGGTGACCAGGCCCCCGCCCACATGCACTTTGCCAATCAGATTGACGTTTGCGGCCTTCACCATGGCGTCTGCGGCTTCGATAGCGGCGACAAGACCCTTCGTTTCGACCATTCCCAATGCTTGCAACATAATGTTTTACCTCCGGAAAAATTTTGTGATATTTATCTCTTTGCGTCGGAATTGTATCCCAGGCGCGCGATGACCGCTTTTGTGATTGCTTCGATTTCTTCCGCCGAAACGGCATCGGCCGTTCTGTTCTCCTGCCCGGCCCTGACTCCATAACGCGACAAATCCTGTTTTACACCGTATCTGGACAAGTCCGGTTTGACGTATTTTGCGGGCTGCGATGCGGCGACTGCCGGACCGTACGCTTGTCTGTAAAAAACAGCGGTTTCTGCGGATTTTCTGTTTTGTCCCGCCTCTGCGCGCACATCGTCCAACTCCCTGTATCCATAGGCAACCCTGCGGATATTGATAAGATTGAGGGGCGTGATATTGTCCGATGTGGCGCTGCCGCCCACTGCTCCGCAGCCGAGCGTCAATGCCGGGGCAAGCCTTGTCGTAACGCCGACGCCTCCCAATGCGCCCGGGGTATTGACCAACAGGCGGGAAACCGGCTTTTTGAGAGCAAATTCACGGATAATCCGTTCATCCTTGGAATGAATAACCATGGTATGTCCAACGCCTTCATTATGAAGCAGGGCGATGCAGCGCTCGCAGGCGCTTTGCCAGTCTTCCTCCACATAAAAGGCGAGAATGGGACAGAGCTTCTCTCTTGAGTACGGATTCGTTTTGGATACCGTCGTTTGTCTCGAAATAAGTACGCGCGCGCCAGCGGGTACCTCAATCCCCGCAACAGAAGCAAGCGTCTGCGCGTCCTTGCCGACAATTTTCGGGTTCATCGTGCCGTTTTCGCGCAAAATGAATGCGGACAGTTTGACGGACTGCTCCGGTGTCAAAAAATATCCGCCCTGTTTTTCGGCTTCGGCAATCACCTCGCGCTCAATGCATTTTTCTGTCACAATAGACTGTTCCGACGCGCAAATCGTTCCGTTATCAAAGGTCTTGCTGTCAAATATGCGCTTGACGGCAAGCGCAATGTCCGCACTTCTTTCTATATATGCCGGACCGTTTCCGGGACCGACGCCGATTGCCGGATTGCCGGAGCTGTAAGCCGCCCTGACCATCGCTTCGCCCCCTGTAGCGAGAATGATGCCCACATCGGGAGATTTCAGAAGCGTGTCGGTTGCCTCCGACGTCGTCAGCCCGATGCATCCGATTGCTCCCTCCGGCGCACCGGCGCGCGTTGCGGCTTCCGTCACAATTCTGACGGTTTCGACAATGCATTTTTTGGCATTGGGGTGCGGACTGAAAATAATCGCATTGCCCGCTTTGAGCGAAATAAGCGCCTTGTACATGACGGTTGAGGTCGGATTTGTGGAAGGGATAAGCGCCGCGACAATGCCCATGGGAACACCGATTTCTATAATGCCGCGCGCCTTGTCTTCCGCAAGGATGCCGCGGGTGCGCATAGTTCTGATATAGTCCCAGGTAATGGCGCTGCCCAGAAGATTCTTAAGCGTTTTATCTGCCGCATTGCCGAATCCGGTCTCTTCGCAGGCGGCTTTTGCAAGCGCCTCCGCATTTTTCTGACAAGCCGAAGCGACGGCAAACGCTATCGCATCCAGCTGCTCCTGCGTCATTGCCGCAAGAACTTCCGCCGCGGCCTTCGCTTTGGCAATGAGGTCTCTGGTCTCCTGTATCGATTGAAGGTCTTTATCCATAGAAATACCTCGCTAATATGAAAGCGGATTGCCCGCCGTATCCTGGACGCTTTTTGCAAACGCCTCGCATGCCGCCTTGCACGCCGCCTGTTCCCCTGTCAACAGCCCCCCCGCGAAGTTGGTCTCCGAAGGCGGCCCGTAAAACACTTTCATTTCTACTTCGGCCGCCTTGAGTGCGGCATCCAGACCCACAACGGCCTCCAACGGCGGGGCAATGAGATACGCCATTGCCGTACCCTCCCGGACTCCCGCAATTTGAGAAAGGTACCGTCCGGCGGATGAGATGCAATGCGCAAAATAGATCACTTTGTCATCGTCCGAAGCACTGTAAAAACTTGCGACATGCTCGATATAATCCACCGCGGCATCCAGACCGCTGCGCACCTCTTCGGGATCAAAACCCGCAAGAATGCCGACAAACTCTCCCGCATACTTGGTGCTGGCATTGGATGCCCCAGCATACATGCTTCTCGCATAGGCGACAAGGACGTTCGCTTTTTTGGTTGCCTCATCCAGTGCGGCATAAGAAACGTCGTCGCTGTCCGAGGTCAGGATGCCCAAGCTCCTGTACTCCTTTTCAAGCTTGAGCGCCCTGAGAAGCATGGGATCGGCATTGGGTATCATCCTGACGCACAGCACATGTGCGCCGATTCGGTCTCCCTTCATTTGCCAAACTCCCTTCGAAGGTCAACGCCGCTCGCTCCGGATTTGTAAATAGTTTCTATGATATCGCAGATATAGGCTCCCGCTTCCACCGCAGCGGTACCCCCTTTATGAATGTTGGATACAACCGTTCTTCTGGCTTCCGGCATGCCCACGGTAGGCTTGTAAGCAATGTAGGCGCTCATGCTTTCTGCCGTCGCAAGCCCCGGCCGTTCCCCAAGAAGCACGCAAACGACGGCCGCTCCCGTCGCTTCGCCTATCCTATCCATCGCACCGACCCGGCCGTATTTAAGAAAGAACGGGGCGGCAAGCTTGAGCCCTTTGCCTGTAAGACCTTCGGTCAGCACAGGAAGAATGTTGGAAAGATTCCGGTTGATCGCAGTGGAGGACAATCCGTCGCTCGCATAGATCAAAACATCCTTATTCTTTCCCGCCGCGGCGGCAAGCTTTTCAAGCTCGCTTTTTTCGATTTGTCTTCCCAGGTCGGGACGGGTCAGAAATTCGTTTTTATCTTTGCAAAGCGTCTTATATTCGGGCAAATTGAGGCTCCGGATCAGCGCGGGATCCGGATCCGTAAAGACGGCATCTCTTGCCGCGGCATGGTCTGCCCGCAGCTTAAGAAGCGTTTTGGTCCTGAGCCTCGGACCCGCTTTGCCTACTCCGATGCGTGCGGAGGTATACGTCTTCATTCGGATGAGCGCACCCATGTCTTCTGGGTTGTCAATAAGGATGCCGTTGTCCGCCGCAAGCTCCTCCTGTGTCTTCACACTCTTTTTGGGCGCGGGCAGCGTTTCGGGCGGGGGCACAGGCTTGTCTTTTCTCACATCAACCAGTCTGCCCGATGGCTCGCTCGGAGCGGCGGACGGGGGCGCCGGCATCATGGAAGCTGCGGACGCGGAAACCGGAGCGGCTGTCCGCGGCGGCGCTTTCTTTTCCATAATCTCTTTGATGACCGCCTCGATGACGGTCTGAATCTCTCTCTCGTTCATAGGTTTTATCTTTTCTTTTTTGTGAATATCGTCGGATCGCCTGCGCGCGCGGTCAATCGGCCGTTTTCCATGATGCCCCATCTCTCCAGCCACTTCTCGAATTCGTGGATCGGACGTTTGTTGAGAAGTTCGCGCACGGCAGAAACATCATGGAAGGCATTGGACTGATAATTGAGCATGATATCGTCTGTCCCGGGCACGCCCAGAATATAATTGACACCCGCCATGCCTAAAAGCATCGTCAGGCACTCCAGATCGTTCTGATCCGCCTGCATATGATTGGTATAGCAGCAGTCGCAGCCCATCGGCACACCGGAGAGCTTTGCCATGAAGTGATCCTCAAGCCCCGCACGGATCACCTGCTTGCTGTCGTAAAGGTATTCCGGGCCGATGAATCCCACGACCGTATTGACCATGAAGGGCTGGAAGTACCGCGCATAGGCATAGCACCGCGCCTCCATCGTCAGCTCATCGGCACCGTAATGGGAGTCGGAAGAAAGTTCGCTTCCTTCGCCTGTTTCGAAATACAGCACATTGGGTCCCGCCGAGGTGCCTTTCTTTTTGAGAAGCTCGCGAGCCTCCAGAATGGTATCGGTGGTGAAGCCGAAAGCTTCGTTCCCCTTCTGGCTGCCCGCAATCGACTGAAAAATCATATCCGCCGGCGCGCCCTTCTTGACCGCCTCAATCTGTGTCGTGATATGCCCCAAAACACAGATCTGCGTGGGGATTTCGTATTCGTTTTTGATTTCGTCAAACCGCTTCAGAACTTCGGACAGGCTGGAAACGGTATCGTTTACCGGATTGAGACCAATCAGCGCATCGCCGCAGCCATAGGATAATCCCTCAAACAGCGAAGCGGTGATGCCTTCTACGTTGTCCACCGTGTGGTTGGGTTGAAGTCTTGTCGCAAGTGTGCCGCGGAGACCGATGGTTGTATTGCATCGGGCCGGAACCATCATCTTGTTGGAAGCATACACCAGATCGAGATTGGTCATCAGTTTGGTGACACCCGCGACGATTTCTGCCGTCAGCGCTCTGGAAATGCTGCGCAGGTCATTTTCGGTCGTTTTATAGTCCAATATCCATTCTCTGAGATCGGATACCGTCCAGTTTTTTATTTTATTGTATGTGTATTCATGGATGCCGTCCTGATTGATGCGGGTGACATCATCAATCTCGTACGGGACAACCGGATTCTCGCGCAGAACAGATAATGTCATACCGGCAAGCACTTCTTTTGCCGCCACACGCTCGATGTCCGAGGCTGCGGCGATTCCTGCAAGCTTGTCGCCTGATTTTTCTTCATTCGCCTTGGCAAGGACCTCCTTGACCGAGGAAAACGAGAAAGTTTGTCCGGATAAGATCGTCTTATAGGCCATATCTTTTATCGAGTTCTTCTCCTTTTTTCAGTTATCCGAAAATCAATGATTTGACGACAACCGGCACCGCCAGTCCATCCATCAACGGTTTGCCCAGATCGACATAGTCGCCCTGATCAAGCCGCACCGAATCGATGGAAACAACCTCACGCCTGCGCGCAAGAGCATTGTACACCGCCTGACCCAAGGCTTTTGCAATATCACGTTCTACCGCCAGCAGGACCGGCACACCCTCCGGAAGCGCCCGGTCCGCCGCTTCCGCAACCGCTTTTGCCAGCCGCTTAACCTTATCGTAGTCCGGATTCTCTTCGCCGGAAAAAGCAAGAAGGAGATTGTCCCGGTCGGTTTCTTTGAGAAACCAGGCAATTTTTTCCCTGAGTCCCGCTGCGTCTCCGTTTGCCAGAAGTTCCTGTTCCGCATAAGACAACCTGAGTGCGGCAACGTTTTTTTGCGGGAACAAAGGACTGCTGTAGAAGATGGTGCTGCCGGACAGCATCGTTGTGTAGCTTCCTGCGCCCACAACGGTTGCGCGTATCGTTTCGGAACCCCGCTGCACGCTGTAATCCGAAAAGAATCTGCGCTCACGTATCGCCCTGCCCAATAGCACTCCGATATCCCCGTATGCAAAATCGTCTTCTGTCCCGCGGTAGATGCAATCGGCAACGCCGCCCGAAAAAAATACCGCATCCGGTTTTGCAACCGCTTCGTAGCGAGAACTTCCCGAGGTTGCGACCGCGCGCAGAAGTTCGCTGTCCCGGCCGGCGATGCTATCTTCGAGAAGTTCGGCCATTTTGCTGCAAATAGCTTTTAGGGTTCCCATATCTGCTTTTTGCGTTTCCTCAATCGGCAATTTTAAGTAATTCGCAATGATACGGGCACTGGGACTCACATAGATCACGTTTTTATCTGCATCTATCCGTATCTGACGTCCCCCGATATCCAGACAGCCTGTCTCTATGGTTTCGCCTGCAGAAAAAAGAACTATGTTGGTTGTTCCGCCGCCGATATCCAGATTGGCCGCCGTGCAGACATTGTCGACGGAATACTGCCATGCGCCGCTGCCTTTGCCGGCGATGACCGCTTCCAAATCGGGACCGGCGGTGGAGACAACAAATTCTCCGGCAAAGCCTGCAAGTTCCTCGAGCACCGCCGCAGCGTTTTCTTTGCGTGCGGATTCTCCCGTAATGATGACGGCGCCGGTGGCCGTGTCCTTGGGAGAATAGCCCGCATCGGCAAAATCCGCGGCTACCAGTTTTTTGATTTCTGATGCGTCCAGCAATGTGCGGCTCTTCATCGGCGTAAGATGAATGGGACCTTTGTAGACCGTTTTTTTGTCAACGATAGCAATCCGCGGAACCGCGAAGTACCCGGCGGTGTTCTGGAGCGTCAGCAGGCTGAAGACCGTTTGGGTCGTCGAGGTGCCGATATCGATGCCGACACTGAGGATTTCATTCATTCAGTTATATGCCTTCCGGCAGAGCGCATTAAAAAGAGAACGGAAGATAAGGGACAGCGGGCTCTCGGATGCTCCCTTGAACTCTTTGCCGGCAAGGAAGACTTTTTCTATCCGTATCTCCTTGATTCCGGTCCTCGGAACTTCAAGAATATCCTTGCTGAGCACCACAAAATCGGCTATTTTGCCGGGAGAAAGCGTGCCGCGCCGGTCTTCGTCAAAGCTGCTCTTCGCGGCCCATGCGGTATGCATTTTGAGTGCTTCCAGAGCAGTGATGCTTTCTGACGGATTAAAGTGATTGCAACATTGATGGATACTTGCAATTGGGTCGGGCAGGGTGCATGGCGCATCGGAGCCCGCGGTAAGCAGAATCTTTTTATCAAGCATGCTGCGGAGAGGCAGCATACCCTGCACGCGGTCGCCGAGAATCTTCTCCAGATATTCGCCGGGCTCCTGCTTCCAATCCAAGAAGGCAGGCTGCAGAGCAATCGTCAATCCCAATGCGGCGGCCCTTGTCTGAAGCGCATCCGGAATCAGGTCGGCATGAATGATGATATGCCTGTGATCCTTGCGCGGAGTATCCTTAAGCGCGGTCTCGTAGGCAATGATCGCCTGTTTCACCGCGGCATCTCCGATTGCGTGCATGGTAATCTGCAGACCGGCGCGGTTGGCTTTCACGCAGAAATCGTTGACCTGCTCCTGGGTATAGGCCAGAAAGCCGGAATTCTCTTTGTTGTTGGTGTACGGTTTGGAGAGCGCGGCATCCTCGGAACCGAAGCAGCCGTCCAGCGCAAGCGAAAAACATCCGCCGATTCTCTTCATTTTTCTCTTTAATACCTTGTCAATGTCCATTGTCTGGAAGAAAATCCGATAGGCGGGCGGCAATCCGAAACGAATGGCGCGCAGCGTGTCAACGTCTATGTCGTTTTTATAGCCCACACCCTCGACGCTGTGGATAAAGGAAATCCCCTTTTTCGCAAGGTTGCTTGCCGCAACGGACATACCCTTAAGCAACGATAGCACCGGCACCTTGGCCGTAATGCTATTGACACCTTCATAGAACGCATTCTGATACATCCAGCCGGTTATTTTATTGAATCCGGGATCCTCCGTCACGACGGGAGGCAAGGTCTTGATCAGCGCGGTGTTTGCCACTGCGGCATGTCCGTCGTACTTGACAATCATGACGGGGACATCGGTCATTCTGTCCAGGTCCGCACGCTCGGGAAGACGCCCTTCCTCGACCGTATGGGCAGAGCAGCCGTAGGCGGGTACAAAAGCTGCCTTGGGATTCTTTTGAATATAATTGAGCAGAAGCGCCTTCATTTCGGCAAAATTCTTTACGTCGCGGACATCAACGGTCGAAGAAAACAATGCGTACGACTCAAAATGCATATGCGTGTCCGCAAACGCGGGTACGACACATTTGCCCGCAAGATCCGTCTTTTTTGCATGGGCGTATTCTTGCGGCAGCACATCCCCGGCAAAGACGATGCGGCCCTTATCTTCCACAAGCACCGAGAATCTTTTATTCGTATCTTCGCAAGAAATGAATCTTCCGTTGACAAACGCTTTCATACCAACCTCCTATGAAAATGCGTCCTGCGACTTCGTTATTATTAAGTATATCATCGGACAAGCAAAAAGGCAAGACGGAATCTCAATACAATGCCCGGAACCTGAATCATGAACAAGCAAATGGATCATTTTATACATAACCATTCCGTTTTGGGACATACTATACCCACAAGACAGCTATGAATAGAAAAGATTTATTACGTGAAGCAAACAAAGCAGCCATGACTTGCCTCGAAAGCCTTCGGGCGATCTCCTATGTCAACAGGGACAGCCAGTTTTCCACTGTTCTTCTTGAACAAGAGAAACTGTACAGCGACTATGCGGCAAAAATCCGTCGCATTGCGGATCAGGAAGGCGTCGAGCTGGAGGATGAAGGATTCCTGCCCAAAATGATGCTTTGGGGCATGACCAAAATGAAAACGCTGGGCAACAAAAGTCCTTCCAAGCTTTCGGAAATGCTGACTCAGGGCATCGATATGGGCATAATCAGCATCGACAAGATCAACAATGAGATGGAAGAAGGCACCGACCGATCGCTGGCGGACGAATTGAAGAACTATTACAATGCCACAAAAGAGGCCGTAAGAAGTTATCTGTGACTTTTTTCGGCCCGGGCAAAACGCTCCCTTCCGGAAGGGAGTTTTTGCATGCTCGCAGAAGAATGCCTACAATGTGACTCCTGTTTTGAAAATGGCAAAATCATAGCATCCGGCTTCTTCCGCTTTCGTCCGCATGCCCGAAGCGGCCGCAATCATCAGATCCTCGAGATTGCTTTCATAACGTTCCGTATGTTCCGACAGCAGCACGCCGGCATCAAAATCAATCCATTTTTTCTTTGCAACGGCAAGGGAAGAAGCGGAAGCAATTTTTATTACGGGAACCGGCGCGCCCAGCGGTGTGCCGCGGCCGGTGGAGAACAATATGATATTCGCTCCTGCCGCCGCGAGCGCAGAGACCGCAACGATATCGTTGCCCGGTCCATACAGAAGAGAAAGACCCCGCGCTTCTGCGCGGCCGCCATACGGAAGGACGGCACAGACTTCTGCCTGCCCGCTTTTTTGCGTGCATCCCAATGCCTTTTCTTCAAGCGTCGTAATGCCGCCCTCACGGTTGCCCGGCGAAGGGTTTTCGTCTATGGAAACACCGTTGCTCAGAAAATAGTCTTTGAAGCGATTTATCATATGGATTGTTTGCCGGTATACCTGCGGATCTTTTGCGCGGCACAGCAGACTGTGCTCCGCTCCGAACATCTCGGGCACTTCTGTCATGATGATTTTTGCGCCGTATCCCTCCAGCCTGTCGGTCATGCGTCCGATGAGAGGATTTGCGGTTATGCCGGAGAATCCGTCGCTGCCGCCGCATTTGACGCCCACCGTCAAACAGGAAAGCGGACAAGGTTCTCTTTTGTCCTCAGAAAGTTTGTCAAGAAGAAAACGAATGGCTTTCTTTCCTTCTTCTATTTCATCTTCTACATCCTGCGCGTTCAGATACAAAACCCTGTCCGGAACGGTTTCTCCAACAACCTTCCGGAAGACGCCAATATGATTGTTTTCGCATCCGAGCCCCAGTACGAGCGCTCCGCCGCAGTTCGGATTATGGATGAGCCCCGCAAGAATGGACTGCGTATGGACAAAATCCTCCCCGGTCTGGGAACACCCGTATGGATGAGCCAGTGTGACAACGCCATCCGCCCGGTTATTCAATACGCTGCGCCCGTATGCCTCCAGCGCACGCGCCGCACCATTGATACATCCGACCGTGGGAACAATATACAACATGTTTCGGGTGCCGACGCTGCCGTTATCTCTTTTGTAACCAAAAAAAACAGATTTTTTTGCATTCTGTTGCCGGTGTTGCCGGGCGGATACCGAATTCTGATTTTGTTGCCGGGCGGATACCGAATTTTCGTAAGGCAGATAATCGTTTTTCTTTAACAGCGACATCAGATTATGCGTATGTATCCGCTCTCCGGGCAAAATATTCCGGGTCGCCCTACCGATCGGGGCACCGTATTTGATAACCTCTTCTCCTTCTCCGATAAAAACCAACGCGAATTTATGCCCGCGCGGAATGTCCTCCGCAAGTTCTATGCCCGCCATCGTCTGACCCTTCTTCAGGTCCCGCAACGCAACGGCGACAGAATCCTTCTTATGGATGATCAGATAGCTTTCCATACCGCCTCCAATGCGGCAGCCATGCCCCGCTCTTCTATCATATCGACATATTTTTTGACAAGCGGGACAAATCCGCAAAGGTCTGTCAGGTTTTCTCCCCACCAGGAAACATCCGAAAGAATATCGTCGATATGGTCTCTGAGATTGCCGGTCCTTTCGAAAAATGTGCGGATTTGCGGCGCATCCATGATCGTCGCGGGATCGGATTGATAGAGAACAAGCAGGGCGGCAAGTGAAAACGTCAAGCCTTCGGGCACTTTGCCGAATCGGTTCCTATAATCCCTGATGCTTGGCAAGACCCGCGTTTTCCATTTGGCCACGCTGTTCAAGGCAATCGCACGGAAGGCGTGCTCAATATACGGATTGGAAAATCTGTCAAATATCTGCGCAAGATATGCCTCCTTCTCCTCTTGCGGCAAATCAAGCGACGGCAAGATTTCTTTCTTTGCGCATTGCTCCCAGAAGCCGCGCAGGGCGGGCGTACGCACCGCTTGTCCCACGGTACGGATACCGCTCAACAAAGCGATGGGCACGCCGATGGTATGAAGCCCATTGAGAACACGTACCTTCCTTTCCCGGTACGGGCGGAGCGAAGGCGAAATAATCACTTCAGGATCGTCCAGCCATGCATGCCGCTCCGCAAGAGTTTTTTCTCCTTCAATGACCCATAAAAAGTACGGCTCCCCTACCGTAATCAACTGATCTCTCCATCCTGCAAGCGCATAGTACTCTTCTGGATTTTCCTTCGGAAAGCCGGTAACGATCCTATCCACCAACGTATTGTAAAAATGGTTGCCTTTGTCTATAAAATGGATGAATCCGTCTCCTAAATTCCATTTTCTGGCATACCAAAGTATGCATTCTTTTAATTTTGCTCCGTTATTTTCTATCAGCTCGCAGGGCAGAAAATCCAGACCGGAATCTTCTCCCAATATGCTGTACCGGTCAAAAAGCATTCTTGCCGCCTTGGCGGGGAAGGTCCCTTCCATACCTTCGAAGGTATCTGCAAAATCGCAGACAATACCTGCTTCGGTCGTATTGGAAACGACAATCTTCAGTTCTTTCGAGAGATACAGCGAACGGTAGCGCTCGGTGTTCACAGATGGGTTGACAGTGTCCGCGACTACGTCGACAGGCAGAACTTCTTCAACCGTCCCGCCGTTTTTTATCCCGCGGATGATTGCCGTATACCGGTTTTTCTGACGCAGAAAGAGCGGCACCAACTCGCCGGACCGGGGTGACACCAGTGCGACAGAGCCCGAAAATTCGCCTCGGTTTTTCGCTTTCTGAAGTTTGTATTCAACAAAACATCGGAGAAAATTGCCCTCTCCGTATTGAAGAATTTCGATTTTTCCCATGAACATATTATAGCCTGTTTTCCATAAGGTTTCAATGATTTTGATTTTGGCATTGCCTCGGACAAAAAGAAATGGTATACTTCCGGCATGGAAAACATTCTTCCGTTCAAAAAATATCATACCCTGCTTTTTGATCTTGACGGAACGCTGACCAACCCGAAAGAGGGCATTACAAAATCGGCCGCCTATGCGCTTTCGCATTTCGGAATCAATGCAAATCCTGATGAACTCATAAAAGTGATCGGCCCGCCGCTTCTGTATTCCTTCAAAACCTTCTTCGGCTTATCCGATGCGGAGGCGCAGCTTGCAAGAGAAAAATACCGCGAACGCTTTTCCGCCGTCGGCATTCTTGAAAATCTTCCGTATGAAGGCATGGATACCCTTCTCAAGGATCTCGCTGCGGCAGGTTATAATATGCTGGTCGCAACATCAAAACCGACTGTATTTGCGATGCGTATTATAGAAAATTTCGGTTATTCCGGATTTTTTTCTGCCATAATCGGCGCAGAATTGAACGGCGCGCGGTCGGAGAAGGATGCAATCATTGAAGAAGCATTGGAGTCGCAAGGGATAAAGGACCGAGCCGGATGCCTGATGATCGGCGACAGAGAATACGACGTATACGGAGCACAAAAAAACGGCATCGATTGCGCGGGCGTACTGTATGGCTTCGGCACACGGGAAGAGCTGCAAAACGCCGGAGCGACTTATTTTATAGAAAACGTGGAGGGTCTGAGAAGGCTTCTGTTGTAAAAGTTCAAGCGCCGTCGGTTTTTATTCTGAAGTGTTTTTCCTCAGATTCCTGCCAATCAGGTACCGGTTGAGCGACTGCGGAAAGTCCGTCTGAATGATGTCAAAGCCCATGTCGACAAGCTTTCCCCATCCTTTGTCCGGATGGTCGGTAAGGGAAATTGTGTCATCCAGGCCTCCGGAGAGGTTGCCGTCGCCGCTGATGTCAATGGCGTTGCCCCAAAGAAGACATCCTTCGGCTTTGAGCGATTTCATAAGTTTGGGATCAACTAGATTGCTGTCAGGATTCCCAAACACAAATTCATATGCGACAATGTTCAGATTGTATTTTTTTGCCCGATCAATATGCCCGATTTCTTTGAGGATAGGCATATACATGAACGGGGTGCCGTCCAGCGTACGCAGCCTTTTGTCGGAAGGGATGCATTTGAAGAGGACCTGATCTTCCATTTTGTGGCGTAAAACCGCCTCCATGACCAAATCCCAATGGTTCCAGCAGCGATCGACATTGATGATGCACTTATCCTTGAAGGCTTCCAGAAAATCATCAAAAAGGTTCACGCCCTGCCTGAGCGGATGCCTGCACTGGTTCTGGTAGCGTGCATGCTTCAGCATCCACCAGGGGACCAGCGGAGTATACAGTCTGAAATGTCGGAACAGTCTGGGTTCCATCCCGTCATGGATGCATACAAGCTTATTGTCCAGCGTATGCGGAACATCCACTTCTATAATGTCCGTGCCCATTGCAAGTGCCGCCTTGAATGCCGGGATCGTATTTTCTACAATACTTCCTCCGTGAACTCCCCGATGCGTGGCAATCAGAATTCCTTTTTCTCGGGCAAGGGCAAAGAGCCGTTCTCCGATCCGCAGATTTTCTTTCATTTACTCCTCCGCAAAAAAACTTCTTGTATACATGCCGGATGAGTTCCCAATGGAATTCCGACATACCATCCGTATGATAATGTACGCACAAGGGTTTGTCAACCCCGCAATCCGCAGGATTTTACTCTGTTCCGCGCGCCGGATGCAAATACTTTTTGTAATCACTTCATTTAAGTTGACACCGAAGGCTGTTTCGTTTATAATTTTATAGCTTATTGAGCAATATTATATTGAATATACATACAGGAGTAATCGATTTATGGCCATGCTGAGAACGTACCAACCCAAAAAGAGACACAGAAGCAAAGTCCACGGCTTCCGTCAAAGAATGTCCTCGTCCACCGGTAGGAGAGTGCTTCACCGCAGAAGAAACAAAGGCAGAGCCAAGCTGAGCGCCTAATGAAACGCGCCCTCCGGCTGACCAACAATGCCAGCTTCAATTACATTTACCGGCACGGGAACTGTCTCAATTCACCCATTCTCGCGTTGATTTTTGTAAAAGCCACTTGCGTCAGAGTGGGAGTGAGTGTCGGCAAAAAGGTGGGCAACAGCGTTACAAGAAACAAAGCCAAGCGGCGCATCCGCGAAGCGGCCAATGCACTTCTGCCTCGACTGAACGGCTGCTACAATTATGTGATTGTCGCCCGTGAAGGGATTGCAAACGCAGATTATCACCAAATTCTGGAAACACTTGCCGGACTTCTCAAAAAAGCCGGCCATCTCAAAGCATGAAGCGGATACTGAGGGCGTTGATTTTATTTTATAAAAGATTTTTTTCGCCGCTCATGGGACGCGGCTGCATCTATACGCCGACATGCTCGATGTACACTCTGGATGCCATCGAAAAATATGGCGCCCTTGCCGGAAGCTTTCTAGGCGCTGCGCGGATTCTCCGATGCAACCCCTTCGCGCGCGGCGGTTTTGACCCGGTAAAAGAAAATCTGAGAGGAAATGCAAAATGGACTTTATGATCCTCGCGACAGAATTGAACTGGATAGGCAAGCTCATATATAACGGGCTTTATACTTGGGTGCAGTCCTGGGGCAACGACTATTCTTTGATCGGAGCCTTCGGCATCACGGTCATCCTGTTCACGATCTTTCTCAAGATCGCCATGTCTCCTTTTGACATATGGCAAAAAACGCTTGCCAACAAAAATGCCAAAAAAATGAAAATCATGAAGCCGGAGCTGGACAAGGTGGCCAAACAATGCGGTCAGAACCGCGAGCTGCTGATGCAAAAACAGCGTGAAGTTTACAAAAAATATAAATACAGCGCCTTTTCTGCCTGTCTTCCTTCTCTTATCACTCTTGTCATTTTCTTTGTTGTCTTAAACGGATTCAACAGTGCCGTAAGACATTACAATTCCGCCGTATTTGATGAGCTTTCACAGACATATTATTCTGTCTATGATGCCGCCATCTCAGAAAATCCCGAGATGACGGATACCCAGAAAGTGGCGTATGCGACAGAGAAAGCAGAAGAAGCCGTGCTGGAAGCCTACCATCCCGAACGTTTTTTGCTGACAAAGAACATCTTTATGCCCGACACCTGGAAGAGTCCCATTCCCGATGTCAGTGTATACAGCGGCACCGGGATGGGAAAACTGGGTATTACGGACGTCGACCGCAACCAGTATACCAAAATCATGGCGCCTATTATTAAAAAGTATAATGTAAACGACGCGGGAAAGAAAGTGTGGAACGGTTATCTGATTCTTCCTGTCATTGCATTCATCCTCAGCATTCTTTCCACCAAACTGATCAAACCGCCGGAGCAGCCGCAAATGGCCGGTCAGACCGAAGAACAGCTTAAAGCGCAGCAGAGCCAAGCAAAAATGATGACCTACATGATGCCGCTGATGATGGGTATCTTCGCATTATTTTACAGCGCCGCGTTCACGTTGTATATGGTTGTAAGCAATATCGTTACCACGCTGTTCAATTTGACTTTCAATATTGTCACAAAACAGATCGACGCACGGCGCTATGATGCAGAGCTCGCCCGTACAATCAAAAAATAATCCAGCTTATGGACGGCTTATTATCCGCAGCATTTCTGATTTACGCAAATAACCTTAAGGAAGTAAATAGTTATGAAAGAAAGAAAATCTTACGAATTCAAAGCCGCCACCGTTGACGAGGCGATTGCAAACGGGCTCAAGGAACTCGGGCTGTCCCTGTCACAAGTGGATATCGAGAAAAAAAGCTACGGCGGCATCTTCACCAAAGCATGTGTTGTTATCACACCCAAAGAAGAGCCGGCCGCACCTGTTGTCAAAGATTCTGAAGACGAAGCCGATTGGGCGGACGAGGGTCAAGACGACGTTGTGCAAAAAATTCTTCCCTCTGCCGCTTTAACAGAAATTGCAGAATCCTGTGCTTCGTTTGTCAGAGAACTTGTTTCTCTCATGGGTGTCCATTGTGATGTGACCTACGATACCGAGAACGCCGAAATCAACATTTATATCAATGGGGAGGATGCCGGGCAAATCATCGGTTACCGCGGTGAGGTTCTGGATGCAATCCAATACTTTGCGCTGATGCTCGCCAACAAATCCGGAGAAAAGGAGTTTATCCGCGTGCAGCTTGATGCGGGCAATTACCGCAAAAAGCGCAAAGAGACGCTTGCGCTGCTTGCAAGGCGCCTTGCCGCAAAAACAGCAAGAAGCGGCAGGAGAACAGTTCTTGAACCCATGAATCCCTTTGAACGCCGTGTTATTCATACAACGCTTGCCAACGATAAAGAGGTAACCACGCAGTCCGAAGGCGAAGGCAAGTACCGCCATGTCGTCATTATTCCTGTTGCGGAAGAAAAATACAACAATACTATCAGCGGGTATGGCAGAAGCAATGATTTCCGCCGCAACGGTCCCGGCAGAACACGCAGCTTCGGAAGCTTTGGCGACAATAAGCGCAAATTCTGATATGGATACCATCGTTGCAGAGTCCACCTCTCCGGTCAGCGCCGGAGCTGTGGGCATTGTCAGACTTTCGGGCGAAAACGCTCTGCCTCTTGCCCTCCGCGTTTTCTCTTCCAAAGAGATTGCCTCCCCGGACAGTGTTGAACCCAGAAAAATGATTCTCGGCATGCTGCGTACCGATACTCTGATGGACAAGGCGTTTTGCTTTTACTGCAAAGCGCCTCTCTCATTTACGGGAGAAGATGTGGTAGAAATCCAGACCCACGGCGGACGTGCGGTGATCCGTTCTCTCATCCGAACATTGGTGAGTTTCGGGGCACGCCCGGCTCTTCCCGGCGAATTCTCAAAACGGGCATATCTTAACGGGAAGCTGACATTGGATGCGGCAGAAGGCATCGCAGACCTTATAAGTGCGCGCAGCGAGGCCGAAGCCATGCAGGCTTACCGCCTGTTGAGCGGAGATCTTGCCAAAGGCATTTATGCGTCCGAAGAACGTCTGACCCTTGCTCTCGCCAATCTGGAAGTTGCATTGGATTATCCGGAAGAGCTTCTTGAGGATACCGATACAACATGTTTGGGTATCGTAAAATCGGTTCTGAGCGACCTGAAACTACTTCTTGCGCATTCACGCGACGGAAAGAAAATACGGGAGGGCATTACCGTCGCAATTGCCGGGCTGCCCAACGCAGGCAAATCCAGCCTTCTCAATGCGCTGCTCAAGGATGAGAGGGCCATCGTGACGGATATCCCCGGTACGACGCGGGACACCTTATACGAAACACTGGAAATCAACGGAACGCCCGTCAACCTTGTCGATACGGCCGGACTTCGCGATACGGAGGATCTCATTGAAAAGATCGGCGTAGCAAAAGCAAAAGACGCCATCAACGGAGCGGATCTTGTGCTTCTGCTGGAAGACGGTTCGGTACCTCAAACCAAAGAAGAAAAAGAATTATTCTTATCCTTAAAAAACAAGAAGCACATCGTTGTACAAAGCAAATCCGATGCCGCTCGCTACCCTCGGGAGGAAGCGGACCTATGTATTTCTTCAAAAACGGGAGAAAACCTTGGTGCATTATTGGATAGGATTCTTGCCGATACGGGTGCAAAGGCTCTCGCCGACACCGCGGTGCTCACAAGAGAACGGCATGTGTTTGCTGTAAAAAAGGCAGTCGATGCGCTTCAATGCGCGGTCGATAACTTTTTTTCTGTTTCACCGGACTGTACTGCAGTGGATTTGCGCACCGCCTGCCGGGCGCTCGCAAGCATTACCGGCGACGATGTGACAGAAGAAGTATACGAAAAGATATTCTCGGAGTTTTGTGTAGGAAAATAAAGACGGATGACTACCTGCTTGTCCACTGCGATTTTAATCATCATGCCGGGTCATGGATTGACGGAACACCTTCCTGCCGAAAACTTTTGCCGATTGCATACCGCACGCATCCCTGACATAATTCCTGCAAGCTCTTTCCGACAGAGGAATGCTGACTATGAATAAAACTTTTGACGCCATTGTAATCGGAGGCGGACATGCCGGTGTCGAAGCTGCCCATGCGCTTGCCGCGATGGGTCACAACACTCTCATACTTTCTTTGACGCTGGACGCAATTGCCTTTCTTGCCTGCAATCCCAATATCGGAGGTACGGGCAAAGGTCATCTTGTCAAAGAGATTGACGCGCTTGGCGGCATCATGGGCATTCTGGCGGATAAGGCCACCATTCAGACACGTATGCTGAATACAGGCAACGGTCCCGCCGTCCAGAGCCTGCGCGCACAGGTGGATAAGGCGCTCTATCATCGGCTTGCCAAGGCCGCGCTGGAAACCACGCCCAATCTTTCGATTCTTGAAGGCGAAGCAACAGAACTTCTGATCGAAAACAATACGGTCAAAGGCATCCGAACCGCAATGGGCGATACGTATTTTGCAAAAGCAATCATTCTTGCGACTGGCGTTTATCTGGACAGCCGGATTATTATCGGCGAATGCATACGGGAGACGGGTCCCAACGGATATATCCGCAGCTCAAAATTGTCCGCCAATCTCAGCCGCCTGGGCTTAAGCATCCGAAGATTCAAAACAGGGACCCCCGCAAGAGTGCTGGCTTCGTCCATCGATTTTTCCAAAATGATTCCTCAGTACGGGGATCAAGGGATACCTGCCTTCAGTTATATGACAGATTACAAGGTGCGCAATGACTACCTCTGTTATCTTACGTATACAAACCAGACCACCCATAAAATCATTCTCGACAATCTGGATAAGGCGCCGCTGTATAACGGCACCATTTCCGGCATCGGGCCAAGGTATTGTCCGTCGATCGAATCGAAGATTGTGCGCTTCAAGGACAAGGAGCGTCATCAGGTATTTATAGAACCGGAAGGTGCGGATACGACCGAAATGTATGTGCAGGGGATGTCCACTTCTCTTCCTTATGACGTGCAGGAAAAGATGCTTGCAACCATTGCCGGACTCGAAAACGTAAAAATCATGCGCTACGGCTATGCGATAGAATACGATTGTCTGGACGCAACAGAATTTTATCCGACGCTGCAAAGCAAAAAAATCCAGGGTTTCTTCTCTGCCGGACAATCCAACGGCAGCAGCGGATACGAAGAAGCGGCGGCTCAGGGACTGATGGCGGGGATCAATGCCGCCCTTTATTTGGAGAAGCGCGAAGGGCTGGTTCTGCGTCGCGACCAGGCGTACATCGGGGTTCTGATTGACGATCTTGTCACCAAAGGCGCAGACGAACCCTATCGCATGATGACTTCGCGCGCCGAGTACCGTTTGCAGCTGAGACAGGACAATGCGGACATCCGTCTGACCGAAATCGGAAGAGCCGTCGGTCTTGTCAAGGATGACAGATACCAAAAATATCTTGAACATACCGCCGAAATCGGCCGGATACAGAAGATGCTTTCTTTGACTTTTTCACCGGACAAGATCGCCGAAGTTTTTGCCATGCGCGGCGAGCCTCTTCCCAAAAGCGGATTGTCCGCAAAAGATTTTTTGAGAAGAACGGCGCTCAACGCAGACGACCTTGTCAAAGTTTCAAAAGAGTTCGCAGAAGTCTCTCCCCGCGCGCTTGCCTATGTTGAGACCGAACTCAAATATGAAGGATATCTCGAAAAGCAGAAGCGTGAAATCCGTGAGGAGGCGCGGCTGGAAGAACTAGCTCTGCCGGCAGACTTCGACTACGACAAAGTGGAAGGGTTGCTGACGGAGGCGCGTCAGAAGCTGCAGAAAATCAAACCTCTTACCATTGCGCAGGCCTCACGCATCAGCGGTGTTACGCCCGCCGATATCACCGTCCTTATCATTTATCTAAAAAAGAAAGCCGCAAAATAATCCTTCCTTTTTTTCAATAAAGCGCCTAAAGACAGAATTAAACGAATTAAGGAACCACTTCATAAATCACGTTTACAGAATGAATTTTGATATTCAGGTGCGGATTTCGAAATTATAGCGGAATCTGATGGTGGTTTCCTCTCTGGTTTTCGGCTGATATTCAGCCTTTTTATTCGGTTTTTGCTGTTTTTGGTCAGACCTATCCTATACCCGTAACAGTTGATGATAATATTTTACCATAAACAAGGGCAAAACAGTGTAAACTTTTGAGCTTTAAGCAAATCTTTTCGGTCGCTTTCCGTCTGCCCGTCGTCGAAGGCAACGCTATTGCCTTCTTCCTCGGTCAACCGCAAATCGCCTCGAAAATCTTTTGCTTGAATTCTCAAAGATTCATGAAGTGTTTCCTTAATACTTTTCCAGCCAACCGGTAACCGTGTGCAAGTTCTTATACGAAATACGGATAAGAAGTTGTTTCCGTCCGGAAAGATCCGGATACTTCCGGTCCCTCCCGCGTTTTCTTTCTTCCGCTTGCCTTTCTATTATCCTGTTTCTCCTCTTCTGGCTTATTTTTCTGTTGCATTCCGCAACAAACAATGTTATAATTCCTCTGAGAAAAGGTTATTTCTGTAACAATGAGCAACAAAACCGATTCATTCTGTTGCTTCATGGCTACAAAAGGCAATATGGGCTTTACACAAACAAAATTATCCGCATGGGCGGACCAAACCACCGCAAATCTCTATGAACGGTATCTTGACCTGCTTTTTGAGTATAATGCACGCTTTAATCTGACCGCGATTCCCTCAAGGGAAGACGCTGTCGTCAAACATCTTCTGGACAGTCTTGCGGCAGAAAAACATATCCCCCAAAATGCCACGCTTCTGGATATCGGCAGCGGATGCGGCTGCCCCGGGATTCCGCTTAAGATAGCGCGCCCCGACATTTCGCTCACGATGCTGGACAGCACCGAAAAGAAAATCGGATTCCTGAACCTTGTCATACAAGAACTGAACCTTTTGCAAACAACGGCCATTTGCGCCCGGGCAGAAGAATATGCAAAGACAAGCGCAAGAGAATGTTTTGACGTCGTTACCGCGCGTGCTGTCGCCGCGCTGCCCATCTTGCTGGAACTTTGCGCGCCTTTTGTAAAGTCCGGAGGCCTCTTGATTGCTTATAAGGGTGTCAAAGAAGAAGAATCCTTGGGCGCCCATGCCGCAAAAACACTTGGCCTTTCATTGTACAAGAAAGAGGAATATATGTTGGACGGACAATATTCCCGCACTTTACTTCTTTACCATAAAATAACGCATACGCCGGAAAATTATCCGCGTCTGTATGCAAGGATACAAAAGAAGCCGCTTTAACGGCAAACAGGAGGAAACCAATGGCTAAACGAATCGGAAGAGGCTTAAAAAACCTTTTGGAAAATATCGAAGATGAAACCATTCTCAACGCTGCTCCGGCAGAAATTCTGGAAGGCGAGCGCGTTTACAATATTGATATCGCAAAGATTTCACCCGATCCCACACAGCCACGCAAATATTTCGGCGAGCGCGAGCAGAAAGAGCTTGAGGACAGCATACGCGTTCATGGCATTATCCAACCCCTTATTCTGGCTCAAAGTGAAGAGGGCTATACGATTGTCGCAGGCGAACGTCGCTACCGCGCCGCTCTCGCCATCGGATTGACGACAGTCCCTGCCATAATAAAAAAGCTGGACGCAAAACAGCGCAGGGAAATCAGCTTAATCGAAAACCTTCAGCGTGAGGATCTTAATCCCATCGAAGAAGCCGAAGCGCTGAACGAATTTGCAGCCTTGTACCATCTCACCCAAGAAGAAGTTGCCCATCGCATCGGCAAAGCAAGAAGCAGCGTCGCCAACACGCTGCGGCTGCTTGCTCTGGATGAAGAAGTCAAAACACTCGTACGTCAGGACCGGCTGTCCGCCGGACATGCAAGAGCGCTTCTTCCCATCACCAATCGCGATGCGCAGGTGGAATTCGCTTACAAGTCCTGTGATGGGCAGCTTTCTGTCCGCGAATTGGAAGTCCGCGTCCGTTACTATCTCAATCCGGAACTTGCTCCCAAAAAGATGGACCCTGCCATGCGCACGCAGCTGACTCTTGAAATGAGAAATCTGGTCGACGACATGAAGCGCATCTTTTCTACGAAGGTCAAGGTCATCGGCAATGAGAATAAAGGACGCATTTTCATTGACTATTTTACGAAAGACGATTTGCAAAGGATCTATGAACTGATGGACAAGCTGAAATAACCCATCTCCAAGCCGGTCCAGATTCTATTCTGCAATTAGCAATTACACGATAATAAAAAGGATTCGCCATGAAAATAAGAACCAGATTCGCGCCCAGTCCCACAGGGTTTATGCATATCGGCAACCTCAGAACGGCGCTTTATGCTTATCTCTTTGCAAAGCACAACGACGGAGACTTCCTTCTCCGCATAGAAGACACCGATCAGGAGCGCTATGTCGAAGGCGCCGTTGATCTGATCTACCGGACGCTTGCCGCAGCCGGCATTGTTCCCGACGAGAGTCCCGCCAATCCCGGCGATTGCGGACCCTATATCCAAAGCGAAAGAAAGGCCATTTATGCAGAATACGCCCATAAGCTGGTCGAACTGGGCGGGGCATACTACTGCTTCTGCAGCAAAGAACGGCTGGAAAGTCTTACGGATGAGAATGGCAATCGAAAATACGACAAGCATTGTCTGCATCTTCCGAAGGAGGAAATCGCAAGACGCCTCGCTGCGGGCGAACCTTACGTTATCCGTCAGAATATTCCCACGGAAGGCATATCTTCCTATGAGGATATGGTTTTTGGCACAATTTCTGTCGATTGCAAAGATTTAGAGGACAATATTCTTTTGAAATCGGACGGAATGCCCACCTATAATTTTGCCAATGTCGTCGACGATCATTTGATGCGGATCTCCCATGTTATACGCGGTACAGAATATTTAAGCTCCACGCCCAAATACAATCTGATTTACAAAAGCTTTGGTTGGGAGCCGCCCAGATATATGCACCTCCCTCCCATCATGAAGGACGCCCAACGCAAGCTTTCCAAAAGATACGGCGATGCAAATTTTGAAGACTTTATTGCAAAAGGCTATCTTCCCGAGGCAATCGTCAATTATATTGCCCTGCTCGGATGGAGTCCGGGCGACAATAAAGAAAAATTCTCGCTTGCAGAGCTGATCGAACGCTTTTCTGTAGAAGGTCTCGGCCGCTCCGGAAGCATCTTTGACGAAGAAAAAATGCGTTGGCTGAACGGTCAATACATCCGCGAATTAACAAAAGAACGTTTCGAAGAACTCGCAAAGCCTTTCTTTGATAAATCCAAGATCGCAAACAAATATGATTATAAAAAATTTACCGCTTTGCTTCAACCACGCGTAGAGACTCTGGGCGAAATCCCCGCCAAGGTTGCATTTCTCGCAGAATATACACCGGATTTTGATCTGAATCTTTATACGAACAAGAAAAATAAAACAGATGCGACGCTCGCAAAGACCGTCATCGGAATATCCTTGCGCCTCCTCGAAAACTGTGGAGACTTTGACATCAATGTTCTGCATGAGCAATTCAGTGCCGAGGCAGAAGCACGGAACATCAAAAAAGGCGCCTTCCTCTGGTGCTTCCGGATTGCGATTACCGGCCAGGAAGTGACACCCGGCGGCGCCTTTGAAATGGCCGACATTCTCGGCAAAGAAGAATGCCTCTCCCGTCTCCGTTCGCAACTTTCTAGGCTCGCTTAAGTTTCTCTTATTAAAATCAAATCAGGCGGTCCATACCAGTTGTGGAACCGCCTTTTTTCTTTCGGGATTGCCATTGGCATCTTTTGCGCTTATTTGATAAAAACCTGTTAAAATCAGTTGACAAACATCGTTATTTTGTTTAATATATATAAGCATTCATCGCGGGGTGGAGCAGCTGGTAGCTCGTCGGGCTCATAACCCGAAGGTCATGTGGTTCAAATCCCATCCCCGCTACCAAATTGGCGGCGTAGCTTAGTTGGTTATAGCGGCCGGTTCATACCCGGCAGGTCGTAGGTTCGAATCCCACCGCCGCTACCATTCCGGGGCCCCATGGTCAAGTGGTTAAGACATCGCCCTTTCACGGCGGTAACAGGAGTTCAAACCTCCTTGGGGTCACCAATGCCGGGAGCATAGCTCAGCTGGGAGAGCGCATGCCTTACAAGCATGATGTCACAGGTTCGAGCCCTGTTGTTCCCACCATAAAAAGCTGCCTCCCAAAGGCAGCTTTTTAGTTGTCTTAAAAGATTTTCAGAGTTTCTTATCAGAAGATCCGAAAGATTTCTCATATCCTCCCGACGTGATTATTGTTGCGGGAATGCGCACCGATTTTCTATCCCTTCTCAATAAATTCTTCTGCCGCATTTTATCAAATGCTTTTTCTTTTTGAAAATGCTTTCCACAATGCGTTTTGCGCAATTTTATTTTTGTGCAGGTTTGAGAATGGCATAACCGGATGCCGTTCCTGTTTCAGCCATTGTCCTGTCTTTTTATTCTGTTTTACCGTTTTTTCGTCCTATGATTATGGAATTCAGATTTGTTAAAAAATATTTGCACGGAATGGCGACAATCAACGATTGTATCCCAAAACGCCTGCTAATCTTTTGCGCCATTCAACGATTTCTGAAGCGTTCTCTTATTGATGCACAGCACATAATTTAAGAATTCTCTCATGGTACAATATTTTCTGACGATTCTTCTGTTTTTTCTTTCATTATAAGAAAACGCCGCCTTGCCCCGGCCTTCGTCCATATTTCTCGCAATCCTGCTATCGGTCCCAAAGCAAAAAATTGCAATATTATTATTTTTTTGCCAAATATAACCAAAAACCGCCTGTTTCCAAGCGGTTTTTCGAAAATGTTCCATGTGAAACAATTTGTTTTTATTTGTCGTTTCCGGTCGTTTGCGATTCTGCCGAAACTCTTATTTCGGCTTCTTCTCCCGCGTCGCATTCCACAGGCGCACCATCGATTTCGTCATATTCGACATTTTCTTCATGCGGCGTCAACGCCATGGCGACCACCTTGCCCTCATCTTTGAGCTTCATAAGGCGAACGCCCATTGCGCTGCGTCCGTAAGTAGAAATCATGCCCGCCGCGATGCGAATCATCGTACCGTTGTTCGCAATAATAATCAGGTCGTGATCCTCGTTGACCAATTTGAGATTGACCAGCTTGCCTGTCTTTTCATTGAAACAGCCTGCCTTGATGCCTTTGCCCGCTCTTCCCTGAAGTCTGTAATCCTCCAGGCTGCTGCGCTTTCCGTATCCGTTCTCCGTAACGGTGACCACTTCGCATCCCTCTTTGATGACGGCCATGTCGACAACAACATCGCCTTCTTCCAACTTCATACTGCGCACGCCCTGCGAGCCTCTCCCGGTTTTGCGCACATCTTCTTCCTTGAAGCGGATGCATTTGCCTTCTGCGGACGCCATCAGGATTTCATCCTGGCCCGTTGTCAGCTCGACCGCTATCAACTCGTCGTCTTCTGTCAGTGTGATGGCAATTTTACCATTGGCCCGTATGCTTTCGAACTCATTCAGTGAACATTTTTTGATAAGCCCTTCTCTCGTTGCCATCATCATGTAGCCGTCTTTATAATCCTTGACAGACAAAAGCGCGGTGATTTTTTCACCTTCCGTCAGCGGCAGAAGATTGACTACGGCGCGCCCTTTGGAAGAACGTGAAGCTTCGGGCACTTCAAAAGCCTTGGTGCTGTATACCTTTCCTTTATTGCTGAAGAACAGCAGATCATCATGGGTATTGCAGACAAACATCTGCTCGACGAAATCCTCATCCTTGGTTTTATGTGCCGTGACGCCGATCCCTCCACGATTCTGAAGTTTGTACTCGTCTACGGAGATGCGTTTGACATAACCCAGATAGGTCATAGAAATGACCACATCTTTTTTCTCAATCAGGTCGCCGATGTTTATCTCAGACATGTCATAGGATAATTCGCTGCGTCTCGGATCGGCATACGTATTGCGTATAAGCGTCAGTTCTGTTTTGATAATTTCACGTACACGATCGGGCTTGTCCAGTATATCACGGAAATCGGCAATCTCCGCACTTACGGCAGATAGTTCTTCATTGAGTTTTTCTACTTCCAGATTGGTAAGCCGGGACAATTTGGTCTCCAGGATCGCATTGCCCTGTTTTTCCGAAAGCGAAAAACGCTCCATCAGGCGATTGAGGGCGTCCGTACGCTCCTTGCTTTTCTTGATGATTTCTATGACTTCATCAATTTCGGAAATCGCAATGACCAATCCTTTGAGGATATGTTCGCGCTCAAGATCCTTGTTGAGCATATAACGTGTGCGACGGACAACAACCTCTTTTTGATGTTCAATATAATAATGAAGGATTTCTTTAAGGTTCAGGATCCGGGGCACGCCGTCAACAAGCGCAAGAAGAATGATGCCATTTGAAACCTGAAGACTGGTCTGTTTATAGAGCGTATTGAGCACAACCTGCGGTTGCGCATCGCGTTTCAATTCGATGACAATACGCATGCCGAAACGATCGGACTCTTCACGGATATCACTAATGCCATCCAAACGCTTTTCTTTGACTTGGTCCGCGATATCTTTGATAAGACTTGCTTTGTTGACCTGATAAGGTATTTCGGTAACCACGATACGGTTGCGTCCGTTATGTTCTTCTATCTCGCAGCGGGAGCGTATAACCACTCCTCCGCGCCCGGTTTCATATGCTTGCCGCACTGCAGCGCGTCCCAGAACCAAACCGCCTGTGGGATAATCCGGCGATGGGATATACTCCATCAATTCCCCAACCGTCATATCGGGATTATCCAACAGCGCAAGCGTCCCGTTGATGACCTCGCTCAGATTATGAGGAGGAATATTGGTTGCCATGCCGACTGCGATGCCTTCGCTCCCATTGACAAGAAGATTGGGATATTTTGCGGGCAGAACCGTAGGCTGCATCAGCGTATCATCAAAATTCGGGTAAAAATCCACAGTATCTTTATCCAAATCACGAAGCAATTCGCCCGCGATTTTAGAGAGACGCGCTTCGGTGTATCTCTGCGCTGCAGGCGGATCTCCGTCGACCGAGCCGAAGTTGCCATGTCCGTCTATAAGCGTTGCGCGGATAGAGAAATCCTGCCCCATACGCACCAATGCTTCATACACAGCAGAATCGCCGTGAGGATGATACTTCCCCAATACTTCGCCAACAATACGCGCACATTTTTTATGCGGTTTATCATAGGTATTGCCCAGCTCGTTCATTGCAAAAAGGATCCGTCTTTGCACAGGCTTCAATCCATCGCGCACATCCGGAATGGCGCGGCTGACATTGACCGCCATTGCATAGCTGATAAACGACTTGGACATCTCGTCCTGTACATTGACCGGTACGATTTTTGTTTTTGCAAGCGTTTCTTTAATTTTATTTATATCCAGTTTTTTATCCATATTATATGTCCAGCTCCTTTACCAGCGTAGCATTCTCTTCTATGAAAGCGCGGCGCAGCTCGGGCTGCTCTCCCATGAGAAGACTGAAAATTTCGTCCGCAGCCTCCGCATCCTCCAATTTAACTTGAAGGAGCGTACGCGTTTCGGGATCCATGGTCGTCTCGTAGAGCTGGACGGCGTTCATCTCACCAAGACCTTTATAACGCTGTAATTCGTATCTTGCGTTACCGATTTCTTGTTGATAAGACCTGAGCTCCTCATCCGAATACAGGTATTTGACATCTTTTCCTCTGGTCACCTTATACAAAGGCGGCAGGGCGATATAGACATGTCCGTTTTCTATCAAGGGTCTCATGAAGCGGAAGAAAAAGGTCAGCAGCAGAATACGGATATGGCTGCCGTCGACGTCCGCATCGGTCATGCATATTATGCGGTCGTAGCGAAGCTTGGAGATATCGAAGTCCTCTTTGTATCCGCAGCCGAATGCCTTGATCATGGAGCGAATTTCTTCATTGTCCAATACTTTATGGAGCCTTGCTTTCTCCACATTTAGAATTTTGCCGCGCAGAGGGAGGATTGCCTGAATCTGCCTGTCCCGACCCTGCTTTGCGGTGCCGCCTGCGCTGTCGCCCTCGACAAGATAAATTT
This sequence comes from Clostridiales bacterium Firm_09, assembly GCA_001604065.1. Classification (GTDB taxonomy): domain Bacteria; phylum Bacillota; class Clostridia; order Christensenellales; family DTU072; genus Firm-09. Next base: position 52,197 of record LVAO01000008.1, read on the forward strand.
CGCAGTTCTTTGGATCCGTGTCTGTGCAGTCGGCAAGTTTGCCGGGAAGCGTCGTGCTTTCCATGACGCCTTTTCTGAGGGCTTCCCGGGCTTTTCTGGCCGCTTCGCGGGCTCTCTGGGCGGTAATGGATTTTGAGATAAGGTCTTTGCCGATCTTGGGGTTTTCTTCCAGATAAGCGCCTAGTTTTTCGTTGATTACTTTGCTGACAAACGCTCTCATTTCGCTGTTGCCCAGCTTGGTTTTGGTCTGTCCTTCAAATTGAGGCTCGGACAATTTTACGCTGATGACGGCCGTAATGCCCTCCCTGACGTCTTCCCCGCTCAATTTTTCATTCTCCTTGAGATTACGGCTGCGCAGACCATATTCGTTGATTACGCGCGTCAGAGCGGCCTTGAATCCCTCTAAATGCGAGCCGCCTTCCTCGGTATTGATATTATTCGCAAAAGTATGAATATTTTCGTCGTAGCCCGTGTTGTATTGCAATGCGACTTCGACAATCATATCGTTTTCTTGCTCTTCAAAATAAAGTGTCGTCGGAATCAGGGTTTCTTTGTTCTTGTTCAGATAGTCTACAAAAGAGGCAATGCCGCCTTCAAAGCAGAAGGTTTCTGACCGCTCCTTGCCTTCGCGCTTATCCTCAATACTGATGCGCAGACCTTTGTTGAGGAAAGCAAGCTCTCTGAGGCGGACACGCACGATATCGTATACGAATTCTGTGGTTTCAAAGATATCTTTATCCGGGAAGAAGCGCACCAGCGTGCCGGTATCGTCTTGTGCGACCTCCCCGACGACAGCAAGATCCGCTTCGGGCACCCCCTTGTGGTAAATCTGGCGGAAAAGTTTGCCTTTTTGACGCACTTCGACTTCCAATACGGAAGAAAGCGCATTGACGACAGAAAGTCCGACGCCGTGCAAACCGCCGGATATCTTATATCCGCCTCCGCCGAATTTGCCGCCGGCATGGAGCTTGGTCAATACCACCTCGACCGCCGATTTGTTTTCTTTGGGAATGATGCCGGTAGGAATACCCCGGCCGTTATCCGCAACCTGACAGGACCCGTCCGGAAGAATGGTGACTTCTATATGCGTGCAGTATCCTGCGACCGCTTCGTCAATCGAATTATCAACAATCTCTGTGACCAGATGGTGGAGGCCTCTGCTGTCCGTACTGCCGATATACATGCCGGGACGCTTGCGTACGGGTTCCAAACCTTCAAGTACCTGTATCGCAGATTGATTGTAATCGGTCTGAATTTTTTCGGTCATATCCTGCTCCTTATTCTTTATAATAACTAACGTTTATATTATACCATAAATATATATAAGTGTATAATAAATTTATATATATGCAGAACGTTATATGTGCAAACTGCGTATATTTGCGCATACGGAATCCTTTTCCCGCAATTTTTGTTTTTTGATATTCCGAAAAGAAAAATTCCGCGCTGGTTCCGGATACCGGAAAGTTCGTTTTTTATATCCTTTTTTGTCGGTTTTGTTCTATCCAGAAATTGCTTTCATATCTTAAAATGTGGATAACTCGGTGGATAACTTGCCGTTTTGTTGACAACTCCGGCGCAAAAACGGAATGTATGTGTCGGAATTTGTAAAATCCGGCCTTAGCGGGTTCCCAAATCCAAAAAAATTTTCGTTCTGGAGGAACTATGTTCATTGTGATTAAAAAAAGGATGTTGGCGCTGGCTGCGGGGATTCTCGTTGTTGTTCTGCTTTGCGCAGGTGCAACAGCGGGCGCGCTTGCCTTTTCTCCCGATACGGATGTCGTCGTTGTTCTGGATGCCGGCCATGGCGGAATTGATGATGGATGTATCGGAGTAAACAGCAAGGTATCCGAGGCTGAAATCAATCTCATCCTTGCAAAAAAAATCGCTTCTTTTTTGAAGGAGCAGGGTGTCACCGTCGTGCTGACGCGTGAAAATGAAAAAGGTCTGTATACGGAAACAGGCCGTTTCAAAAGCCAGGATATGGCCGCTCGCAAAAAAATCATCCTTGATTCCGCGCCGAAGCTTGTCGTCAGCATCCATTGCAACAAGTTTCCGGATTCTTCCAGGCGCGGAGCGCAGGTTTTTTATGAACCTCTGAGCGAACAAGGCAAAGCGCTTGCGGATTCGCTTCAAAACAATTTGAATACCTTGAATGCAGAATACGTTCAAAGAAGTTTTACGGCATTGAAAGGCGATTATTATATTCTCAACTGCAGCAAATATCCCTCTGCGATCGTGGAATGCGGATTCCTTTCCAATCCGGAGGACGACGCGCTTCTCAACAATGAAGACTATCGGAACAAACTGGCATACCGCATTTTTTGCGGAATCCTGGGATATCTGGCTACGGAAGAGTAACTTTTCCCTCAAGGGCGAAACGGAAGGTTTTGCTTATTCGTATTCGCCGTTTCCGTCTTCCGCTCCGTCTTCCGCAATCCGGAATGTCGGAGGTACCGTGATTGCTTTCATCAGATTGGATTTATTGAAGCTGAAGCTTTTGTCGCGGTATACGATGATGTGGTCTAAAAACGCAATTCCCAAGCTCTCAAGAAGCTTGCGGAGCGCCTGCGTCGCCTGCATATCGTCAAAGGAAGGCGTGATTTCTCCGGAAGGATGATTATGCCCTACAATAACACCGGAGCTCTGCGCACCCAGAACATGATCCGCAATCAATCTCATACTGATTTCGGCGCGCGATGGCTCATTCATAGAAAATGTTTTGGCACGGATCACTCTTTTTTTGCTGTCCAAACATATCACAAGAAATTCTTCATGAAGAAGATGCCCGATTCGCTCACAGATATACCGGCTGGCCTCTTCATAATTGGATAATACACAGCTTCTGCAGGCGCCTTCGATTTTTGCGCGTGATACGGCAGGATAATAAATGGGAAAATGAAATGCGGCGCCTTTGGGCATGCCGGGTACGGAAAGAAGATCCCTTTCGGACGCATTAAAAACACCATCCAGTGAACCGAATACTTTAAGAAGTTCTATGGCAATCGGTTTGGTGTCCTTGCGAGGCACATAGGGATACAGCATCAGTTCCAGCAGTTCATGCGGTTCAAAATTGTCAATTCCTTCCAATCGGGCTCTGTTCTTTACACGTTGTCGTCTTCCCTCAGCCATACTTCTCCTTTGCACTCATATAGACAACTTGAAATGTCTGATTTGTCTTTTTTCTTATAATCAATCATTCTTGCCCGTTTCTATTTTTCACCTGGCATCCCAAAAATGCAGAAAACCAGAAAAAATTCATTTTTGATAAAAGCATTAATGGGGCTGTCATCCGATTGTTCTACAAAGCATCCAAATGATGTTCTTATAAAAATTGTAACACAAGCTCAAATAATTGTGTATAATTATTTTACAAGAATCATTTATCAAGAAACAGCGTACGAGGTTAAAAATGAAAACAGATCTGAAAACGGCTGTCCGTGTCTTGTCCGATCTGATAAAGATCGACAGCGTAGAATCTGCGCCCTTGCCGGGGATGCCATTTGGAGAAGGCAATGCGGCTGCGCTCCGATACACGCTGGACCTGTTGAAAAATTTCGGCTTCCGGACCGCAAACATCGACAACTACTGCGGCTGGGGCGAAATCGGAGAGGGCGAACTTTTTGGCATTCTCGGTCATCTGGACGTTGTCCCCGCCGGCAAGGGATGGACACATGCGCCCTTCGGCGCCGAAATTGAAGACGGAAAATTGTTTGGCCGCGGCGCCATGGATGACAAAGGCCCTGTCATTGCCTCCGTTTTTGCCTGTGCGCGCTTGCTGCAGGAAGGCAAGATACCCAAAAAACGTATACGCTTTATTTTGGGATGCGATGAAGAAAGCGGATGGAAATGTATGGAACGCTACAAAATTACGGAAGAAATGCCCATTATGGGGTTTTCTCCGGATGCGGACTTCCCCGTTATCAACTGCGAAAAGGGAATCGTTTATCATAAAATCAGCTTTCCCCTGCCGCGCGGTGTTTATGCCATAGAAGCAGGCACCCGCGCAAATGTCGTTCCCGATTACGCCGAAGCTTATTGCGACTATGATCCCGATATCCAAGAAACCGCGCTTTCCGGCGGCTGCCTGTGCGAACGGGAAGGAGAAAGAATACGCCTTTATGCAAAAGGCAAATCTGCCCACGGAAGCCAGCCCTCTCTAGGAAAAAATGCCTTATTGCTTATTCTGAAAGCACTGGGTGCCGCATACGTCGAATTCAATGCGTTGTACAATGCATTCTCTTTGACGGATGGCTCCGGTGTCGGTCTGAAGCTTCATGACGATAAAAGCGGTCCTCTTACGCTCAATTTAGGCACGGCAAAAACAGCGGACGGAGAGGCCATTTTCGAACTTGATATACGATATCCCGTTACTTATACGATGAATCTGATTACGGATATCTTAAAATCCTCTCTCCCTCTTTTTGATATTGATCGGGAGGATTATCATCTTCCGCTTTATGTTGCGCCGGATCATCCCCTTGTCACAGCACTTCTGAAAGCATACGACTCTGTCATGGGCACCAGAAGCAATCCTATTTCCATCGGAGGCGGCACCTATGCGCGCTTTCTTCCCGTCGGCGTAGCCTTCGGCCCCGAATTTCCCGGATCCAGCGCTCCCATTCACCAGGCAGACGAATATATTGATCTTAAAGAATTTGAAAAATCCATAGAAATCTATTCCAACGCAATCAAAAACATCTGTTTTTAGCTGTTTTTTTAATATTTTTCTTGTTCCTCGTGAAACATCCGTTTGTTCTACGTTAAACATAACATACTATTCTATGCAAATTATCCCCGATTTTATGTGAAAATCATATTATTTTCGGGGATTTTTCTATTTTTCATATTCTATAAAATTACGATAACTCCCCCTGAAAATTTCAGCCCGTTTTTTTATGGTTTATTGTGAAACAATTTTATCTACGGTTGTCCATCGCATGCAGATGCCATAACGGTGATGCAACAAAAACGAAAAGAATAAAAAAAGCACTCGTGTCCGGAGTGCTTCTTTTTACTTATAAATGTTTACCCGACCAAGCGGACCGGGAGAATGATATATTTGAATTTTTCTCCTTCCAGAGGAAGAATCAATGCCGGTGCGCATGAACCATTGAATTCGATCCTGATATAATCTTCTTTGATATGATTGAAAGCATCAAAAAGGAAACGGCTGTTGAATGCGATTTCCAGATCTTTTCCTTCTGTTTTGCATATTACATTCTCTCGGAAATTGCCGACTTCGGAATTGCTTTTTATCGTAATCATACCGTTGCCGATGGAGAGCTTGGAATAATTGTTTTTCATATCTCGGGCAATCAGGAAAGCTCTGCCCAGGCCGTTCTCTATTTCTGTTTTATTGACGACGACGGACGTCTGTTTTGAAACAGGGATGATTTTTTCGTACTGCAGAAATTCTCCCTCCATCAATCTGGCGGTAATTCTGGTATGGCCAAGATCAAACATGATATTGTTTTTTTGGATATTTACTTTAATGATGTCATCTGAATCGGTCAGAACCTTTGTTATTTCCGACAGATTCTTGCCGGGGATGATAATTTTAATATCGCCATGATATTCTTTCACGCTGCATTTTGTGATTGCCAGGCGATAACCGTCCAAAGCCACCGCAGTCAATACCGCATCTTTTACCTCTATAAGACATCCTTTTAATATGGGACGCGAATCCTCCACCGCGACACAAAAAACAGTGCGTTCCAAGGTATCTTTGAGGTCTCCCTCGCGGATTGTAAAATAACTGTCATCATCAATTTGACGTATCTCCGGGTAAGTATCTTCATTCATACATTGAATGGTCGTTTCGTTTTCTGCGTAATGGATATTAAGAAGATTATTACCTACCTTTTCTATAGAAATAGTATCTAAATCAGTCAGTTTCCGGATGAACTCTGTAAAGATTCTGCCTGAAACGACAAGCTCTCCTTCCAACAGGATCTCTGCGGGCATTTTCTTTTCGATAAACATTTCCATATCCGTTGCGGTGAGAGTCAGTGTGGTGCCCTGCGCATAAATATTGATGCCTTCCAGAATTGGTATGGTCGGTTTGTTCGGTATGGCTTTTGATACGATATTCAGCGCTTCGGAGAGAGCGAGAGGATTGCAGACAAATTTCATAGTGGCTCCTTCGTGTATTTTATTTTAATTCGATTCAATAATAAATATAAGCAGCGTGGATATGTGGATTACTCGATTTCGGATAAGAAAGGAACGAAGTTTGTTGCATTTTGATAAAATTCTTAGCCGGCGGATGTTGATAATATGTCGATAAAACGAGGAAGAGTTGTCGACATATCTACATCATAGGTTAAGCATGCCTTTGATATCCTTGATTTGGCGCGCTACTTCTTTGCTTTCTTTTTGTGCGGCAAGAATTTTATCGCGGGAATGAATGATGGTCGTATGATCTCTTCCGCCAAACAGCTGGCCGATTGTTACCAAGGGCAAGGAAAGCAATTCTGTAATCAGGAAGATAGCAATCATGCGAGCTTCGACAATATCCTTTGTCTTTTTTTTGCTGATGATATCGCTTTTTCCTATATGGAAATAGCTGCAGACAGCGTTGATGATGTCCGAGCTGTCGAGACCGACTTTTTTCTGCTGGTTGTTTTTTAATGCTTCTTTCGCGGTATTGATATCCGGATACGGTTTGTTGATCAGGTTCGCATAAAGAATGACTTTCGATAGGGCTCCTTCCAGTTCCCGGATGTTGCTGTCAAACTGCTCGGCGAGATAGTAGACAACGTCGTCGTTAACGGCAAGTTTTTCCAGAAGCATTTTTTTGCGGATAATGGCAATGCGCATCTCCAGATTGGGTGCACCCACATCCGCCAGCAGCCCGCCCTCAAATCTGGAGCGGAGTCTGTCTTCCAGAGTGCCGATTTCTTTTGGAGGGCGATCGCTTGTCAGGATGATTTGCTTGCCGTTTTGGTACAACTCATTGAAAATATGGAAGACGACATCCTGGAGGCCCGTTTTCTTTTGTAAAAACTGTACATCGTCAATCATTAAAACGTCGACGTTGCGATATTTTTCGCGGAAGCTCCGGAAGGTGAACGAACCTTTTTCTCCTTCTTTGTTGTTGCTGATGGCCTCGATATAATCGTTCGTCAGTTTTTCTGTCGGGATATAAAGAACTTTTAATTCCGGATGATTTTCTGTGATGTAATTGCCGATAGAATGCAGGAGATGGGTTTTGCCGAGACCGACATCGCCGTAAATAAACAACGGGTTAAAACTCAAAAAGCCTTCGGCCGAGCCGGGATTCTGCGCGACGGATTGTGACGCATGATAGGCCAATTTATTGGATTCGCCCACGACAAAATTGTCAAACGTGTAGCGGGCGATGAACTGCGGCTGTTTTTTTTGCGCAGGCGCTTCCATTTGCGGCGCATTGCGACGTGCAGCGTCGATTTCTGAGGCATACAGGCCGGTTTCTTCATCAATGATTACGTCGACGTCGATCAAAGAAGATCTGGTCTTGTCCAGCGCTTTGCGTATGATATCTTTATAATTCTTGTTGACGGTGATTTTTGCGTGCAGCGACGGCGCAAGCAGAATCAGCGTGTTGTCCTTGACACAGATAGGCGTCAGGCTGTCCATCCAAAGCATATACGCGACCGCCGTAATCTCGCTGGAAACGTAAGAAAGCGTTTCTTTCCATATCTTATTAATATCAATCATAGTAGGTATATTATACCATATTGAGCCAGAATTTCAATCATTAAACCGCTTTTATGAGAAAAATAAGACGGAAAACTCCCAGCAGTTTTCCCACGATTCTGCCTTTTGAGAACAGAAAGAATCCGCTTTTCGAGAGGTTATGGACGCCCGGGGCCTCCCGGTCCTCCGCCTCCGGGAGTTCCCGCTGTCGTTGTCCTCGAAGTGACCTGGACAGAATAAACAAGTGTGCCGCCTTGGGCTTCCGAATAAATACCGCCGAAGCTTTCGCCCGAGACGGCGCCGCCTTTACAGATCTGATAGCTTCCTTTTTGAATGTCGGGCGAGGACAATGTCAACTGCGCCATGTTTTTGGAGGATACAAAGCAGAGGACCAGGTTGCCGGCACTATCATAAAGAGAGACCGGCGTGTTCGCTGCAAGAGAAGAGGAGAAATATACAGAAATGGAATAGAGCGTCGAGGCTCCGGAAGGGAGCTGCACCATTCCTGCGCTGCCTCCCGCGGCAAGGATTCCTCCCGTCATGACAAAGGTGCCGTCATAATCCAGAGAGCCGTTGTCGTTTGCGAGAGGGCCGTCAACAGCAAGAAGTCCGCCGGACATCGTGATGCTGCCATTCGCATCCACACCATCGCCGGAAGAATTGATAAAGATTTTGCCGCCGGTAATGTTGAGGCTGCAATTGCTTACGGATTGGCTATAGACGCCTTGTCCGGGTCTTCCCGCGGGAGAAGAGGCAGTGCCGCCCGCCGCATTGATTCCGTCATCGCTAGAAACAAGGGTTATTTCTCCTCCGGCAATATGAATCACTTGGCTTTCGATGCCTTCATAGCATTTTGAGATGTGAATCGATCCGTCTGACACCGCAAGGTAGCTGTCTGCGTGTATGCCGTCATCCGCGGTACTGATTTCAAAGCTTCCTCCGCCGATATTGACGCTGTTATCGGAATGAATGGCATCGTCAGCGCAGTTCAAAGCAATGCTACCGCCCGAAACGCTGATATCAAGAGGTGCCTTAAGCCCCTTGCCGGTTTCTTTTGCAACAGCACTGCCTCCGCCGGCAAGGATGGAGAGAGTGCCTTCTGTTATCAGGATAGAGCTTTCTGCCTGCACGCCGTCCGCCGCGGCTGTAAGACGGATCTCACCGCCGAGGATGGCAAGAAAGCCTTTGCCGGTGTCCGTATTGGTTGCCTTAAGCCCATCGCCGCCCGCAAGAACGGTAAGGACTCCGCCTTTAACATAGAATGCATCCCGCCCGGTAATGCCGTCATCCACAGCGTCTACGTTGAGAGTGCCTTCTATAATTTTCAGATCATCCTTGCATTTGATGCCGTCATTGTAATTTGCATCAATAGTCAGTGCACCTGTTCCGTTGATGGTGAGATCGCAATCCGAAAACAGCGCGGCGTCCGGTTCTTCGGCACCTGCCGCCAAAGTATAGGAGCTTCCGTCAATCAGATAGTTTTGGGTATCCGGAACAAGTGAAAGAATGACCTTATCTGCAGATTTTATATAAATCGCCGGATGGTCGGGACAGGTAATCGACGCGCCGGACAGATACAAAATCACCGTAGATGTTTTTGCGGCGTTCACAACAAGCTGTCCGTTGAGCAGCGTACCCGAGACCAGGTAGGAGCCGGCATTGGTGATGGTTGCTTTTGTGCCCGATACGCTTACGGTTGCGTCGGCGGTGATGGCAGTTTCGTTCAGCGTGATATGTGCGGCAGAATCAGGAGCATGATAGGAATCGTTCTCATCAAAGGTATCTTCGGTTATTTCTATGGGGCTGTCCGCAATCACATCATTGGTTGTTCCGCTGCTGTCTTCCGTTGTTTTGTCCGAATCGGTCGTATTGCAGCCGGACAAAGAAAACAGAAGCATAAACGACGCCAGCAGCGCAATCATCTTTATGAAGAAATTTTTCATATCACAGTTCCTCTTGAACAGTTTGCTTGGTGCCGCAGACGATGCTCAGGTTGCCGTTGCGGCAGCGCAGTTCGTCAAGCATTGCTTTTTCACGGATGCCGGGTTTTTCGACAAGCTCATAGGTCAGTTCAAACATGCTTCCCATATTGGTGGTCTTCACTTTGACGAGTACGGCGGAGCGGGTATATTTTTTGAAGATATCATCGAATACGTCGGTATAATCAAGGTCTTCGGGAATGACGATCTTGAGATGCTTTTCTTTGCTCTTTATTTCTCCGAATTTTGTTTTATACAGGATGAGCATGGCTGCGCACACGATGGCCGTAAACAATGCGGCGAACGTAAGATAACCCGTTCCGGTCGCGAGTCCGATGGCCATCGCAAAAAACACCGATACGATTTCTTTGGCGCCGCCCGGAATCGTGCGGAAGCGGATGATGCTGAAGGCACCCATGACGGCGACGCCGACGCCAAGATTGCCATTGACCATCATGATGACGGTCTGGACAATGGCGGGCAGAAGCACCAGCGAAACGCTGAGCGACTTGGTGGCGCGTCCTTGCGCAAGGTTGACGAGGGAGACGGCAAGTCCCAGGACAAGCGATACTGCGGTGCAAAGCAGCGCATCGGTAAAAGTGATACCTGCTGAATCAATTATGCTTGAAAACATATTTTATAGAACTCCTTCCAGTGAATTTTGCGGCAGAGAACCATTCTTTTCGGATTTGTAGAATTCTCCGTATTTCGAAAAACCTGCGGGATATATTTTATTTTTGGACAAAAGGCCGGTCAGCCACAATGGGAAAGCGGTATCCGTTTTGATTTCCATTATCCGCTGCCCCGGTGAAAGCAGCGGAGAGCCAAAAACGCCCTCGGTAAGCGAAAGCCTGTTTGTTCTGCATAGGATATCGGTGTCGAAGGTCACGCGGAGACCGTCGCTGCCCGCATAAGCTTCGCGCTTGTAAGATAAAAAAAGTTTGGGCCGGAGTCCGTACAGCTTCACAAGATAGTCAATTTCGGCCATTTTCTGACCGCCGGAAGAAGGAAGAATATCTTGATTTATATACGCTTCGGCCTCCTCCAGTGTAAGAGAAACACGGCGTTTGGCAACCATGCCGTCATATTTTCTCTTGATTTCAAGAAATACCTTGTCGCCCGGCGAAGGGACGCCGTAAGAGCGCAGGCGGAGTTTCTCTTTATAGAACGGCTTGTCCAAAGAGTTGCGTATCAGATCGAAATTGTTATTGTCAAAATAGAGATTGCAGATTGTGTATGTTGGAAAATCATCCGGGCGGAGATGTGCCGTGAGTTCCGGCAGGATCCGTAAAAAGACGTTTTCGGACAGAATATATTTGATTTCTTTTCTCAGAAAAACGAGTTTTGTGGACGCCATATCTTCTCCTTGCCGAAAAGCATAATCTTCTCTTGTGTCTGCAAGATGAAGTTTTCAAGCGTTTTTATGAAAATTATAAAAAAATTGCTTTGTCTGCAGGTTGTCGAAAACAAAAAAGTATCAGATGAGCTTCACTTTGTGTATCATGGATGTTCATACGGCTTATAAACAGAAAGATTGAACGAGAGGATGGTTTCTATCTCAGGAAGAGAGAGGATCTTTGCAAGCGCATCGGGAGAGGTTTTATAATAATAGGGGGTCATCCTGAGAAGCGCTTCGATTTCATCTCCCGCTGCATGGAAGGTCTGCGCAACAATTTCACGGGAAACCAGCAGAAAGCCTTCTGGATCGAAGGACACTTCGGGGTTTTTATAAGGATGTTCGTAAAGAAGCTCTTTGAGCTGCCAAAGATGATCCGGCGCGGGGACAATCTTGATGAGCGAACCGCATGGGGATAGAACGCGGCGCAATTCGTTCAGCTCGATTGGCGCAAAGGTGTTTATGAAGACATCCACGGACTTGTCCGCAAGCGGGATTGCCGCGCTGGAGGCGACGATGTAGAGATTGTCTTTGCATCGTCTGGCGGCCGCATCGGCGGCATATTTGGAAATATCAATGCCGATGCATTGCGATTCAGGATAGCGCTCTTTTATGATTCGGGTGAGATATCCCTCTCCGCAGCCGATATCGGCGACTGCCGCATGGGGCAGATCGTTTAATTTCGCCAGTACCGCTTCGCCCAGCTTTTTATAATAACCGCAGTCCATCATTCTTGCCCGGGATGCAATCATATCGGGATTATCGCCGGGATCTTTTGTTTTTTTGGCATTTGCGGGAAGAAGATTGACATAACCGCTTTTTGCAACATCATAGCAATGACGGGCCGGACAAAACCAGCTTTTGTTTTCGCGGTGCAGCATTCTGCCGCAGACAGGGCACTTGATTCTTTCCATACAGGCATTGTATCACATTGTTGGCAAGATATGACAGTATCCAAAACAAAAATTCATGCTACAATGAACGTACTAAGGAAGAAATGAAGGATAAACGATTATTCAAATTTGTTGTTGCGTGGATGACGATCGTGTCCTTGCTCATGCTTACGGCCTGCGGCAGCTCCGCGGATGCAGAGGAACAGGACACCGGATTCATAGAAGAAACGCCTTCCGGAGGAACAGATCCGGAAGAAGAAGCGCAAATGCCGGACTCTTCCGGCTCGCAGGACATTCCGAATTCTACGGAAGATCCTGTTCAGCCGCCGCAAGAAGCCGAAGCGAAAACAGTGTACATACGTTCTCTGATCACCGGACTCAATGTGCGGTCCGGAGCGGGAAGCTCTTATTCTTCTGTGGGGAAACTGGATAACGGCGATATGACGCTTTATCTCGGCAAAGAAGGCAACTGGTACCGCACCTATTACAGAGGCAAGACGGCGTATATCTCGGCATTGTATTCCGAATTATATGAAATGCAATCCGCATCCGAAGCGACGGAGGCTGTGCTTTATATAGGGGCAAAGCTGTTGGGGACTCCGTATGTCTACGGTGCGCAGCGCCTCCATTACGGAGACGGCATTCTCAACAAGAATTTCAATATCAATCAATTTGATTGCTCGTCCTATACGCAATATATGTTTTTCTACGGCGCAGACGTGTTGCTGAATACAACAACGAGAACACAGATCACTCAAGGTGTTCATGTCGATAAGAAGGATATCCAAAGAGGAGATCTGCTGTTTTTTACCAACGCTTCACGGTATTATAATACCGGAATCGAGCGCGTGGGACATGTGGCGGTCTATCTCGGGGACAACTATATTCTGCACACCGCATCGGATTTTGCCGTCATAGAAAAGATTTCGTCTGCAAGATGGGGATATTTTATCGAAGCGAGACGAATACCCGGGCTATAAAATAAACGGCGCTTCAGTTTTTTGAGCCTTCACGGAAGTTGCTGACGATCGATACGTCCAATCCCTCTTTGACAAGACGGGTGAAGAACTGCTTTTCAATTTTGGTGGAAACCAGCTGGCGCGTAAATGAGATTACGGTTTTCCCATTGCAGCTGACAATACCGACATTGTCCGGGACCTTGCGGGAGACATTGGGACAGAAAGAAAAAGAGTGAAGGTATTTCCCCATCCCTTCGGGCATCGACACCTGACCGAGATTGGAAACAATGACGGTCTGCTTGGTATGGAAGCTGAAAAGCTTGGAAAGCTTGACAATAAGCGTTTTGAGGGGCAAGGGAATCAGTTTGACATACCATTTGCGCACCAGGAAGGAGGAGAGGCTGATTTTGTCGAGAAGGCGTTCTTTGTCAATGGCCGCAGAAAGCTGTTTTTGAACCTCATCGCAATAGGCCTGGGGATGGAGGGGGATTGCAACGGGATTGATGTAGGCTTTGACCAGCGTCGTAAAATTTCGGAGCGTTTTGCTCGGGAAAATGCGCCGGAGGTCAACAGGAATCATCGCCGTGATATTTCTTTTCTGGCTATCTTTATAGCAGGTCTCGGCGATTGAAAGAAGGAGAAGTCCCACAAGATAAGAATTGACGGAACAGTTGCGGCGCTTTGCCGCGGCTTTGAGCGCCGCAGTGTCCACGGTGCCTTGTATCAGCCCGTATCCTATCCGTTTGAAGCGCCGGCCGCGCAGGGCAAAAGCGTCCTTTCCGGCCATTTCTCCGATGACCCCGCCGAACAAATCAACAGGACGATAATATTTTGTGAAGCCGTCCTCCTGTTCTTCTTCCGGAACGGCTTCTCCTGCAATCTTGATGCCCTCCGGAGGAGGAGGCGTGTATCCACGTTCGATCACATATTGGTAGACAAGGGATTTCAGAAATTCCATAGCGCCTATGCCGTCGCATAGACCATGAAAAAAATCAATATTGATACGGTTCTTATAATAACTGACACGGAAGAGATAATGATTGTTGGCAGAAAAATTGATCTTTTCAAAAAGAATCCCGTTATCCGGTCTGACAATGGGAGGAAGATTGTTGGTATCAAAAAAATGCCGGAAGAGACCCTTCCGCAAGACGACATTATATATCGGATAACGGGGAAGAATGTGCCGGACGGCATCAAGCAGGCATTCATCGTCAATATATTCCGTCATTTCTGCGCTCAGCCGGAAAAGACTCTGCGTCGTTGTCGTAATGCTCATCGGATAGATGACGGCAGAGTTATCCAGGCGGTACCAGATATCTGCGGAAGAGTTGTTGTCCAAAGAAACCTCTTTTCCCGTGCAGGGCAGGCAAGAATAATATGGCAAATTCCGCTCCAATTATACTTTTTCTTGTCATATTAGTCAAACCAAAAAAATACGTTAAATAGAGGAGCGCACAAAATGGAAGAGAAAACGATCAATAAAACCCATGCATTCAACTACGACGGCAAACGTCTCAATCTGACCGGCGTCAAGGAAGTTGCCCATTTTGAAGACAAGGAAGTTGCCGTGAATCTCCAGGACAAAGGGCTGCTCATAAGGGGCAAAGGATTGAACGTGTCAGAATTGAATGTCAATACCGGCGTGCTTGCAATCGACGGACAGGTGGACAGCATCGCCTATACCGGCTCTACCGAAAAAACGGGATTGCTGAAGAAAATGTTCAGATAATATGACCGTGACAGAAAGCGCCATTCAGCCCCTGCTTTTTCTGATATTTCTGATTGCAGGCGCACTGTACTATCTTCCCAAAATGGTTTTGGGATGGCTTCCCATACGAAAAAGACTGCCTGTCAGCGTACACCTTCTGGAGGGCATCTGGGGACTGTTTTTTTGCCTCTTCTTCGGCCTCGTCAGCCACTTTGCATACGATGGAAGAATTTCTTATTATACAATACTCTCTTATCTGGCCGGAACATTGATATCGGCGCTGTTTCTCAAGCTTCCGATGGAAAAGCTGTATCGTTTTATAAAAAAACGCCGGCAGGAACCACGGCAGAAAGAAGAAAAAAGAGAATGATGAAAAATATGTTCATAATTTGCCTTGACAAAACAGCGGACCGGACGATACGATTTTGTCATGGACAAAATTTTTGCCGCCATCGGCGGAGGGGAATTAAGAACCAAAAGCACGCTTCCGATTGACAGGGAGCTTGCGGAGATTGCCAAGGCGCGGGCCGGGGAGAGACGTGCAAATGCGCTGTTTTTACCCACGGCAAGCTATGACAGTCTGCCGTATTTCAATACGTTCCGCAAAACGTACACCACAGAACTGGGCATGAAAGCCGATGTCGCACTGCTTACAAAAAAGGATGTTCCTCTTGAGAAAAACGCGGCGAAGATAGCTTCGGCGGATCTCATCTATTTGGGCGGAGGCAACACCCTGCACCTTATCGAAGTGATACGCGCGCGCGGCATAGATAAACTGCTCTGGGAAGCGTATGAGCGAGGTGCGGTCCTTACCGGGCTTTCCGCAGGCGGCATCTGCTGGTTTGAGAAGATGTATTCGGATGCGGAGAAAGAGCGGGAAGAAGAAAATTATAAGATATTTGACGGCTTGGGAAAACTGAAAGGGATGATTTCACCGCACTATAACCACAGACAAAAAGACTTTGACAGGGTGCTGGCGGAGACCGGCGGATGCGCGTACGCCGTTGAGGACAATGCGGCGTTGCTCTTTGTCGACGGAGTGCCCCGACGTGTCTTGAGCGCGGGAGGATGCGCGTATTTTTTGGAAGCCCGAGAAATGGGCATTGTTAAGAAAAAATTCTGACAAAGAATTTTGCAACAGAAAGAGCGCTCCGGAGAGCGCTCTTTTTAGACAGAAGCAGGAATCAAATTTCCTGAAGAACAAATTTTCTCTTGGGATAACAGAACCAGGAAAGCACCATCGAAAACAGATAGGCGGCGCCGACACAATAATAAGGATAACCTTCTTTGATAACCAGCAACCGGAAGAGACCGTCACCCATGTAATCTACGGCACATGCCGCAGCATAGGCGACAAAGGCGAGAATGGCAAAGACGACCACAGGCTGCCACTTTTTGCAGCAAAGACCGACCAGGGCAGAGATAAAGGTCCCAAGACCAAGGACGGCCGCTGCCAGCAGCAATAGGACGGGAAGATGGTTGCCAAGAACTTCGAAATAGCCGCCAAAGCCGGACACATTGCCAAATGCGCCGAAGAAATCAGGGATCAGGCTGCCGTTGACATAGAAGAAGAACGCGGAGAGGGCGAGCGCGGCAAGCGCAAACAATCCGGCAAACAGAATGACAGCCTTCTGGCGTACACGGCGGCGGATGACAGGAGTCTCGGGCTCCGGTGCCTTAGCGGGAACAGCCGGCTGAACGGGTTGCATCCCATAAGGATCATAACCATAGGCCCCAGCGGGAGCGGCACCCGGCTGTGCAGCCGGAGCAAAAAAGAAAATCGGAGGACGGGCGGCGAGCGCCTGCATATACATCTGGATATAAGGACTGTAAAAATTATAGGGAACAGTTTTGAAAACCTCATAATTGTTGGGGTTGGTGTTTTCCATGGTGTTCTCCTTATTCTTCTTCATCAAACATTGCCAAAGGCTGCAGCTGCGTGCTGTAAGGAACAATGGGCAATGGCTGGACGATGGGAGTGAGTTGTATAAAATCGGCAGGTCTTGCCACCGGAACCGGAGCACAGTTGTTCATCACGCGAAAAGATACGGATGGCCTGCGGACAAGGGGTTGCGGATCCGCCTGAATATCCTGTTTTTTCTTTGCCATACTTCCTCCAAAAAAACATCAAAAATTCTGCATGAAAAAAATCCCGCGCAGTATAAAAATATTATATTGCATCATAACCAGGTTGTCAATAGACAAAAGAAAACTGGCGGAAAAAGGCGAGAAAGCACCGGATTTTCTCCAAAAAGACATTATTGGAGGATGGTCCTTTTTTCATCGGATTTGTTTTTCACATAGACAGACAAACGGTAGTCTTTATCAAGCGTGCACAGAAGCGCGGCATGAAGAGAGAGATTCTGTTTTTTTAATTCTTCCAGCAGCCAGGCCCGGTCTTTTCCGCAGGCGCGCAGATTGGGTCTTTTCCGCAGGCGCGCAGATTGGCATCCATGATTTGTCCATCAATGACAACATTGGCCAAAAGCCCCTGTTCCGGAAGGTTCAGCTTGAGATCTTCTGTGGTGACTGGTCTTTTGGCCGACTTCGGAAGCACGCTCAGCAAGCCATTGGTTTCCAAAATGGCATGACTCACATCCGCGATATTGAAGTAACCTTGATTTCTCAATTCCCGCAGCAGATCGTTTACAGTAAATTTTGCACGTATCAATTCACGATAAAGAATTTTGCCTCCGTCGATGAGCGAATAGGGACGGCCGAAAAACAAGCGGCGCGCCCAGATGCTTTTTCTGCAGAGAATATCTATGGCAAAAGTGAAAAAACCGAGAACGCCGATTACAATCAATCCGTACCATACGGGTAAGGCATCGTCGATGGCCATGGTTGCAGCAACAGAGCCGACGGTTATGCCGACAATGTAGTCAAAAAAAGTAAGTTGCGAGATTTGTTTTGTTCCCAGCAGCTCTGCAATCAGAAAAAGAGCGATGAAGGATAGAACGCCGCGAAGGAATATTTCAAATGCAGGATGCATAAAATCACCTCCCGTATAGTATGCTCCAAATGCCGTTCCATGATTAAGAATGAATTTATGGATTGACAATTTTTTCATAGAAGGATATAATGAAAAGAGAATAACCGCTCGCTTTTGAAGATTGCCGGGCACAGGGGAGTTTTTTGTGCAATACCAGAAAGAAGATATCAAAAAAAGAATTTTGGATGCCGCCTTTATGGAGTTTGAAAAAGAAGGCTATTACAAAGCCAGTGTTCTGCGAATCGCAACACGCTCCAAGGTGGCTATTGGCAATCTGTACCGGTACTTCAAATGCAAAAGCGAATTGTTTGATGCGCTTGTCGGCGAGGCGGCAGAAGAAATACGAAAATTTGTAAGGACGAGTTATGAAGAAAATTTTCAGGGGCTGGACAGCGCCGTAAAAACCGGGAAGTTAAGGAACGGGATTGTCCATCTTTTTGAAACCTATGGAAGGGAACTGTTATTGCTTCTGGACAGAAGCGAGGGTTCTGCCTATAATGATTTCGGCGACAAGCTTTGCAAGGATATCTGTATGATGTGGAAGGATTCTTTTGTCAAAAACGGCGCGGAGGATGAATTCATGCTCGGACTGATTGCCGAAGGCTTCATCAGCGGATTATTAAAAATCTTCAGGGATGCGAAACCCTCCGAACGGGGCGCAAAGGTAGACAAGCTGTTTGTTTTTTATTTTCACAATATTCAGGAAAGGCTCTGGTGAGAGGGTCAACAATGACGAAATTGATAAGGTTTTTTGTAGATAAAAAGCTGTTCTGCATGATTGTTTTCGGATTGCTTGCCGTTGCGAGTGCAATCTGCATTCCTTTTGTTTCGGTGAATTATAATGATACCGCTTACCTGCCCAAAAATTCCTCAACCTTGCAAAGCCTCAATGTGCTTTATTCTGAATACGGGGAGAACGGAAACGCTTCGCTGATGATAAAAAATGTCAACGTAGAGCAAGCTCTTGAATACAAAGAAAAAATAGAGAAGGTTTCGGGCGTAAAAAATGTGATCTGGCTGGACGATGTCCTGTCCGGTCTTCTGGAAGGGGTTGTCGTTCAGGTCAATGAGAGCGGAGGCCGTCTGGATGAGGCGCAGGCGATAGAGTATATGCTCATCTTGCTCAGCCAGCTTCCGGATGATTTGGAGGGGAAAACGTATGCGGACATCCTGGCGTCGATCGACAGCAGATATCTGCAGGATACCGGATTTGTTGTTTTTCTGCTGGCGCTCGGAGGCAGCTTCTCCGATCAGAATGTCAATATGGGCTTGGTAAAAGAATTCAGGCCTCAGCTCGAAACGTTTTACAAACAGAACTGCGCGTTCTTCCAGATTTTCTTTACGGAAGGCGATTATGCCGACACAACTTACAAGGCGATAGAAAAAATACGAAGCATTGATGCGGATTTGTATATGAGCGGAAATTCCGCCGTCAATTATAACAGCAGAAAAACCGTCAGCAGGGAGACCAACATCTCAATGATCGTTGCGGGGGTTGTGGTGCTGATTATTCTGTTTCTGATGACAAAAGCATGGTGGGAACCCGTCATTTACCTAATCACAATCGGCATTGCCGTGCTGATAAACATGGGCAGCAATATTGTTTTGGGCAAAATCTCTTATATGACGCAAGGTGTTGCGAGTGTTCTGCAGCTTGCGCTTACAATGGATTATTCTATTTTTTTGCTTAACCGGTACCGCCGTGAGAAAAAAGCGGGGCTTGAGAATAATGATGCCATGGTTGCCGCCATCCGGCACTCTCTTTCGCCGGTTTCGGCAAGCTCTCTGACGACGATCGCAAGTTTTGTTGCCCTGATGTTTATGAGCTACAGGCTTGGTTTGGATATCGGACTGGTATTGACAAAGGGCGTAATAATAAGTATCCTGAGCGTGTTTTTGTTTATGCCCGGTTTCATTCTCTATACGGACAAACTGATCGTCCGCTCCGGGCACAAAAGCCTGAAGCTTACTTTCCACAAGCTTTCCAAAGTACTTGTAAAAACGCGCTTTGTCCTGCCTTTTGTTGTGATAGCGCTGATGCTGCCATGTGCCTATTTCCAAAGCCAGAATACCTTCATCTACGGCAACGAGGCATCCATGGGCAGCGAAGGGAGCCTTATCAATGAAGACAGGAAGGCAATCGAAGAGGTGTTCGGCAAACAGCATCAGATGGTCATTCTCCTTCCCGAAGAAGCGAAGGAAGCGGAATATGCCATATCATTGGAGCTGCTTTCGTTGCAGAACGAGGGCGTTGCGGGCGTGCAATCGTTATCGCTGGTTACTGCCGCCGGGATGGAGGATCTGCTCCCCGATGTTCTCAAAAATCAGTTCATCGGCAAAACGACATCCCGCATCATTCTCAATCTGAGTCTTCCCACGGAAGGCAGCGAAGTCAGCGCGCTTATCGCCAGAATCAAGGAGATACTCAATGCGCAGCTTGCAGAGGTGAACGTTTCGTCCGGAGAAAAATATTATCTTGTGGGCGAAGCCGTCGCGACAGAAGAAATCAAGAATCTGGTCGAAAAGGATTATACAATCATTGTCTATCTGTCCATGGCTCTTGTAGGCATCATACTTGTGGTCACCTTCAAATCCGCCATCATACCTTTCCTGCTTCTGATGGTGATTCAAGGAGCCATTTATGTCAACATGACGGTGCCTTATATAATGAAAGAACCGATGATCTTTGTGGGGTATCTTCTGGTCAGCACCATTCTGCTGGGAGCAACCATTGATTATGCGATTTTGTTTACGGATAATTATCTCGGCAACCGTCGCACCATGAACAAATATGACGCCGCACGGCATGCGATGTCCCAATCCGCCCGCGCGCTGATGACTTCCGCGGGAATATTGACCTTTTCTGGCCTTTCAATCCAATGGGTAACCAATATGCCTGCGACCAGACTGTTCGGTTCTGCAATATACAGGGGAGGAATGATTGCTTTTTTGTGCGTGATGGTGCTTCTTCCCCAGCTTCTGATGATTCTGGATACGCCGATTCGTTACACCATTTGGAAGGGAAAAGAACGCATGATAAGCAACAAGGATGCTACGCCCACGGACGAAAGCTCCACGGACGATCAATGATGCCATTATGGTTGTACGGGCATTACACGAACAGCCACAGACTCACCGCCATCACGGCCATACCGGCAATCAGTCCGTATATCCCCGCGTGATGATAGCCGTAAGCTTCGGCAGAAGGCAGCAGTTCGTCTATTGAGATATAAACCATGATGCCGGCAACAATGCCGTACAGAATCCCGAAGAGCGTATCGTTCAAGAACGGCAAAAGGATAAGATAGCCGATTGCCGCCCCCAGAAGCTCTGCAAGACCGGATAGAAGAGAAAGCCAGAAAGCCTTAAAACGGTTGCCGGTTGCGAACATAATGGGCACCGCTACGGAGATTCCCTCGGGAATATTATGGATTGCAATCGCGACTACGATGGGAATGGCGATTCCCGGAGACTGGAGGGCGGAGACAAAAGTCGCAAGACCTTCCGGAAAGTTGTGAACGGCAATGGCGAGCGCGGTCAGAAGGCCGGAGCGGAGCAGCTGCTTGTTGCGGCGATGTTCGGTGTCACATTCTTTGCCGTCGGTGCAAGGCATTTCGTGGGGGTTTGATTTTTCGGGTATAAGCTTATCGATGGCAGCGATAAGGAAGATGCCGCCAAAAAAGGCGAGAATGGCATACAGCAATCCGAATTTGTTCCCGAAGGAGGCGACAAGAAAATCCCGAGAACGTACAAACAGCTCCGCCATAGAAACATAAATCATAACCCCCGCAGAAAAACCCAGACTTGCCGCAAGAAATTTTTTGTTTGTCTTTTTTGCAAACAACGCGATTGCGCTGCCGATTCCCGTGGATAGTCCGGCCGCTGCCGTCAACAAAAATGCCGTGCCCAGATTCATATCTTTATCCTTTTTTGTGCATTATATCAGAGGTGGGAAATGCGACAAAAAGATATTGGATTCTGGTTTGTAGAATCCTTACCATTTATTGAATACCTTCTCTGCAAATCCCAGTTCGTCGTGCAGGGTGATGACGGTTCCGTCGTCCAGGATGGCATTGCCCGAAAATAATCCGAACACCTGGTTCTGGAGGGAGCGTATGATGCCCAGATTGGCATCGGCGAAGCGATTGAGGATAGGCTTGAAGGTCATTTCGAATCTGCCATCGTCCGAAGTGAATGTCCAATCGGAAAGGAAGTCGTCCGCATCGCCTTTTTTGGGGATGTTGAAAGTGACGTTGTTGAGTTTATGCGCTCTTCCGTTATAGAAAAGCATATTTTCGGTTGCCGCCGAGGTATCGCCGAAGCCGTAGCCGATGTTGAATCCGAAAGGAACGTCGTTGATGAGTGTGGACAGTGAACCCCAATACCAGGTGTTCTTGTATGTCCAGACACCGCGTCCCCAGTCCAAGGTGCCAAGAGAGCCGTTTTCACGCGTGAAACGGTACTCCTTGTCTTTGAAGCGCGCCCAGCCTACCGCCCGCATGCAATTGATTTTCTGGTTATAGTAAAATGCTTTGGGGTCGCCGGGAAAGGGTGTGGCAATCACCATCGTTTCTGCGGGCGGTTCCGTCAGGAGGATGTCGGCCTCCAACGGGAGATTTTCAAAAAAATCATTATAGAGTACTTTGAGATGCCGCACGATTCCGTCATTTTGAAACGAGAAATCCAGTTTTTTGTTTTTATAAGAAATATCTCCCACGGCGGAAGTGGAAGGCAGCTTCAGTTTTCCTTTGGTGAAGGGAAGAACGGCGGAACTGGTCTGCTGCCAGCGTTTGTTGAAATCCAGCAGCGTCGCGCTCAGCAGTCCGAGATAGCCGTTATCGGCAATGGTCAGCGCAATCCCGTAATCCTTATTGCCGATATAATAATAATCCCATTCTTTGATGCGCAGCTTGTTTGCCTTTATGTCTGCGCGGTTATAATCTAACAGCAGCGAGGTCGCATATCCTTTTTGCGCCAGACTGCCGTCGGATTTGAGGAGTGCCGACTTTTCTTTGATCTGATGTTGCATGGTTGATTACCTCCTTATAGGCGCTCGGTGCGCCTTGAACAGAATTTTATTCGCGGACAGAAAACCTGAAGAGAAACTTGGCAGGTTCGCCATACCACAGCGGAAAATTGGTGCCCCAGACGTTGTTATACAGAACAAATGCAAGCCCGTCTTCCGCAACGCTTTCGAATATATTGTCGAACCTGAGGATTTTTCCTTCCCCCAGACCTACCAGCGGCGCATGGATGTTTTCGATGACCGTTTGCGCAAAATCCGCACGGTAGACAACTTCTTCTGCGCACGACAGATTCCTGTTGCCATTCTCTGCCACCGAATAGGGTGAGACGAGACGTCCCAGCTTTTTATAGAACACGCTCTTGTCTTCGGTATCCGGAAATACGCGGAAGAAAAGGCCTTCACTCAGGCGTGAGGCGGGTTTGTCGATCCAGGATACAGAGACTTCCAACCCTTTTGCAGTCAGTGTATAAAGCAAAAAAATCTCTTTCGGAGCGCCGGCATTGTCATAAAAATAGGGATCAATGGTCAGTCTTACACCAAGCTTGACAAAATCCTTACCGGTTTCCGCTCCTCCGCAAACGGGTTTGTAAGGAATGTTTCCTTGTCGAAAATGCTTGTCGGCATATTTGAGAAGCGGCCGTCCGAAGTCTCCCGGACTCCATTTTTCGCTTCCCGGCGTATGACGGATATAGGATGCAAAAAAATAGTCATAATCTTTTTTTCCGTATACTCTGTATTCCAACGGCGGTCGGTCGTTGAAGCGGATCAGCGATACCCCCATATAGGATAATTTTGAAATACCCCCCAGCGGATTGAGACCCAAAGTGTATCCTCCTGCCGAATAAACGCCGCCAAAGCCCGAATTTGTATATTTGGGTTCCTGAAATGATGGCGGCAAGAGCTCTTTGAGGCAGTTTTCTGCCTGCTCTCTATGAGCATGGGACAAAGCCGAAAGTGCTTGGGATACATAGCCGCGCTGCTCCGCCCAGCTTGCCTCCATGGTCCGGTAGCTGCCTTTTTTGTATACGCCGCGCAATCTGCCCATCAGGATATACAAATTCTGCGGGAAGCCGCGCAACAGCTTGGTCACATGGACCTTATCCGCCTTGCGCGCCTTGTCAAAGGCCTTTCTGGTATAATGGTTATAATCCCCCAGATAAGTTTTCATGTCCATGCCCCAGGTGTGTTCGGCGACGCAGAGAAGACCTGCGCAAAGGCCATTGTATTCGGTGTCGCCGCGTTTTATGCTTCCTTCGGCAAGCCATTCGTTTTTCAGACGAAGAAGTTGGCGCAGACAGCCTGTCTTATAAGGGTCGGAAGCCACGCCGTGTATCCAGCTGTCGCCGATTTCGTTTTCTATTATGGGGAGGGAGGCGCGCTTATCCCAGAGCTTTTCGGCAATTTCGTTCAGGCTGCCTGCTTCCACAATATAACCCGGATACGCCTTGCGGAGCTCGTTCAGTTTATTATTGATGGCAACAAGATTGTTTGCTCCATGATTGTCCGCGGTATGGTCGAAATACAGAATATCACCGATATCTGCCGGACGGAAGGCGCCGCCGTATTCTCCGGAGTATATGACGACAATTTCTGCGCCGTCATAACGCCATAAAAAACATTCCGGCACTTTGGGAAGGGCAGAAGCTCCGTTTACGCCGATATGAAGGAGACGGATTCCCTTTTCTGCCAGAAGCGGGACGAGCGCTGCGGTATGCCCGGGGACGTCGGTCATTTTTGCCGCGATTGTTTTGCGGCCGGTGATGGCATCTATTTTATCAATCAAAGATAGTCCGTAACGGGCAAGGTCTTCATCCATCAGTTCCGTATGAGTGGTAAACGGCAGCGCATGGCAGACAAGATCGCCGCGTTTTAAGGCATCTTCGAGTTCTTTGCGATAAACGCTGTCAGCGGTCTTCAATGCCTCGGTGATAATCCAGGAGCCTGTTGTCCAGACAAAGCGCTTCGTGCCGTCGGCATTGGCCGCTTTTGCAAGCTGCAGCGCCTCGGGAATAAATTTCTCAAGATATTTTGCTTTTATGTTCGCGGCGTAATCGGTAAAGCCGAGGTCGAGGTGCGTTTTTGATACTACAATCACTCTGTTGGTCATTTTGTAACTCCTATGCTGGTGCTGGACATGCCGAAAATGCTCTGTAAGGTGATGTCTGACTGTATGCCCTCTCCGTTCGTCGGGAGCTTCCGCCCGCAAAGACCTCCGTCAGAATGCCGTTCTTCCTCTTCGCCGGCTTACGGAATCCGTTTCGGAGAGGAAAAACGCATATGCTGTGTTCTGCGGGCATGATTGAAGAAATCTGCGCAACCCGCACGGCAGCCAAAGCGGAACGGACGCAGAAGTGCTTATTATTATACATAAACATTACATATTTGTAAATAGGCGCATGTCACGCATTATTATGACAAAAAAAACTTTCCGTTGACAAAATCAGCATTGCATTTTATACTGTATTCATTAAGTTTTTCTAGAAATCTTGTTTGCTGTTTTGATTAAAAAAGAGGGAATATGCAAAGAAACAAGAGTTTTTTTTGGGTGATATGTTCCATATTGGCAATCTTTTTTTGTGTGCAAGGTTCATCTGCCAGCGCCGAAGAGCTGGGCGAAACGGCAAGAATAGATATCTATGAATTTTACGGAGAAATCACCTCCGTCAGCCACAACGAAGAGAGGAATATCGGCTTCGGAAACAGGATTCCGGTAGAATACCATGATTTCTGTCCGGCAGATGTCCGAGGATTGATATTTTATCCGTTTCTGGGTACCGGGCCGTACGAATACAGCACGGACGGCATCCATTTTTCGGAGCTGTGTGAAGGAACCGAAATCATAATCGTTCAGAAGCTTATCGTGCGCAGGATGCAAGAACCGTCCGGGGAAGAGCCGGGAGGAACCGGGGAGGAAGAACCGTCCGGGGAAGAGCCGGGAGGCGCCGGGGAAGAGCCGGGAGGCGCCGGGGAAGAGAAACCGTCCGGGGAGGAGCCTGGAGGAACCGGGGAGGAAGAACCGTCCGGGGAAAACGGAGGGGATACAACGACAGAAAATTTCATTTATACCTTTTTGACGCAGACAGGCGAGGTATTGAAAACCATATCTGTCGCAGCAAACAGCACGCTGGCGGAAGTTCCCGAGCCGCCCGTTATTGTTTTATATACCTTCCGATACTGGTCGGAAAAAGGAACAGGCACGCGCGCTGTGTTTTCTGCCCTTCCGGCATTGCGTGACAGGGAATTTGAGCCATATTATGAGAAAACATCCGCTTTGGTTACATTCTTTTGCGGCACGCTTTCTTCATCTTTCGTCGTACCTGTCGGCGGCTTTGTTTCACCGCCCGATCTGGTTACGCCCCAAGGGTATATAACCGTCTGGCGAAAAGAGGCGGAAGGGACAGATTATGATTTTTCTGTTCCGATTGCCGGAGATTGTGCTTTGTATGCAAGCTATGTGCCCCAAATATATACCGTGCGGTTTTTGCTGGGCGCGGGTCATTCTTCCGACACAATGTTGCTGGAGCAGGAGGTGCTTTATGGCTCCGCGGCAGTGGCTCCGCAGGTTAATCCCCCGCAGAAAAAACGTTTTGCGGGCTGGGACAAAGATTTTTCCAAAGTAACCTCTCATCTCGATGTGAATGCGATATATGAAGACTCAATCTGCATTGTCACCCTGATTTTTTTGCCGGAATACTCATCGCAACTGAACATCATTTATGGGGAAACGATGCATGAGCCAGAAACGGATACCTTTGAAACTTTTGTTCCGCAAGGTTTCCGCCTATCGGGATGGAAGGAGGCAGGATGCAGCGAATATTTTGATTTCGGTTCCCCGATTCTTTCTTCCAAGACCCTATATGCGGAATTTGAACGTATACGTTTTGCAATAAAATATTATGACGGATTTCGTGAAATCACCGGTGAAGGATATGTTTCCGAAGTAGAATACGGATCCGTTTTGACCGTACCTCCGATACCCGATAAACAAGGGGCAATCTTTGACGGATGGTGTGATGCAGAAAATCAGGAAACATTGTATGACTTTGGTTTGCCCGTCGTCGCCGATGTGTCGCTGTATGCACGATATTTGCGACGCTATTCTGTGACTGCGGAGGTTTCGGAAGGAATCGTCTGCACGCTTTCCGCCACGGAAGGCCAGGGGGGCGAAAGAATCAATTTTACCTACCTGCTTCCGGAGGGATACCTGCTTGCAGAAAAGAAATTGTTTTGGGAAGGTTCGTATTTCATGCTTTCGGAAGACAGCTTTTGTATTCCCAATGCGGATGTGATTCTTTATCTTGTTCTTGCACCTTCAAAATATTTTCTGACAGTCAATGTATGCGGATCCGAGATGTCCGCGGTTTACGGTGAACCATTTGAGCCTGCCGTGCCGGACCTGAAGGAACATGAGGTGTTTTGCGGTTGGTATTCGGATGAGGATTTCTCGCAGCCGTATGAAGGATTTATAAAAGCGCCTTACGGTCAGACAACATATTTGTATCCTAAAATAACAAACGAATCCTTTGAGATTGTTTTTGTTTACGGTTATGGCGGAGAATCGGTCCATAATGTTCCGACGTATTATAATGAGATTCCCTTGCCGCCGCAGATAGCACAGCAGGAGTACTTGCGATTTGACGGCTGGGACAAGGAGATTGTTGCGGCAGAAGCTCCGGCAAGGTATACGGCGATATATACATTGCTCTTTGATAAATATTATTATGACGGAGAAGCATTGATTGCGGAAGTCCGGGACGCGCTCAATTCTCCTGCACCCGTTTATCCCGAAGAAAAGGAGGGAATGGCGTTTGAAGCCTTCCGTCTGGAATCCGTAGACACACAAACCCATCAGGCAATTTACCGCGCGTCGTATGCGGTTCTTCCTGTAGACATGCAGGAAGAAGAAACGGTTGATTATGACGGCACGTACAGTACTATCCCCGAAACAGAAAACATGGATTACGGCATGGTGTATACCGAATCCCCGCTGATGAAGTTTGATTTTGATGCGGATGACCCGTTTTTACTGTTTTTGGTGTGCGCTGCGCTCGTGATTCTTTCGGCTCTCCTTACAAAACGTTATTTTTTACGAAAAAAAGAAAATTGGTACATGCAAAGATAGAACGAATAAGGATTCTCCTGCAAAGCCCGTTTGAAACAAGAACAGATTGTCATGCCGAGGGCAAATCGTTTATTCCGCGGAATCCCGTAGGATGCGGATTCCTTTTTGCGGCTGATAGGTATCGCGGCGGATGCGCAAGGAGGAAATCAGCTTGCCGTCCTCATAAATATCCCTATATCCTTCCGATACATATCCGGGCTTATGCGGAACCAGAATGCGTTCGTTCTCTCCTTCCGCAAGCTGCGAAGAGTCCAAAATGTCTTCATATGTTTCGGGATAGAGGACCTTAATGATTTCGGAACGGAAAACGACTGTTTTTTCGGCATAGACCGGTGCGCCGTAAAAGGTAAACTTCACGGTTTTTCCGTCGGCCTCGCCTTTGATATAGACGGGATGGCCGGTTGTGTTTCTGAAGACAAGGTCGGACGCGGATGTCACCATGGCATCAAAGGAAAGGTCCACATAACCTACCGGAAGCGAATGGCTGGTCACCTTCGTAACCTCCAGCCCCGCGCGTATTGCGGTATTGTAAAGGGTGGTGGAAACCTGACAGACCCCGCCGCCGACTCCTGTGACAAATTTGCCGCCGGAAATGATTTTTGCCTCCAGAAAGCCCCGTTCAAGGGAGCGGTCGCCCACCGTGGCGTTAAAAGAAAATTCCGCTCCGGCAGGAAGGACAGTTCCGTTCAGAAAGGATACCGCAAGCGCGATATTGTGCTTGCGGTTGTCTGCCGAACTTTCATAGACCGTGGAGAAGGAAGCTGTTTCGACCGTAATCTTTTTCAGAGCTTCTTCCGTTACGGCAGGAGGCACGGGGAACTTCTTAAGAGTGACAGTCGTCTGCGCGCCCAGATGATAGAATACATCCCGGATGAGTGCCATGCGGTCAACGCATGTTCCGATCTCTTCCGACGTATAAAAGAATTGCTCTTTGTCCCAACGGACGGTCGCGTCTTTACAAGGGAGTTCGCAAGAGACGGCAACGCGCTCAAGATCCTCCGCAAGCTCCGCATTCAACAACTCCGGTGCATTCAATTTGTCTGTCAGACCATCGAATAGCTCCTGATAACCTCCTTTCATAAAAAAAGTTTTCCATTTTGTAGAGAATCGTATGGTATAACTTTTTTGCAGCACAATTTCCTGTCCGTCCTGAACGGTAAGCAAAAAACTTCTTTTTGCCGCACCCAGAAGAAAAATGCCTGACAGCGCGAGCATCAGAAGCATTGCGATAATTACGATGCGCCGTTTTTTCATAACGCTAGTATGCGGGAAACATAATAAAATAAAAGGATAAACGGAAAGTTGAAAAACACTTTGCAGGAAACTCGATTTTCGAGTCCGTACCGATGATTCAGGAAGCGGTTCTTTAAGACATCAGCCGCGGGATCTGGATTTTTGTGGCAAGAAAAGCCTTCTGCCCTTCGGCGGTGCGCAGGCAGGCATCGTTTGCTGCAAGGTGCATGAGTTCTTCCATCGTTTTGCCGCGTTCTGCCGGAGGAATGCCCGCGGCAATCAGATCGTTGCCATCCACTTTCAGTTCTTTGATGGAAAAAGGCACACCCTCTTCACGCATGGTGCGGTATGTTTCTTCCATGCGTATGCCGGAAGGATTTCGCCCGGTATGCATGCCGCTTCCAAGGTAGTCGGCGTCTTTAAGGGCGACAAGGTCATGGAGGATATCCGCATTTTTTTGCACGAACAAACGCAGCTTCTTTTCACCTGTCTCGCATTTCAGATCATACATGTGCGCTTCGACCAGCCGCGCCCAGCGCTCGATATCATCATTCGAAAAGCATAGTTTTTTTAACCGTTTGCGCAGAAGCATGGCGCCGGTAAACTCATGTCCCGCCATTTTGCCGGTCGTGATTTTATTGAGAGGCTTGGTGCTGTCATGGAAGAGCGCGGCCATGCGGACCTGTGGCGGAGAAAGATCAAACACTCTGATAATATGTTCAAGCACATCATACTTATGATAATCCGTCCGCTGCGGAAAACCCTTGCATTCCAGGAGTTCCGGTAGGATGAAATCCATTAATCCCAAGTCCAAAAGCATTCGTATTGCCCGCGTATGGGCACCCTTAACATCATAAAACGTATCACAAACAATTATCTTTGAAAATTCTTCACCGATGCGTGAATCATGGACATCCTTAAGCAGAAAGCGGTATTTGCGGCTGGCTTCATATAAATCCGGATCTATTTCGAAACCGCAGGAGCAGGCGATCCGCACAAGACGGAGAAGCCGCAGCCCATCCTCCCTCATCACTTCTTCCGGCGAGCGGGTGGCGCGGAGAAGTCGTTTTTCGATATCATATATGCCGCCGAGAGGGTCGACGTATTCTCCTTTTTTTATATTGTAATAGATGGCATCCGCGGTAAAATCCCGTCTTCCGGCATCTTCGGCGAGGTCGGAAGTAAAACGCACATCTTCCGGGGCATGGCTGCCGCCCGCGGCATAGCTGTCGATGCGGAAGGCGGTATATTCGTATTCCTTCCCGAATCCTTTTATTTTCAGTGTGCCCAGTTTCGGACTGGTGGGAAGGACAACAAAGCCGGTGTTTTTCAGGCAGCGCGCAACCTCCTCCGGCAGCATATCGGAGGCAAGATCGACATCCTTTGGCGCAAAACCCAACAAGCTGTCGCGCACCGCGCCTCCCACCGCATACAAAGTTGCGGGAAAGACGGAGGCAAGTTGTAACAATATCGGATCGGCTAGCATTTTTTATTTTTTGCAGAAAGATAAATTTCTGGTTTCAATATACATACATCCGGCAGATTCCTGTATTTTTCGGCATAATCCAGCCCATAGCCCACGACAAATTCATTAGGAACTCTGAAGCCGACGTAATCGCCCTCCAGTTCTGTTTCTCTGCGGTCCGGTTTATCCAGAAGGGAGCAGATTTTTAAGGATGCCGGATTGCGGTTGTTGAGAAGTCGTTTGAGATATTGGAGCGTATGTCCGGTGTCGATGATGTCCTCGACAAGAATAACGTCAAGGCCCTCAATGGGCTGCGAAACATCTTTGATAATACGCACTTCGCCGCTGGTGGATACGCCTGCGCCATAGCTGGACACCGCCATAAAATCCAGGCGTACATCAAGATCGATGGCGCGTGCAATATCGGCGAAAAACAGCACTGCGCCCCGCAGGATACAAATCATCAGCACGCTTTTGCCCTGATAATCTCTGGTGATTTCTGCGGCCATCTCCTTGACGCGCGCGGCAATTTCTTCTTTGGTCAACAACACTCTGATAACATCCGGATGCATTAAGTTTCTCCTTTGAAGCAAAAAACAATCAATATATTTTTTGTATTTTTGTCAATTTTTGCCTGTTCTGCAATTTCATGGCCAAGGACAGCATAAATCCTGCTTCCGCAAGCAAGCACCAGAAGACGATCGCGTTCGGTCTGCGGCAGCTTCTGATCCGTCAGATAATCCGACAGACTCTTTTCTGCCCCTTTGTATCTTCTGAAGACATCGCCCGTTCTTCGCGTCCGCACAACGGCGTCCGGCGGGATTTTATCCCGGTCGAAACTTCGTCCCGGAACGATGCAATTTCCCTCCGAAAACTGATAGACCGTCCCGGCATAGTCGTATCGGCCGTCGGGCGAAAAGGGCATCTCGTAGGGTGCAAGCTCCTCTCGAAAGACAAAGCGCAGTCTTCCATATTCTTTTATCACATCGATATTGAAAGGAAGATTGAGGCGCGCGCCGTTGTTTTTTTCTCTCAGCCCATATATCGCATCAAGATGGACAGATTCTATATCTTTCTGGGCGCCTGCGGATCGGACAGCCTCCGCAATCGATTTTTTTGCTATCGCAGGATGCCGTTCCAAAACGGAGACAGGCAGGTATACGTCGGCGCCCTCCCGGTACGAGGGCGTAATTTCACTTAAGAGATACTCTTCCAATTCTCTGAAGATGGCAGCGTTTCTTCCTATCACCGCATTCAGATCGGGATATCTGGTTTTGAGAAGCGGCAGCGCTTCATTGCGCAGGAAGTTCCGCCTGTATTCGCTGTCCGTGTTGGTCGCATCTTCCCTGTAAGGGATGCCATTCTGTCTGGCAAATGCCAGAATATCGCATTTCGGATACCCCAACAATGGATGAATGTAACCTTTTCTGTCCGTAATGCCTCGCAAGCCTCTCACTCCGGAGCCTCTTAGAAAACGCATCATCACAGTTTCGGCCTGGTCGTCAAGATGGTGGGCAAGGGCAATCACATCTACTTTTTTGGATGTGAGAAGCTCTTCAAAAAAGGCGTACCGAAGCTCACGTGCGGCAAGCTCGACAGAGATGCCGTGCTCTTCTGCATAGCTCGGGGCGTCCACCTTGCGGAACAAAAACGGAACACTTTTTTTTTCGCTGAATTCTTTGACAAACGCGCTGTCCTGTGCGGATGCTTCGCCGCGGATTGAGTGGTCAACATGGACAACAGAGACTTTCGCTCCTGCATCCAGCAACAGCGTCAGCAGGACCATGCTGTCCGCCCCGCCCGAAACCGCCGCGCCGATGTGCAGATGCTTGTCGATTTCAATCTTCATATATATAGTATAGCAAACGGTGCAGGAATTGTAAATCCGAAATCGAGACAGCGTACAGAAAAACTGCGCCTTTCTTCTTTGAGAAAAGCGCAGTTCATGCTTTTATTATTTGTATTATTTGCCGGCTCTTTTTGCAGCCTTGGCTTCTTTGCGCCAGCGGTGATAGAAGAACCATATAATCATCAATGCGACGCTGCAAAGTGCGCTGACCCAGGTCAGAGCGGAGAATTTGACGGTAATCCAGTTCGCAAATTCACTGAACGTGGCAACAGTGCCCGCATCCATGCTGAGTTGAGCGGCAAATTTGTTTAATATGGTGTTCAGACTCCGGAAAAGGATGGACGGGATTCCGACAAAAAGGACATAGGGCATCCATCCGAAGAATTTCGGGAAGAACATGCCGACAGTTTTGTTGCGGGCAAAGAATTTTACCAGTATTTTGAGGATCAGATAGGCCCATGACCCGATGACAATAAGGAGGAAGATCCCAAGATATTTGAGCACCGAGCTGATGTATCGGATGGTGCTTTCGTCCATTCCGCCGAAGATTTTATCTGCTATATAGGCTTTTACTTCGTCTGTATTGGCAATATGCGTGCCCTCTTCGCCTTGAATTTTGTTGAAGAGCCAGACGATTATGCCGTCCTCGCTGATATCGCCTTCGGGCGACCATTCTGCTATGGCTTCATCAAACTGGTGTATAATATCGTTTTTGAGTTCCTGCGCTTTGGCGTCAATCTCGGCTTGGGTGTAAGAGCCTGCTCCCTGGGAATCGATTAAAGCTTGTTCGGCATAGACGGATACCAGTTTATCGAGCGTTTCGGAGGTCTGCAGTGTCTCTGAAACAGCGTTGGGCCCGCCCTGAAGGAATGCAATGAGCGTGTCGGACAAATCTGTTGCCAAATTGTCTATATCGCTTTCTGAAATGCCATACTGGGATTCGAGTTCCTGCATTACCTGCTCGTCCGTCGGATTACCGCCCAGACTTGCGGCAAGCTCATGGTAAATCTGATCTTTGGCTTTTTCTACAACCGTATTGATGACAATCTTTGTGAAGGCAGCCAGGACTTCGTCCACGAGATTGAAAAGGTCATCAATGACAATCCCCAATTGATTGTCCAGCATGGCGCGTACGGCCGCGGAGGAATCCCCGGTGACGGCCTGGAGCAGTACCGCGCTTTGCAACTGGAAGGAGAACGGGATATTCATGTCAATGCCTTCAAACAATGTTGCATAATCGACATCGTTCTCTTCGCCTTCTTGCATTTGTTCTTCTGCCACAGAAGTCAGCAAATCTCCATCGACATGGATGGATAATTGAACTGCAAAAAAATTGCCCGTGCAAAGCGTGATGATGGACAGCACCGCAAGCACGATGACGATAATGTTTGTTACAATGATTTTTGGATTATTGTTCATTTACCCCTCCAATAAAAAACATGCGCAACGAAAAAACAGAACTTAAATTTATTATAGCACGAAAGGAACACCATGTAAAGAGTCAATATTCGATCCGGCAGGAGATGCATGGTCTGTTTCTCGTTGATTATCCGGCGTCCCGGAGCCTCCTGAAGAAAAAGGCATCGGAAATCCGGGCATGAAATAAAATCAATTTCCAAACTATCATTGATTTTTTAAGCCGTTTTGCAGTACAATGAAAATGCAGTCTGCATGGGAGAAGGAACATGAAAACCATTTTTGTAAAAAGCCTTATTGCCATCCTCATTTTAGCGGTCCTGGCATCGGTCGGCTTTGCCGTTGTTGTCGCAACCCGGACGGAGGAAGAAGCCCTGCCCGTGGACAGAGGGATGCCTGTTGTCCGATTTGTCCGCCCCGAAGGTGAGACACCGTATCTTATCAAAACCTACTCCGATGGCACATGGTGCAGCGAACCTTTCAAAATCTTGACCTTCACAGATCCGCATTTTTCGGGATTTGCCGAAATGCCGGGGGACGCGGTTTCTCTTAAACTTATAGAAAATACTATAAAATATGAGCATCCTGATTTGGTCGTGCTTACCGGCGATATCGCTGTGGGCTGGGCTTCACGGCTGGCGGCAACTAATATCGGAGACTTGTTTGAAAGGTATCAGCAATATTGGGGATTTGTATTGGGGAATCATGACGGCGAGAACGAATTGGGTGTCTCAAGAAAAGAAATGGTAGAAATTTTCTGTTCATACGAACACTGCGTTGTTTCCGAGGGGCCGGAGAATGTCTGGGGAAACGGCAACAGTATCGTCAATGTTATAAAAGGCGATGGCGAGGTATTGCAGAGCCTTGTCTTTATAGATTCCGGAGATCATCTCAAGAAAGAGTTCTGCGAGGCGTACGGCTTTGAATACACCGAAGGATATGATTTTATCAAGTATGATCAGATTGAGTGGTATAAGTCCGAAATGCGTGCCATCGCGGCACGCAACGGAAACAAAATGCCGGATTCAATCATGTTTTTACATATTCCTCTTAAAGAATATCGTATTGCTTACGACCTTGCTTGCCAGAACGGTACCGTTCTTTCCGGCGAGCGTCGGGAAGCAGAATGCGACTCACCCTATAACACAGGCATGTTCGATGCCATTCTTGAAATCGGCAGTACGAAGGCAGTCGTATGCGGACACGATCACATCAATGACTACATAGTCGAATATCAAGGGGTCAAACTGTTGTATTCCTGCAGCACATCCTTTAACTCTTATTACATGCGCAAACGGGAATCCATTTATTATATTTTATATAAGATGGGTGCAGACATCCCGTTTTCCGACGGACATACCCTTTTCGAGGTGGATAAAAACGGCAAAACGACCATTACGCCCATTTATAATCAGAACAATCCGCGGCTGCTGGAAGGCCTGACAAGAGAACAACTGGAAGCGGTCAATTTTTCAGAAACCATGCCGCAATAAGGAGAAGCAAGGAAACACGGGAGCTTGAAAACTTACCATACATATTTTGACGCCTCTTCTGAAACGGAAGGCCGCATCCGCACAATCTTTTCATGAAACGGCGCCATGAGCATGCAGAATATCCTGGGCATTACGAAGGATTTTGCGTATTGCTTTTATTTTCATGTTGTAATATGATTAAGACAATAATGAAGGGGGTTCATCATTTTGAAAAAGTATTCCAAAAGCTTAAGAACAATTACTGTTGCGGGGCTTGTTGTCATCTTTGTTTTGTCGGCGTTTTTGCTCTCGTCCTGTCTTTCATCCTGTCTGTCACTCTTTTCGATGGATATAGATGATTTTGCGGATGAGATTCTGAAGGGCGCGTTTTCCGATGCGCTCTCTGTCAATTTTCTCTTGACAAATCCCGATTCGTATGGCGTCGGGACGGCGGAAGCTGCCTGGCCGCGTCCTTCCACCCGGCAAGAATACAGCGAATCCTTGAGTGAAATCACCAAACAGCTGAGGCTGGTACGCAAATTAATCAGATATGAGGGAGACAAACAAAAAGAACTCTATGATTTTTTGATGAATTATATGGACTCCCGAGCCGAAGATTTTAAATATTATTATTTCCAGGATGATTATTTAGGTTCTTATATCAGCATGCAGGCCAATATTCCCGTTCTGTTGTCCGAATACCGGCTGCGGAACGCCGGAGATATTGACAATGTTGTGGCATATATGGAAGATACGCAGGCCGCTTTTGCCTCATATATAAGCTACGAACACGAAAAAATCGATAACGGTTACGGCAGAGGTGCGGCATTCTATAGGGGCGCACTCAACCAGACCAAAGCGGTGCTTGGGGTGGATCAGGAAACCCGTTTGTCGGACGCAACCCCCCTGGACGCTTCCGGACACTTTTTAAGGGATGTTTTTGATACAAAGATCGAACAATGCGCCTTTCTTACGGAAGCGCAGAAGGGAACGGCTCTAGCACGCATATCAGCCGCCTTGGAGCAGGGCTTATTGCCGGCCTATCTGCAGCTCGGGCTGGAACTCCAAAATATCATCGACAACACGCCGCAATCGCAGCTTAAGACGCAGGGACTCAGATATTATGACGAAGGCCAATCGTATTACGAGCATCTCTTCAAAACGGCAACAGGCTGCTCGGACAGCGTGCCCGCGGCGCTTGAGAAGCTGTATGCGGCATATGGTCAAGTTCAAGCGGATATCGATGCTCTTGAAGCGCAGATAAAACTTGATCAGGGCAGCGAGTATGATATTCAACAGGGAATATCCATGCTTATCGATGCCGATGACTGGACAGAAACGGGATTGCAGAATATTCTAGAAAGATTGAATGCGGATATTCTCGGCAACTATCCGGATTATCCGCAGAATCAGGTCCGCTTCAGTTTTGTAGACGAAAGCCTTAAGGATAATTATTCTCCTGCGGCATATTTCAGATCGCCCATCGACGACCTCTATGCGGAGGAGTCCATCATTATCAACAAATCGGGCAACGATGAATCCGAATCCCCTTATCTTCTTTTTGATCTTCTTGCCCATGAGGGAATACCCGGTCATATGTATCAGACCGCCTATCTCAAATCCCGTACGGACATGCATGCCATTCTGCAGGTGATGACGCCCAAGAGCTATTCGGAGGGCTGGGCGACATATGCGCAATATCAGTTTGCAGCCAATGCTTTCCAGAGTGAAAACAATCTGGAAAACCAATTGTTCCATTATTATCAGCTTGAAAATCTGCGCGGCGGATACCTTCAGACAATTCTGGATATCCAGATACATTATGAAGGCATGAGTCTGGAGGCGATGGCGGCAAGTTTCGGGATGGCGGTCAACGAAGACCTGGAAGAAGCCTACAATCAGATACTTGAAACTCCCACAAACGCCGCGACGTATTTTTATTCTTATATTAAATTGATGGAAATCAAAACCGCACTTCTGGAAAAGGGCTACAGCGAACTTGCCTTTCACGAAGCAATCCTGAGCGCACCGTATACCTACGACCAGATCAAATCCATTTACGGAGTATGAATACGCCGGAAAGATTGCCATCATGAAGCGCCTCCGTTAAAAGGGGGCGTCTCATGATGGATTGCAGTCCATCACTGCTTTGTTTTGTTTGCTGTTTCGGGCACGGGTTTTTCTTCATTTTTTCCGTATTTTTTTTTTACTGTCCATGCCGTCTCCGGGTTGATACCTGCGCATACCTTGTTTTGCCATGAATGCCTGCCTTTTTTGATTAGTATAGCAAAAAAACGGCAGAATCAGACACGGACAATATCCGATTCATCCGGCATGCCGGAAATGGCTTACCTGCGGCCGTATTATTTCGGCAAATAAGTATTGGCAAAGAAAAGCAGGGCCAAAGTCGCTTCTGCCATTTTGTCGGCATCCTTATCCAGTTCATGTCCGGAATTGGGGAAAATGATCAGACGCACCTTGTCCGCATGATGCGCAGAAAGCGCATCATAAAGCCTTTGACCGTTGGAATAAGGCACAAGCTTGTCTTTCCCTCCGTATGCCAGCAGGGTTGCAGGAAAGCCCGCCTTGACATGGGTAATGGGCGAAGCATCGTAGAGGGCTTCGGGAAACGACCCGCTGGTTATCATTTCCTGATGAACCGTTGTCCCCAGAAGAGAAGAAATCAACGTCAGTTTCTCCTCGGTCGTCAGATAGCCTTCTGTATAAAAAGCGGGATCCGAAAAATCCGTCGGGCCTACCAGTGAAACGAGAAGCGAGACCGGGATGGGAGATGCCGCTGCGCACTTCAGACTGTACAGCAATGCCAGATGTCCGCCTGCGGAACTTCCTACCACGCCCATTCTGTCGGTTTTCAATTGGTAGGCGGGTGCGATCTTTTTGATATAGGATACGGCCGATCTGATGTCGTCCAGCATATCAAGATAATTGATCCCTTCTCCCAGCAAGCGGTAATTGATGGTGACTGCGGCATATTGGTATGTATTGAGCAGATCGCTCAGAAAATAAAATTCGCTCTTATCGCCGCCCGTCCAGCTTCCCCCATGAATAAGAAGAAAGAACGGCATAGGCGTTTCTGCCTCTTTCAGGGGCTGCGGAAGAAGAATATCAAAAGTATGCTTGCTGCTGCTGCCATAAGATATATCCTTGAAAAGGCTTTGCTCCGGATCCGGAACGGGAAGAACGAATTCTTCTTCTTTTTCTTCTTGCTGTTCCTGGGATGCCTCCGAATCTTTATTGTCCGGAGCGTCGGGCGAGCTTTCATCCTCCAGATAACATCCATAAAAAGCAAAAGACAAAACAAACATCAGTGCAAACGTGAGCAATAGTACAAAGAATTTTTTCATAGGTCTTTTTTCCCGGATAAATGACAGGTATGAATCTCCTTATAAATTAGTTTTCCGTTTTCATTGGTTGATTCCATAAGCGTATAGTCGGATACCAAAAATGTCAATTCTGAAACCCGATCTTCAAAATTGTCTGTTTTGACACCGCGTCCAAGGGTAATATGCGGATGGTACGGGCGCTCTTCTGTCAAGAAACCCGCGGTTGCTAGGCCTTTTATGAGACGAGATTGGAGCGACGACAGCGCAGGGCTTTCCTTTATGCCGACCCAGCAGATGTCGCCCCGGCTGTGGGAGAATTTCCCCGTGCGGGAAAGCGTTAAAGAAAAGGGAGCAGGGCAGATCCCGTCCATTATTTTTATGATGTCTCCGGCACGTTCTGTCTCTCCGATGAAAACCAATGTAAGGTGCAGGTTTTCTTCGTGTGTGAAGCTCCCGCAGGAGGCGCATCGGCGCAACGCTTCAATGCGTCGGGCCAGATAAGCGCGGATCGTTTCGGGCAAGGAGATCGCGATGAACAACCTTTTTTGAGCCATAAAAAAAGTATAGCACACTTTTTTGTATTTGCATTCTTTTCATTGCAAGGAGCATGCGGATATGGTAGTATTTTTGTAAAAAAGGTGGCGGAAGAACGGATGAAAACAAAATCAGAATTGGGCAGAATGCTTGCTTACGGGGCATCCGATGTGCTGGGCGGCGGCGTGGGACAGGTCATATCGATGTATTATCTGACTTTTTTGCTGTATGTTGTCCAGCTTTCGCCAATGCAGGCAGGATTGGTGACAGGCATCGGGAGAGTCTGGGACGGTATTACCGATCCTCTGATGGGTGTGGTTGTTGACCGAACAAAATCCAGGTTCGGCGCATGCCGTTTCTGGATGCTTGTCGGAGTGATTCCGATATTTGCCGCGTATTTTATGTTGTGGCATTTTTTCGGCATACCGGGCAATACGGGACGTTTTGTCTATTATATCTTTGTCTATATGTTCTGGAGCACGGCGCTTACTGTTGTGCTCATTCCCTATGAGTCGCTTCTTCCCCGCATTGTTTCATCGTATAAAGAGCGTACGGATTTCAGCTCGGTGCGCATGATATTCAGCGGGGTTGCCTGTGTCGTATCGACATATATTTATGAATGGCTGGTGCCCGTCCGCACCGAAAACGGATTGACCCCTGCATTCATCCCCAACTTTACCATGCTGGGTATTGTATTGGGACTGATGTTCTCGCTGCCGCTTCTCGTGACTGTTTTTGGGGTAAAAGAAAATCCTTTGAAAAAAGACCGTCCGCCTTTGACGCTCCGGCTGGTTTATAAAGATTATACAGAAATTTTCAAATCCAGAATCTTCAGAAAATATTTTTTCATAGGCTTGTGCGGCACAATGGTGGGAAGCGCCGTAAATGCGTCGATGGTGATTTTTGTCTATCTCATGTATGGCAATGTTTCCGATTTCTTTTTGGGCTTCACATTGGTTTTTCTGGTCATTAATCTGAAGGGCGCGGCAGAAATTGCCTTTTTTGTTCCGAATGTCGTGATGATGAAAAAATACAACAAGCACCGGCCGTATCTTGTTGATTTGCCGTTGATTATGATTGCGTGCGCGATGATTCTGTTCATAACTTCTTCGACGCCGGCATGGTTTATGCTTATTGCGATGGGCATACTCGGGATGGGTGTTTCCTGTCTTGGCTTTGTGCCGATGACGCTTCTCCCCGATCTTTCGGATGTGGATGAACTGATGTACGGCAAACGGCGCGAGGGTGTCAATGCCGGTCTGACCACACTCGGCAAAAAACTTGTATCGGGACTTTCGATCACTTTATTCGGATTCATTTTAGAAATCTTCGGGCTGGACAACAAGTCCGCAAGTCCGGATGCTGCAACGCCGGGTGCCATCTTTGCCATCAAATTGATGTTCGGTGTTTTGCCCATTGCCATATGCATCGTAATGATTGTTTTGAGCCGCTTCTATAATCTGGATGCAGAGAGCCACGGGATAATCAAGCGTTTGATTGCGGAAAAATATGAAAAAGGTTTGTCCGGCGCCACAGAAAAGGAAAAAAAGCTGTGTGAGAAGATAACGGGTGTCCGTTTCGAAAAAATGTGGGTAGCGCATGAGGACCGGACCGTCAGCAATTTCTGAAAGTTGTCAGCAGTTGCCTTTGTAAACGTATTTCAAATGTTTTTTTGCGATATCCACAAGTCTTTCTATATCGGCAACCGGTGTGGCTATCCTTCCGGTATATTTGTATTGAGGGAAGAATCTTGATAAATGCAAGGGGATCTCCTTATCTATCCCCGCAAGCCATCCAGCAAGATCGTCCATTTCTGTTTCGCTGTCGTTTTCTCCGGGAATAATGAGTGTCGTTATTTCCACATGGCATCGGCCGTGGGAAAGGCGGATGGTGTTCTTGACCGTTTCCAGGTCGCCGCCAAGTTTTTTGTAATATTCATCCGAAAAGCATTTGAGGTCGATATTCATCGCATCGACATAAGGGAGAATGCGCATCAGAGGATCAAGGTTGATGTATCCGTTGGTGACGAGGATATTATTCATGTGCCTCTGCTTCACCAGTCTGCAGCAGTCCAGAACGTATTCGAATCCGACGAATGGTTCGTTATAGGTGTAAGCAAGTCCGATATTTCCTTGATGCACCAGACGCAATGCCTGACTGGCCAGCTCTTCGGGTTTGACAGTGGCGGATACGGCACTTTTTTCGTCGGCCATTGAGATTTTATAATTCTGGCAAAAAGGACAAGAGAGATTGCATCCGAAACTTCCGACAGACAAGACCTTGGAACCGGGAAGATAATGGGCAAAGGGTTTTTTTTCAATCGGATCTAAAGCAAGGGAAGTGATTCTGCCATAATTCAAGGAGATTATTTTGCCTCCGACACATTTTCTGGCTCTGCAAAACCCGGTTTGTCCTTCGGACAATGCGCAGGCATGGGGACAGAGTTTGCATATTGTTTTCATAGATGCCTCATAACTTCAAATCTTTCTATGAGATAAGGTTCATCCGGCTTGATATTAGCTTTGGAGAGTGCGATTCTGATTTGTTTCTGAACCGTATCAACCCCCTCAAGCGCAGGAAGAAGCAGTCCCCTGCGTCTTCCGCAGGAGACAATGACGCCGTATCGTTGGGGATCAAGCATATGGATATCCGCTGGTTCTGCCGCAGACAAGACATCGACGCTGTAGACAAGAAAAGAAAGCTCGTCCGGCCTTACGGGAGAAAAACGCGGATCTTCCGAACAGGCGCAGATGGCATTGTAAATTATTTCTTCTGCAATATTTTTTCTGACGGGAGAAATGGTGCCGATGCAACCGCGAAGTTGGCCTTGTTTTTTGATGGATACAAAAACGCCTGCCCGGCTTGCGGTCAATTCCGGTGGCAGCCCATCGGGAAGCGGCGGGCGCTTGCCGTTCTTGACAAAATATTCGACAGAATATCTTGCAAGACGCACATGATTGTCCTCGTTTATCCGGTGTTTTTCTGCCAGGTTCTGTTCTTTTTTGATGTGATTATCCAAAAAACAGCGGTTTTTATCTTTTTCAAGCGGGATAAATGCCGCGACGGCATAACCGATGCCGAAATTGTTCTGATAAGAAAGAAGCTCTGCGTTGACTTTGAATCCATCCAAGGCGCCCGCCATGATAATGAAGGAACGCAGACCGCATTCGGCGGCTTCGTCGGCAAAGCCGGGATCCGTCTCCAGCCACCGGATGAAATCCCCTTTTGCCATCGCCGTCGTGATTTCGTGGTCGAATCGTGCGCCGACCTGAGAAAAACCATAAGGGCTGCCCGGTGCCGCTTTGTGTGAGAGATCTCCGCTTGCGACAACCACGGCAGCCCGGTTCAGATTTTCTGCAGCTTCTGCCAAAATCTGCCCGAGCTTATAATGCTCAGCGTAAGAAAGCCCGGACAGACCCACTTTTACAAGTCTGAAATTACGGTATTCCTTTTGGATAAAAAAGAGCGGGACAATGCAACCGTGGTCAAGATCCTGCCGTTTGCCGAGAGTGCCCGCAGAAAGGTTGCGCTTTTCTGAAAGAGTTGAGACAGCGGATGCAAATTCTTCGTCACAGTCTACCGAAACTTTGATTTCGGGAGCCCGGAATCTTCCCATATCGCCTTTCAGGCATTTTTCTGCCGCAATCTGGTTGTAATCGCTGTACGCTAACGTATGGGGAGAAACGAGAACAATGGTATCCGGCTTGAGTGCGGCGATGCGCTTGCTGACTTCATGGCAGGCATCCGCTGTTTTTTGTATCTTGCCTTCTTCTCCCTTACCTACCGCAGGCAGAAGTATGGGAGGATGCGGCATAATAAACGCACCGATAATGGCCATATTTTCTCCTTACGGTAGATATTATAGCATGTTTTTATAAACTTTCACAAAAAATGTTTTTCGGTTCTCCTGTTTTTCGGAAGTTTACCGGACGACGAATTCTCCGTTTTCAACCGTCACCTTGATTTCGGAGCCTTCTTTATAGTCATTGGCGATGATGGCCCGGCCGACGGCAGTTTCGATTTTGGACTGGATATAGCGTTTGATGGGACGGGCGCCATACTGCGGATCATAACTGTTTTCTGCAATGAGATCTTTGGCTTCGTCGCTTATTGTAATCACAAGATGCCTTTCGGCCACACGGGCAACAAGAGACTTGAGCATCAGGTCAATTATGCTCCGCACATCCGCGCGTGATAGGGGTTTGAAGAAAATGATTTCATCCAGCCTGTTCAGAAATTCCGGGCGGAAGGTCTGACGCAAGAGCCGTTCGACCGCCATTCGGGCGTCGTCAAGGATTTCGCCGGATTCGCCGATGCCTTCAAGGATATAAGGCGAACCCAGATTGGATGTCATAATGATGATGGTATTTTTGAAATCGACCGTGCGTCCCTGCGAATCGGTGATGCGCCCGTCATCCAGCACCTGAAGAAGAACATTGAACACATCCGGATGGGCTTTTTCGATTTCGTCAAACAGCACCACGC
Organism: Clostridiales bacterium Firm_09; assembly: GCA_001604065.1. Lineage (GTDB taxonomy): Bacteria > Bacillota > Clostridia > Christensenellales > DTU072 > Firm-09. Next base: position 95,750 of record LVAO01000008.1, read on the forward strand.
TGTAGGGCTTGCGCCGTACCGCTTCGGTTAATTGACCGCCCTCGTCGTAGCCGACATAGCCCGGAGGCGCGCCGATGAGACGCGATACGGAAAATTTTTCCATATATTCGCTCATGTCGATGCGCACCATGTTATGTTCATCATCAAAGAGCGCTTCAGCAAGCGCCTTGGCAAGCTCGGTTTTGCCCACACCGGTCGGACCCAGGAACATAAATGACCCGATGGGACGCTTTTCATCCGAAATGCCCGCGCGGGAACGCAGAATGGCCTCGGCGACCTTGGTGACCGCATCGTTCTGTCCGATGACGCGCTTATGGAGAATTTCGTCCAGACGCAGAAGCTTTTCGCGTTCGCCTTCCATCAGCTTCGTGACAGGGACACCTGTCCAGCGTGAAACGATTTTTGCAATCTCTTCTTCGGTCACTTTATTGCGCAGCAGGCTGTTGTGCTTGGTTTCGGAAGCTTTTTCGGCTTCTTTCAGCTGTCTTGTCAGTTCCGGAAGCTTGCCATACTGAAGTTTGGCAATGGTTTCATAGTCCATGTTGCGTTGGGCGCGTTCTATATCCGCGTTGACCTTATCAATCTGAATTTTGATATCGTGAACGGTGCTGATGCCTTTCTTTTCTGCTTCCCAGCGCAGCTTCATGGAAGAAAACTGTTCGCGGTAGTCTGCAAGATCCTTCTGGAGCTTTTGCAGCCTGTCTTTGGAAAGTTGGTCGGTTTCTTTTTTGAGCGCCATTTCCTCGATCTCCAATTGCATGATTTTTCTGGAAATCTCATCCATTTCGGAGGGCATCGAGTCGATTTCTGTACGGATCATTGCGCAGGACTCGTCAACAAGGTCGATGGCCTTGTCCGGCAGAAAACGGTCAGAAATATAACGGTGGGACAATGTCGCCGCAGCAATCAGCGCCTGATCCTGAATCTGAACGCCGTGAAAGATTTCGTACCGTTCCTTCAATCCGCGGAGAATGGATATGGTATCCTCTACCGAAGGCTCGTTGACCATTACGGGCTGGAATCTCCGCTCCAGTGCGGCATCCTTTTCGATATACTTTCTGTATTCGTCCAGCGTGGTCGCACCGATGCAGTGCAGTTCGCCGCGTGCAAGCATAGGTTTGAGAAGGTTTCCCGCATCCATGGAGCCTTCTGTTTTGCCCGCTCCCACGATGGTATGAAGTTCGTCGATGAAAAGAATGATTTTTCCTTCGGAAGATTTGATTTCGTTCAGAACGGCTTTAAGACGTTCTTCGAATTCGCCGCGGAATTTTGCACCGGCAATCAATGCGCCCATATCAAGAGAAAAAATCGTTTTTTCCTTAAGCCCTTCCGGGACATCTCCGCGGACAATACGCAGTGCAAGACCTTCTGCTATCGCGGTTTTGCCGACGCCCGGCTCACCAATGAGAACAGGGTTATTTTTGGTTTTTCTGGAGAGAATGCGTATCACGTTCCGGATTTCGGTGTCTCTCCCGATGACGGGATCCAGCTTCTGGGCGCGGGCGCGCTCAACAAGGTCCGTACCGTATTTATTGAGTGCGTCATAAGTGCTCTCCGGATTGTCGCTGGTGACCCTGCCTCCGCTCTTCACTTTCTTCAGTTCCGCTTCAAATTTTGACTTTGTCAACCCATAATCCTTCATAAGGGATGCCAAATCATTGCTGTTGTCAAATATTGCCAGCATCAGATGCTCAACCGAGACATATTCGTCGCGTGCGGATGCTGCCAGCTTTTCTGCCGCAGAAAGAATTCTGTCCGTGATGGGCGCCACATATACTTTGCCCGGCTCCCTTCCCGAGCCGCTCACTTTGGGCGAGCGGCGTATTTTATCATCCACCCGGGCAATCAGCCCGTCAGGGTCTACGCCGCACTTCTTTACGATGGAAGGAATCAGTCCGCTGTCATCGTCCAGCAGCGCATAGAGCAGGTGCTCGGGCATGATTTCGATATTCTGGTTCTCGATGGCGATATTTTGTGCGTTGCGTATCGCTTCCATTGATTTTTGCGTTAATTTATTGGTATCCATAGTTGATTCCCCACAAAATGATATTCTGTTTATAAGATGCCCGCGCCGCTGTTGAGATAGTCAAGATATCTGTTTTCAAGAGCGGTTGCGGAATTCAGTTTTCCTGAAAGATAGCCCTTAAGCATATCGTCGAAGGTGCGGATGTAAGAGCAAAGGGCTTTTGACAGTCTCTCTGTATCGTAGTGCTTGCCTTCCGGTATGCGGAAGGTACGGAAGAATCTGCCGGGTTCCAGCCGATAACCAATCTCTCCCATATAAAAATGCGAGAGATAAATCTTTTCCAGACGCATCCACAGATCGAAGAACTGTTGAAGTTCGGATAAGAATTCGGCGCTTTGCGCGCGGAAGACAACTTTAAGTTCTCCCACGACCTCTTTGTCCGAGCGATACAGCTCCACTTCATATTTGATCGTGGGACGATATCTGTAATCCAAGGAGCTTTTGAGCAGCATTCTGTTGCTGTAAGGCTCGCGGAAGAGAGAAAAAATCTGGTGGTCCATCCGCTGGCACATCATTTCAAAGACGCCGTCAATCCGTTTTTCGGGCGTAACCAAAGACAGATAGTCGGCAAGGATGCGATTGATGAGATTGGAGCGGTTGGTGTTTTCTTCCCGCGCGAGCGCATCAATCTTCTCTACCACATCGTCCATAAGAATCAGACTGTAAAGACTCTTTTTCATGATATATTTTCCACCTGTTTCTACCATTATTATACGTCAAAAACAAAATTTGTCAACATATTTATATAAACTTTGTTGCAAATTTGAGAAAGAAATACCTGTATCGCAAAGGCGGCAGGAAAAGCAGGCCGACCGGAGAGATTATACGGACGGCTGCATTTTCTTTGAAGGATTTTGCTCCCCGGAATAATTTCTTGTATACAGGGACTCATCGATATCGTTTTTGCCCGCCAGGCAGCCACAGAAGTTTTCAATAAGTTTTTTTGCCTTTTCGTAGGCCGAAATTGCCATTTCTTCCACGGTGAGAGAGATGGTTTCGCTTCCGTCTTTATATTTTGGCACAGGGGAACGCCGATGGTTGAGCCAGTCTTCGTTTTTGTGTTCCTTGCGGGGACGGATGAAAGCGGAGACAAGCCTCCCTTTGCCGGCAAGTGTCTCAATCAGGCGAATGAAGGCGTAGCGCAGGCCTGTTCTGTCGTCGCAGACCCGCAAGAAAATCCGCATCAGCTTCAGGGATTTCGCCGCGGTTGCTGCAGGCAATACCATCCCGAAACGCGGCGCTACCACGGAAGAGTAATATCTGCCCACGGCCTCTCTTGAGGCATCAGAAATATCCAGATTCTTATATCCCAGGTAACGTTTCGGATTGACCTGAATGTAATCTCGGACGCAAAGAAAGTCCAGACTGCTCTCAAAAAGGACGTGTATGTTTTCTTTTGCAGAAGGAGGATAGAAATCCGGAAGATCGTTCATTCTGTAATAAATATATGGATGGAGTTGGGAATCCAACGCATAATGACAGAGCTGACCCAGAAGGAATGCGGTGATGGTTTCGCCTTCCGGGACGGTTCGGACATAATCCGCCGACGCCCGGAACAGAGCCGCTGTTTCGAAGGAACCATGGATCATTTCGCCGAGTTTATTGAGAGGCGGCTTTTCATAACGCATATAGAACAACAGATCCGGCCCCTGGCCGCCGACAAGGTAGGCCTGCAGATCTTTTCCGGCAATCCCCTTTTCATAGTCGGACAGACTTTCATAGACACTTTTTGCAAAATACCAGTGAACAACATTGGACGGCATAAACGTTCTCCTTCTACGTTGATATGCCAATATTGTAGCATACTATTTTTCGGATTTTCTCAAAAGGGCAGAAAAAAACAAACCGAAAAAACAGAAACGCGGCACCGATACAGAAAAGAAATAGGGATAATCGAATGTTTTTCGGATTACAAAAGTTTGTTGAGTTCTCCCCAAAGCTCATTGTCAAATGCGGTTGAAGCAAGAGAGAGAACGCTGTCATACTTGCCCTGCCTTGCGATGCGGACATCCGGAATCATTCTGCAGGCATGAGCAATGTTTTTATTTGCTCTGTAAAAAGAAGAATGCTCCGGCCAGCGGAGCATTCGATTAGTGTCTGCAAAAAGGTTTATTTTTTGCCTTTTTTGCTTTTCTTGGATTCTTCTGTGGCGGCGGCAACCGGCATAACCGGAGCCGTTCCTGCTTTAAGGATATACGGTGCACCGGGGAATCTGTATCCTGCGGGCGTTGCCGTCTTTGCATAGGTGTCCATATACGGTGTATCGTCGACCGTTCTTTTTTTCATACCGCCTCCTTGAAAATATGATATTTTTAAATATTATATCATATACATGCAAGATTGACGCAATTTTTTTTACTAAACCCGGCGTTTGATGGAATTATTTGTCGTCTTCTCCTTTGCCAAGCTGTTTGATGATCTGATTCATGCCTGTCGCGGATAACCCGCTTGCTCCGCCGATGACTGTGGCGAAGAGAGGATTCTGGGCGATGATGACGCCTGGCGCGGCATAATAGGAGACGACCCCGAGGACGACTCCGAGTCCCGCAGCGATGAGCGGTATAAAACGTTTTAATTTTTCATTATTATTTGCGGCATACTTGATCAGATTGATGATCCAATATACGATTGCAGTGATGGCCGGTACGCTTATTGCGTAGACATAGCTTTCCATGATTTTATCTCCTTGTATTCGTTTTTTCTGCAAACCCTCATGAAGAGGTTTGTATTCTATATGTATGATGATTTGCCGGGATTTCGATATTGCAAAGCAATAATAGCATCCGTTTTGTTATAATTCAAATTTTCTGTCCGATAATTTGAGCAAAAAACATTCAAAAAAATCTTGCAATCTTCTGAAAGTTGTACTATAATACCGATTAGCACTCATGAGGTAAGAGTGCCAATATCAACAAGAGGTGAAATCATGAAGAAATTTAAGACAGAATCTCAACGCGTGCTTGATCTGATGATCAATTCCATTTACACTCACAAAGAAATTTTCTTGCGTGAGCTTCTTTCCAATGCGAGCGACGCAATTGACAAGCTGTATTATAAGAGCCTCTCGGACAATCTGGGGTTTTCAAAAAGTGATTTTTTCATACGCATAGAGGCGGATAAGGACAAACGCACATTAAAGATTATTGATAATGGCATAGGAATGACCGCCGATGATCTGGATAACAATCTCGGCATCATCGCAAAAAGCGGTTCGCTGGATTTCAAAAAGAACAATGAAGCCAAAGAGGATATCAACATTATCGGGCAATTCGGTGTAGGTTTTTATTCTTCTTTCATGGTCAGCGAAAAGGTGGAGGTTCTGAGCCGCGCCTACGGCAGCGAGGAAGCGAATCTCTGGACATCTTCCGGCACAGAGGGTTATGAGATTGTCAAAGCAGAAAAATCCTCCCACGGCACCGAAATCACCCTGCACCTCAAGCCGGATGCGGAAGAAGAAAACTACAGCGATTTCCTGGATGAGTATCGCATCCGCGAGCTGGTCAAAAAATACTCCGACTACATCCGTTACCCCATTACGATGGAGGTAGAGAAAACGCGCGAAGACGAAGAGAAAAAAGAGGAGACTTATAAAGAAATCGAGACGCTCAACTCTCTTACTCCTATCTGGAAAAAGCGCAAATCGGATATCAAGGACGAAGAGTACAATGAGTTCTACAAAAGCGCCTTTTACGATTACACCGACCCGTTGAAGGTCATCCATTTTACCGCAGAAGGCGCGCTGGAATACAAGGCGCTTCTTTTCATACCCGGACGCGCGCCTTATGACTATTATTCCAGAAATTACGAAAAGGGTCTCCGTTTATACACAAACGGTATACTGATTACAGAAAAATGCGCAGAGCTTTTGCCGGATTATTTCAGCTTTGTCAAGGGCCTGGTGGACAGCGAGCTGACCTTGAATCTCTCACGCGAGACGGTCCAGCATGACAGAAGGCTCAAGCTCATAGCATCCGCCATCGAGCGCAAGATCAAAAGCGAGCTTGCCGACATGCTGGAAAACAACCGTGAAAAATATGAAAAGTTTTTTGCGGAATTCGGTCCCCAGCTCAAATACGGACTCTATGAAAACTGGGGAGTCAATAAGGATGCGTTAAAGGATCTGGTGATATACAAATCTTTGGTGAAGGATAAATTCATTACTTTCAAAGAGTATGTTGCCGCCATGAAGGAGGGCCAGAAATATATATACTATGCCTCCGGAAAAACCGCCGATGCGATCAAGGCGCTGCCGCAGACCGAGAAGGTTCTGGATGCCGGCTATGATATTTTGTGCCTTACGGAGGATGTGGACGAGTTTGCCATTAAAGTTCTCAGAGATTATGACAAAAAAGAATTCCGCAACGTTTCCAAGGATGATCTGGGCATGGAGAACGAAGCAAAGCCCGTGGAATCGGAGAAGGATAAAGAAATTCTTGCCTATCTCAAAGAGTCGTTGGGCGGCAAGGTTGCGGCCGTCAAGTTCGGCACGCATCTTAAGTCTCATCCGGTATGCCTGACTTCCGAAGGTGAGCTTTCGATCGGCATGGAGAAGGTCTTCAATGCGATGCCCGGCGCAAAAGGTGTTTCGGCAGAAAAAATTCTGGAAATCAATGCTTCGCATCCTGTCTATGCCAGAATTGCTTCGCTCTATGAGACGGATAAGGAGAAGGTGCGGGATTATGCAGAAATCCTGTATGGGCAGGCTTTGCTGATCGAAGGTCTGCCGCTTGAAAATCCCGCAAAATACTCCGATCTGGTCTGCAAGGTCATCAGCTGATTGCGAACCGCTTAAAAAAATGCACTTCGTTTTCCGGAGTGCATTTTTTTATTTTCGTATGTTTTCCCGGAAGTTTCAGTGTATAATGAAAATATGGAAAAAGATAACGGAAATTATATTATCGCTTTATTGATTGACACCGATAACGTTTCGGCAAAATACATCAGCGCTCTGATCAAGGAGCTCATTGTTCTGGGACGCGTATCCTATAAAAGGATGTATGGTGATTTTACCAAAAACTCCGCCGAGAGCTGGCGGGCGATTGTCAACGATTATTCAATCACGCCCATCCAGCAATACACCTACACCGTAGGGAAGAACGTCACCGACTCCAAAATGATCATCGATGCGATGGATATCCTTTACAGCGGAAATGTCAACGCGATGTGTATCATGTCCAGCGACAGCGATTTCACGGGTCTTGCGAAGCGCCTCAAGGAATCCAATATCTATGTAATCGGCGCGGGCGAAAAAAAGACGCCGTCTTCCTTTGTCCGTGCGTGCGACCGGTTTTTTGTGCTGGAAGAACTGATAGAAAGAGAAGAGCCCATCCAATCCGCAACGGCATCCAAAAAAGAATCTCCTTCCGCCCAAAAGCCCCCGGAGGAGGCTACCGTTGACGAAAGCACCAAACAGATCAGCAAAACCGAAATTGAGGATTTTGTCTCAAAAATTCTGGAGGATTTCAATGGCAAACCCTGTCCCATCAGCATCATCATGCAGAAGATCTACCAGGCCTATCCCCAATTCAACTACAAGCAGTACGGAGCAAAAAAGGCAATGGACTTTTTCAACAACAAAAACAAGTTTGCCATCAGCCGCGGCAAAAGCTCCGACGTTGTGCTGATCAGCCTGATATAAATCGGATATCTTATGAAAGTTTTCTGCCTGATTGACAATCGTTCTTCCTCTCCGGAATTTCTGTGCGAGCATGGACTGAGTTATTATATTGAAGCGAACGGCAAAAAAGCGCTCTTCGATACCGGAGCGAGCGATTCTTTTATCAAAAACGCGGTAAGGATGGGGATCGATCTTGCGGAGGTTGATTTTGCCGTGATATCGCACGGACACAACGATCACGGCGGCGGGCTCAGGGCATTTTTTGACTGCAACAAGAATGCACCCATTTATATACGCGCCAATGCCTTTGGGGAATATTATTCCCGGCGTACGACGGGCACGGCATATATCGGTCTGGACAAAACGCTCAAGGATAACGCAAGATTTGCCTTTACCGACGGCAAACCCTTGGTAATTGCGCCCGGTTTTGCCCTGTTTACGACGCAAATTCGCAAAGAGCCTCTCTATTCCACCAATGCCACGCTCAAAGAAAAGAGAAAAGGTGTTCTGTTGCCCGACCGGTTTTTCCATGAGCAGAACCTTGCGATAGAAGAAAACGGAAAAAAGGTTTTGATAGCCGGCTGCGCCCATAACGGGATACTCAATATTTCAGACGCGTTTCAGATTCTTAAAGGCAGCGCACCCGATGCGGTGTTCGGAGGATTCCACCTCTGTAATCCTGGCAGCGGAAAGAACGAAAGCGAAGAAGCCATTGCGCGTTTGGGAGCGAAACTTTTATCGGCAGGCGCTGTCTGCTATACGGGGCACTGTACGGGTACGGAACCGTATCTTCTGCTTAAAAAACAATTGGGAGACAAACTATGTTCCTTTGATGCGGGCAGTATGGCAAATATATAGGAGAAAGAATGCTTGCAATCCAACATATCCGTACAGAAAACAGACCCGGCTCGCCTGTTACCGACAATCCGGCCCCCCGGTTTTCTTTTGCTTTGCAAAGCGACAGGCAGGACGTCATACTTGCTTATGTGCGCGCTGTTGTCCTCTTGGAAGGCAAAGAAATCTGGGACAGCGGCAAAATAAAAGGCGGAGAATGCCGCATAACGTACGGCGGCAAAAAGCTGTCGCCGTTTACCGCATACGAGGTCCGGCTGGAAGCCGGCGACAATACAGGTGATTCTGCAGAGGCATGTGCAAGCTTCAGTACCGGCAGGCTTGGGTTGCCTTGGGAGGCTGTTTGGATATCCGATCCAGTCTATTTGCCCGAACATAAAAAATCCCCCGTCCCCATGAGCTTCAGAAGAACGGTGCAAGTAAAAAGCGGGCTCAGGCGCGCGTTTGTCAATGCAACCGCCATGGGCATTTTCAATTTGTATCTGGACAAAGAAAAGTTGGGTGAGGATTATTTTGCGCCGGGTTTTACATCATACGGACATCAGCTCCAGTATGAGACCTTCGACGTGACCGCGCGGCTTAAAAAGGGCGGCGCACACGAACTGAAAGCAATCGTTGCCGGCGGCTGGGCAGTGGGCAAGTTTACCTATGCCGGCAAAACACAGCTGACGGCGGACAGACAGGCTCTTCTCCTTGAACTGCGCATAGAATATGAGAACGGCGAAACCGAGCTTATCGCCACAAATGAGGATTGGGAAGTGGGGATCGGTGGGCAGTATCAATTTGCAGAGTGGTACGACGGCGAGATCTGCGATGCGACCCGATCCGATGCGGATATCTTATGGAAGCAGGCTGCCCGGGAGCATCTTAAAATCTATCCGGGCATCAGCGCGCGATACAGTCCGCCCGTACGTGCGCATGAGCGTATGGAGGCAGTGCTGATCGGCAGAAGTCCTTCGGGAGAATGCCTTTACGATTTCGGGCAGAATTTTGCGGGCGTCCTGTCCGCAACCATTCAAGGCAAATGGGGACAGAAGATTGTCTTCCGCCATGCCGAAGTTCTTTCCGAAGAAGAGCTTTTTGTGCGGTCCCTTCGCTCCGCAAAGGCGACCGCAACGTATATCTGCAAGGAAGGCTTGCAAATCTATTCCCCCCAATTTACTTATATGGGCTTCCGTTATGTGGGTATGACGGGTGCAGACCCGCAGGATATCACATTGTCGGCATACGCGCTTTATTCCGACATCGAAACCGTGGGCGGCTTCCGGTGCTCCGATCCTCTTCTCAACCGCCTCCAGCAAAATATCGTCTGGAGCGGCAAATCCAATTTTGTGGACATCCCGACAGACTGTCCGCAGCGTGACGAACGTATGGGCTGGACGGGGGATATCGCGGTATTTTCGCCGACGGCGGCTTTCAATTTCGACACCTCTGCTTTTTTAGAAAAATGGCTGACGGATATGCGCGCGGAGCAGGGCAAGGACGGCGGCATCCCGATGGTTGTCCCGCGTCAGGGCGACCGATGGAATCCGATTGTCTCCTCCTGCTGGGGCGATGCCTGTCTGCTGGTCCCATGGGCAGAATACATGGCGCGCGGCGATGCGGGTGTACTGATGCGCCAGTATAAAACAATGGTTCGGTTTTTAGAGGGCGTCAGGCGCTGGGCAGCATATATGAGCATCGGCAAACGCGCGAGGCGCATCTGGAAGATGCCTTATCATTATGGGGACTGGTGCGCACCCGAGGGGGATGCGCGTCTGTGGAAGAGCCGCGGCAAATGGATCGGCACGGCATACTGGGCAAATTCTCTGGCAATTGCCGCACATGCGGCAAGGCTTCTCCAAAGGGTGGAGGAGGCGAGAGCCTATGACAAGCTGCGCGAAGAAGTATGCCGCGCATATCTCAGAACTTTTACAGACAAGAACGGCAGGCTGAAACATGAATTTCAGACAGGATATGTGCTTCCGCTGCGGTTTTCTATGGCGGACAAAGAAACGGCGGAAAAGCTTGCAAAAAACCTTGTGCGGCTGATTGAAAAAACGGATTATCATCTTTCGACGGGCTTCCCGGGGACACCGCATCTGTTGTTTGCGCTGTCGGACTATGGCTATCCCGACGTCGCATACAAGGTATTGTTGCAGGAGACCTGCCCCTCCTGGCTTTATGAGGTCAAAGCGGGCGGTACAACCATATGGGAGCGCTGGGATGCGCTCCGTCCGGATGGGACCGTCAATACCGGCTCTGCCGATGAAAAAAGCGGCGGCATGGTCAGCTTCAACCACTATGCGATGGGTGCGGTGGGCGAATGGCTGTATCGCCGGATTGCAGGACTGGAGCCGCTTTCTGCAGGCTACAGAACGTTGCGGATACAGCCGATTTTGGGCGGCGGCATCACCTATGCGAAAGCCTTTACCCGAGGAAGCAACGGCGATATCTGCGCAGAATGGAATTTGGAAGGTGATGTATTTACTTTGAAGACAGTCATACCCGTAGGCTCACGCGCCACAATCATCCTGCCGGACGGCAAGCGCTGCCAATCCGGGAGCGGAACATACCGGTATACCTGCCTGCTCTCCTTTGGGAATAAGGAAAAATGAACAAAAATTATCTTGCCATCGATTTTGGCGCGAAGCAGAAGGCATATTCGGTCGGGAAGAAGGCGGGCGCAGCGGACAGACAAGGTATTGCCGCTTCCCGGATGCGATGCAGAAAAAAGAATATTGTATGATCCGGGATACCAAAAAGCTGTTTTCGGAAGTATTGAATGGCATAAAGGCATTTATCCGATTTCTGGGATTGCGGACGCCATGCGCACATGGGTAATGGTCAGCGCGCCGAAGGAGCCTAAGAAAGCTATAGGCGGGCGCCTAATGGCACCTCTTCTTCAGAATTCGGTGTCACCTGTGGCGGGCGTCATGCACATATGGGTAATGGATTATGTGCAGGGGACGGCAGAGAAATCCAATCCTGTTCTGCGGCAGAGGCCTCCCCAGGCAGGGCAGAGAACGATCGTCCGAAAATCAAAAGCAAATAAACATAAAATATCCGGATATTCTTCTTTTTCCTATTGACAAAAACCATTAAAAGTCTTAATATAATATATATGCAACAGGAAAATTATGGCAGAAGGTAAAATCCCGCAAAGGGGATTTTATCGGATTTTTCATCTAGATCATTATTTTTTCTTTGCTGCAGCAAGTTTTCTTAATTTACAATGATTTGCTTCTTTTAGGAGGATGCGGAGAATGAAAAAGAGTTTATCGTTTGTTTTGGTCATCGCTTTGGCGTTTGTGATGGCAGTCGCCGTGTTTTCTTTGTCGGCTGCGCCGGCAAAGTCAGCTGATGCCGGAGAACTCCTTGAAGTTGAAGATACGGATATTATTCCGGTATCCAAAGATTATACAGGCTCTTATAGGACCTGGGATGATGAAACAGATTTTACATCCTTGCCCGAACATACGACGTTTGCTTATACAGAAGCAATCAGTATGCAAGAATATACCGATGCCGGAGAGTATACCTTAAAGGTATGGTTACAAGCCGATCCGGGTTATACGTTTAACGGGGAAGAAGAGGATATGCAATCCTTTACCGTTACCGTCACAATCAATCAGGCGAACAATACGATGACGGAGCTTATCGCAAACGATGTTTATTATGACGAAGCCTTCGATTTTAGCGGCGGCGTGCCCGATTTTTGTGCCGAGAGAGAACCCACCGTCACCTATTCTACAGCGTTGGACGGTGAATATACAGCCGAAGAGCCTGTCAATGTCGGCACGTATTATGTCAAGTATTCAGTCAAAGGAACAACAAATTATACCGCGGTAGAAAGGACGGCTTCTTTCCGTATTATGCCGGCGGTACTTAATTACACCGCAGAGGATATCGAAGCCGACCGCAAAGAATTCACCGGTGAGAAGCTGAGCTGGGGAACGGATGATTTTACCGCGCCCTGGGGCACATCAATATATGGTATAGAAGAGGTCGTTTCGGAAGGCTATATCAATGCCGGAAGCTATCATTATAATGTTACGCTCAAAGCGGACGAAAACCATATCTTCCCCGAAGAGGCAACCACCAAAATCTTTAACGTAACGGTTTATATCGACCAAGCGGCCAACAGTTGGACAACCGAACTCAGCATGTCCGGCTGGACGTACGGAGACACCGCGAGCGATCCTGTTGCCGAGGCGAAGTTCGGCACGGTAGAGTTTACCTATTCTTCCGTTTTTGCCGGTCCCTACGGCGATATCAAGCCTTCCAACGCGGGTACCTATTATGTCAAAGCGACTGTTGTGGGGACAGCGAATTATACCGGCCTTGCGTCCGAGCCCTTACAGTTTATCATTGCCAAAGCAGAGCTTACGACCCCTGTATTGACCAGCGGAGCATTTATCTACAATGGCGAACTCAGAACGCCGACATTCAGCGGTGTGACCGAGCAGATGACCCTTTCTTCAGGCGGCAGCGCCAAAA
>LVAO01000009.1:0-23772 GCA_001604065.1 Clostridiales bacterium Firm_09
GTGGTGCCTGCGTTGTACGGTCTGTCGACGCCGGTAATGCCGGAAACGGTGATGACCTTGCGGTTGATGACAACGCTGACGGTGCCGCTGCCTGCATTATAGTTGGAAGCATCCGTTGGAGCAAAATGGACAGTATAGGTGCCGCTGTTTGCAACAACAGGCGAGGAGTTAAAGGCCGAGGAGAAGGTGAAGGTGCCGTCGACTGTGACATTGGTGTCATTGACATTGCGCACAATGCCCGAAATGTCGGCGTGTCCCAGGCTTTCGCCATACGTCTTCGTAATCGGGTAGGTGGTGACGCTGACATCGCTCTTGTGGATGGCAAAGGTCGTCTGTACGCTGTCTTTATAATTGTTCAGACCGGTTATGGTGACGGTCGCCGTACCGGCATTAATATTATTGGAATAAGTATAAGAATAATCTATGTTATTGATAAGAACGACGCTTCTTGCGGTGTCTGTGACGGCCGGCGTCGGTGTATAGGCGGAAGCCTTGTACTGGACAGGGTCGATGGACGCGATATTCACGTTGCCGGACAAGGATTTTCTGCTTATCGTGACATAAACGCTGTAGGAGGGTTGCTGCAGGGTATAATTTTCTGCCGCCGCTCCGCTCATAGAAATGAAGTAATTGAATACCACATAAGTGCCGACATTCGGCGATTCTATTTCTGCTGTGCCCGCAAGAACTTCAATGACATCTCCGTATACAGTGCCGCTCAGCGTGCCGCCGTTGAGACTGACGATGGTTGTGCCGTCGTAATCCCTGTCAACGCCTGTTACATCCGAAAGTGAAAGCGCCTTCTGAAGGATGGTTACGGTAATGGTATCGTTGTTGGGAGTATTGTAGTTTGATGTATCCGTCGGTGTGAAGCTTACCTGATAATTGCCTGTATCGGAGCATCTGGGAGCGGCATTGAATGCGGAGGCGAAGCTCCAGCTGCCGGCGACATTGACCGAGGTGTTGTTCGCGTTTCTGGCAGTACCCGTAATGTCGGTATGTCCCAGGCTTTCGCCGTAAGTTTTCGTGATGTCTGCACCGTCGATATTGACATTGCTCTTATTGATGGTGAAATAAGTGTACGCCGAGCCCGTATAATTACCGATGCCGTTTGCCTGGACGACAGCGGTAGAGCCTGCGTTGATGTTGTTGGAATAGGAATAGGTGAAATCGGAACCCGTCAACTGTACGCCGCGTGCGGTATCGGTGACCGTCGGTGTCGGAGTATGCGCCGAAGTTGTGTAGTACAGAGTACCCGAGGAGCCGAAGGTGACATTGCCGTAGAGGTTTTTGGGCAGTATCGTGAAGTTGGAGGATACGGTGTCGCCCGTATAGTTTCCTTGTCCTGTGAATGTTATGACAGCCGACGAACCCGCATTGATGTTATTGGAATGGCTGACGGAGTAGGTAAATGCTCCCGCTGAAATCGTGCCGAGAACATTGTCTGCCACGGTATAGGTTGCGGGAGTGACCGCCGAACCTGTATAAGTGGGGCTTGCCACGTTGCTGACGGAGATATTGGAAGAAGTAAACGGTTTTTTATTGATTGCGAACGTTACCGTCTTGCTGCCGACGGTCGTCCCTCCGTATTGAATGGTTGCGGTATAGACATAGCTGCCGCCGGCATTGACGGGCGGCGAGGCGGCATTGTGCGAGCCTCCTCCATAATAATTGCCCGTATAGCTGTTGATAATGGTTCTGTCTGCAATCGCGCTGACCGCAGGTCCCTGCGCGGTGCCGTTGTATGTAAATGATGTGCCGAAGCTCCCGGGAACAGATGCAATGTTCGCCACAATATTCCATAGGCCGCCGGTGATGCTTCCGTTGGTGTAATTTCCGCTGGGGACATAGGAGAATGCCGAACCGTTCGCTTTCCAGGCATCCAGATAATATCCCGAAGAAACCGTGACGTCATAGGGCGCCGAAATGCTGGAGCCGGGGAAGTAATACTGCGTCGCGCTTGACGTAGAGCCGCCTGTCGTGGCGGAAAAAACGACTTCTGCAAGAGGCGCGATGATGGAGGAATAGGTGTTCCAATTGGCGGCGCCTTCATACGTTGTTTCACTTGCGGGACGGACATAGATGTTGCTGACCGAAGTGCTGAACATAAGTCCGACGCCCGCATCTGTGATATCGGAAGCGTCACGTATCACCATAATTTTGACGAGCGCGCGGCACATGAAGAATGCATAATCGCCGATGCTTTCGATATTGGCGGGGAAGGTGAGGTTCGTGAGCGAAGTACAATTGTAAAAGGCATGCGTTCCCACATATTTGAGAGAAGCCGGAAGTGTGGCCGATGTCAAAGCGGTGAAGTTTGAAAACGCACAGGCGGCAAGCCCGATTGTCCCTTCGTTGACCGAAAGAGAACTGACCGAAGAGCGCGAGCCGTTGTAGTCAAGCAGCCAGTTGTTTTTATAGAGAAAACCTGAAGCGGCGGTATACAATCCTGTGTTCTGAAAAGCATAATAACCGATGGCGGTTACCGAGGCAGGAATGGTGAAATTGGTGGTTGACAGTATCTTTGTACAGCCTGCAAAGGCATAATTGCCGATCGATGTCAGCGCGCTGCCGAGATTAAGGGTGCTGATTGTATTGGCGGTCATGCTGTTGTAGAAAGCATAATCGCCCAGATTCTTGAAATTGGATAATGTCAGCGAGCTGATCGCGCTGCATCCGGAAAAAGCATAATCGCCCATAACGACGTCGGCATGGGCATTGACAGAGAGTGTGGTAAGGGAAGTGCAGTTTGCAAAGGCTTCATAACCGATATACTTTACCGTATTGGGTATGGTTGCAGAAGTCAAAGTTGTGCAACCCTTGAGCGCCTGGTCTGCAATGCCGACAGTCGAAACGGAAAACGTCGGCGATGTCAGGGCGCCTTTGTAGCCTACAATCCAGTTGCCGACGGAAACGGTAGAAGGGCTGGCGGCGCTTGTAAAGAATTTCGAATTATAAAAAGCGTTGGCTCCGATATTTGTAAGGCTTGACGGCAGGGAACAGGAGTTGATTGCGGTGCAGTCCCTGAATGTGTCGGATTTGATTTCTTTTAACGAACTGCATGCGCTCAGGTCCGCGCTTGTCAGCGCCGTGCAGCCTTGAAACGCTCCCCATCCTAAATACGATACACTTGCAGGCAGCGTGATCGATGTCAGCGCCGTGCAATTGGCAAAAGCATAGCCGGGTATTGCGGTCAGCTGCGAGCTGAATGTGATGGAAGAAAAACTGGTATTGCCCGCGAACATCCCGCCCGCGATACCTTTGTAGGAAGAAAGATTGAGCGGATTCTGGCTCAGCGTACCCTTGATGCCCAGTGCCCAGTTGTTGGAAGAATAAATGGCGTTGTTGGCCGCGCTGTTGTAAAGGGGGGTATTGTAATAAGCGTTTCCGCCGATTTCTAGCTTTGTTGAATTGATGGTGACCGAAGCGATGGCGGTGCCCTGGAAGCAGTAATCACCGATGCTCTGGATGTTTTCGACAATCGTTGCGGTGGTTAAAGCCGAGCAACCGTCAAAGGCATAATTGCCGATCGCGATGAGAGAAGAAGGGAAGGTAACGGTCTGCAAATAAATGTTGCCTTGAACCGTCTTCATGCCGATGTATTTTGTGCCCGAAAGCACGCTGTAGGATGTGGAAGTTTTCTTTTTGGGGTAACAGATCAGTGTGCAGGGCGCATTGTCCATTCTGCTGTATAGGACGCCGTTGTCGGATTGATAATAATCGTTTCCTGCGGCGACCGTGATGCTGACAAGGTTTGTCATGCCTTCAAAGGTCTGGGGGTAAATATAGTCTCCGATTTGGACAACGGTTTTGGGGATCGTTATGGAAGTAACGGTTGTGTTGTTGGTAAAAAGACTGTTGCCGAGCGCGACGACAGGTTTTGAATTGTAGGTGTCCGGTATCACAACGGTGGCACCGTATCCCGAAATGGTATCAAGCCGTACTCCGCCGGATACCGTTGAAAAGGTATATGTTTCTGCCGCGTATGCGGGCGCCTCCTCTGCGGAGAAGGTATATGGAATCAGCAGGAAGGCCGCCAGTGCCGTCAGGATGACCGCGGAAACTCCGAGTGCGATACGCAAAATCTTTTTGAATATTATACTGATATTCGGATTCATGAATCTTGACTCCGTAGAGAAATTAATCGGTAGTTTTTTCTTTTATATTATATTAAAAGTAAAGATATGAAGTCAATATATAACCATAGTTTTTACTTTTATAAAATAGTATGGTTTTATAATTGTTTTGGAAGCAGGAATAACCGGATGCTTTGGCCGCATCGGGATCAGTGAATAAATTGAGGCATATTATGCAAAAATATAAAATATTTTTTACAGAATATGCATGAAATTGTTTGACATAGGCAAAATCAGAGAATATAATTTTTGTAACGCATAATGGAGGCGTCCTATGGACAACAGTATCAAAAAAATCGTATTGGCATATTCGGGCGGGCTGGACACGTCTGTCATCATTCCCTGGCTTAAAGAAAATTACAATGATCCCGAGATCATCGCCGTCAGCGGGGATGTCGGACAAGGTACCGAACTTGAAGGACTGGAAGAGAAAGCAAAAAAGACCGGTGCTTCCAAGCTGTATATCGCGGACCTCAAAGAAGAATTCGTGACGGATTATATTTTTCCCACGCTCAAAGCAGGTGCCAGATACGAAGACGATTATCTTCTGGGCACCTCTTTTGCGCGTCCCATCATTGCGAAGAGGATAGTGGAAATCGCGCTTGCCGAGGGCGCGGATGCCATCTGCCACGGCTGCACCGGCAAGGGAAACGACCAGGTGCGCTTCGAATTGACGATAAAAGCGTTTGCGCCTCACATGAAAATCATTGCGCCATGGCGCATCTGGAATATCAAGTCCCGTCAAGAAGAGATTGATTACGCGGAGGCGCACAATGTTCCCCTCAAAATCAGCCGCGAAACCAATTATTCCAAGGACAAAAACCTCTGGCATCTTTCGCATGAGGGAATGGATCTGGAAGATCCCTCCAACGAACCCCAATACAATAAACCCGGGTTTTTAGAAATGAGCGTATCCCCCGAACAGGCTCCCGATAAAGCCGTTTATGTTACCATAAGTTTCGAAAAAGGAATCCCTGTTGCCATAAACGGCGAAAAGCTGGCGCCTGTTGCCCTCATTGAAAAACTCAATCGGATCGGCGGAGAGAACGGCATCGGTTTGGTAGACCTTGTAGAAAATCGTCTGGTGGGCATGAAATCCCGCGGTGTTTATGAGACGCCCGGCGGCACGATACTGTATCGCGCCCATCAGGTGCTGGAGACCCTGTGCCTTGACCGCGACACCCATCATTATAAAGAGCTTGTCGCCCATCAATTTGCAGAGCTTGTTTATTTCGGCAAATGGTTTACGCCTTTGCGCGAAGCGCTTTCTGCTTTTGTCGACAAGACACAGGAAAATGTGACGGGCGACGTCAGGCTGAAGCTTTACAAAGGCAATATCATAAATGCCGGGACGACTTCGCCGTATTCGCTTTATAATGCCGATCTCGCGACTTTTGATGAGGACCATTGCTATAATCAGAAGGACAGCGAGGGCTTTATCAATCTGTACGGGCTTTCTATCAAAGCGAAGGCATTGATGGAAGAAAAAAACAAACGGGGATGACGGAGCATCGCATGGACAAATTATGGACGGGGCGCTTCCGCAAACCCTTGGAGGAAGCGGCAAACGATTTCAATTCTTCCATTGCCGTTGACAGCCGGATGTTCAGAGAAGACATTCTCGGCAGCATCGCGCACGTCCATATGCTTGGCAAACAAGGCATTGTATCCTCTCAGGAAGCAGAAACCCTTGCTGCAGGTCTTGCCGGCATCCTTGCCGATATCGAATCCGGGAAGCTTGAAATAGATTTCCGAGCCGAAGACATCCACAGCTTTGTCGAAGGGGAACTGACCTTACGGCTGGGGGATACGGGCAAGCGGCTGCATACTGCCCGCAGCCGCAACGACCAAGTCGCCGTCGATACGCGCCTATATATAAAAGCCCGGATCGCAAAGCTGACCGAAGCGCTCAAGACACTCATAAAAACGGTCTGCGATATCGCCGACAAGAACAAAGATACCATTATGGCGGGATACACCCATCTTCAGATGGCGCAGCCCGTCACGTTTGCGGAGCACCTTCTCGCATACGCATATATGTTTTTGCGCGATGCCTCACGCCTTCGGGATTGCAAGGCCCGTATGGATTATTCGCCGCTCGGATGCTGTGCGCTTGCGGGTACGACCTTTCCCATTGACCGCAGAATGACCGCCCGGGAACTCGGATTTGCAGATATAGTCAAAAACAGCATGGACGGCGTCAGCGATCGCGACTACTGTGTCGAACTTGCTTCTGCGCTGTCGATCATCATGATGCATTTGTCTCGTTTCTGCGAAGAAATCATTCTCTGGTCGTCATGGGAATTCAAATACATCGAGCTGGATGATGGCTATTCGACGGGTTCAAGCATTATGCCGCAAAAGAAAAACCCCGACATCGCCGAACTTGTGCGCGGCAAGACGGGCAGAGTGTACGGCAATCTTATCGGTCTTCTTACAATGCTCAAAGGCCTTCCGCTCGCCTACAATAAAGATATGCAGGAAGATAAAGAAGCCTTGTTCGACAGCGTCGATACCGCACTGTCCTGTCTGTCGCTTTTCAACGGAATGCTTTCGACAATGACCGTGCTGAAAGACAATATGGAGCGTGCGGCGGCGAAGGGGTTCATCAATGCGACCGACTGTGCGGATTATCTTGTAAAAAAAGGGATGCCCTTCCGGACGGCATACAAAATAACCGGTGGCCTGATCGCTTATTGCATCGAAAAAAAGAAAGCGCTTGAAGAACTCAGCCTGCAGGAATTTCAAGAATACAGCAATCTCTTTGAAGCCGATATTTATGCCGCGCTCGACTTGAAAGTCTGCGTCGCAGGACGTATCAGCGAGGGCGGACCTTCTGCGCCTTCTGTGGAAGCGCAGATTCGGGACTGTTCAGAAAAGCTGTCTGAATTATAATAAAGGATACCATAAAATCAAATTAAGATAACCAGAACGGAGCAATTATGAAAAAGGATTTGTTAAGGCTTGCGGACCTTTCTTCGCAGGAAATCATAGAAGTTCTTGATCTTGCGGATAAATTAAAAAAAGAGCAGAAGGCGGGCATCGAACACCATCTTCTTAAAGGGAAGACGCTCGGCATGATTTTTGCAAAAGCGTCCACGCGCACCAGAGTGTCCTTTGAGGTGGGTATTTACCAACTGGGCGGCATAGCGCTGTACCTTAATGCGAACGATATCCAGATCGGACGCGGCGAGCCGATCCGGGACACTGCGCGCGTATTGAGCCGTTATCTGGACGGAATCATGATACGAACCTACAAGCAGCGCGATGTGGACGATCTTGCGCATTTCAGCAGCGTGCCGGTAATCAACGGATTGACGGACTATTGCCACCCCTGTCAGGTGCTTGCCGACCTCCAGACGATACGTGAATATAAACACACACTCAAAGGTCTCAAACTGGCTTTTATCGGGGACGGAAACAATATGGCAAACTCACTGATTGTCGGATGTGTGCGCACAGGTATGAAAATGAGTATAGCTTGCCCTGCCGGTTTTGCTCCGGATGCCGAGCTTGTACGCTGGGGCAAGGAGAGCGGACTTCTGGAAATCACAGAGGACCCGAAGAAAGCGGTTGTCGGCGCCGATGTGGTTTATACGGATGTATGGGCAAGCATGGGACAGGAGAGCGAAACGGCAATGCGCAAAGAAGTATTCAAAAATTACTATATCGATGAAAAACTTCTGAAATTTGCCAAAAAGGATGTGATGGTGCAGCACTGTCTGCCCGCTCACCGCGATGAAGAAATTACCGGTGAAGTCTTTGAAAAACACAGCAAAGAAATCTTCGACGAGGCAGAAAACCGGCTTCATGCCCAAAAGGCCATCATGGTCATGCTGATGGATTCCAATCGTTCATAAGACAACCATTCGGAATTTTTCTTGAAAACAAGGCAACGCCTTTTTTTGTTTGCCATTCTGGCAATCCAGTACTTACTGTCCACTGCTTGTTGATTAATCCGGACATTTCATATATAATATAGCCATGAAGCGTCTGTTTCAGCTGCTGAAAAGCTGGTTCAAAGAATTTTTCATTTGTTTTCCCTATGTGAGCACAATCCTTTTTTTTGTGGTCACATACGGGCTCTTTTCGGCTTTCGGCACGCTTTCTTATTATTCCCTTTTTGTCTGGAACGAAACCCTGATCGGCGAGGCGCCGCGCAACTTTTTTGCCTTGATACTGGTGGCTATCGGCTACGGTGCGATCATCATTTTCCCCCAGATCATCATCGAGATTTACCGGTCCAGAAAAATGAAGCTGATGCTTGCGAGGCGGATTATTCCTTATGGAAAGATCATCAAGCGCTTTTCCATCCCGTTCCCGAGGTACAGTGAGTTCCATATTTTTGACAAAGCCGACCTTTCGGGACGCAATGCGATCAACTTCATGATTCTATGGATGTATTTTTCCGTTTTTCTGTTTGGTTTCTTTGCGTTGCTCCGCGTATCCGAAATAGACGATATTGTCGCCATACCCTCTCTGGTCATTACCGCCGTCATGTGGGGGATAGCGTTCTCTGTTTTTCTGAGATTGGTCAGCAATTATCATCTCAGAAAATTATTCTGGGGCAAGGTCAATCTTGTCAACCTTGTCAGGGAAGAGACGCTTCTGATGGAAGAGAATCAGGTATCGGTCAATAAAAAAACAATTTTCCGCCTGCGTATTCTGATTGCAAGCGAAGCCTTTCTGATGATTTTCGTTATGCTTGCGCTTTATTTTGTTGTGAGCATGCTGACATTGATTATCGTTACCGCCATCACGACGGCAATTTCGCTTGCCGCAATGATTTATTATTCGCTCAAAAAATACGAAATCGAAGAAGAAATCCAGAATATATCGTATAAATTCCGCGATTGAGAAAATTTTTTTACGGCATCCCGGCCGCAGCGATGGCGGCCATAGGAGCGCAAAAGGGTTCCTTCCGTTGTCAAATTCTGAACAACTGAGCGGTATGCAGCAGATCCTCTTCCGCATGGAGGCGGATATCCTCCCAGCTTCTGCCGGGTTCTGAAGTGACATACAGTTTTTGCACGCCGTATTTTGTCAAGGTATCCTTGTCCGCGGTGCTTGAGCCGGCAATGATATACAGCTTCGCAGGGGATGCCTTGACCCTTGATGCAACGCCGGAAAGTACTTTGCCCATAAAGCTTTGATTATCCACCCGTCCTTCTCCGGTTATGACAGCGTCGGCATCCTGAATCTTGGCTTGAAAGCCAATCAGATCCAGCACGGTATCGATGCCTTTTTTGAGTTCTGCATTCAGAAATGCCGCCGTCCCCATGCCCAGTCCGCCAGCCGCTCCGCCGCCTTCCAGATCCAGATAATCCTTACCGGTTGCTTCTTTGATTCTTTGTGCAAGATCAAAAAGCCCCTTATCCAGAAGAGGAAGATCCTGAGGTCCGGCGCCTTTTTGCGGGGCAAAGATATAGGACGCGCCCGTCGCACCCGTCAGCTTTGTTGTGACGTCGCATAATGCGGTAAAAGATGTGGACTTGATGCGGGCATCCAAAGTCATAAAATCGAGAGCCCGGATATCAGATAATGTTCCGCCCGTCGGCAAAAACTCCTTGCCTTCCGAATTGCAGGCCTTCAGACCGAGAGCACACGCCATTCCGATTCCGCCGTCGTTGGTCGAGCTGCCGCCAAGAGTCAGGAGCACTTCTTTTGCGCCCGCGTCCATCGCCGCGCGTATAAGCTCCCCTGCCCCGTACGTGGAGGTGAGCAGAGGATTTTTGCGTTCTCCCGCAAGAGGAAGACCGATTGCCTCTGCCGTTTCGACGACGGCCATGCCTGCCGGCGTCAGAAGGAAGCGCGCGTTGACCGGTTCTAAAAACGGGCCGTGCACCTTGCTCCGGAGGATTTCTCCGCCAAGGACTTCCTTCAGGCAATCCATTGTGCCTTCTCCGCCATCTGCAATGGGCGAGAGTACAAGTTCTGCGTCCGGATAGGTCCCGCGCAATCCTTCTGCTATCCGTTCCGCCGCGCGCGTGGCGGACAGGGTGCCTTTGAAGCTGTCGGGAGCGATCACAATTTTCATGTCTTGCCCTCCTTAAAATGGTTGTGAATATAATCGGCTATGCGTCCGGTAGCGGTAATCAATTTTTGCATGGAATAGGCATAGCTGATACGGACATTGTATTTTCCGCTTTCGCCGAATGCCGATCCCGGCACGACGACCACTTTTTCTTGTTCGAGAAGACCCATTGCAAAGGTCTCGCCGTCCACGCCCAGACGTTTGACGCTGGGGAAAATATAAAAGGCTCCCATCGGTTCAAAACAATCCAGCCCTGCGTCCGTCAATGCCTTGTACATGAAGCGCCGTCTTTTGTCATAGGAGCCGCACATGGCGGATACCGCTTCAAAACCGTCTGTCAAAGATTGCGACAGCGCCGCGATACCCGCATACTGCGAAAACGTCGGTGCGCACATGATTGCATATTGGTGTATCTTGAACATCGGACTGTATAGAGGTGCGGGCGCGCAGAGAAAGCCCAGACGCCAACCTGTCATTGCGAACGCCTTGGAGAAACCGCCCACATAGATGCAGCGCTCCCGCAATGCAGGAATGCGTGCGGGCGAAAAGTGCGCACCGCCAAAGGAAAGCTCCGCGTATATTTCATCCGAAATGAGGAGCAAATCATGTCCGACAATCGCATCCGCAACCGCGCGTATTTCTGTTTCGTTCATCACAGCGCCCGTCGGATTGTTGGGATAAGAGAGGAGGATGGATTTGGTCTTTGCCGTACAGGCAGCCCCGATTGCTTCCGGCGTCACAATAAATCCTTCGGACTCTTTGCACGGCAGGGGCACAGGTACGCCGCCGGCAAGGGCGACGCAGGGTGCGTAAGAAACAAAGCAGGGCTCAGGGATCAATACCTCGTCGCCGTCGGATACGGTTGCGCGCAAGGCAAGGTCAATGGCTTCGGATGCGCCGACGGTAATCAGAACTTCGGAGGGCGAATAAGAAACTCCCATACGCGCTTGAAGATATTGTGATACCAGCTCGCGGAGCTCGGATTTGCCGTTATTTGCGGTATACTGCGTTCGTCCGTCTTTTACGGATTTGATCGCGCGGTCGCCGATAAAATAGGGCGTGCGGAAATCGGGTTCGCCGACGCCCAATGAGATTGCATCGGGAACTTCGTTTACCGCGTCAAAAAATTTGCGTATGCCGCTCGGCCGCAGCGCAGCGGCACGCGGATTGATGAATTTCGTATAATCCATCAGGGCTGCACGGGAAGTCTGCCGTTCTCTTCTTCTGCCGACAGAGTGACCCCCTCCACTTTATACTTTTTCAGAATGAACCTTGTTGCGGTGCTTGTCACTGCGTCCAGCGTAGAAAGGTTTTCGGCGACGAATTTGGCAACCGTCCTGAGATTTCTTCCGCTTACGGTCACCAGAAGGTCATACGAGCCGCTCATCAGGAAGACGCTGCGCACCTGCGGGAATTTGTAGATTTCTTCTGCCACCGCATCGTATCCTTCGGCAAGCTTGGGCGTAACTTTGACCTCAATCAGTGCTTCGACACCGTCATCGTCATAACGGTCATCATTGATGACGGTCATATATTTGATGATGGTGCCGTCCGCTTCCATGGCGGCGATAGCTTTTTGTACGGCCGCGCTATCCGCGCCGAGCATTACGGCAATCGCATCTGCATTGAGGCGCGCGTCTTCGCGGAGGATATCAAGAATCTGTTTGTTGAGTGCTTCCATAGTTTACCTCTTATTGAATATTGAGAACATAGAATTTGAGATATCTGGTTTCTTCTGCCGCCAGCAGAGAGGGGTGATCCGCCGACTGCGATCTGATCTCGACGCTGCGCACCGTCCTGCCGCTTTCCCGGGCCGCTTCTGCAAGCATCTTTTCAAACATGTAAAAACTCATGAAATGCGAGCAGGAGGAAGTGGCAAGAAAACCGCCTTGTCGGACAAGCTTCATGGCGAGCAGATTGATGTCCTTGTAGCCTCGGTATGCGTCTTCGGCCTCGGCGGCGCTTTTGCAGAAGGCAGGCGGATCAAGCACAATTGCATCAAAGCTTCTGCCCTGTTTTTTGTAATCTCTTAAAAGTTCAAAGACATCGGCGCAGACAGTTTCCAAACGGTTGGAAAAACCGTTCATCCCTGCATTTTCCCTTGCATCCGATAGGGCTTGCTCCGAGATATCGACGGCGGTGACGCGTGTTGCGCCTCCCGCAAGCGCGTTCAAAGAAAATCCGCCGGAGTTGCAAAAACAGTCCAGAACGTCTGCGTCCCGGACATATCTTCTGAGGGCATAACGGTTTTCTTTTTGATCCAGAAAATAACCGGTCTTCTGCCCATTCTCCAAATCAACAATCATGCTCAGACCGTTTTCGGTAACTTTTACTCTTGTTTCGGGACCCTTTACAATCCAATCTTTGACAAGCGGCAATCCTTCTTTGGTGCGTGCGGGGGAATCGTCGCGCTCATAGATGCCCACGGGAGCAAAAACTTCACGCAGGCACTCTGTAATCATTTCCTTCTGTTTCTCCATGCCGAGGGACAAAAACTGCACGGAGAGCGTATCGCCGTATTTATCGACGATCAGCGCGGGAAGATTGTCCGCCTCGGCAAATACGGCGCGGTAGCAGTCGGCATATCCCAATTTTACCCTATAATCGTTTGCAGCGTGAATACGGGACAAAAACAGCCTTTTGTCTGCTTCACCGCCGTCACGGATAAAGACACGTACAAGAATTTTTGAAGCATGGTTGATATAGCCCTTGCCGAGCAGCCTGTCTTTGGCGTCATAGACTTCGGCCAGAGAGCCGTTGGTGTCTTTGCCTTCGATGCGGGCGACTTCGTTGGCGTAGACCCAGCTATGCCCGGCAAGGAGGCGCTTTTCTTCATTCTTTTTGAGAAATACTTTATATGGCATAATGTTTCCTTTTTTTCTTGTCTAAAAGTATAGCATGTTTGCTGTATGGGCGCAATCGATTGACTTGATTCGCTTTATTGTGATAAACTATGAAAAACTGTCGGAAGATACCGGCTGTTATTATGCGCCTGCATATAATAGTCTGTCAGAATTTTTCCAAAAGCAAAGGACAATCTATGGCAAATCATCCTTACCGTTCGCACAACCTCGGGCAAATCAACGATGACCTCATCGGACAAGAGCTCCGTCTCGCCGGATGGATAGAGAATATCCGTGACCACGGCGGCATCTCTTTTGTCGATCTCCGCGATCAGTATGGTGTTGTGCAAGTGGTTTTGCAGAATAAGGATATCGTCAACATTCTTTCGCGCGAGCAGTGCATCACGGTCAAAGGTATTCTCCGCATGCGCGATGCTTCCATGTACAATCCGAGAATTGCCACCGGCACCTTGGAACTGGTGGCAAAGGAGGTCGTAATTCTGGGAGATGTGCTTGAGCCGCTGCCTTTTGATGTGTCTTCCGCACCCGAAACCCGTGAAGACCTTCGTTTGAAATACAGATATCTGGATCTCCGCAACACGCAGAACCATAATAAAATCCTTTTCCGCTCCCAGGTTGTAGCAGAAATGCGCGATCTTATGCGTGCGGAGGGATTTACAGAAATCACCACGCCCATTCTGACGGCTTCTTCTCCCGAAGGCGCGCGGGATTTTCTTGTTCCCAGCCGCAAGCACAAAGGCAAATTCTATGCGCTTCCGCAGGCTCCGCAGATTTTCAAGCAGTTGTTGATGATTTCGGGTTTTGATCGGTATTTTCAGATTGCTCCCTGTTTCCGCGACGAGGACGCCAGGGCCGACCGTTCTCCGGGCGAATTCTATCAGCTGGATTTTGAGATGGCTTTTGCAACGCAGGAAGATGTATTTGCCGTCGCAGAAAAAGTTCTGTACAAGCTCTTCAAGAAATTTGCGTCCGGCGCTGTGATTACGGAAGCGCCCTTTCCCCGCATTACTTACCGTGATGCGATGCTTCGTTACGGTACGGACAAGCCTGACCTGCGCAACCCGCTTACCATTGTAGACCTGACGACGTTTTTTGACAAATGTGATTTTGCGCCCTTCAAGAATAAAACTGTCCGCGCCATCCGCGTGCCGGGGGGCGCCTCCTGTTCCAAAAGTTTCCACGAACAGATGCTTTCGTATGCGCTTGAAATCGGCATGAAAGGTCTGGGATATATTACTGTGCAGACGGACAGGACTTACAAAGGTCCCATTGACAAGTATATCCCTGAGGAGCTGAAGCCGACGCTTGCCGGGCTTGCCGCACTCGAAGCGGGCGACCTGCTGTTTTTTATTGCCGACAGTGAGGAGAAAGCGGCTTGTTATGCAGGACAGATTCGTAACAAATTGGGTGAAAAACTGGAGCTTACGGAGCAGAATGCGTATCGTTTCTGCTATGTTGTGGATTTTCCCATGTACGAAATTGACCCGGAGACCGGCAAATGGACGTTTACGCACAATCCGTTTTCTATGCCGCAGGGAGGATATGACGCGCTTGTGAACAAGGATCCGGGCGAAATTTTTGCCTATCAGTATGACATTGTCTGCAACGGAGTGGAGCTTTCTTCGGGCGCTGTCCGCAATCACGAAGTCAGAACCATGGAAAAGGCATTTGAGCTTGCCGGTTATGACAAAAAAACGTTGCAGACTAAATTCCCCTCACTGTATAACGCTTTCAAATTCGGTGCGCCCCCGCATGCCGGTATGGCGCCCGGCGTTGACCGCATCGTCATGTTGCTCACCAAAGAGCAGAATATCCGCGAAGTCATCGCCTTCCCCATGAACAAGAACGCGCAGGACCTCCTGATGGGTGCACCTTCTGAGGTGACCGAGCAACAGCTGCGCGAGGTGCATATCAAAATACGTTGATTCCGTGAGAATCAAATCCGCCGCCCGTACCAAGAAGGAGCAGCAATGATTTCAAAGCAAGAAGTAAAATGGCTTGCCCGACTCGCCAAACTTTCCGTAGAGGATGAAACGCTGGATAGCCTCACCAAGGATTTGGATGAAATAGTAGGCTTTGCGGGGCTTATCAATTCCGCGGTTGCAGAAGAATCCGCCGGATACAAGGGACAGAAAGTCTGTGCAAAGGATCTTCGTGAGGACGTCGTGCGGGATTGTTCGCCTCAGTCGCTTGTTTTGTCCAACGTGGGCGGAGGCGACAACGGATACTTCCCCGTAAAAAGGAGGAAGGTGGATGGAAAGTAGGATTCTGCATCTCGCGAAGAAGCTGCGCCAGAGAGAGATCACCAGCCGGGAGCTGACTTCGCAATATTTTTCTGCCATAAAAGCTTATGATTCCAAAATACATGCCTATGTCCGCCTGACGGAAGGCCTTGCTATGGAAGCCGCGGAGAAAGCCGATTTGGCCCTGCAGAAAGGCGATGCTGTCAGCCCGCTTGCGGGCATTCCCATGGCAATCAAGGACAATATGGCCATCCGGGGAGAAGAGACCACCTGCTGTTCAAGAATCCTAAAAGGCTACAAGCCGACCTATGACTCCACGGTCTGGGAAAAGCTTTCCTGCATGGGCGCCGTATTGCTTGGCAAAGCCAACATGGACGAATTTGCAATGGGTTCCACCTGCGAGACTTCCTGTTTCGGTCCGACGTATAATCCCCGCAATACGGATTATGTTGCGGGCGGCAGTTCGGGCGGCTCCGCGGCCGCTGTCGCAGCGGGGACGGCCGTTTATGCGCTTGGTTCGGATACGGGCGGCTCCATCCGCCAGCCTGCGGGATTTTGCGGTATTGTAGGCCTGAAGCCCACGTATGGTGCGGTTTCGCGTTACGGATTGATTGCCTATGCGTCAAGCCTGGATCAGATAGGCCCTCTGACCGCGACGGTCAAGGACGCGGCCATTGTTTTTGACGCAATCAAAGGGCATGATCCCAAAGATCATACTTCAAGAAAAGACACATCCGCCGCTCCTGTTGCCGACCGACTCAAAGGTGCGGTCAAGGGCAAAAAAATCGGTATAGTAAAAGAATATTTTGAAAATCTCGGCCGCGATATCAAGGAGGCGGTCCATAAGGCTTTGCGCTATTATGAAAGCGAAGGCGCAACGCTTGTGGAAGCAGAGCTTCCCGTTCTCAGATATGCGGTGCCCGTCTATTATATTCTTGCCTGCGCCGAAGCCAGCTCCAACCTCGGACGTTATGACGGAATCCGTTATGGCTATCGTGCAGAAAAGTATGCAGACATCAACGACATGGTGATGCGTACAAGAAGCGAAGGGTTCGGCAAGGAAGTTCAGAGGCGGATTATGCTGGGTACCTACGTTCTGAGCTCCGGATATTTTGACGCATACTATAAAAAAGCGCAGCTTCTGCGCAATCAGGTGATTGCTTCTTTTGATGAGATATTCGACAAATGCGACGCGCTGGTTTCGCCCGTTGCGCCGCGTACGGCATTCCCGCTCAATTATGCGTCGGACAATAGGATCGAAACGTATCTGTCCGATATTTTTACGGTTCCGGTGAATATAGCAGGTATTCCCGCCGTCAGCCTTCCTTGCGGAATCGATAAGAACGGTCTTCCCATCGGCATGCAGCTTTTAGGGCGCCAGCATGGCGAAGAGACCATTCTGGACCTCGCATATGCCTATGAGCAGAGCGGAAGATCGGGTGTGCTGCCGCCCGATATGGGGGTGAAGCTGTGAAATACGAGATGATTATCGGGCTGGAAACCCATGTTGAACTTGCGACTGCGTCCAAAATTTTTTGCGGCTGTCCTACTGCCTTTGGCGGTGCGCCCAATACCCATTGCTGTCCGGTATGCACCGGAGAGCCCGGCAGTCTGCCCGTCCTCAACAAAAAAGTATTGCAGTACGCTGTCCGGGCGGGTCTGGCGACAAATTGCGAAATTGCGCGCACAACGCATATGGACCGCAAAAACTATGTTTATCCCGACCTTCCCAAGGCATATCAAATATCGCAGTTTGATGAGCCTATCTGCAAAAACGGCCGGATCGTCCTTGAAAACGGACGCACCATCGGCATCACCCGCATTCACATGGAGGAGGACGCGGGGAAGCTGGTGCACGAAGGAAACTACACCTATGTAGATTACAACCGCGGCGGTGTGCCGCTTATAGAAATTGTCAGCGAGCCCGATCTCCGGAGCATTGAGGAAGTGCGCGAATATATCGAAACACTTCAGCTGATTTTCCGTCATATTGGCGTGTCCGACTGCAGAATGCAGGAAGGCTCCATGCGTTGCGACGTCAATATTTCGCTCCGCCGTTTCGGCGAAGAGAAATTCGGAACCCGGGCCGAAATCAAAAACATGAACAGCATTTCCTTTATTGAAAAGGCAATCGCATACGAATATGCGCGTCAGGCGGAACTTCTTGACAACGGAGAAAAGGTCGTACAGGAAACCCGCCGTTTCAACGAGTCCGACGGCACGACAGAAAGCATGCGCGGCAAAGAGGATGCGCAGGATTACCGCTACTTCCGTGAGCCGGACATTCTGCAAATCGATATCGAAGAAGCATTTATCGAAGAAATCCGCGCCGGTCTTCCGGAGCTTCCCCCGGCAAAGAAAAAAAGATATACCGAAGTTCTTTCCGTTCCGGCCACAGAAGCGTCAATCCTTGTCAAATATAAAAACGTTGCCGACTTTTTTGATGCCGCCGTCGCTGCGGGCGCAAGCGCAAAGAATGTGTGCAACCTGATTATCGGACAGATCTTCCGCGGTTTTAATACAGAAGAAGAAAAAGAGCGCTTTGCGCTTCCTATCCGTCCGGCCCATCTTGCAGAGCTGGTCATTCTTCTGGACAGCGGTAAAATTACCGCAAACATCGCCAAGCAGACCCTGGAAAAAATGCTGTCTTCCGGAAGGTCCTGCATGGATTTCCTTTCTGCCTCAGATCTTGCTTCTGTGGACAATTCCGAAGTCGACAAGCTTTGCCGAGAATCAATTGCCGCCAATCCGCGCGCGGTTGCAGATTATCTCGCCGGTAAGGAGGCAGCGCTCAAAGCTCTTCTTGGTTATGTGATGAAGGCAACACGCGGCAAAGCCAACGCCACAGATGTAGAAGAAAAACTTAAGAATTTGGTTTCCGGACAATAACAATCATTGAGAAGGGTTTGTTAAGCGCAGATATTGCATTCATGGCGCATTAAAAAACGGCGCAGGCTGTGCGGTAATTTTTGCGCAATTTTCCCGCTTGTTTCAATTCCTTTGCGGATATATCGCATATCATCGATGCTTATTTGTGTTCGGATTCATTTTCCCCTTGATGAGAATATGGACGAACATCGCCGCAAGCGCGGCGCAAACGCCGGCGAGAAGCCCCGCTTTCAGCCCGAAGGCGTCCGATGCCAATGAGAATCTTTGTGCGAGCGCTGCCATCGCAGGGATGCCTCCGATGTTGTCCGCGATGAGTCCAACAAGAAAGGGTCCCATCGCGCAGCCGATATCGCCCATTGCGCCCATGACTCCGAACAATTTGGTGGACGCTCCTGCAAAGCAGCGCGTCGCAAGTGACAATGCACCCGGCCATAAGAGGGCGACGCCCAGGCCTGTCAGAGCACAGCAGGCAACGGAGAGCGCCGGGATATCCGAAAGGATGATCGTGATATAAGAAACGGTGCACAGCGCGGAGCCTGCGATGCAAATATTAGAAAGGTCGACTTTGGCGCCCGCATACGCATAAATCAGGCGCCCGGATGTAAAGAATACGGCAAAAGAGGCAACGGCAAGAAGATCTCCCGCAAGCTTGTTCATCCCAAGTGCAGTTTCAAAAAAAGTGGAAGCCCATTGGCTCATGACAAGCTCTGTAATGCCTCCTAGAATGATTGCCGACGCAAAGAGCCAAAATACCGGTTTGCAGATAAAATCGCGGAAGCGCAGATTGCGCCCGTTGTCGCGGCAATCAAGGATGGGCGCTTTAAGAAAAAGCAGAAATGCTGTTGCGGGCAGAATCAGAAAAAGGCTCATGACGATCTGCCAGCGCGCCTCGCCAAGAGCGCGTACAAGCAACGTTGTCGTGATGATTACAAAAATCGCACCCAGTCCGTAATATCCGTGAAGGCGGCTCATTGCTCTCGCCTTATCGATGGTCGGAAGATTATCGACAATCGGGCTGACGATTACCTCCAGAAGTCCCGAGGCGGAGGAGAAGACAAAGGTGCCTGCGACAAACAGGGGGTAAGGATGGCGCAGAATGAACGGCGCCAGCACAAAAAGGATGGTGCCCAGGGTGATGAGAAGAAGCGAAAGGTAGACAAACGGGCGGAAGCCGTACTTGTCCACCTTGGAAGCCGCAAGGATATCCACCACAATCTGAACAGAAAATTCAAAAAAAACCAGCGCGCCCAACTCTGTATAGGTCAAGCCGTACAGTGTACGGAACGCCACAAACAGTATCGGCGGACAAATAGAGATAAAAGCCTGGATTGCAAGTGCGGTGCAGCAACCCGCAAAGGTGCGCCTGTATTTTTTTAAAGCATCCATAAAATTTGCAGAAGAGACAAAGTATTATGTCGTATTAGAATTTTGCATGGTCGGGATGGGGACCCATGCGCGAGGACATCAAAGAGCGTCCGATGGCCTTCATTTCGGCTTCGGTCAGTTCAAAATCAAAAATCCGGGTGTTTTCTACAATTCTCTGCGGCGTGACCGATTTCGGAAGGGGGACAAAACCCATTTGGAGACTCCAGCGAAGCATCACTTGTGCGGGCGTTTTGCCGTGCGCCGCCGCCGCTTTGGCGATGGAAGGTTTGTCAAAACGTCGTCCCTGACAAAGGGGACTCCAGGCTTCCAGCACAATGCCTCTTCCCTTGCAATACATGACGGCTTCCGGCTGGAGGCAGCCGGGATGAAGCTCGATTTGGTTGACCATCGGCATTATTTTTGCTTCCTGCAGCAATGTTTCCATATGGTGAGGCAAAAAATTGCTCACTCCGATCGAACGGATGCGTCCATCCCTGTATAATTCCTCCATGATCCGCCAGGACTCGATCAGATGTCTGGGATACTCGTCTTTATAGGCATAGGCAACCGGCCAGTGGATAAGATACAGATCCAGATAATCGGTGCCGAGCTTCTTCAGAGAAAGCTCAAATGCCGCAAGCGTCCGCTCTTTGCCCTGATCGGTATTCCAGAGCTTGGAGGTCAAAAAAACCTCTTCCCGCGGGATACCGCTCAAGCGGATCCCTTCGCCCACGCTCCTTTCGTTCTTATAGATTGCAGCCGTATCGAAATGGCGGTAGCCCGCTTCGAGGGCGGTCCTGACGCCGTTTCTGCAGATTTCTCCTTCCGGGACGCGCCAGGTTCCGTAGCCGACACAGGGAAGGAGCTTCCCGCTTGCAAGGATATATCCGTCTGTTAAATTCTTCATGCTATCATCATAGCCTCAAACCGAAGGAATGTCAAGATATCCTTGGATTTCCTGCTCCGGCCACATCAAATTGCCCGGGAACAGTTGACAACAGGCGTCTGTTAGTTTACAATATACCCGTTCCGTTTTTCGGGGGTATAGCTCAGTTGGTAGAGCGCTTGAATGGCATTCAAGAGGCCAGCGGTTCGAACCCGCTTATCTCCACCAATCACAACCTAACCCGAACTTCAATCGGGTTAGGTTCTTTTTTTTGTTGTAATCATATTTTTTATTCTTTCAAAACATCGTAAACGGCATGTAAAGGGTCGTAAAACTTTCACCTGTATCTTTTATCTTGATAATAAAATTTAATATACACGGGTTTAAGCCGCGAAAGGTATCGACGTGAGAATGAAATGCATAGGCTCTTTGTCCAAAAGCTAAAGGAAAATTTACCTTCTGGATTTCTCTTGCTATTATTCGCGATTTAGAATATAATAATTTCAAAGTAGAGGTGGTTTTATGTTAAGTTTTATTTCGGCAAAAGAAGCTGCAGAAAAATGGGATATTTCGCAAAGGCGAGTTTCTATTCTCTGTCACGAAAAGCGTATAGCAGGGGCAATGATGGTAGGCAATATGTGGATTATTCCGAGTACTGCCGAGAAACCCATTGATAAAAGAACAATTCGTTATGAAAAAAAGAACGTTACACTAAAGCCGTTTGTCAAATGGGTTGGCGGTAAAAACAATCTCGTTTCGGAGATAGAAAAGCTTATCCCTTTGGACGGTAGTATAACTAAATATGCTGAGCCTATGGTTGGCGGCGGTGCATTGTTTTTCGACATTCTTCCCAAATACAATTTTGACAAATACTATATTTCCGATAGCAATACGGAATTGATGAATACATATCAAGTTATAAAGAATAATGTTGACGCACTTGTAAAGAAATTGATTGAGATGCAAATGTCGTTTTTGCCTATGGACAATAACGGCAGAAAGTATTATTATTATCAGGCAAGGGAGCGTTTTAATACGCTTGCTTTGAAAAACGATACAGCTACAGAAAAAGCGGCGCTTTTTATTTTCTTGAATAAAACTTGTTTCAACGGTTTATATCGTGTAAATCGAAAAGGGCAATTTAATGTTCCTATGGGCGCCTATAAGAATCCGACTATTTGCGACGAGGAAAACTTGCGTAATGTCTCCGTCGGATTACAGAATGTAACTATTGTATGTGGAGATTATACGTTATCACGGGATTTTGTAGACAAAAACACTTTTGTTTATTTTGATCCGCCATATCGTCCTATATCGGAAACCGCGGCGTTTACTTCTTATAACAAGGACTGTTTTGATGATAATGAACAAAAAAGACTAGCGGCGTTTTTCACAGAACTCAGTAAAATCGGTGCTGTCGTTGCATTAAGCAATTCGGATCCCAAAAATATTAATGAAAACGATAATTTTTTTGACGATTTATATAAAGATTATAAAATCATACGTGTTTCGGCACCCCGTATGATTAACAGCAAGGCAGAAAAACGCGGTGCCGTAAACGAATTATTGATTTGTAATAAATAAGGAACGAACACGAATGAAACGTGATTTTAATGAGTGGCTGAATACATTTAAAACAAGTATTTGCAACTATGATTACTATTTGAATTTTGCAAAAGTTTTCGATAATGTCGAAAGCATTAAAGTTGAATTGAATATTCTTAATTCTCTTATAGGTTCGCAGGATATAGAAAAAGAGTTTGAAAACATCATTATCAAATATCCTGAAACCTTAAAATGTATTCCGATTTTGCTCGCTGTTCGTAGCAGGGAGATATATGCCATAGATATTGACGGAGAGTATACTTTTAATTTTATAAAATTGAATTATTCTATCGACGAATACAAAACTTTTATGCGTAAAACCGGACTCTTTGATTTGATTTCAAAGCATATCGTAAACAATCTTGTTGATTATGTCACAGGTGTTGAGGTAGGATTGGACAGCAACGGTAGGAAAAACCGCGGGGGACACCTTATGGAGAATTTGGTTGAACAGTATCTAAAGGGTGCCGGATTTGTCAAGAGTATAACTTATTTTAAGGAAATGTATATTTCTGATATAGAAAGCAAGTGGAATATTGATTTATCGGGCATATCGAATACTGGAAAAACAAAAAAACGTTTTGACTTTGTTGTGAAAACGGATAAAACGATATTTGCCATTGAGACGAATTTTTATACCGGCGGCGGCTCGAAATTGAACGAAATCGCGCGCAGTTATAAAACGCTTGCATTGGAAGCAAAAGAAATCGTCGGATTCGGTTTTGTGTGGATTACTGACGGACAAGGGTGGAAATCGGCACGTCATAATCTCGAAGAAACTTTTGAAATTATGGATAATATTTACTGCATTGCCGATTTGGATAATGGCGCGCTTGACGACCTTTTTAATAAGTAATATGGCAAAAATGATTCCTCTGCAGCCCGAAAACTTTGAATTGGAAACGAATACTGTTTGGGCATTCCCCAATCGCGGAAAGTGGGCGACTCACGACGCGAAATATCGAGGGAATTGGTCGCCATATATTCCGCGCAACGTGATATTGCGCTATTCGCAAGAGGGTGATACGGTTTTGGATCAGTTTGTAGGCGGTGGGACGACGGCTGTCGAGGCAAAACTTACAAACCGCAATTTTATCGGTATAGATATCAACCCTGTAGCTGTAGAACTTTCCCAAAAAAAATGTGATTTTCAATTGGATACTACAGCGACCACCCAAATCAGACAAGGTGACGCGCGCACCCTTGTCGGTATTTCTGACGAATCGATTGATCTGATATGTACTCATCCTCCGTATGCCGATATTATTAAGTATAGCGAAGATATAAACGAAGACCTTTCCCATTTGTCGATCAAGCCGTTTTTAATGGAAATGGGAAAAATAGCCGAAGAAAGTTATCGCGTATTAAAGAAAGGAAAATTCTGTGCTGTCCTAATGGGCGATATGCGCAAAAAAGGTATGGTGCAACCGCTTGCCTTTGAAACAATGCGTGTTTTCGAGTTGTCGGGGTTCAAAACAAAAGAAATCATTATCAAAGAACAGCATAATTGCAAAACAACGGGATATTGGAAAACGAATAGCATAAAGTTTAATTTTCTGCTTTTGGCGCACGAATATCTTTTTGTTTTCAAAAAATAAGGTTTATTTGCGTCGTAGGCTTTTTGCCGGGATACAACTGTTCTGAAATCGTTATTTCCCAAAGTAACGTCCACAGTGATACCCGTTGTGGAAGTTAGATGGGAAATGGAAGTTAGTGTGGGAAAATTTCTGGGGTAAAAGCCACAATTCGG
>LVAO01000009.1:23779-59647 GCA_001604065.1 Clostridiales bacterium Firm_09
TAATGAAAAACGGCATATCAAAAAAGCCCTAGGAAAAGGTTTCCCAAGGTAAGTTCCACTTCAAAGTCCACTGTGGACGTTACTTTGGGAAATTACTAAAAATATTTGACACCATCCTCTTTTTTGACCCGGATTGACAAAACAGAAAAGGTGTGATACCATATATTTACTGTGTTCGAGCCCGGTTTCCTAAAGCGAGCGCCATGGAGTCCGGGACGGGGGAGAGAACGAAAGGTCTTTCCCTTCCGGTGCGAAAAGAACATTGCTTTCTTTCCGTACGGAATTACGGGAAGATTTTTTTATGTAAGGAGTTTTTTATGATGAGGAAGAAAAAGGTTTTTCTCTTTTTAACGGTCTGGATTCTTATATCGGCGGTTTCTTTTGCCTTTGCGGCCTGCGGCAAGATTGAAGACGAACCGCAGGACAATGACGACGCATATGCTTTGACGCTGAGCGGTCTGACGGATGCGCAGGGTACGCCGCTTGCGGACATCGCCATTTCCAAATCGCAAATCAAAGCGTTGTTCGAAAGCAAGCCCGTCATTTATACGGAAGCCAATCCCTGTTATGCAAGCGACAAAACCGATGCAAATGGCAACAAGATACCGCATTCGTTAAAAGGTGTTTACCTGGAAGATCTCCTGGATGCTTATACGCAAAGCGCGCCGATCTCCGTTTATACCATGCTTACGTTAAGTGCGCTTGACAATTATGTCACGGTTGTGACGGAAGAAGTATTTCAATCTGCCTGCGGGGGAAGCAAAATGATCATCGCCTTCGAATATGATGGCGTGACACTTACTGCATCAGAGCAAAGCGGCGCGCTTTGCGCCGTATTTCCCGACCAACCTGCCAACAAATGGGCGAGAAAACTGAGCAAGATTGAGTTTTCGACAATTCCAGGAGAGAAGGAACATGAATAAAACACTTCATGGCGTTTCGGCAACAAAAAAAACAGATATATATGTGCGTGGCCTGTCATGAAACAAACAGGATTCAAAAAGGTTTTCAAGAGCTTCGGAGTGCGTGATTTCATTCTGTTGGCGATGCTTACGGCATTGAGCATTGCCATGAAAACCATCGCGGGAACCCTTGTGCGGATGATTACCGGGCCTTTGGGAATTCCCGGCGGCGCGCTTGCGGGTGGTTTGTATATGCTTTGGCTGCCCCTTGCCATTGCCCTGACGGTAAAACCGGGAGCGGCGCTGGCCGTTGCGGCTCTTCAGACGCTCATCATGGTTGCGACGGGCGCACCCGGAAGTCATGGCGTCTGGACAATCTTGACATATATGCTGCCTGCTCTGCCCGTTGAAATCCTGTTTTTCTTCAGAAAAAAAGGCTATACTGTCCTTCATTTTCTTGTTGCGGTAATGCTTGCCAATATTGCAGGGACCTATCTTGCCAATCTTTTGTTTTTCCGCATGTCTTTTTATCCGATGCTGTTTACTCTGCTTGCGGCGGCTTTTTCCGGCGCGGCGGGCGGAGTCATTGGCTATTTTGCCTATACGAAAGCCGAAAAATCCGGCCTGATGAAAAAACACAAGCCTATGCCACAAGCGCTGGAATCTATTGTTTTGCCGTCTGACGAAGAAGGCAGCATTAAGATTCAGGAACATTCTGAATCCGTTCGTTCCATCCAAACAAACGAAGAAAAAGGTTCCGCCGGGGATGTCGGTTAATGAAGTATCTCTGCATTCGGGCGGATTCAGCCTGTTTTATGCAAAGGAACGCATTCCCGGCCGGCATATCATCGTTCTGAGGTGAAAAATGAAACTCAAAAGATTAAACAAAACGTCGCTGGCAGCAATCATTGTATTTTGCGTGCTTGCCGCATCCTTCGCGGTTTTTCTGCCGATCTATCTCAAATACAACGAATCCAACCGCGCGCTTTATGAAGATCAGAAGATCAGATTCGTTGCTTACGGCGAAGAACTCGGCAGCTTTACCATCGGAGAGCTTGCCGCGCTTGCCGATGTGCAAGAAAAAGATTTTGTGAATATTTATGACACGTCCAACAGCGATCCCGTAGAAAAAACATATACGGGTCTGGAACTTAAGGCTGTTTTGCACGCGCTGGGCGTCGATCTTAATAATGCACGCACCGTCATATTGCAGGCATCCGACGGTGCAGAAAAAGTATATTCCCCGGAGGATGTCCGGCGTGATGATAATGTTTTTATCGCATACAAGGTCAATGGCAAACCGTTTACGAAGGGCATTGACGGCTTGGGACACACCAGAGAAACCGAAGACGGAGGGCCGTTTGTTGTGATTAAGGTTTCGGATGTATTTTCTTCCAGCCGATGCAAGCTTCTGACCGGGGTGGTTGTGGCGTGAAGCTCCGGGTAAAGCAAATCAGCTTAAGCTACGGCGACACCGCTATCTTTCAGAATTTATCGCTGTCGCTTTGCGAAGGTGAAATTCTTGGGATAAAGGGAGACAACGGCAGCGGCAAGAGTTCCCTTTGTCTGTGTTTGAGCGGGCTGATTGGAGAGGAAGACGGCGTCCGGCTATGCGGCGAAATACTTTATGACGGAAAACCGCTTCAAAAGATGTCCATCGCCGAGCGCTGCACTGCCGTAGGAATCGTTTTTCAAAATCCGGACAGTCAATTGTTTTCGCCTACGGTGACCGAAGAGCTTGCTTTCGGACCGGAGAATCTTTGCATTCCCCGGCAGGAGATTGCCGCGAGGATCGAAGAGGCGTTGCGACTCTGCGGGATTGAACATCTGAAAAACGCAAAGACGCATCTTTTGTCCGGAGGCGAAAAGCAGCTTGTCGCCATTGCGTCGGTATTGACGATGCATCCGAAAATACTGATTGCCGATGAGATTACCGCGCGCGTGGACATCGAAAAAAAAGAGAGGATAAGAAATATCCTGAAGTCCTTTGCTTCAAACGGCGGTGCCGTCGTTCTGGTCAGCCATAATTCAAGAGACCTTGCGGTTGCGACAAAAACATTAGAGCTGGAAAGGGGGAAGGACTATGCTGATCGAACTTGAAAACCTGACTTTTTCGTATCAAAAAAGATTGCCTCCTGTGCTTTGCGGTCTGAATGCCGTTTTTGAGAGCCGCGGTATTGCTTTGCTTACGGGAGCAAACGGCAGCGGAAAGACCACGCTTGCAAACCTTATTTTAGGGATTTTGAAGCCCTGTGCAGGCAGCATAAAATTGGACGGGAAAAACGCCGTAAAAATGTCTCCCGGTGCGCGGGCAAACAGGATCGGTTATTTGTTCCAGAATCCGGATTTGCAGTTGTTCGCACCCACAGTGGAAGAGGAGCTTTCTTTCCCTTTTGAATTGTCAAAAACGCTGACGGAGGAAAAAAAAGCACTTCTTAAAGAATTAATAAAGAAATTCGGGCTGTCCGGCATGGAAACCCGCTTTCCGCTCGGGCTGTCGGGCGGCGAAA
Source organism: Clostridiales bacterium Firm_09 (assembly GCA_001604065.1). GTDB lineage: Bacteria > Bacillota > Clostridia > Christensenellales > DTU072 > Firm-09. The sequence continues at coordinate 27,192 of LVAO01000009.1, forward strand.
AACAGCGTCTTGCGCTTGCCGCATTGCTGTCAAAGGGTGTCGAATATCTGATTTTGGACGAACCTACTTCGGCGCTCGATGCCGGAAGCAAGGAAGATCTGATTCATTTCATCAATGATTTTTCAAAAAACAACGGCGTCCTGGTTATGTCGCATGATGAAGATCTGGCCGATGCTTTGGAGGATAAGCGCGTATTGCGTCTGGAAGGAGGCCGGCTTTATGAAGCTTGACCCGCGCTCAAGACTGCTGTTGATTGTTCTTCTTACGACGCTCGCGGTGCTTTCTGAAGATGTCGGCAATCTGATGATTGTTGCGGGAGCGGCGATTGGGGCCGGGATTCTGTGCAGAATCAGCTTTTTGGACGCTGCAAAACGGCTCAAGCATTTTTTGTCCTTGATTCTTTTTATTGCGGTTGTGCAGAGCCTGACCGTTAAGGGAGGAGACATTCTTGTCCATATCGGCAAGGTGCAGCTGCTTACTTCAAGAGGAATTGGCTTTGCGCTGGAATTTGTACTCCGCATGAGCGTGATATTGATGGCGGGGCTGATTGCCTCGACGGCAGAAGGAAGCGAAATGACGGATGGGCTTCTTAAGCTGCGTATGCCTTATGAGCTGGCATTCATGTCCGCCATCGCGCTGAGGTATCTGCCCGTTTTTCGGGATGAGTTCGCAAACAGGATCAAAGCGATTGCTCTTCGCGGCATCGATATCAAAAAACTATCTCTGTGGACAAAGCTGAAGCTTTATGGATACCTTATAACGCCCGCCATATTGGGAGCGATGCAAAAAAGCGAAGAGCTTGCAAGGGCCTTGAACGCGCGCGGCTTCCGTGCCTTCAAAAAAAGAACCATGCTAAGAGAACTTAAATTATCGTATAAAGATTGGATTGTCATGATAACCGCGCTGGTATTTACCGCGGTATTTCTCATCCGGATGTATACCTGCGGCGCACTGTTGGTTTTATGAATCAGAGTTTTCTATCCGAAACAGTTCCATTGCTTCCGCATCGATGTAACAGATGATATCGGACAGATTGTTGTTTTTGATATATTTCACAAATAACTGCAGTTGCAGAGCGGATACCAACTGCGGCAGAATCACCGCATTTTCTGTTGCGGAGGCTCGGTTCAGGAAGCCTGCAAGCAAGGGTTTATGCAATATAAAGGCCGCCTGTCCGTAGGTGCGGTCCACACCGCCGTGAAATAACGGTATTGTTTTTTTCAGGCAATGCTTTTCTAAAAGGAGTTTGGTTTGGATGTTGTCGGCACAGTCAAAAATTATCCCGACACCGGTTAAAATACGCTCGGCGTTATCTTCCCGGAGCTCTTCTTCTACCGCTTGCGGAACGCAGCCCGGAATATTGTTTAATGCCTCCGCGGCGGATATTGCCTTGCTCTTGCCCACCGTTTGCTTGTAGGCATAGAGTTGTCTGTTCAGATTGGAAGGGACAAAGACATCAGAATCAATGATTTTTATATGCCGCGCGCCGAGTCGTGCAAGACCGTTCAGGACGTATCCGCCCAGACCGCCCGCGCCGACTACGGCGATGGTTGCCTCCGATATTTTTGTCTGTTCCTCCGGGGACAAAATGCAGCGGTTATGGAAAAACTCTTCCATTTTCATCCTCCGCTGGCGGGCGAAAGCACAGAAAGCACATCTCCGTCCTTCAATTGTGTGCGGAACATGCTTAATTTATCGATTGCGGTGCCGTTCACATAAATGACCGCTTTTTTCCAGTCTTTTAAGCCCAGCCTGCTTTCTTTTGCGAGCAAAGAGAGCACGGCGGCGACATCCTGAACCGGTTCAAATTGGTAGACGGGTTTTTCTGACTCAAGACGGAACAAACCATAAAGCCTGACGGTAATCATATGCGAAGTCTTCTTATAAGGGATCCGGTAGGCACGCCGTCTTTCCAGCCGCGGTAAAAATAGAAAGCTTTTTTCATTCTGTTCAGTCGGACAACCGATCCGGTGCCGGGCTGTTTTTCTTCGGTCAAACGCTTGGGAAGGGTATCCTGATCGGGATTAAGCCCCAGACGGAGATTCAGAAGGCGCTCCAGCGTATAACCGCGTTCGCCCACGCGGATAAATTTTCCGATGGTATACTTCATGCCGGTCGCATAGCTTATCATTTTTGGATAAGGCAATAGTTTGGGCGCATTGATGTCGGCAATGCCGATAAAACGATGCGCAAGACCGACAATACCTCCGAAATAGGGCAGCATCTTATAGATGAGACGGACAATGAATTTGTTGGGGTTGGCAATCATGAAAGCAGGGAGCACGGCATAGCTGGTGAACAGGCAGGTTCCGCCCGCAGAAATCGCCTCCATCAGGTCCTGGAAGAAAATCGAAAACGCGGCTTTGCCTTTGGTGGTCAGGTTGTCCACATTAAAACCGAGCCCTTCCATAACGACCATATATCCGCCATTGAGGTGGCAGCCGCCGCGATTGGCAACAGCGTATCCGAGTCCCATGCCCTGCGCGCCGCGCGGTTCATAGGCGGCAAGCTCCAAACCTTTGACATTGATGGCGTATTCTTTGCCGCCGAACTTTTCGGACATCCTTCGGGTGCCTTCCGCAAGCTCCGCTCCGATGCCCTCGCGGGCGGCGGTTGCTTTGATGAGCGCAACCAGATCAAGGTCGGGATCCCCGAATCTGAGGCCGTTGTTCCAGAGGCCTTTCTCATTCAGTTCCATTGCAAAACCTACGGAGCTTCCGAAGGTGATGGTATCCATACCGTACTCATCGCAATAATAGTTGGCATCCAGAATCTTCTGCATGTCATTGTTGAGAAGGTTGCTTCCCAGCAGCACCAGGGTTTCGACTTCCGGACCTTTGACTTCCTTTTCTTCTACCGTCACGACACGGCCGCATTGGATGGGACAGGTCAGACAGCCTTTGTTTTTGATAAGGTATTTTTCCCTGAGCGTCTCACCGCTGATTTTTTCAAAGTCCTCATATTGGCCGGATTTATAATTTTTTGTGGCGAGCTGATGCTTGAAATTCATCGTGCTCACCAGCCCCGCCGTCCCATAAGTCGGCAGCTGTTTGCCGGTAAGAGGGTGTTTTCGGAGGTTCTCGACCCATATTTTATTGAGCGCTTTGAATCCCTCCTGGTCTGCGAACTCATATTTGCCGGTTCCGTCTGCGACAATGCCTTTTAGAAGCTTGCTGCCGAAGACGGCGCCGACACCGTTTCTTCCGGCGGTGCGCTCTTGGCTGACAACCCCTGCGTAGCGGACAAGGTTTTCACCGGCGGGGCCTATCACAAAGGCGCCCGAGGTCTTTTTGGGGCTCATCTGTTTTTGCGCTTCGGAGGTCAGCGTACCCCAGAACGGCGAAGCGTCCGCAAATTCTATCACGCCGTCATTAATCTTTATATAAATGGGTTTTTCTGCTTTGCCAACGATAATCAGTCCGTCAAATCCCGCTCTTTTGAGAGCCATGCCGAAGTTGCCTCCGCAGTTGCTGGAGGTGCAAAGCCCGGTAAGGGGAGAAACGGTGGACACGTCAAAGCGTGAGCTGCAGGGCGCCATACTTCCCGTAAGCGGCGAAGTCATCACGACAATCGGGTTGCGAGGGTCAAAGGCATCTATCTTCTCTGTCACAATATCATAAAGTATGCGAGCGGCCAGCGTTTTTCCGCCGAGGTATAATTCGCGGTATTGGTCACTCACCGGATAATCCTCATATGTGAGGCTGGATAAATCGATCCTTGCGATTCTGTTGGCATATCCTTTCATAAAAAATCCCTCCGAAACTATCCCGACTTACCGATAACAACCCGAGCAACATCTTCTAAATAATAATATATGATTCGTTGGTTTTTGTCAATATCATAAGAAAGAAGGATTTCTCTTGCCAATGCACGTTTTTTTGATTACAATGATAGCAAAAGTACCGGGGTACGGGCGGGGGAGCGGAGACGGGACAGACGCAAAAAGATTTCGCCTTGCCCGAGGCGCAAAGAGTTGATTTGTCTTCTTGCGGATATCTGGGATACAAATAAAGAAGGCGCGCATGGATTTGCGCCTTGCCGTAACCAATAACGACAAAATTTCCGTACAAAAAAGGCAGAAGAATGTAGTTTGCAAAATGAAAAGAAAATATCAGGATAAATATAATAAGGTTGGAACACTATGCTCGAAATCAAAAATGTAACCCGTATTTACAGGCCCAAAAAGGGCGCGCCTGTGCGCGCATTGGACGGCATCAGCCTGCGCTTCCCCGATACCGGAATGATCTTTATACTCGGCAAATCCGGCAGCGGCAAGTCGACGCTTCTTAATGTGATGGGCGGTCTCGACAAATATGACAGCGGCGAAATCATTATAAAAGACAAGTCCTCAAAAGATTTCAAACAGGATGATTTTGACAGTTATCGCAATACCTATCTTGGATTTATTTTTCAGGAATACAATATCCTGAATGAATTTTCCGTCGGCGCCAATATCGCGCTGGCGCTGCAGCTGCAAGGGAAGAAGGCAACCGACGAGGAGGTCAACGCAATCTTGGAAGAGGTTGACCTTGCGGGCTACGGCAACCGCAGGCCCGACGAATTGTCCGGAGGGCAGAAGCAGCGCGTCGCGATTGCGCGGGCGCTTGTGAAAAACCCCCAGATCATACTGGCGGACGAACCGACGGGCGCGTTGGACAGCGCGACAGGACTACAGATCTTTGACACCCTTAAAAAATTATCAAAAAACAAGCTTGTCATAACCGTAACGCATGACAGGGAGTTTGCAGAACAATACGGTGACCGTGTTATTGAATTAAAAGACGGCAAGGTAGTCAGCGACATCACCAAATACAAAGAAAGTGCCGCGGGCAGTAATTTTGTTGTTTCGGACAAGATTATTCAGGTAAAGAAGGGGTATCGGCTGACGCCGGAGGATTTTGAACGAATCAACAGCATTCTCCGCGAAGAGGACGCCATGATTTCGTTTGACAAAAAACTCAATGATAACCTCCGCGCCGCCGCAAGGCTGGATGAAGATGGCAACCGCGAATCGTTTCGCGAAACGGACAACGCAGAAATTGTGTCCGGGGATACGTCGTCTTTCAAGTTGATCAAGTCACGTCTTCCCGTCAGACATATGTTCAGAATGGGCGGCAGCAGCCTCAGGAATAAACCATTCCGCCTGGTGGTGACCATTTTGCTGTCGATGATTGCCTTTGGCCTCTTTGGGCTGTCGGATACGATTTCTGCCTATGACAGACCGGGGACTCTGGCAAAATCCCTTCAGGACAGCAATATACAATATCTGTCTTTTACAAGAGCGTACCGGCAGGAATATGACGGAGGCGCCTATTACACAGAAACAAAAATGACGCTTGAGGATACCGAAAGGCTGGAATCAGAAACCGGTATTGATTTTTATCCCGTATTCAGCAAGGCCGATTTCAGCATCAAAAATCTGAACAATGCTATGTATTTGCCTTATTACAGCCAATCCTTTTCTGGTTTTTATGAAGGGAATGCAGAACAGCTTCGGGACATCGGGTTTGAGCTGAAAGGAAAATATCCCGAAAATTTCGGAGAAATTGCGATTTCGGAATATATCTTTACACATTTTCAGGATGCGGGCTACAAGAAGGATGCGGTGATTTATTCTGCAGATTCAGAAGAGCTGAGGACAGCCGAAGCTTTTCTTGCGGAGAAGCCTTATATCGATATCGGAAACGAAACTTATCTGATAACAGGAATCATCGATACCGGATTTGAGGCCGACCGCTATAAGTCGTTAAAAGAGGAGCAGTATAACTATAATGTTGAATATTTTCTTCTGAGCAGTCAGCTGCGTTCGGCAGTCAATTACGGATATCATGCTCTGGTGTATGTGCCGCAGGGATTTGTCGATAATTATCTGGCCTCTTCTTATGACGCAAAAGAAGCGGGTCTTCAGATTCAGGAATTCGGCAATATGAGTATCCGCAATATGGATACGAATGATTTTGAATATTCCGGACATGAGACCGGAGAAGAAATGTTTTACGGATGTAATGCAACAGCGCTGTTCCGATTCAGCCAGTTGAGCGAAGCCGAGATTCCTTATATCTGTACAGGCGAAGCCCAGACGCTTTCGGATAACGAAATCATGCTTGACTTCACTCTCCTGTATGATTATCTTTATGCTTATATGGGAAATCTGGACATCGGACAGGCGTGGCAGGAATTTCTGCAGAATCCTGCCGTTGCGGACGAATATCTTGACAATCTGGTGATGGATTACAGTATTTATCCTGCAAATCTGTATGAAAATCAAAAGAAAGTCGATGTGAAAGGGTTTTTTTATACCGGATATTCATCCGGACAAGGATATCAAATCGCGGTCAGCGATGGAATCTATCAACTATTTGATGAATATAAAACAGGAGATTATTCTTTTGCGATTGCACCGATGCCAGAAAAAGCATCGGATATTCTCCGTCTTGCGGAATATAACTATAACCAAACCGGAGCCGTTGGTTTCCGCATGCAGAGTGAAGTCAATTATTTTCTGGATCAGATAGATTTCCTGCTTTCGCCGCTTGCAAGGGTCTTCCTGTATATCGGGCTGGGCTTCGCTGTCTTTGCGGGACTGATGCTGATGAACTATATTTCGACCAGCATCGCATACAAAAAACGTGAAATCGGCATTCTTCGCGCAGTCGGTGCGCGAAGCAACGATGTCTTCGGCATCTTCTTTTCCGAAAGCCTTATCATTGCGCTCATCAATTACGTTCTTTCAATGATTGCGGTCATCATCGCTGTTGTTTCCATCAACGCCTTCTTGCGGAATCAATACGGGTTTCTTCTGACCATTCTTCAGTTCGGGATTCGCCAGGCGGCGCTCATGCTGGGTATCAGTCTCCTGGTTGCCTTTGCAGGTTCTTTCCTGCCCGTTGTACGCATCGCAAAAAAGAGGCCGATTGACGCCATCAACAACCGGTAAATTCGTTCGAAAACAGCGCCTTGTTTTAAGAAAGGCGCTGTTTTTTGCGAAGGATCGATCCTTATTGGCTGTTCCGGGCTTCTCGGACTGCCTGCGCCAATTGATCCGCGCAGGAAGTTTTTTTCCATCCGCAGGTAATGCCCGCAAGCTTTGTTTCGATTTCTTCGGTTGTCGCGCCTTCGACAAGCCGCGACAATGCTTTCAGATTGCCGTCGCAACCCCCATAGAAATGTACATTTGTGACAATATTGTTATTGAGGTCAAACTCGATTGCGGAAGAACAGGTGCCTTTGGTCTTATAAGTATATTTCATAGCTGTTCCAAAAATAACGTGGTTCGGGATTCTGTAATGGTGATATCTTATTCCGTATACCGGTCTCTTAACATCCGGATATCCTCCCGGGACAATCCGAATTCGGCTTCGGCATACTTGTATAAATCTCCGTAGCGCTTCTGAATTTCGTCCAGAGCGGCTTCAAGATATCCGGCCTGAACGCTCAACAGAAAACCGAAGCGGCGGTCGGCCCATTTTATAAGAAATCTGGGAAGCTGCGCTTCGATACGTTTTCGCATTTCCTCCACCATCTGGATGCTGAGAAGGTAGTCCTCCATGATGTCCTTGAAGCTGACACCCAAAATGGAAAGAAGGATGGCTATGCCCAATCCTGTGCGGTCTTTCCCGGCGGTGCAGTGCTGGATAAAAGGGACCTCGCCGTCGACCAATGCCTGAACCATTGCTTTATAACCCTCATTATGGAAGGGCAAACGGCGATACGTTTGTTTGACGTCCTCGGGGGAGATGTGGGAAAAGGCCCGGCGCAGATTGGATTTTTTTTGCAGCCGATAAAGCTTGTCCTCTTTGTTGAGCATCGGGAAAGCCATGTGTTTTGCGCCGAAAGCCTCGTAGGGGAATTCGGTCTTGGTTACCTCGTCCGGATCGCGGTAATCAAATACCAATTTAATTCCGAGCGATCTCAGTTCTTCAAGGTCTTTTTCGCTTGCTTCGTCCGGCATTGCGCAACGGAAAAACAACCCGGTTTTCACCTTTCTTCCGTCTTCGGTCTGCATGCCTCCGACATCTCTGAAATTCAGTATTTTTTCCATACTCTCACCTTGTTGAACGTATTTTAGCATATTTTTGTCGGAAAGTACAATTCAGGCGCAAAAAAGAAAGAAGAAAAAAGTCTGTTCCGGCAAAAAAAGCAGTGATTCTTGCATATAATGTAAAATTTGCTTATTTATCGGGAAGGCCCTTTTTCGTTTCGTTAGGATGCATGAGGGGCAATTGGAAATAGAATTTGCTGCCTCTTCCGACAGAGCTTTCTACACCGTAGATGCCGCCCGGATGGAGGGACATGACGCTCTTGACAATCGAAAGTCCCAATCCTGTGCCTGCCTCGGCGCGGCGGTGGCTCTTTTCGGATTTGTAATATCTGTCCCATATATAAGGCAGAATGCTGACGTCGATGCCTTCGCCGTTGTCAATCACTTCCAGCCGCACATTGTTGTTTTTGTGAAATACGCGGACTTTGACCAGCTTGTCCGCGCCGCAATAATTGACGGCGTTGCTGATGAGGTTGTAGATGACCTGGGCGATTTTGGCGCGGTCCCCGAAGGCATAAGCAGACGGCTCATGTTCGAAATCAAAATGATAGCCCTTTGCTTCCAGCATGCGGGAATAGCGGTTGACGATTTCTTCCGCAAGCGCGACCAGATCGAATTCTTCCAGATTGAGCCGGCTGCCGCCTTCCTGCAGCTTTGAAATATCCAGCATGTCATTGACAAGCCCGGTAAGACGCGTTGTTTCGTCAATGATGACCTGGATGTTGTCGGGCGTCGCCTCGGAAGGTATTTCACGCATCAGCTCCGCATAGCCTTTGATGAGCGTTAACGGAGTTTTCAGATCGTGCGAAACATTGGCAATCAGCTCTTTCCGATAATGGTCGACGGCAGAAAGCTCTTTGCTTGCGATGTTGAGAGAATCTCTCAGCTCTTCTATCTCTTTGTAGCCTCCGCCGGTAAATACGACATCGCTTTTGCCCTTTGCCAGATTTTTGGCAGAAAGGTTGAGACTGACGATGGGTTTCGCTATCGCGCGGGACATCAGAAAAGCGAGAAAAAAGGTGGCGGCAATCACTATCACGCTTATGAACAGAAGCTGCACAACCATAGTGAAATGGATTGTCGATACCGGCATTCCGGTGGCCTCCACGATGATTGCATATTGCTGGCCCGAAGCCGAAGTATACAGCTTGGTATAGATATGGCACTCTGTCTCGTCCGTAATGTTGGCGTATTTGCCGGTAAAACCCATGCCTTCAAGATTTTCCAACGTATGGCTTTGCTTTTCCAAATAGACGCCGCCCTCGTCTTTTGCCTTACTGAATCGCTCGGCAAGCTCGCTTGCGGAAAACGTGGAAATGATGCTCGCACGCGTCTCGGTTTTAAGAAATATGTTTCCTTCTGTGTCGACAATCAGGACACTGACGTTTTCGCGGTAAGACAATGCGTTTGCAAGCACAATCAGATTTTCGTGGTCTATATTTTCGCCCAGGGCATCCGCTGTTTTATGAAGGCAGGATATTGTCGCTATCCGGCTGACACTGCTGATAAAACCAAGCTGAATTCCCCACAGAAGTGCCAGTGTGCCTGCGATAAGACCGACAAGCATCAACGTGATTTTCCATTTGATGTTCAGAATGCTAGGCTTCAAAACGGTAACCCATTCCTCTCAGCGTCACGATATAATCGCTGCATACGCCCAGACTTTTGCGCAACAGCTTGATGTGCGTGTCCAGCGTGCGGTCGTCGCCATAAAAATCATATCCCCAGACCTCGCTCAGAAGTTTTTCTCTGGAAAGAGCAAGCCCTCTGTTTTTAACCATATAAAAGAGAAGGTCGTATTCTTTTGGAGAAAGGTCTATGCGCTCCCCTGCGACATATACCAGCCGCGCCGCAAAATCGACCTTGAGGTTGGGCGCCTCAAAAATATCGCCGGAGGTGCCCGGACAATGCTTGAAGCGGTTAAGAACCGCCGAGACGCGCAGCATCAGTTCTTTGCCGGAGAAGGGTTTTGTCACATAATCATCGGCGCCGGACTCTAAACCATGAATTTTGTCGTAGGTTTCACCTCTCGCCGACAGCATGATGATGGGAATTTCTGAAAACTTGCGGATCTCTTTTGCGGTGGAAAATCCATCCAGTTCGGGCATCATGATATCCAGAATCACGATGTCGAAATGCTTTGATTTAAGGATATCCAGAGCCTCAAAGCCGTCTGCGGCTTCTTCGACTTCATAATTCTCGATCGCCGCAAATTTTTTGACCAGCTGACGGATTTGCGGTTCATCGTCGACAATCAGTATTTTATACATATGCCCCTCCCGTGCGCATTTGTCAAGGGTATAATTTTTCCGGAAGCGTGAATTCTACTTCGATCGGCTGATCGCTGCCCCGGCGGTTGACGACTACGGTGATGATGTCGCCGGCATCATAGTTGGTAAGCGCTTTTCTCCAATCGGTTTTGTTGGCGATGTAGCGGCCTTCTACAGAAACGATATAATCGTATTCTTGAAAGTTCTGGTAATTCTCTTTGACATATAACCCGGCGCCTCTGTCATACATGGGAATGGGATAGGTGGAGCCCGGACGGATATCGTACAACTGTACGGCTTCCGTGTCTACGCGGCCGGGTACAAATCCACGTGTTATGATGGCTTCGGCGACGTAGCCCGCAACAGATACGGGAATCGCCAATCCCAATCCCATTTCAGGGTATTTTACATTGATTAAACCGACCAGTTCTCCGTACCGGTTGAAAACGGAGCTTCCGGGGTCGGCGGGAATGCTGGTAAAAAGAAGCGTCATATTGAGGTTGTTTACATTCATTTTGCGCTCCTGACCGCTGATGATGCCATCCTTGACGTACAGACCCGGCGGTGAAGAGACATTGCCCATGGCGATGACCGTCTCGCCAAGCGCCAGTTTGTCCGAGTCGCCCAGGACTGCGGGGATAAGTCCGTTGCATACGCCGTCCAGTTTGATAATCGCAATATCCGTTTTTTCGTCGCATCCCTGAAGATAAGCATTGCAGACCGTTCCGTCAGAAAGGGTCACGGAAATCGAGGACGCCTGCGCGACCGTCTCAAAATTAGTAAGGATATACCCGCAATCCGTTATGATGACACCGCTTCCTGTCTGGGAAGGAGCCGTATGGATTTCTACAATGCTGTCTCTTACATTATTGGCGACTTCGGCAACGTTCATGGGTTCCCCGTCTAGATCGCCATGGGGATGCTCGCTGTCGGAGCGGTAGATGATAACATTCTGTACAGGCTGCTGAGCTTGCCGGATTTTCTGACCCGAAACAACCGAACTGATTACCGCGCTAAGCACGCATACCAGAATTGCTCCCGTTAAAATCAGCACCGTATTGGCAGCATTGCTGCGCGGCCTCCGGCTTCTGTTATGAAAAGGGACGCTGGAATGGTCCTCATAGTAGTAATTGTTGTTATCCATAATACCTCAAATAAGGTGATACGGTAATTATTATAAGCCGTTATTCTGACAGTTTTCTGAACAAGAAAAGAATAATAAAAGAAATGCAACCGATATTACCGTAATTTGGGCAGGATCTTCTCTTTGTACCATTCTATGCCGCGGCGGACCGTCTCTGCGGCGACATTGCGGGATTCAATTTTTATGATGGCGGTATGTTTGTCCTCAAGTGTTTTGTAAACGGTAAAGAAGTGGCAGATTTCCTGCATGATATGCGGGGGAAGCTCTTCGATTTCTTTGAAATTATGCCAGCTCGGATCTTTGAAAGGTATGGCGACAATCTTGTTGTCCACAAAACCGTCGTCCAACATGGACACCATGCCGATCGGATAACAGCGGCAGAGCGCCAGCGGCTGGATTATTTCGCTGGACAGTACCAATACATCCACCGGGTCGCCGTCTTCGCAGAAAGTGCGCGGAATGAATCCGTAGTTGGCGGGATAATGCGTGGATGTATACAGAATTCTGTCCAGAATCAATGAGCCGGTTTCTTTGTCCAACTCATACTTGTTTTTGCTTCCCTTAGAAATTTCGATGACCGCGAGAAAATCTTCGGGACGTATTCTGTCTGCTCCTACATCGTGCCAGATATTCATATTGCCTCTGTTTCGAATCAATCAATAAAAATTATACTTCAAGTATATCTCCCTTAGGATTATTTTGCAAGATGCTTTTTCTGCCGGGATATACCTCACGGGTCTTTCTTTCCGACTTTATTCTGTGTCGGGTGCGGGCATCCGTCCGGATTGCGGGCGGAGCAATTTTTTGCATAAGGACAGCCCGCACAGCCGCTCTTTTTACGGTTTTTGATAAGATAGGCGGCAATTGCGCCCACAAGAAGAACGAGCGTGGCGATGACAACAGAATCCGCGGATTTCACAGGCTCTCCTTTACAACGTAAACAACATACCGAAAGTATATACAATCAATGCGGAAATATAGGCGACTGCGGTTTGCAGCGCCATCGCAAGTACGGCAAATCTTGTGGATTTCACTTCTTTGCGGAGTGTTGCGAAGGCAGCGACGCAAGGCATATACTGTGAAACGAAAACAAGAAAGGACAATGCCTGCAGCGGCGAAAGAATGGAGCCTAACGCTGCGGGAAGCTCGGCCTGAGATACATTAAAGAGAATCGCCAACGTGCTGACAACGGCTTCTTTGGCGGACAGACCGGCGATCAAAGAGGTGGTCAGACGCCAGTCGCCAAAGCCTAAAGGAGCAAAGACCGGTGCAATCCATTTCGCGACGCCGGCAAGTATGCTCTGCGAGCTGTCTCCGACCATCGAGAATTTGAAGCTGACGTTGGTCAGAAACCAGACCGCAAGCGAAGCAAGCAGAATAACCGTGAACGCTTTGACAAGAAACCCTTTGGCTTTCTCCCACATAAATGTCAGCACTGTTTTTACAGAAGGCAGACGGTACGGAGGAAGCTCCATCATAAAAGGCACCGACTGTCCGCGGAATTTTGTTTTTTGCAGGACAAGCGCATAGAATATGCCGGCTGCGATGCTGAAAAAATATAAAAACAGCATCACCGGCGCGCGATAATGCCGGAAAAATGCCATTGTGAATAGAGCGTACACAGGGATTTTTGCGCTGCACGACATAAAAGGCACGGTTGCGAGCGTCAGCTTGCGGTCGCGGTCCGAAGAAAGCGTTCTTGTCGCCATATAGGCCGGCACCGAACATCCGAAGCCGATCAGCATGGGCACAATCGAACGTCCCGAAAGACCGATTTTACGCAGCAGCTTGTCCATGACAAAAGCGATGCGCGCCATGTAGCCGGAGTCTTCGACAATGGACAGCAATAAAAAAAGCACAAGAATCGTGGGAAGAAAGGACAGCACGCTGGAGATGCCCGTAAAAAGCCCGTCGCAAACAAGCGAAATCAGCCAGCCGCTGACCTCGGCGCGTGTCAGCAGATCGCGTAGTCCCTGCCCGGCGATATCCAAAAAGGCAGAGAGGGCGTCGCTTGCGGTCTTGCCGACCAGTCCGAAGGTCAGATAAAAAATCAGTCCCATGACAATTGCAAAAATAGGAATCGAAAAGACTTTGTGTGTCAGAATTTTGTCTATTTTGTCCGTTCGCAACTGACTTTTGTTTTCACCCGGTTTTTTTACGACTTCCTTATATATCGCCTCGATATTGGCATAGCGCATATCGACGATGGCCGCTTCGCGGTCGGTGCCTAAAGATTTTTCAAGATCCGACACAAAATGGTCAATGATTTCCAATTGGTTCTGCGCAAGAGCCAGGGTATCGATGATTTCCTTGTCGTTTTCAATGATGCGTATGGCGCTGAATTTTGCGGGAAGCCCCATCCGGGAGGCATTGGTCTCGACGAGATGTGATATCGAGTGAATGGCAGTATGGATGGCGCCTTCGCAGCGATCCCGAAAGCTGTTCTTGTCTCCGGACTGGCAAATCTTGACGCATTTTTCTACAAGTTCTTCTATCCCTTGGTTTTTTGCGGCAGAGATGGGGACAACGATGACGCCCAAAAGCTCCGACAGCTTTTCGACATCGATAACGGTGCCGTTTGCAGCAACGTCGTCCATCATGTTGAGAGCCACAATTGTCGGCGTTTGGGTTTCCAGAATCTGCATTGTGAGATACAGATTGCGGTTAAGGTTGGTTGCATCCAGTATATTGATGACGCATTCCGGCCGTGATTTGAACAGATAATCTCGGGTGATTTTTTCTTCTGCGGAATAGGGCGAAAGAGAATATACTCCGGGCAAATCGACTACGATGAAGCCTGTCTTTCCGCGCAGAGGCCCGGTGGCAACGTCAACGGTAACGCCGGGAAAGTTGCCTACCTTCTGGCGGCTGCCTGTCAGGCGGTTGAAGAGCGTCGTCTTGCCGCAATTCTGATTGCCGATCAGTGCGATATTGTACATATCAGGCGATCGCCTCCTCAACAAAAATATTCTTTGCTTCACTCAGGCGCAAGGTAAGATGGTAGCCCCGGATGATAATTTCGACGGGATCGCCCATGGGGGCTTTCTTATACAGTTTTACATTCGTGCCGGGCGTCAGGCCCATATCCAGCAGCCGCTTTCTGAGCGCGCCTTGGCCGCTGACTTTTATGATTCTTGCGCTTGCTCCGATTTGGAGCGTATCCAGCGTCATAATGGTCTCCTGTCAATCGATTCTTACGGATGGTAGAATACATTTACTTAATATATATATTTTTGGGTATTATGTTTATGAACAGCTGCTGCTGTGCTCTTCATCCAGATAGCTTGCGGAGAGATCTGCCATATGCAGCAGAACCGCGATAGGGTATCGTGCAAAGGCGGAAGCTATGGAATAGTTGCCCCCTTTGACACGGTCATCAAAGCTGCCCATATGCCAGTTGATTGCGATCGCCTCTTCACGGGTCAAACGGATGAATCCGTTGATGATGTATACGGATTTTTCGCCGTGCCCGTAGGGCAGCTTCTCGTCGATGGCGTAATACGGAATCTTCTCCCATGTGCCGTCCGGTTTTTTGACGTTGCGGAGCTCTGTGGTATACATATCGATTTTGCAGACATCGTGCAGCAGTCCGCAAATGGCGACGGTCTCGGCGGATATTTTGCTTTTCCAGTCTGCGCCGTACTCCGCCGTAACCAGCATTACGAGCCGATTGTAAACATTGATGCTGTGTCGGCAGAGACCTCCCTCAATTGCCATGTGGAATCGGGTGCTTGCCGGCGCGGTAAAAAAATCGGAATTCTTAAGGTATTCAAGCAGAGCCGATTCTCCGTCACGCTTGATATTCTCCTGATAAATGCGGATAAACTCCTCTTTGTTTGCATGAATAAGGTTCATCTGTTCCTCCGTATCGGATCTTCCAAATCGTATTTTATCGCTTCGCAAAACGCATCGCCGTTTGCGTCAAAACCTGTTGCGCATCCCGCAAGCGCATCGTCGAATCCCCGTGAAAACGTAATTATGCCGTCGTCAATAAAGCACTCCGCTCTGCCGGGCAGGAGAATAACCCTCAACTCCACAGATTCTCCGACAGAATAAGAGAAGGCCACGGGAGGATAATTTTTATCCTTTGCCAATGTGGAGACGTCAAAATCCACTTCTCCTTTTTCACGGTTGAAGGTGATGAACAATCCCCTGCATCCCGTCATCAGCAAACGTGCAGTAAAGCTTTTTGCTTTTGTCAAATGCGCTTTAAGAAGAATTTCGCATCGTTTGCCCGACAGTTCTGCGTACGTTGCCGTTGTCTCTCCCGCCGAGAACGAGGCGGAAATCTCCCCTTTGCGCTTTTGCAGCAGTTCACGTACAGGGCGGAGACACAATCCGTCTTCTCCGGCATGAATTTCTTTTGGCAATGCGAGTCCGGAGCAGCGGCCGTCCAGATGGAGCAGCCCGGAGACAAGCAGCAGTCTCCCGTCCGGAAGCGTCGTTATGCGGGGCGAAAGGACACAATCCAACGGCATAAACCGGCTTGTTTCGACAAACACACCTTCTTCGGGAAGCAGTCTGCCGTAACGGCAGCCGAAAACGCCGCCGCGCATTTCAAACAGAATATGATGATTGCCGCTCTGGACAAGGGACGCAAAATCTGTGCTTATGCCATCCGTCAGCGTGCCTTTCAGATGCCAGTCCATCAGATTTTGGGACTGAAAAAGCAGAGTGCCGGAGCGGGAGCCGGATACAATATAGTAATTTTCCCCGCTCCTGAAGATTCGCGGCGCGCCGATCCTGCGCACCTTTTTTGGTAGAGTCTTTTTGGAGATCACCGGCAGGGGATAATTTTCTAAAGTGCAGAGATCCGATGTTGCCGCCAGGCGGATGACATCGGAGAATAAGGTTTTCTGAAGATAAACATACCAGATTCTGCCGTTTCTTTGTATTGCCGAGCCGGAACAGATATGAACCGGTCTGAAAAAATCCGGCACCAGGATATCTTCGGATTTTCCCCAATCGAGAAGATTGCCGGATGCGGATGCCGAACATTTTGAAAAGCCGGAAGGAAAGCTTGCGCGTCCGAAAAACAAGTGATACAGACCGTCAGAATAAACCAGCGCGTGCGGTAGAAAAGACTTTTCACTTTCAAAAAGACCGATTGTTTCGGACCGATTCTTTTTCTCTTTCATGCCAGCTCCTATTGTTAAATTATTCTAACATATTCGGATTGCAAAGTCAATTTTTTTATGGATTGCAAACAAGGTGCAGATATGGTAAAATGTCCGGGAATAATTGCGCATGATATTCAGTATGGCAACCATATACAGGGAAGAACACCCGCGACCCAACTTCATACGGCCGGACTGGCTGTCACTTAACGGATGCTGGGATTTTGAAATCGCAGACGATTCTCCACGGAATTTTTCTTCTTATCTTGACGGCAGCCCGTATAAGGGGACGATTGAGGTTCCCTTTGCGCCGCAGGCTCCGCTTTCGGGAATAGGCAGGAACGAAAATCTTAAAAGCGTTTGGTACCGCAGGTCTTTTTTTCTTGACGAAAAAACCAGGTCGGCAACAGTGCTTCTGAACTTCGGCGCGGTCGATTACCGTGCGGAGGTTTATGTCAACGGCAAACCAGCGGGTACGCACATCGGAGGATATACTCCTTTCACCATAGACATCACCGCCCTTGTTCATGAGGGCCGGAACATTCTTGTTGTGAATGCCTTGGACAATGACGAAGATCCGGATGTCCCGTGCGGGACACAGGGGAAAAATGGATTTGCCCATTGCACGGGCATCTGGCAGAGCGTCTGGCTGGAATTCGCAGCAAAAACGTATCTCTCCGCTTACCGGGCGACGCCCAGTTTGAGCCAGAAGGCAATTCTTGCGCAGGGTGTCATACAATGTCCTGTCGAAGGCAAACTAGAAGTCGAGCTGTTCTATAATAACATCAGCTTGGGAAAATATAAGTATGAGCAGAAGGAGCGTTTTTTTATACGCATCCCTATTCCCGACGCGCTGAAGCTCTGGCAAATCGGCGAAGGCGGTTTTTATGACGTTGTGCTGACAATCCGGGACAAAAACGGCATTCCGCTGGACACCATACTGACCTATTCTGCCTTCCGAGAAATCGCTGTGAAAGAGAAGTCCATCCTGCTGAACGGAAAACCGTTGACAATCAAGCAGGCTGTTGACTGCCGATATTATCCCGCAGGCCATTATACCGCACCTTCCGAAGCGGCAGTGAAGCAGGATATCCTCTGCGCGTTATCGCTCGGATTCAATTCCGTCCGTATACGGGGCACGTTATCCGAGCCTTTATATTTGTATTACGCCGACAAATTGGGCCTGCTTCTTTTTGAAGAATATCCTTCTTCCGACATGCCTTTGAATCCGAAGACGGCCTTGCTGTGGACGTCAGAATGGACGGAGATCATGGAACGGGATTTCGGGCATCCTTCCATTTGTTTCTGGATGCCGGCTGGCAGCTACAACGGGGACAATTGCGATTTTGTGTCGGATATTTGCAATCGATGCATCCGGGCCGATTCTTCCCGTCCCGTGATAGACGGAGAGATTCATTATCATACGGCGGTCTTTGATAAGCGTCTGGACGTTGTCGGCACAGAAAAACTGCTCCGCGCTCTTTATGAGCCGCAGAACGGCCCGTTTT
The DNA here is from genome assembly GCA_001604065.1 of Clostridiales bacterium Firm_09. Classification (GTDB taxonomy): domain Bacteria; phylum Bacillota; class Clostridia; order Christensenellales; family DTU072; genus Firm-09. The sequence continues at coordinate 45,272 of LVAO01000009.1, forward strand.
CTTCCCCCAGAGAAGCGGCGAAAGCCGCAAAGAAATATCCCGGCGCCATGTCGGCGGAAGCATTGTCCTGCTTGCCTTTCTTTGCTCATTCTCTGCGTTTGCCTGCCGAGGCGTTTGAGTCCACAAAAAATTTCAAGCGGATTTTTGCCGCTTATGTCAATGCGGTGCTTTCCGCCCATGCTGCAGGAATAGGATTCTCTGCCCTCATTGACAATCCCGGCGACAAAACCGGCTTTTTTACCATGGAGCGTGATTTCAAATTCGAAAGAGGCTGCGAAGCCTCCGTAAGAAAGTTTTTTGCCCAGATCAATTAAGGACAAATTTCACAAATGCCCCGTGCAAAGCGAAAGGAAGTTCGATTTGCACGGAGGAGGGAGCTTTTCCTCTTTTTTATGCTTTTTGACAGACTGCGCCTTGGATTCACCGGGGCGGTGCAGTATGTTCCTGAGCGCGGCGTTCTTTCTTTCGCCTTGTACCACATTTCTCCCGCAAAACGACGTTTTCCGTATCGAAAAGGAACTTTCCCCAAGGTATTTGTGAAGTTTGTCTTTGAGGAAGCATCGGACTGTCTGTGATTCTTTTGACATTTATTTTTCATTAAGATATACTTTTATAAATGCATTCAAAAAGGATACAATCATGAAATATGTAGTTGTGCTCGGCGACGGCATGGCGGATCTTCCCGACGGAATATCCGGCATGACTCCCCTTGATGAAGCAAAAAAACCTTCGATGGATCGCCTTGCGGCATCCGGTCAGACGGGACTGGTGCAGACAATCCCCGAGGGGCTGAAGCCGGGAAGCGATGTTGCGAATCTGTCCGTTATGGGGTATCCTCCCGAACTATATTATAGCGGAAGAAGCCCTTTGGAAGCACTCAGCATGGGCATTGCGATGGAAGAAACCGATGTCGCCTTGCGGTGCAACCTGGTTACATTGTCGGACGAGGCCGAATTTGCTTCCAAGACGATGATCGATTACAGCGCGGGTGAAATCACGACAGAAGAGAGCAAAGAATTGATGGATGCGGTGCAAAATAAGCTGGGCAGCCGGGAATTCCGCTTCTACAGCGGTGTCAGCTACCGCCATTGCCTGATATACAAAAACGGTAACCTTGCCACGGCATTGACGCCTCCGCACGACATTCTGGACAGGAGTATTGCACCGTATCTTCCCGCAGGGACGGACGGAGAAAGATTTCTTTCTTTAATCAAAGCGAGCGGAGACGTGCTAAAAAATCATCCCGTCAATCAGAAGCGCATAAAAGAGGGCAAACGTCCGGCTACGCATATCTGGCTTTGGGGAGCGGGTTTCAAACCGAGACTGGATGATTTCTATAAAAAATACGGATTGCGCGGCGCTGTCATTTCTGCCGTCGATTTATTAAAAGGCATTGCCAGAGGCGCGGGGATGCAAAGCCCGGATGTGTTGGGCGCGACGGGCAACCTTCATACCAACGCTCAAGGCAAGGTGGATGCCGTAAAAAAGTGTCTGGAAAACGGTTGCGATTATGTTTACCTTCATGTCGAGGCCCCCGATGAGTGCGGGCATCAGGGAGACCGTGCGGGAAAAATCAAGGCGATAGAAATGGTGGATGCCATGCTCGGACAAATCTGGGATTACCTGGACGCAAAGGGCGAACCGTATGTGATCGCGCTTCTTCCGGACCATGCGACTCCGCTCCGCCTCAGGACGCATACTTCCCGTCCTGTTCCTTATACAATATACAAAAGCGAAAAACCCTGTATGTCGGGTCTTGCCTTCACAGAAAAGGATGCCCAAAGAGGGGTATATTTACCCACAGGGCAAAACATCATACAAATTATGCTGGAGAAATGATATGATTACTTCAAACGATTTAAGAGCCAAATATCTTGCCTTCTTCCAAGAACGCGGACATGCGGTAATCCGTTCGGCCTCTCTCATCCCGGACAATGATCCTACCGTACTTTTTACGACCGCGGGCATGCATCCCCTTGTTCCGTATCTTCTGGGTGCGACGCATCCGCAGGGAAAACGTCTCACCGATGTGCAGAAATGCGTTCGCACGGGTGACATTGATGAAGTGGGTGACGGGACCCATTGCACATTTTTCGAAATGCTGGGCAATTGGTCTCTGGGGGATTATTTCAAAAAAGAGAGTATCGGCTGGAGCTACGAATTTTTGACAAAGGTCCTTCATATCGACCCTGAGCGGCTTGCTGTTTCGGTTTTTGCGGGCGATGCTGACGCGCCCCGGGACGAGGTTTCTGCGGATGCGTGGTTTTCACACGGGATACCCAGAAACCGTATTTTTTATCTTCCCAAGAAGAACAACTGGTGGGGGCCTGCCGGTTTGACAGGTCCCTGCGGCCCTGATACAGAAATCTTTATTGTACGCGATATGCCCGATTGTTCGCCCCAGTGTTCTCCTGCCTGCAATTGCGGAAAATATGTAGAAATCTGGAACAATGTCTTTATGGAATATAACAAGCAGGCGGACGGCAGTTATATACCTCTTTCCCAAAAGAATGTGGATACCGGCATGGGACTGGAGCGCACGGTTGCCATGCTCAATGGATATCAGACCGTTTACGAAACAGATGTTTTTGCTCCGGTCATGGCGCTTCTCAGCCAAAAAACTGCCGCCGTTCTTCCGGAGGCGGAGGCGACCCGCGCAAGAAGAATCATTGCCGACCATATCCGCACCGCAACTTTCATGCTCGGAGATGAGAAGGGAGTGACTCCCTCCAATGTTGATCAGGGGTATATCCTGCGCAGGCTGATCCGACGTGCCTTGCGTTTTGCACGCAAACTGGAACTTGATTCTTCCGTGTTGCTGGAAGCTGCCTCCATCTATATCGGGATATATAAAGATATCTATACTGAGCTTTTCGCCAACAAGAATAAGGTATTGGAAGAGCTGAAGACGGAGATGGACAAATTTTCTCTGACGCTTCAGCAGGGTCTCAAGGAATTTGAAAAATTGCGCCAATACATCCAGAACAACCGCATCAGCGGCAAAGCGGCGTTCCGTCTTTATGATACTTTCGGTTTTCCCATCGAAATGACGCTGGAGCTTGCAGCCGACGCTGGCATCAGTGTGGATACAGAGGGATATGAAGAATGTTACAAAGAGCATCAGCTGAAATCGCAGGCGGGTGCGGAGCAGAAATTCAAAGGCGGTCTTGCCGACCACACCGAAGAAACCGCAAAGCTGCATACCGCGACGCACCTTTTATTGGCCTCTCTCAAAAAGGTTCTGGGAGACGATTCCATCCAGCAGAAGGGCAGCAACATCACGGCCGAACGTCTGAGATTCGATTTCAACTTTCCCAGGCCTTTGACGGAGGAAGAAATAAAGGCGGTCGAAGCCGCCGTCAATGGTGCGATACAGGCAAAGTATGCGATTACCTGTGAAGAAATGAGCCTGGAAGACGCAAAAAAATCTGGTGCTACGGGTGTATTTGAGAGCAGATATCACGAGATTGTAAAAGTCTATACAATGGGCAACTACTCCAAAGAAATCTGCGGGGGCCCGCATGCCGCCAATACGGGAGAGCTGGGTGTCTTTGAGATTATCAAGGAGCAATCCAGCAGCAGCGGTATCAGAAGAATCAAGGCAATTCTCAAATGAGCCGAATATCAATGGTCATAAAAAAGGATGGTTTATGAAATCCATCCTTTTTTTATACTTTTGAAGAAAGCAGAATCATTTATAATTTATGCCGATGCTGTGCCTCGGCCTGTCCGAGGGCTCCGGCTTATGGACAGCGTAGCCCAATGCGAGAGCAGAGACAGGTACGAAGCCCTGCGGAAGGTCGAACATATCGACGATTGCGGGCATATCCTTTATTTTCTGCACAAAGCCCCAAAGATAGACGCTTCCCAGTCCCAATGCGGATGCGGCAATGGCCATATTTTCTATCACGCATGCGGCATTGGCAAATTCGATATGATCGGTGCGCTCGAACTTTGAAGAAACCAATATCAGGGTCGGCGCATTATAAAGAGGCGCGTCGGGCTGTTCGGGCGTGCGCATTGCGCTGGCATCCGTGATGGCGTCTAAAATTTTTTTGTCCTGTATGACCGTCAGATGAAGGGTATCGTATCTTTTTCTGCCTACCGGCGCGCTCATGCCGCAGTTCAGAACGGTATTGAGGTCTTCTTTGGTAATCTGGCTTGAAGCAAAGTTTTTTGTGGATACTCTTGATAGTATAGCCCGGATTGCATCCATAGGATCAGATCTCCTTTTCTGCAAGATAAATGGAAAGCATCTCTTTGCCCAGAACAGAAATTTCAACCGCGGGAGAAGCCTCGATGAATGCCGCACTTTCTCCGGAGGCATACATTTGCTGGATATAATTTTCTGAATCGAAACCCTCCACTTCATTCATCCCGGCGGAGTAATGATAACTGAAAAACCGGACGGTACTTCCTTTTTCTGCGCGGAGAATTCCCCGTAAAGTAATTGTTGCGGTACCTCCTGCCACAACGGCTCCGGAAGTATAGGAGCAGACAGGAGTCAAGGTATACCCTTGCAGTTTCAGAACATTCAGACTGCCTGTCAGACCGGTGCTTGTCAGCATCGCCTGTGTCGCGTCCTGATGGATTAGGGGCATGAATTCTGTAGTGATATCGTTATCGTTGATGACAGCGGTAATCTGGTCGATTCTGTTTTTGTATCCGATGATATTTGTCAGAGTGGGTACACGCATGGTGGACCGTGCGAGACCCAATTCCGCACCGCAGGTAAACAGATACCAGACGGCCGCTGTGTTATTGTCGAGTGCATCGATGGCAAAGATATCCCCCACCTGTATAGGCTGTGTCCCATAGCGTACTTTTGTATTCAGTATGCCGCTCATAGAGGAAAGTATTGTCTGGTAGGCAATCCGCAATCCGTCTTCTTTGGTGACAATCAGTTCTTCGCTCCATGGAGAATCCTTGTATTGCTTGTTGTTTCCTCTCGCTTTGACACGGATGACAGATTGGACACCTTCCATAAGATTGACGGTTACGGGATTGGTGTAAACATTGGTCTCGATGCCGTTTATTTGCACACAGTAACCTATGGCATAGGTGCTGTCTTCGCATTGCCACGAAAGCCTTGTCATGGTCGAATCCAGCTCAAGTCCGACAGGCGCAGACAGCTCTGCAGGCTCGGTCTCCTGATTGTTTTCTCCCGGATTGTCGGTCACGGGCGTAGCATTGTTTTGTCCCTGCGTACGGTTTATGAGAGGTACCAGCCAGAATGCCGCAGCAAGTGAAACGGCGAGGGCGGCAATCACAACCGCAACGATGACCATACCGACCAGACCGCGTCTGGGTTTTAATGAATGGTAGGCATTGAAATATCTGGACATACGGATCAGATTGCTCCCAATTAAAATACAATTTTATTATAACATAAAAAGACAGGGAATCAAGCACAATCTTCGGCAATCCCATGAAAACTGCGCCTTTTGTCCGTCCTGATAACTACATAAGAAGCAGATGCAGCATTTTTTTGAGCCCCGCTTTCGGCAAAGGCCGGCTGATTGTCCATTTTGTTGTCCTCGTCTGTCTTCATGATAATATTTTCATAAAAGAGAACAAATCTGTTTTTGCGCTTTGGGTAAGGCGAAATCTGTTGACAATCTTTTGCGTATACGTTAAGATATTGCTAATCTATCAATGTCTGGGGTGCCTAACGGCTGAGATTATACCCATCTGACCGGAGTCAAGGTAATGCTTGCGTCGGGAATGGACTTTTCTTGTTGTAGTTTGCGCACTCCATTGGGCGCATTTTTTATTGCCCGAAGGAGAAAACCATGGAACACACTACCAACGTCATTATCGCCGTAGCGACGGTTGTCGCTGCAATTGCGCTTTTTGTCGTCATCTGCATGGACAAAAAGCGTATCTCTACCCGTTCTCTCGCCTATGGCGCCATAGCGCTCGCGCTCTCGACGGCGCTAAGCTATGTGCGGCTTTGGCGTATGCCGCAAGGGGGAAGCGTCACGCTCGCAAGCATGCTGCCGATTATGCTGTATTCCTATATGTTCGGATCGAAAAAGGGCTTGCTGATCGGTCTTGCCTATGCGGGGCTGCAGTCGCTTCAGGATCTTTATTTTGTTCATCCCATCCAATTCATCCTTGACTATCCGCTTGCATTTGCTTCTTTGGGACTTGTCGGGATGTTCCGCGCCGTTCCTCCGATAAAAGTAAAAAAGGATGCGTACGGCTATCCGATAGGTTTTATTGCGGGGATGATAGCGGTCTGCTTTATCCGTTTTGTCTGCCATACGTTGTCGGGCGTGTTTTTCTTTGCGGAATATGCCGGGGAGCAGAATGTCTGGGCATACAGCCTCGGGTATAACTCGTTTGTTTGGGTGGAATGCGCGATCTGTATTTTGGCAGGGGGTCTGCTGACAGGAAATCGTGCAGCGATGAAATTTCTTTTTCAAAAAGAGTTGTGATTTTGTAAGAATTTATAAAGTTGCAGCAGAATCTATTGCCAAAAAGCATCCGATATGGTACATTAGAAGCAGCGGTTCAATGAGAAACGGATTCAGATAATGGAAGCCATTTCCAAAAGCAAGGTGTTTTGTGAAAGAAACCATTGAAAAATATCTTCAGACCATATATCATTTGTCCCAGTATGGCCCGGCTGTGAAGTCAATTGATGTCGGGCATGCTCTGGGTGTCAATCGTCCGGATGTTTTTCGCGCGTTAAAAACCTTGAAGCTGTGCGGCTATATCGACCAACAGCCTTACGGAAAAATCATATTGACCGTCAAAGGCCGCGTCAAAGCAGAGCAGGTTCTTAAGGTCCACAGGATCATTACGGATTTTTTTATCAACAAAATCGGGCTGACCGCAGGCGACGCAGAAGCCAATGCCAACAAAATTGAGCATATCCTTTCGGATACCGCCATCAATAAAATCATAGAACTCTATACCAAAAAGTGAGGACACATGCCCGTATTGTATATATTAAGCGGACTAAGCGTGGCGGCCGCTCTTTTGAGCGGCCTTTTTAATATCAAAGAAAATCCGGTAAAACGTCTTGTCTATAAACTTCTGGGCTCTGTCCTGTTCTGTGCAGTCGGACTCGGCGCGATGTATGCCAGAGGGAGCTTCTCTACCTACGGAATCGGCGTGATGAGCGCGCTTATATTGGGTCTGATCGGAGATCTTTTTCTCTGTATGAATGGTCTTGCTGAACCCGGGAAGCTGATGTTTTTCAATGCTGTCGGATTTTTCTGTTTTTTGCTGGGACATGTCCTGTTTGTCGCCATTTTTCTTTCGGTAACGACCTTCCATTGGCAGGTGCTGCCTGTTTTTCTTGTCGTGCCCCTGGGGCTCGGTTTATTTATGATAAGCGGGATGCTGAATGCAAAAAAATTAAACATTGCTCTCCTCGGCTACTCTTCTTTTTTAGGACTCATGCTGATGTCGGCGGTCAATCTTTATCTCAACACGAAAAACATTGCGGGCATTTTCGCCGTCATCGCAGCCGTTCTTTTTGCTGTGTCGGATCTGTCGCTTGCGTTAAGGGAATTTGGAAAATTCATTAACAAGAAGTTTTTGATTTTCGACATTCAGGTAACCTACTATATTGCGCAATGCCTTTTCGCATTATCCATTTTCTTTTTTTAGCGGCAAAGGGCGTTTATAAAAGACAAAATGTCTTTATAATACTATAACAAATGAGATTTTGCTTGCAATCTCTCTTTCTTTATGGTATTATCGTAAAGCAAATTCGCACCCGGAAGGAGGTATGCGCAGTTGCCGGCAACGGTCGCGCGCCCGAAGATCACCGGGGAGGAATAAAAACAGGAGGTACATTTTTATGGCAGTTATCACAATGAAACAGCTTTTGGAGGCAGGTGTTCACTTCGGTCACCAAACCAAAAGATGGAATCCCAAGATGAAGAAGTACATCTACGATGCGCGCAACGATATTCATATCGTCGATCTGCAGCTGACCGTAGAGCTTATTGAAGAAGCGTACAAATTCATCAACACCATTGTCAAAGAAGGCAAGTCCGTTCTTTTTGTCGGCAAAAAGAAGCAGGCAAAAGAAGCCATCCAGTCCGAAGCCGAGCGTTGCGGCATGTTCTATATGAACCAAAGATGGCTGGGCGGCACGCTGACCAACTTCTCCACCATCCGTACCCGCATCGAAAAGCTCAACAAACTCAATCAGATGGAAGCAATCGGCGAGTTTGATCTTCTTCCCAAAAAAGAAGTCGCCGCTCTTAAGGCTGAGCGTGACCTTCTCGAAAAGAATCTGGGCGGTATCAAAAACATGCGCACTCTCCCCGGCGCTCTCTTCGTGGTCGACCTCAAAATCGAGCATATTGCCGTTAAAGAGGCACGCGCATTGGGCATTCCCGTTGTCGGTCTTGTCGATACCAACTGCGACCCAGATGAGGTCGATTATGTTATTCCCGGCAATGATGATGCCATCCGCGCAATCAAGCTGATTGCCTCGGTCATCGCCGACGCTGTTATCGCAGCCAAAGAGGGTCTGGAAGAACTTCCCAAGCCCGAAGAAGAATCCCAAGCGGCATCCGCTCCCGAAGCCCCCGTATACAAGGTTGTCGAAGTGCCCGAAATGGAATAATTTCATTCATAAAGCAAAAACGCGCCCTCTGCCATGGCAAAGAGCGCGTTTTTTATTAATAAAATATAAAAACCATTGGATGACTGTTTTTGAGATTTTACAAAATGGTATATCCGTCTTGCGGAAGGGCGAAATCTGCATCGGTAGGCGTTTCGTCCGTGTGGAGAGTAATATAAAAATTAAAAGTTCTGGCGAGCGTTTCATTATCATAGAACTCATATTTCAGATTGCGGACGACGGGCGTGATGCCGTATTTTTTGAAATTGACAAACATTTTGCCATTCGAATAGGAGCCGGAGCTGCGTGCGGCATCGTATTCGAATTGAACGACTTCCAGATCGGACCCGTCCTTATCTTTTATTGTGGCCTCTCTTTTTGTGTTAAAGGTCCAGTTTGCCAAAGAATCATCTTCGCTTGTCAGCGTGACAACGCCGTAGGTGCCGATTGCCATGATAGCTCCGACAACATCGGTGAACTCTTCGGTCATTGAATCCGAAATGGTTTTTGCTGTTTCATTAATATAAGTAGTCGTTGTGACGGCAGGCGCAACGCTCGTATCTTTGGCCGTGATGACGATCAGCGTTTGTGCGTCCATGGTGAAGACAAATTTACTCTTTTTCATTGCTCCCGAATTATCAATATACGATACCAGGTTTGCCGTTTTGGTTGTTTCACCCTCTGTGTATGTGATGTCCCACTCATTGATGCCTTTATAGGTGTCCTGCTTGAATCCTGCAAAATTGAGCTGTATTTCTGTCTCACCGGTGTCGGAATAGGGGAACGGCGTATTTTCTATGGCGTCTTTCAGTTTGTTTCCGAAATCCTCCCAATTGAAATCACAGGCAGTCAGCATCATTGCCGCTATGGCGATGACGAAAAATATGGTTGCTATTTTTGTAAAACGTTTCATCTTAATTTACCTCCTTTATAATTTCAGTATATCATACCGGAAAGAATTGTCAAGATTGCTCTTGTCCGGGCAAAAACATGCAAGACCAAGGAATAAACGGGGCAGAAGATTCTTTCTTTGGCCGCGCATACAAAAAAGCGGGAGCGATTTGCTCCCGCGGACGTTGCGATGACGATGTGCTGTTATCTCTTGGAGAACTGAGGCGCTTTGCGGGCCTTGTGCAAGCCGTATTTTTTGCGCTCCTTCATTCTGGGGTCGCGAGTGACAAATCCTGCGGCCTTGAGAGCCGGACGCAGAGAGGGATCCGCTTCGCACAGCGCTCTGGTGATGCCGTGACGGATGGCGCCGGCCTGACCGGTAACCCCGCCGCCTTTCACGTTGACGGCGATATCGTATTTGTTGGAGGTCTCCGTCAGCACGAGAGGTTGACGGACGATATACTTAAGTGTTTCTGTCCCGAAGAACTCGTCAAGCTGTCTGCCGTTGATGATGATGGTGCCTTCTCCTCCGGGAATGACGCGCACGCGGGCAATCGCCTTCTTGCGTCTGCCGGTGCCCCAAAACTGCACTTTTTTCACTTTCTTGGTTGCCATATGATCACCTCACCTTATATTAGCTTGAGAAGCTCGGGTTTCTGAGCCTGCTGTTTGTGTTCGGCACCTGCGTAGGTGTAAAGCTTGGTCAGCATTTTGCGGCCGATCGAATTGGAAGGGAGCATCCCTTTGACGGCACGATAAACAACGAATTCGGGTTTCTTTTCCAACAGCTTGTCATAGCGGATTTCTTTGAGTCCGCCGATATATCCGGTGTAATAACGATAGAATTTCTTTTCTGCCTTTTTGCCGGTCAACACGATTTTGTCGCAGTTGATCACGATAACGAAATCGCCTGTATCCACGTTAGGGGTATAAGTAGGTTTGTTTTTTCCTTTCAGTATGCTCGCTACCTGCGAAGCAAGTCTTCCAAGAACCATGCCTGTCGCGTCGACAACGTACCATTTTCTTTCGATGGATTCAGGCTTTGCCATATATGATTTCATGGTAAAGACCTCCGTAAATGTCTTGTTTATACCGGGGTTTTGCGCTCGAGGGGCCAGTTCTTACCGCAAAACTTCACGATGCCTAAATATGATATTATATTGTCGGGAAGAAGTCAACCGATTACAGCGATTTTCTGCCCGTTTTCTCAAAAATCTTTATCATTTTTCATACTCGACATGGATTAAACACAATCCCTTGGCGGGAAAGGTCTTGCCGCCCAATTTCCGGATGCCCGTAGCTAGCATCTCGTCGATCGTGTTTTCGGCAAGTTTGCCGCGTCCGATATAGATAAGCGTTCCGACGATAATGCGCACCATGTTGTACAAGAAACCGTTTCCCTCCACTTCAAAAGCAAGGATATCGCCTTCATGAATCACTTTTAAGGAATATATTTCGCGTACGGTGGATTTTTTTTGGACGCTTGATGAGCAAAAGGCTTTGAAATCATGAACACCCACCAGTTTCTTTGCCGCCCGACGCACCTTTTCGATGTCAACAGGAGGAATGACCTGAGCATAATAATCATCCTTCAAAGGGCTGGGGATACGTGAAATATAGGTTTGATAGCGATAGGTTTTTCTCTTGGCGCTGTATTGGGCATGAAAATTTTCGTCCACGATTTCGCACCGCGTCAGCTTGACATCATCCGGAAGAAGCGCATTCATCGCGAACACAAGCTTCTCCGGCGGAATTTTGGTGTCGGAATCAAAATGCGCAACCTGGCCCGCCGCATGCACGCCGGTATCCGTTCTGCCACTGCCCGTAATGACAATCTTTTCTCCGGTTAGCTCCGACAGCGTATCTTCTATCACCTGCTGTACGCCGATACCGTTCTCCTGCCGCTGCCAGCCGTTATAATTCTTGCCCGAATATTCGATGGTAATACGAAATCTCATACCGTCCACGTAATCCCGAACAATCCCCAGAAGGAGTAATTTATTGCGATGATCAATCCTATCAAGAAAACAGATACAATTCCTCCCGCGGCGTCGCGCCAGCCGAAACGCAGAACCTTATATTTCGTGCGGTTGGGCGTCGCGTTATAACATCGCGCATCCAATGCCAGCGCAAGCTCGTCTGCCCGGCGGAATGCCGAAACAAACAGCGGAATGAGTACGGGAAGCAACGCTCTTGCCCGTTTGATAAGTCCGCCGCTCTCAAAATCCGCACCGCGTGCCTTTTGCGCAAGCATAATCTTATCCACTTCTTCGATAAGAATCGGTATGAAGCGGAGAGCGATGCTCATGATGATCGCCACATCATGAACAGGGAAACGGATTGCTTTAAGCGGTTTCATCAGACTTTCCATGCCATCGGTCAGATTCATGGGCGTGGTTGTCAATGTCAGGAGCGTAGAGCCGAGAACAAGAAAAATAAGTCTGAGCGCCATGCCGAGCGCAAAGAAAAGACCCTCGACGGAGATGCTGATTTTCCACCAATGCCACAGAACACGTTCGCCTCCACTATAAAAGAAAATATTGAGCGAAGCGGTGAGAATCAAAACAACCAATATGCCTTTTGCGCTCTTAAGGACACTCTTGGCAGGGACATGGGATCCCCAAATAGCTACTATAACAAATAATGCGATGGCAATGTAGCTATAAAGCGATTTGACCAGAAACACCGCGGTAATAAAAACCAGCACCAGAATAAGCTTCATCCGCGGGTCCATTTTGTGCACAAAGGAATCGCCGGGATAATATTGTCCGAAGGTGATATCCCGATTCATTTTTTTCCTCCCAATACATTCAGAATCGCTTTGCTCAGCGCGTCCGCAGAGAGCGTGTTGCCATCCAGATGGATTCCCCGATCGGCAAGCATATTGCGTATGAGGGCAGTATGGGGAAGCCTCAGCCCGGTACCGGCAAAAAATTCTTCGTTGCGGAACAAATCCTCCGGCTTGCCGTCCGCAATAAGCCTGCCGCCGGACAATATAAGAACTCTGCTGCAATGCTCGGCGATCTCGTCCATATTGTGACTGATCATGAGAACCGTTTTGACAAAACTTGTCTTTAGTTCGGCGACAAGGTTCAGTATTTCTCTTTTGCCCACCGGGTCAAGTCCTGCGGTCGGCTCGTCCAGCACCAGAATCCTGGGCTTGCTTGCCAGGACGCCGGCAATCGCCGCGCGTCGCTTCTCGCCTCCCGACAACTCAAATGGAGATTTGTCCTTGACTGCGTCCAGATCAAGTCCGACAAGGCGGATGGCTTCGGCGGCAAGCTCATAAGCATCTTCTTTGGCATATCCGAAATTGAGCGGACCGAAAGCAACGTCCTTCAGCACGGTTTCTTCAAACAGCTGATATTCCGGATATTGGAACAGCATACCTACTGTAGAGCGCAGACGCTTAAGGTCCGGCTTCTTTGACGCAAGGTCGATATCATATATCCTGATGGATCCTGAAGTAAGGCGGAGCAAACCGTTCAGATGCTGCACAAGCGTTGACTTTCCGGAGCCCGTCGAGCCGATGATACCCAGAGTCTCCCCTTCGGCGACACGAAAAGAAACATCGTCCAGTGCTTTTTTTGCGAAGGGCGTGCCGGGAGAATAGGTAAATGAAAGATGATTCACTTCAATTGACATATCGCCTCCACAAGCTCTTCGTCCTTAAGAATGGGCGGCAAAGGGTATCCTGCTTCTCGCAGCGCATGTGCGACGCGGCTGGCCACAGGAAGCTCGAGTCCTGCCTTTTTTATAAGTTCAGGCTCCCCGAAAACCTTCTTTGGTGTCCCTCTATTGACTATTTCGCCGTCGCATAAAACAATCACATCATCTGCGTCTATTGCCTCGTCCATATAATGGGTAATGAGGACAACGGTCATGCCGTTCTCTTTGTTCAGGCGTTTTGCTGTTTCTATCACCTCGGCTCTGCCTTTGGGGTCCAACATCGCGGTCGCTTCGTCCAGTATAAGAATCTCCGGCAGCATCGCAAGGATTGCGGCGATTGCCACGCGCTGCTTTTGTCCGCCGGACAGCTTGTAAGGCGTGCCTGAGCGGTACGCCTCCATATCCACGGCAGAAAGCGCCCAATCGATGCGCTTTCGGATTTCTTCGGGTGGGATGCCCAGATTCTCCGGGCCGAAGGCAAGGTCATCCTCGATGATGGAGGCGACCATCTGATTGTCGGGGTTTTGGAAGACCATGCCCACTTTGGCGCGGATTTCGAATATGCGTTTTTCTTCTCTGGTATTGATGCCGTCTATCGTAACGTCCCCCGCATCGGGAATCAGAAATCCGTTCAAAAGCTTGGCGAGTGTGGATTTGCCGCTGCCGTTATGTCCAAGAAGCACGCAAAAAGCTCCCTTTTCGATCCGCAGGTCAATGTTTTTGACCCCGCGGGAGGTATCCTCGCCGTTTTTATAGTCAAAACTGACGTTTTTCAGTTCGATAATACTCAATTTTTCCTCAAAAAAAGCATAAATAAGTTAATAAAGTATACCCCATATTATAAGAAAACTCAACCGTTTGAGCAAGAAATTGACAAAAGCTACGGAGGATTCATTCTCATAAACAAGAAATGCCACGCGCGGATAATGTTTTTGAGGGCTTACAATACAAATAGAACAAAAGGAGGCAAAAAAATATAGGTTCTACGACACACATAAGTTCTTCAGCTTGGAAGACCTTAACAATCAGCTGAAAACACATTTAAGATACACCAACAATCGCCCAATGCACCCATTAAAGTACCTCAGTCCGATAGAGTATCTGCAAGCGTATTACGCCGAAAGGGGGAAAGAATGAGAAAGGGGGATTGTCAAGGGAACAAAGAGTATGGTCCCTTGACTATATTTTCAAATCCGAATGTGTTCTATATGTTTGACAACCCTACA
>LVAO01000029.1 GCA_001604065.1 Clostridiales bacterium Firm_09
AATAACTATAGAGGCGCATGGGATGAACAAGGCAAAAAAGGTTTTTGTGTCCTTATTGGTAATCGGTGTAGCAGCCGCTCTTACAATAAGTATGAGTTATATGTTGTGGATGACTGCGGACGAAAATAAGGGTTATGGTGCGTTCCTCAAAGGATTGTTCGGGCCTTCTGCGGCAACTCCTGTTTCGATAATCTATACCTATGAATCGCCTTATCAGAGTGCGAAAGCGCTGGCAAACGGAGAGCATTCGCCTGTTTACCTTCTCGGTACAGACATTCTGGAGGATATTTCTCCTTCCGAAGGGCTCAAAGCAATACCCGATCATTATACCAGACAGCTTTATATTCCTTCCGGCATGCGCTATGAGGGTACGGGCCTGTTTATTTGTTATCTCAACCAGAACAATCAGTTCTCTGTTGTCAAGACAACCAGAAGCGAAGCAATATCGCTTTTTGATCCGCACAAGCCTACAATGATATATATTCACGGCATGCAGAACGAAGGCGGCGCAATTGATGACGAGCGCTGCGCATATATGGCGCCCTATATTCAGGCGGGCTACAATCTCCTGCTGTTCCGCTGGAGTCAGTTTTCGGATGAAGCTTCTCCATGGGATGCCGAAGGCAAGATCTGGGGCACCAACAAAGGGACCTTCAAAGAAGGGATGCTTTATGGCATGCGCTGGAGAGTCGCGCTGAATCAGAACGAATCAGACTATGTCAGCGATGATGTGCCCAATGCCTCCGTGGCAGAGATATTCGGCGCGTTTTATTTGGATTTCATGTCACGTTTTGATTATGAAGGCAGCATGATAGAAATCAGCGGACATTCGATGGGCGGTCAGGTCGCATTTGCCGCCGCTTCGTTTCTTCTGACCAAAGAACAGGAAGGACTCATCAATCCGTCGTATCTTCCCGACAAAGTGACGCTTTTTGATCCCTATATCACACAGATTTTTGACGGTGCCTATTGCGCATGGCTAAAAAAACCTGTTTCGGCCTATGTGAATGACAAGGATGGCAATCCCGAATACTTTGCTCCGGGCATCCGGAAATTTACCGCGTCCATAGATCTGATGGCAGAAATTGCAAAAGCGCTTAAGGACAGGGGTATTGCCACGCAGGTGATACCCGCAGAAACAGGTTATGTCTATGTTCTGGCAAAAATATATACCGACGACGCATACAAAAAATTGTGTGACAATACCGTCACCATACGTTACCGTTCGGACTGGGTCACGGACAGAATCACGAACTTCAACAGCTTCCATATGGCGGGAAGAAACTGGTACATTGATTCCGTCAACAACAAAGTATATGCGGATACCGCGATGAACAACACACCGGACGTGACGCCATCTGCAAGGACTATGCTTGCTTATGCTTATGCGCGGATGGGAACCTCGTATTCTATGGAAGAGAATCTGACGGAAGATAATTATGCAGACGATATCTTTGCTTCGGACAATATCGAGAATGCAAGAATCGCCGGGTTTGCTTTTTATGATGCAAACGGCGACGGAATTTATAATGAACGGATTCAGGCAAGGATGGCGGGTGTCAAAGTTGAGCTTTACCGCGTTGACGGCAGAAAAAATATTCTGGTTGCCACGCAGATTACCGATGCCTCGGGATACTATTCATTTGACATACCCAGAATCAATGCCAACGGTTTTGATAAGTTTTATATCCGCATAATCGCACCCAAAGGATATCAGATCGGAGAAAGAGGACGTTATGACGATTGCATGGGCAACAACATACGGCAAATCGACAGCCTTTCGGATACGGTGACGCTTGCGCATTATAAGAGCCTGAGCATTATCAATATCGGATTGTCAAAGGCGGACGTCTGATGAAAAGAAAATCGTTATTGGTGGCAATATTGTCGGGCATGCTGGTGCTGGTCTTGTCCGCCGCCGCCGTACTGGCGGTGTTTATCGCGAAGCTTCCCGAGAACAACAACGACAACAACGAATGGATTCGCCTTCGTGATTATTCGCTGCCGCAGGATTTATATGAGTATGGATTGACTCTTGAATGGCTTGATGAGAGAGGCAATCCTGCCGGCTTCAATGCAAAAAAGCCCGTTGTCATTCTTTTTGAAGGCGCGGTGCCGAAGAATTATAAGAGCAGCTATACTCTGGACAGCGATATTTATTATTACCGCTCCGCAGAAGAACATTCGATCGCCGACAGCAGCAAAGATATGAACACCGAGCTGGCGTTTTATTGGAATTCAGCCGGTTATAACGTCGGCGTGTTTCATTATGAAAATTATGCGCAAGGCGGGTTGCAGGATATTGTCAAAAAGATTTACAGTGCGCGCAATGTCTGTTATGTCAACAACGCGGGAGAAACCGTATATCCTTCCGAAAACTTCAATTTGACAGAGGTTTTTGTTTATCTGTGGCTCAAGCTTCTGGAGACTACACCGCTGAACGATACGGACACACCGTTCGGATGTCAGGAAGTGCGCTTTATCGGCAATTCTGTGGGAGCAAATCTTGCAGTGAGCGTTGCGGACTATCTGTATCTTGCCTACGAGGAGGGGTTGATTCCGCCGTATGCTGTCCCCAACCGCATTGCAATGGTGAATCCATGGTTTTCGAATGAACAAATGACCCTGGATGTCGATTTCAGACAGGACGCATACGGTTCTGCGCTCGAATACAATGCAAAAAGAATCGGCGAGTTGGCAAAAAAGGGTGTTGTCTTCGAAATGGTGGAAGAAGACAGCAATTATTTTACCAGCTACGCTGTCCCCTATACCGGATTGATTGGTCAGGAGGGCGACTATTTGCTGGGCACGGAGGGGGACTGCGCGCTGTTCCGCACCATTCTGGCCAATACCGCCACGCTGTGGTTTGCTCAAAGCTATCAGAATTATTTTACGGACGAATACAGATTGTTGGACAGGGCCGCGCTGGATTGGTATCTTTACAGCGTGAACGGCTCGGACGACTCTTCTCTGACGGATTCTTATTATGGCGGACCGGGAACCAGGCCTATGGCGGACGATATCATCAATTATCTGAGCGGCAGGCTTTACGGCGTGTCGGCATGGACCCCGACAGCGTATATCAGGGCTGTTCGTGGCGTGCAATACAAAATGCAGAAAAAAGACTACAATAACGAAACGGGAAAGTACGATATTGTCACTGATTTTGTCATGCAAAGATTTCAGGCGGAAGCCAAACAATGCTCAGATTTATCAAAAACATATGTCTGCGGATATGTTTATTACAATAAAAACAACTCCAGATATGTTAACTGGAGTGCGGATACGCACCTTAAGAACATCAAGGTTACGTTGACGCTGGAATTGTCCGAATCGCAGGGCGCCACCAAAATTTTTACGTCAATGACCGGCGAGGACGGATTCTATTGTTTTGAAATTGAACCGAAATATTATGAATCCTCCATGACCCTGACGGTATTGACCGGCACAAAATACGCTTATGCCGGACAGAGGGAAATCAATGAAAGCATTTATGAGCAATACAGCACGTCCACACTCAATACCGCGTCCGTTTATCTGGACCAGACATATTTGGAGAAGGGCAGCAGTCTTGTACAGATTATTGTAAAGAATTGCGGTCTGAAACTCCGCTGATAAGCATGAAGTCACTTGCCGTTGTCACCAATGCAAGCTATCAATCGGACTCCGTCAGAGAGCAGGTTTCCCGTTTCCGGGAGGAATGCACGCTCCGCGGTATAGACTTTATGCACAAAAGCATTGATACGGCATGGGACGCTTCGGCTGCTTCATATTTTCCTCCGCAGTGCATATATTTAGACAAAGATATCTATTTTGCCTCAGTGCTTGAAAAAAGGGGCGTGCGGCTGTATAACAGCGCCCGTTCCATTGCATTGGCCGATGACAAGCTAAAAACGCAGATAGCTTTGAACGGATTGATAGATTTCCCGAAGACTCTGTTTTCTCCCAAACGCTATTGCGGGACGACTCCGGACAAAGAGATTTGTGATTGCGCCCGTGCATTGGGGTTTCCGATGGTTGTCAAAGAAGCTTGCGGCAGTTTGGGAAAGCAAGTCTATCTTGCAAAGGATATAGAAGAACTCAGAGTCATTGCAGAAAAAATCGGTTCGCTGCCGCATCTGTATCAGGAGGCAATCCGACCGTTTGGCAGGAGTATAAGGCTTTATGTAGTGGGCGGCAGAGTAATAGGTTCGGTGCGTTATTGCAATGACGGCGATTTTCGTTCCAATATGGCGGACGGAGGGCGTGCCGAACCATTTGCAGCGTCCGAACGACATTGCGCGGCGGCAATAGCGGCTGCGGAGGCGCTCGGACTGGATTTCTGTGCCGCAGACTTTTTTGATGCAAAGGAGCCGCTGATGATTGAAGTCAACTCCAATGCGTATTTCAAGGGTCTGGAACAGGCGGGGGTGAATATTGCAGGCGCGATAATCGATTATATTGCAGAAAGAGGGGAGTCCTAAGAATGGAGGATTGGATTTCGCAGATGGTTGCAAGCCTCAGGGAGGTTTTTTCGAATGATGCCTTGTTTGTCTTTGTGATTTCTGCTCTGCCGATGATTGAAGTGCGGGGTGCCATTCCGGTTGCGGTCAGTTCCGGAATCCCGATGGGTACTGCATATATCCTAAGTTCGGCAAGCGCATTCTTAGTCGCGCCGATGCTGATGGGGATTTTCCGTCCGCTTCTCAATGCGCTCAAAAAAACAAAGACTTTCAAGCGCCTTGCAGGCGTGCTGGAACAGACTTTTTCTGCAAAAGCCGACAAAATTGAGAAAAAAGCAGAAGAAAAGGCTTCTTCTCATAAAAGGAATATTTTTTATAAGTCTCTTGGATTGTTTCTTTTTGTGGCAATTCCCTTGCCGATGACCGGAATATGGACGGGTTCTGTCGTGGCTGCTTTTCTTGATCTGAATTATTGGTATTCGATTCTTTCGCTCATTGCGGGCAACTTTGTCGCTGCGGGCATTATCCTGTTGTTCACATATGTGCTGGGCGGATACAGCTATATCATTCTGATTGTGCTGGCTGTCTTCATATTAATATCCATTGCGGGAGTCGCAGTCACGCTGCATCAGAAAAATAAGTCCGTCAAAAACAAATAGTCTATTCATATGACAAAATTTAGTATTGAATTATTACTTGATCCTATGTTATACTATAAACACTGAGATATCCGTCAGCTTGAGGTGTTTTTTAACCGCTAAAAAATTAAAAGGGCTTACGGAGTTCATTGTGCGGATGCTATGCCCCCGATTCAATTCGCCAGGGGAAAGCAGAAAGTACTGACAGTTCGCCCACCTGCTTCGCGGCGGGTTTTTAAGCCTCACGCAACGATATTTTGGTATGGGTCCGTCCGTTTGGGACGGACCCTTTTTGTATAAGGACAAACTTCAGGCTTCTCGCTTGTCTGCCGCGCCTTCCTTTCGTATCGGGCCTACCTCCAAGGTATTTTTGAAGTTTGTCCTTAAAAAAACGCAAAGTTGTATTGCATGCCGCTCTTGTAGATTGCGGCAAAACAAAGAGTGCCCCACATGGCGGGGGCACTCTTTGTTCTATGGAAGTTTCTTATGCTCGTCTTTTCTTTGAAGCACCGGCTATAACCGCAATAAGGGCAATACCTCCGACAATTGCAAGCAGGATAAAAATCCATCTGTTGTTGGATTCTTGCTGGATTACCAGTTCATCGGTATATGTGGAGGGTGCATAGTTATCGTTGCCGCTGAATACGACAGTCACAGTATATCTGCCGGGTGCAGTGGGTAATTCTGTATAGACTGTGCCGTCTCTTGCCGTATAGGTAATTTCGATGGTTGCACCTTCCAGCAGCTCACCCTTTTCTGAATAGAGTGTGGCAACGGGCACAACGGGATTTGAAACGGACTGCCGCATTTCGCCTACGACAGAAATTGAGGTTTCTGTCTTGCTGACGGTCAGCGAAATAACGCCGTGCAGGACCTCATAATTTTCATTGTCCGGTACAAATGTCCAGTGGTACAGATGCGTGCCCGCCAATAAAGTCTGGCCTGCATCGAATGTCAATGTGCCGGGGAAATCGCCAGAATCGAGAACCGGCAGAGAATCTCCGTAAACCAGCCTGACTGCCGGAGGATAAATGGTGATCTGAGGTGTCGCCTTGATAATGTGAAGTGTCGCCGAAAGCACACATGCATGATAATTATCGTTCAGGACGGTTGCGGTGATTTCGTAGTTGCCGACTTTATCTGTTTCAAAAGGACCTTCAATATTCTCGCCGTTATAGGAATAGACGACCACGGAACCCTTAAGATATCTGGTCATTGCGATGCGATGAGGAGTTCCGTCATAGACATAGGTGGCATCTTCAAACACATTATCCTGCGGATCCATAACAGCTTTTGTAATGGTGTATTCTTTTGATTTTACCTGCGGCAGTGAATAGTTGCTGCTGCTGTTGCTGTTGAGCCGCGCTTCGACCGTAAATGTTCCGACATTTAAATCATCACCAATAATCGCATAAGAAATATCGACATTCTCTTCTCCGTAGGATGCGCGGATTTGAATATACTTTTCTTTGTGGTCGTCCGGACGATAGACAAGCGTCTGACTGCTCAATTCTGAGAAGGTCAGGGTCAGAACAGCCTTTTCGATGACATAGCGTACATTTTCTATAAACACGATTTCGTAGTTGTTCTGATAATTTTCGGATTTGTCTGTAGTATCAATCCTGAGATCTCCCGGCAGAATGGTATATTCATCGCCGGCATTGAAGAAAGGTCCTATGCTCAGCGAACCCGTCATGCGGTCCCCTTCCAGCAGTCCTGTTACGGTATAGGCGATATTGCTTACGGGCAAACCGTCATAAACCTTGCTTTGTCCGGCTTCGGGCCGTATGATAAGAGGCTGCTTATGGATAATCAGTTTCTTGCCGCATTCTACGATACAGGAACGATAATTATCCTGACTTGCGGCGGTATAATTGATGCGGACTGCATATTCACCCGCATCAATGGGCGCCCGGCTGGACCAGCTGCCGTTTATTGAATATTCTATTGTTTTGACGCCGTTGCCCGGTTCGCCGATGATAATGATATTGTACTGGACATTGGCTCTTTTGCCGGTAAAGTAAACTTCTTGTGTCTCCAGTTCTGCAAATGCGGGTGCAATCTTGAGAATGTTGATGGCGCCGTTGAAGGTTGCGGCATAGCTGTTGTAGTTTTCGTCCTGTGCGGCTGTGTAGTTTATGCGGATTCTGTACTGACCGCTTTCTACAGGGCCTTGATCAGACCAGTCATCTCCGGACAGATTGTATTCTATTGCGATATTGCCGAGCGGCGGGAATGCTTCGCTGACGCCGGAAATATGGACATCGCCTTGGGACAGGGAGAGAGTGACGGGATTGCCGGAATACTCTGCAGTAATGTTGCGGACCGTAATTTTGGGATTGACCTTTTTGATTACGATCATATCGGCAAACGTCGACGAGGCGGGCAGATAGTTGGCATGGGTGCCATTGACGCTGGTGGCAGCCGGCGTATAGTCGATACGGATAGAATAATTTCCGGCATTGACAGGAGGTTGTGTGGTCCATGTGCTGCCGATCAGGAATTGATAGGACAGACTGCCTTGAGGAGTGCTTCCTCCGGGGATGCCGATGACGGAAGCCGAGATTCTGGAGGTATCGAAGGCTTCGCCGTTGAAGTTTGCAGAGCTGGCTTTGAGCGATATTGCCGGCGATACGGGCTGAATGACGATGGCATTATTGAACCGCATTTCATAACTGTTGTAATTGGTGCCTGGATTGGCGACGAATTTGACCAGAACATCATAGCCGCC
>LVAO01000030.1 GCA_001604065.1 Clostridiales bacterium Firm_09
GTACCGCTTTTTTACAAAAGAGGCAATCAGGATAATCAGGATGAGTCCGCCTGCCGAGCCGAGGACGATGGGGATATAGGCGGCGAGGGGATGGGTTTCGGTGACGAAGGAGACGGTGGCGGGGCCGGAGACGTCGAAGCAGACGTAGCCTTCGAACTGAGTGAGGGTGAGGGTGCGGGTTTTTCCGTTCTCGGTTATCAGTACTTTGACGGTGGGGGAGGTCATGCCTTCCGGCACCTGAAGCCGGAGTGTGGAGGATGCGGGCGCACCGGTGACGGTGATATCGTAGGTGGCGGCAAAACGCTCGTTTTTGGACAGCAGACTGCCCGCTCCGGATGCCGGAGAGGAAGCCGTAATCTGGAATGTCGAATCGCTTCCGTAGCCGTCCGGACGGGTGACGCCTCCGTTCTCTGTTTTAAGCGTTACGGGGAGAATGGTGATCTGCACCGTTCTGACCGGCGGCGGCAGGCAGATATCGGTGCCTTCTGCCGATATCGTCACGAAGTATGTGCCGACCTCGGTGAAGGCGTTTTCTACGACCTCGCCGTCGATTCTGAAGATGGGAGCGACTTTGGAAGAAACGCTTGCCGAAATCGAATAGGGAATCCCGGTATAGGGGATCACCACGTTGGCCGAATCCACAACAATATGGGGGGTCAGCTTGTTGATTCTGTAATAGGAAGGGATGATGCTTGCCTCGTAGTTGGGATTGCCGCAGGAGGCGTCCAGCCTGTATGCGCCTATGAACATGCCCGGCTCGCGCGTGATGGTCAGCTGCACCAGCTCCGGCGGGATCATTTCTCCGGTCAGCGGGTCATTGGCAATAAACGCGGTCTGGTCGGGGATGGAGGAAGCGGAGCCGTATTCCACAGGCTGCTCAATGAGGGTGACGACAATGCTTCTGCGGAGGACGGTACAGATGCCCGGCACGAAGGTGATGAGATAATTGGGATTGTTTGCGTTCAGCAGAGTGCCCTGCACAATGTCATAGGTGCCCGCAGGATAGATTTCGGTCTGGAAAGCAAGGACGGGGTTGCCCTGCAAGGTATCGTTGTAGGCAAGGGAAGAAACGGTATAGGTGGGTACGGGCGTTCTGCCGTAGGGAACGGTGATATGGTCTGCGGTGACGGTGACGGGACGTCTGACGATGGTATAAGTGCCGCCCACGAACGTGATGGCATAATTGTTGTTGGAGAGAGTGCCGGGGAGGATCGTATAGCTGCCCACGCCGTTGCCGCTGCTGCGCGCCAAGCTGTTTTCCAAAACATCTCCGGGCACAAGGCTGCCCGCGGTGATCCGATAGGTCAGCGGCAGGGCGCTGTCGCCGTAAACCTGCGTCTTGTTGTCCGCCGTGACGGTAACGGGACGGCGGGTAATCATATATGTCGCGCTGACAAAGGTTATATTGTAATTGGAATTCCCGAGGGTGCCCAGACGGATCGCATAGCCGTTTTCCTGATAATCCTTGCCCGGATCGCGCGTCAGCTGACCCGTTAAGGTGTCCCCGTTTATCAAAGAACCTTCGGTCATGACGTATGTGAGAGGTACTGCGGGCTCCCCGTATACCTGTGTTTTTGCCTCGGCGGCCAGCGTGAGAGGACGACGCAGGATGATGTATTTTGCAGAAGTGAAGCGAACGATATAATTGGGATTGCTTATGCTGCCCGGCAGGATCGCGTACCCCGCTTCATTTGCCGCCCTTCCGGGGACTCTGGAAAGTTCGCCGGAGAGGGTGTCTTCTCCCACAAGACCCGCGGTGACGCGGTAGGTAAGCGCAACGTCGGCGTCGCCGTAGGTGATGGTTTTTTCATCCGCTTCGACAAACACATCGGCAGGGGCGATGGTGTAGATGCCGCCGACAAAGGTGATGTCATAGTCCGGATTGCCGATATCGCCCGCGGCAATCGCATAACCGCCTTCTTTGACAAAGCTGCCCTCTTCGCGCACAAGAGCGCCATAGAGCATGTCGCCCGGAACAAGGCTGCCCGCGGTAATGCGGCAGGTCAGCGCTTTTTGGGGCTGACCGTAGACCTGAACGATGTTGTCCGCGGTCACGGTCAGAGGACGTTTGTCAATGTAATAGGTTCCGCTTTCAAAAAGAATATCATAGTTGGGATTGTTGCCGTTGGTCAGCGTGCCCTGCAGAATGGCATAGCCTCCGGCGCGCCAATGCGTCCCCGCTTCGCGTACAAAAGAGCCGTTCAGCGAGGTTTCTCCGTAAGGAAGAACAAGTTCTTCATATTCCAGGGGCTTTTCTTCTTCGCCATAGGTCTGATGAACTTCTTTTGCCCTGACGTTGACCGTTTTGCGCATTATGATGAATTTGTCCGCGCCCGCGCCGGCCGCGAGGACCGCGTTGTAGTTCGCGCTGCTGACGGCGATGATTTCCAGAAGGCTGTATGTGCCCGCGTTCTGGATTGACGGCTGGGAGCGCCGGTAGGTAACCGTATAGGGTTCTCCGTATGCACCGATGATTGTCTGCGTCAGCACAGGATCGTCTTCGCCGTACGTTTTGGTGAAGACGGTGGGCAGGATGCTGACATTGCGTTTGTTGATGGTGTAGGTATTTTTGGTATAGGTGATGTCATAGTCGGGATTGTGCGTGTTGTCGAGTGTGCCCTGGAGGATGTCGTAGACGCCCGCGTCCGGACTATCCGCTCTGTCGCGGACAAGTGCGCCGGCAAGTCCGGCAAGAGGAGAGGTATTGTAGGCGATGTAGGTCAGGGGAAGCTCCGGGTCGCCATAGAAGGAAGCCCTGCTGTAGGCAAAAACGGAAACGGGTCTCCGGGCAATGGTATAGATGCCGGGAGAGAAAGAAACAGCATAATTCGGATTGTCGGCGTCCATGTCGTTTCGGGCGAGAATAGGGTACCGGCCGGCATGGACGGCGTCTTCTCTTCCAAGGTCGACGATGAGCGGATATCCCGCAACCAGTTCGGTATTGGTATAGGTCAGGGGGACTGCGCTGTCGCCGAAGACGTGTCCTGTGTCCGCCGCAGCGACAAGGACGGGCTTCTTTGCAATTGTATACGAAGCTTCCGTGTAGCTTTCGATGATGTAATTGCTGCCGGCAAGCGTGCCCAGGAGAATACGGTAAACACCGGCGGTATTGCCGGCTTCCCGCACAAGTCCGCCGGAGAGCGTGTCGCCCGGCATCATATTCTCGGTGTCGTACGGCAGCGCCGCATCCGCCTCTCCGAAGACATGCCCTGTGCCGATTGCGGTCACAGAAATCCTGCGCTTATGGATGACAAACTTCCCTTGTCCGCCGTTCTCGGCAAAAGCAACGGTGTAATTCCCGTTTTCTTCCTTGAGCGCGACATCGACAAGATCATATGTGCCCGCCGCATTGCC
>LVAO01000031.1 GCA_001604065.1 Clostridiales bacterium Firm_09
CATTTTATAAACTCCTTTTTTGGAAATTTTTGCTTTTCTTATTATATCCTTATAAAAATGTTTCGTCAATACCGCATAAAAAATTAAAAAAATGTAAAAGTATCGAAGGAAAAAAACAAAAGGCTGCCCTCCTGCAAGACAGCCTGGTAATTTTAAGGAAACATTTCATAGTTCTTTGAGAATTTCGTGGTTCCTTAATAATTCACACCTTGATATGCTTCCTGCCTATTCCTCTGAGGATCGCACGGATGACACTTTCGCCGCTCCGGACAAAAGGTTTGCCTCCCAAAAATACTTGTTCGACTTTGATATCCTTGATATCACTTTTTGGGACCCTGAACGGGTCTTTATTGAGAATCACCATATCCGCCGTCTTGCCCGTCTCAAGACTTCCCCTTTCTTTTTCGTCAAAAGTGGAAGCATAGCCATTGAACGTACAGACGCGAATGGCATCATGTAAAGAGAGGCGGTGCGGCACATTGGGATTGTTGACCATCCAATGAATCCATGAAATCGGATCGGGGGTTGTGACGGGAGCATCCGAACTGGCCGAGAACAGGATGCCCTGTTCTATAAACTGATTGTGCGGCTCGGCGGCAAAAACCCTGTCTCCCAGAAAAGAGTGCATAAACTCATAGTTCTGCTCCGACAAGCCGATAAAGGCGGGCTGTCCCACAACCTGAACTTTGTACTCTTTAAGTATTTTCATCGATTCCGGCGAAACAAATGTGCCGTGGATGATGCCGTGGCGGTGGTCTTCCCTCGGATAGGCATCCAGAGCACGCTTTAGGACACGGGTTGCCTGGTCCACTGCGGCGTCGCCGATTGCGTGCATCTGTATCTGCATCCCCGCGCGGTTCACTTTATCCAATCTTTCAAAGAGCTGGTCGTCGGTATAAAACAAAACCCCTTTTTTGTCCGTACCTTCGTATGGCAAATTGAGTGCGGCATCCATGGAAGTCAGGCTGCCGTCCAAAGCTGTTTCGAAGCATCCTCCCAGACGGCTGACACCGCGGCATTTGGCTTTGCGCGGGTCGAAGGATTGAATAAAAAGCCTAAGCTGAATGCCGCTGTTCTGACCGCGGAAAACCCATTTGACCAGTTCTACGTCTATATCCAGCGGAAAGCCCTGGGCGCATTCTGCGCAGACAAGCCCCACGCCTCTCTCTGCATACAGATCGACCGCGTCCTGAAACGCCTGCAGCCCATCCTTTATGCTGACAATCCGCAGAAGGCTGCCCGCCGCCTTATAAAATGCCTCCTGACTCATGATGCCGGTATCCGCATGATACCCGCGCAGCGCTGCAAGAGACCGGGGCATTCTGGAAAGAGCAACGTCATTCAATACACAGGTATGCCCATCGCCGCAGAGGATGACCACGGCCCGCCTGCTTTTTACGGCATGTGCGATATCCTGTTTTGTAATCAGCGACCCTTCCCGCACTTTGGGCGTTGCGCCGAAGCATAATAGCGTTTTCCCCTTGGGATATTCTCTGTCCGCTTCGGCAAGAATCTCCTTGATTTCTCCGTTGGTTTTTGCCTTATCCAGCTTGATTGTCGTTGCAAGCATCGCAAAGGAAGCAAAATGGGAATGGGTGTCCGCAAATGCGGGCATCAGCGCGCGCTCCCCAAGTTCGATTTTTTCGGCCCCGGTATAGGATTCCGGAAGCTCGTCTCCGACAAACACAATGCGGCCTTGATCTTCAACGAGACAATGCCGGATGCTGTTTTGCCGGTCGACAGTGATGATTGTGCCCAAAAATACCCTCATCGTCTTCCCCCATATCCGCCGAGTCACTTATGAACGTATATTTTTGTGCAGGGTGCTTTGCCTTCCAGGATATCGGTTATGGAATATTTGCTGCTTGCGATAAAGACTGACGTGCCGTTGCGGACGGGTTCCTTTACATACTCCAGCTTCATGCGCGCGCCGGCTGCGCCCTTGCGGCTGGCGCCGTCGCAGAAATGCTGATAATATTCTATCCCTTCTACCACTTCCTGCGCCGTGCTTCCCGTTATCTCCGGCACCAGTGTGGAACGGTCCTTGACATCGGTCAGAATACCCTCGACGCTTGTCAGAAGCAGCAGAAATTTTGGTTTGAGAAGACAAGCGATCTGGCTTGCGGTTTCATCGTTGTCGATACATTCGACAACCTTCTCATGTGTGGCGCGCAAAGACTGGATCTCCATCTTGCGGTTCTCTTCGTCGCTTACGGGGTCGTTGTAGTTGATAATGGGGATGGCGTTCTGCGCGGGGCAGCGCAGAAGGGCTGCCTTGAGATGTTCGCGCTTCATGTCGTCGTTGAAATGCTGATGCTCGACCAGAATTTGCCGGAGGGAATATCTGCCGTCCAGAAACCGCCTGTACGTCTCCATCAGGATAGGCTGACCCTGCGCGGCATAATCTGTTTTGATTTCGGCGTCAATTCCCTTGAGTTCTCCGCCTGTGCGGCGCATATAATCCAGTCGCCCTATTTCGGTTGCGCCAGAGGTAACCCAGACATAGCCGGGCTTCAGTTCGCGGCTGATGCGCGAAAGAATATTATAATCCATATCGTTGTTTTCTTTGTTGATGAGAGCCATCGAGCCGATCTTGCCCACCAATTCGATATCAAAACCCATGTTTTTCCTTTCTTTTCACAATATTGCGATAAATCTGATTTCCTGTTAAAAAACAAGAATAACCAAATTATATAGAAACGTCGTTCCTTTGTCAATGTATTGCAATGCAAGCGTTTTTTTGGTATGATATGGGCAACAGAATCTGGAGCCGATTATGAATCAAACCGTACAATTATATACCGCCTTCGGCGAAACCATGGATCGCAAAAAACCCCTTCCGGAATACCCCCGTCCGCAGCTTGTGCGCGACAGTTATCTTAACCTGAACGGAGAATGGGATTACGCCATCCTGAAAAAAGAAGAGAAGCTGACAGAATATCAAGGAAAAATCCTTGTGCCGTTTTCTCCGGAATGCGCCTTAAGCGGGGTAAACCGTCAGGTTTTGCCGGAAGATGTTCTTTATTACCGTACGGTTTTCACCTTGCCTCAGGGGTTCAAAAAAGATATTGTGCTTCTTCATTTCGGCGCCGTCGATTATGCCGCAAACATTTTCATCAACGGTAAGAAAGCGGGATTCCATAAAGGCGGATATTTCCCGTTCACATTGGATATCACTGCATTGCTGCAGGACGGCAGCAACGAGCTGACCCTGTCGGTCACCGATCCTTCTGACACCGGTTCACAAAGCAAAGGCAAACAGCGCCTTCGCCGCGGAGGGATTTTTTACACCGCGCAATCCGGCATCTGGCAAACCGTATGGATGGAGAGCGTACCGAGGACCTATATCCGCAATGTCATGCTGACGCCCGATATCGACAAAGGAACGCTTTCGGTCGTATGTCAGGGCATCGCAACAGGTTCGGCAGAGGTCTTCGACGGACAGAAACAGATCGCCTCCGCAAAAATTTTTGACGGAAAATGTGAACTCCGCCTTGCTCTCTATGAGCTCTGGACGCCCGAAAACCCGAAATTATACGACATAGTCATAAAAAGCGGCGAAGATGCCGTGAAATCCTATTTCGGCATGCGCAAGTTCGGCACCGGCAAGGATGCCCAAGGGCATATGCGCCTGATGCTCAACAACCGCCCATACTTCCATAACGGGCTTCTCGACCAGGGATATTATCCGGACGGACTCTATACTCCGCCTTCGGATGAAGCGATGATTTTTGATATTATGACGGCAAAGAAGACGGGCTTCAACATGCTCAGGAAGCACATCAAAATCGAGCCTCTGCGCTGGTATTACCATTGCGATCGCCTCGGCATGCTGGTATGGCAGGATATGATCAACGGCGGCGGCAGAAGCAATAACATTTTTTTAGGTTTTCTGGGCGGAATTCTCAATATGAAAATCCCGGATACCTGTTATTCTCTTTGCGCGCGCAAAGACAAGGCCGGACGGGAAGAATATTACATTGACGCAGAACGCACCGTCCGACTTTTGTATAACTCCGTTTCGCTTTGTTTATGGGTGCCTTTCAATGAGAGCTGGGGACAGTTCGACGCGCTCAAGGCCTGTGACTTCGTACGCGAGCTGGATGCGACACGCCCGATTGACCATGCAAGCGGCTGGCTGGACCAGAAGGGCGGCGATTTTTTGAGTCGGCATATTTATTTTACGCCCGTCAGATTTCCAGCAGGAGATGCGTATGGCAGAACAAAAATATTATCCGAGTTCGGCGGCTACAGTCTGAAACTTGACGGCCACGTCTATAATACCGTCACAAGCTTCGGGTACCGCAAGTTCAAGAGCAAAGAGTCGTTTGCCAAGGCATATAAAAAATTATATCTTGAACAAATCGTCCCCCAGATCCAAAAAGGTCTTGCCGCAACGGTCTATACCCAGCTGACCGATGTCGAAGACGAAATCAACGGTCTGCTCACCTATGACAGAAAAGAATTGAAACTGGATGCCGATACGCTTCGCCAGATCAACGCAAAAATCAAATTATAATTCTTCAGGCTGCCTCCTCGCCCAAAAAAAGCAGTCTCGGGCGCGTCTTTCTTTTTCCGATCCAAAAATATTCAATCCGCGAAGAGAGAAAACTTGACAAAGAAGCGGCGTATATGCTAATATCAAAAAGCATCTGAATTTTCGGTCACGGAGGAATACTCAAGAGGCCGAAGAGGCGCCCCTGCTAAGGGCGTAGGGCTTTAACAGGCCGCCCGAGTTCAAATCTCGGTTCCTCCG
>LVAO01000010.1 GCA_001604065.1 Clostridiales bacterium Firm_09
GAGCCGCCAAAGGGGATGCAGATCCCTTTGCACGCTATGAATAATAGCGTGAAGAGGCGAGGTTATAAATGGAACAGCCTTATAAACTCTCTCCGTATATTTTTCCAGGCAAAAAGGAAAAGCGCAAGGATAACGATGCCCGCTGAGATTGCCGCATATACAGATAGGATATAAAAGCAGTTTTTGGTGATGATAAGTATCAGCATGGGCGTAAGTCCCAAGGCGGCAATAGATAATAAGTTCATCAGATAATGCTGAGGGTATTTATGCTTTATGAGAATGAATATTGAGATAATCAGCATTGCCAGGATATAAAGGGAAGGCAGAAGATATTCAAAAACAAACATCGGACGCGGCATCAGTCGCCGCGCGAAAAAGATGATCAACGTAAGTGCGAGCGTCTGGGCGGTCACCTTCTGACTGAAATATCCTGTATGCTGGATGGTAAAACGGATGGAAAAATAGATATAGAACAGAAGTGCCGCAATCAGTACCGAAGCTTTTATGCGGCCGGTGATCAGAAATTCCAGCAGAAAAGATAAAACAGCCAGGTTTGCCGCGACCGCCAAATATATCTTATCGAATCTGGAAGTTGCAAGAAAGGGTGCTTTTCCTTTGGGCGGGAATGCTCTGGGCAGCCTTTTCGCCGCGTCCAGCGCGCCCTCGCTGTTGTTGAAGGGAACATGACAAAGCGGACAGACGGTGCAGCGGCAGGCGATTTCAACCTTGCAATGCGGACATTTCATTGGCTATTTCTCCACGGGCGTTACGACGACCCCGTCTTTGGTATCCAGGATATGATAGCCGAGTGCGTTGATTTCGGCGCGGAGCCTGTCCGCCTCGGCAAAATTCTTGTTCTTTTTTGCTTCGGTTCTTGATGCGACAAGCGCAGCGATTTCTTCGGGTATCGATGGTTGCATGGGTTTCTGCGTTATGGGAAGCTTATCCAGGGATAAGCCCAAAACCTTGTCGAATTCAAGCGCGAGGAGATAAATATCCTTGCTTTTGGGCTCCTTGATTGCTGTAAAAAGAACACCCAAAGCAAGAGGTATGTTGATGTCGTCTTCAACCGCATTCCTGAATTCTGTACGATAATTGTCCAGAATATCTTTGGAAGTGGGTTTATCGGACGATTTATGCTGGGCAAGTTGGGCAAGCAATCTTTCCCTGCTGATTCTGGCGGCGTCCAGGCCCTCAAAGGTAAAGTTCAGTTTTTTTCTGTAATGGGCGTTCAGACAGAAAAACCGGAAGTCCAACGCGGCATATCCCATTTGTTCCAGTTGCGCGATTGTATAGGTATTGCCCAGGCTCTTGCTCATTTTGCCTCCGTCAACCAGCATGAATTCGCCATGCAGCCAGTAATTGACGGATTGTTTGCCGGTAAGCGCTTCGTTTTGGGCAATTTCGTTTTCGTGGTGAATCGGGATATGATCGACGCCACCGCTATGGATATCAAAGACTTGGCCGAGGTATTTCTGGCTCATGGCAGAGCATTCGATATGCCATCCGGGATATCCCATGCCCCATGGGCTGTCCCATTGCATGATATGAAGGGGATCGGCTTTTTTCCATAAAGCAAAGTCCGCGGGATGCCGTTTTTCGCCGTTTATTTCGACGCGTGCGCCGGCAAGCTGTTCTTCCAGGTTCACGCCGGAAAGTTTGCCATAACCCGGGAATTTGCTTATGTCAAAATAGATACCGTCCGAAGTTTCGTAGGCGAATCCCGCTTTGTAGAGTGCCGAAACATAATCTATCATTTCCTGAATATGATCGGTCGCTTTGGCGACGATCTCGGGACAACCTATATTGAGTTTTTTAAGGTCCTCCATGAAGGCTTTGGTGTAAGTTTCTGCAATTTCCAAGGGTTTTTTATTCTGTTCGCGACTTGCCTTTTCAATTTTATCCTCGCCGTCATCGCCGTCCGCCATGAGATGCCCGACATCGGTAATGTTGATGACGCCTTTGATTCTGTACCCTTCGTAGCGCAAGGAACGACGAATAAGATCCATAAAAATATAGGTCCGGAGATTGCCGATGTGTGCATAATTGTAGACGGTAGGACCGCAGGAATACATGGTAACGACATTACCGATAGGTATGAATTCCTGTTTTGTACGTGTCAAAGTATTATAAAACTTGAGCATATCAGAGATTTCCTTTTTGTGTTCCGGAGGTTTCTGCGATATCCGATTGGTTTGCAATGGAATAGCGGCAAGCGGTAACACCCATTTTTTCTTCCAGCGTCTGCAAACGCTTGTTGAGTCTTGCAAATTCTTCCAAGATGGGATCGGGCAGTTTCTGGTCCATGTCATTGTATTTAACGCCGTGCATGCGGACAATTCTGCCCGGAACGCCCACCACGGTGCAATGCGGAGGCACATCCTTCAAAACAACGGAACCGGCACCGATTTTGCAGCCGTCTCCTATACTGACAGGACCCAATATTTTTGCACCGGCAGATACCATGACGTTGTTTCCCAATGTGGGATGGCGCTTGCCGACATCCTTGCCGGTTCCTCCCAGCGTGACGCCTTGATACAACGTGACGTTGTCTCCGATTTCTGTTGTTTCGCCGATGACAACCCCGCATCCATGGTCAATGAACATTCCTTTGCCGATGACGGCGCCCGGATGGATGTCGATGCCTGTTTTTGTTCTGGCACGCGCGCAAATGATACGGGGAAGAAGACGCCAGCCTTTTTGATAAAGCCAATGCGCGACACGATAGTGGAGCAAAGCTTTTATGCCGCTGTAAGTTAAAAGAACTTCCAGACGGTTGCGTGCCGCCGGATCCCGTTCCAATGCTGCGTTGATATCGCTTTTGATATTTTCAAACATAGTCCTCTCTTTTTATAACAACAGGCTGTCCCTGACAATGTCATTGAGGCGGCCCGTAAATGTTCCGGCCGCAAAATTGCGGCGCACATAATATTATAATACTGTCGATTGCGGCGCAAGTTGATCCACAGAACGAATGGCTTGCAAAGCTTTACCGGTCATTCCGATCCTTGTGAGATCCGGATTGCGTTATTTTTTTCTTGGATCGAAATTGACAACGCCGTATTGGCTGATCCTGCCGGGTTTTACCGGCATTTCATCCGGGGCATAAATGTGGGGTCTGTTGCCCTTGGGCACAAAGGTGATGGGTTTGTCCTTGAAGAAAAGGTTATACCATGCCGGCCAGGTGATGGGCCACAGAATCAGGAAGACGGGAACAGCGACTATCAGAATCAGATACAGATAGTTGATGGCAATTGTCTGGGTATTTGAAGCCATCATAAAATCGCTCCAATAGAATGAGAAGTAGCCGGTAATGGCATTTTTTACGGCTTCCGTATTGAGTGCGCTCAGTTCCGCAAAGGCAGGAAGCAGAATTGTGAACAGTCCGGACAGGAGAATCAGGACCGGTATCACATGCAGTCTTCTTGAAGTGTAATGGAACAGACGAATAAAACAGATTACGAATTCTATTATGCAGAGCAATATGGTAATCCAAAGACATACAGGCGCTCCGTACGTTGCAATATAACGTATGACGACAGTCCAGTCATAAGATCCGTCTTCTCCCTTTTCGATTTTCATGGAATTCAGGCGGTTTTCTTCTACCATGTACCGGACATAATACCAGCTTCTGCTTGGCATTGCTTCCATATTCTCAATAAAATCGATACGGCTTTTGCTGAATACGGAGATCAGTGCCGCCCGCATCAGATCGGCCGATGTGATATCGATGGAAATCATTTTGAGATCGCCGTACAGATAAACATACTGGGGTGTCTGTCCCGAGGTGTTGGTATACAGTTCGCCTTGTTCAAGCTTGTAGTTGTCGGCCATGAAAGTGCCCTTGGGCCAGTTGCCGTCATTGGGCACACGGAAATCGTTTTCATCCGGCCCGAGCTTGATATATGCGACCGATGTCAGTGTCAGGCGGGCCGTACCGGAATTGTTGAGGCTGGTTTCGGCGGCATCGATAACGTTGACGGGAACCACAAAACTGACAAGGATGAAGACACCCAGGACAATCAGAAGCATCATCATCATGAATGGCAGATAGGAATGGTAAAATCTGGTTTTATCAAAGAAACCCTTGAAGTCAAAATCGACGTCGGAATAACTGTCGACGTATTTGCCGAGTTTTTTTTCTTTTTTCTTGACGATTTGGCGTTGTGCAACCTTTGCGGATGCCAGCTCCGCCGCGAGCACGTTGGGATTGTAATCCCCGTCAATTACCTTGTTGCGCATCCCTATGTATTCTTTGCGTTTGGCCCGGAGCCTTGCTTTAATATAGGGCGAATCTGCTTCGCGGATGTCAAACTTCATCTCGTTGATCTTGCGATTAAGCAGATCAATGAGCAAAGCCTCATCCTTTTCGGTCCAGGTCGCCGTAAACATCTTAGCATTGCTGAGTGGTCTTGCCATACTATTCTCCCGTTCGCGCGGGCGGACCCGCATAGATAGACATATTATATAACTTATCAGGGGGAATATCAAGTGGAAAATTTATAATGATTTTCCGGTGCGCTTTTTGATATATAAATAATACAGAATCCGGACGGCCCGGAATGGGGTTTTCAGGTAGGGTTCATACATTGAACCGAAACAAAACCACATCTCCTTCGCGCATCACATATTCTTTGCCTTCGCTCCGCACCTTGCCTTTTTCCTTGGCGGCATTGAATGAGCCGCACTCGAGGAGCGTCTCATAATCCACAATCTCCGCGCGTATAAAACCCCTTTCGAAATCGCTGTGGATTTTGCCTGCAGCCTGCGGCGCCTTGAAACCGATTGGTATTGTCCAGGCGCGTGTCTCTTTTTCTCCCGCAGTCAAAAAACTCATCAGCCCCAGAAGCCGATAGGAGGAAGTGACAAGCTTATCCAAACCGGAGCTGGTGATGCCCATCGCTTCCATGAACTCTTTTTTCTCCCCTGCGGGAAGCCCCGCAAGCTCGGCTTCAAGACGGGCACAAAGCGAGATGACCTCGCTCCCTTCTGCCGCCGCGTAGGCTTTCACACGGCGGACATAGTCATTGTCTTCGGTTTCGTTCTCTGCGGTATTGGCAACGTATATCACTTTTTTGTAGGTCAAAAGGTACAGGCTCTCCGCATATTCCTTTTCTTCCGGTGTGAGGTCGGCCGCGCGGGCAGGCTTGCCCGAATTGAGCGCCGCCCCGATCTTGGCAAGGGTGTCAAGCTCTTCGAGATATTTGCGGTCTCCGCTTTTGGATGCGGTTTTTGTCTTTTCAATTTTTTTATTAAGGGTATCCAAATCCGCAATTATGAGCTCCAAATTTATTGTTTCTATATCGCGGATAGGATCGATGCTCCCTTCAACATGTATGATGTCCGGATCGTCGAAACAACGTACAACGTGAACGATGGCGTCTACCTCGCGGATATGGCTCAGAAATTTGTTTCCCAATCCTTCACCGTGGCTTGCTCCGCGCACCAGTCCTGCGATATCAACGAATTCGATTGTGGTATGAACGATTTTTTTGGAGTTATACAAAGCGCCGAGCTTATAAAGGCGTTCGTCGGGTACTTCGACCACGCCCACATTGGGTTCGATGGTGCAGAAGGGATAGTTGGCCATTTCTGCTCCTGCGGCGGTAATGGCGTTAAAAAGTGTGCTTTTTCCTACATTGGGAAGACCTACGATACCTAATTTCATACTTACCTCTTTTTTATATTGCCGAAGGCCATTTTGGCTTCCTTGATTTTTGTTTTTGCGGCGGCAAGGGCATTGTCGACGGCTTTGGGTGTGACGTGCAGCTTGTCCGCGATTTCTTTATATGAATATCCTTCCAGATACAGAGTGAGAATCCGGGCCTGTTTGGGAGAAAGCAGGCTGTTCATGGTTTTGTAGAACTGTGTCCGCTCTTCTTCGTCTATATAGCTCGTCAAAGGGTCGGGCGCCGCAAGACCTGCGGAGTCCATCAAATATTCTTCTTCGCTCTCGCCCGCAAGAAGACTTCGGGCAGTATTGAGCGCTTTATGTTTGTCGCGCGAATAGGTTCTTACCGCATCCATGATTCTTGAACGGATGCACATTGCGGCAAAACCGGCAAAGCCTCCCCTGGTTTTTTCTGTCTGATATTCTCCGATTGCCTTGAGAAGGCCGATGGTGCCTTCCTGCAGAAGATCGTCCGCATCTCCTCCGGACATCAGAAAAAATTTGGTACGGGCGATGCTGCGTACCAGATTCTTGTATTTGATGACCAGTTTTTCGATGCTTCGGGCGTCTCCCGTACGTGCCTTTTCCAGCAGCGCGGCGTCCTCGGCGGCATTTTTCGATTCGTCCATATTGCGGAATTATTATTGTTTCGGCATTCTCTGGCGCACTGCTTCATACAGCAGAGCCCCACAGGCAACCGAAGCATTCAGAGAGTTGATTTTTCCTTTTTGGGGAAGGGATATGATTCCGTCGGCGAGTTTGCGGGTCAATGCATTGATGCCTTTGTCTTCGCCTCCGATGATGATGGCTGTATCGCCCGTCAAGTCGGTATTGTAAACAGTCTCTCCGTCGGTATCTGCAGCGAAAACCCGCACACCCGCTTCTTTGAGGTTGCGGACGGCATCATTGAGATTCGTCACCTTCGCCACGGGTACATAGGCGGCTGCTCCTGCGCTGGTGCGTATGACCGTATCATTGACCGTTGCGCTGCGATGCTTTGGGATGATCACTGCCGTCGCTCCGGCGCAATCTGCCACACGGATGACCGCGCCTAAATTGTGCGGGTCTTCTATCCCTTCAAGAAGCACCCATAAGGAAGGTTTGTCTGCCGAGCGTGCAGACTCAATCAGCGATGGCAGTTCTGCATAGACAAAATCTGTGGCAAACGCCAATACGCCCTGATGTTTTTTTGCGGGACTCAGTCTGTCCAGGATTTCCTTTTCGCCAAAAATCAGCCGGATATTTTTTTTGCGCGCTTCTGCAATAAGACGGTTCAGTCTGTCCGAAAACAGACCTTTTTGAACATAGACCTTTTCAACCGTAATGCCGCCGGAAAGGGCTTCCGCGACGGGATTTATGCCTTCTATTATCATTTATGCTCCTCAATCTGGTAGTTTGATATCCTGTTCCGGTATTTCTTGATTATATGCCAGTTCCAATAATTGAGCCAGCCTATCATGACGGCCAGCAAGATAAAGATATCCTACGACACCTTCGAATCCTGTTGCCGTGCGGTAATCCGTCAGACTGGAATTTTTTGCCGAAGTCTGTTTTTTTGCATTGCGGCAGCGTTTATAAACAGAAAGCTCCTTATCCTGCAGGCAGTTCAGAATGCGCTTCAGTGCTGCTGCCTGACTGGTTGCATTGATGAGCGCCGCGGCCTTGCGGTGAAGAGCGCCGGCTTTTTCTGAGGACTCCGATGCAAGAGACGCGCGGACATAAAGTGTCTGGACGCTGTCCCCTACAAAAGAGAGTACAACCGGGTTCATCTGATTCAGCTCGGCTTCTGAGAGGAGTGCGGGCGAAAAGGGAAGGTATTTTTTGGCGTCCATACATTTCTATTATACATCATGTTTTTTATTTTGCCTTGTTTTTTTTTGCGTTTGTGCTATACTTGATTTGCTTATGCTAATTTTGGGAAGATTTCCCACGAGGAGTGAAAATGAAACTGGATTACAAAAAAACACTCAAAGTCGGTACGGCTTTTGCCATTGTCATGGTATTCTGGAGCGCATATGACTATGTTGTTCCGCTTCTGCTGGAGAATGCGTTCGGATTGTCCAACATGTGGCGGGGACTGATCATGGGTCTTGACAATTTTTTATCGCTGTTCATGCTGCCTCTGTTTGGCAAGCTGTCGGATAAAACGGTCACAAAATTCGGCAAACGTACGCCGTTTATTGTACTTGGAACGTTGATTACGGTCGTTCTTATGGTCTTTGTGCCGGTATCGGCAAATAAACAGTTAAAAGAAGCCTCCGTTCTGCGGGCCGAAATCGTTGCTGTCGCAGAGGGGAGACAGGACATTTATCTTGAGAAGGATGGCACAGCATATGATGCCGAAGGCCTCTACCGGATGTTGTTCAACAAAGGCTATGAGAATGCGGATTATTGTGACCACGATTATCTTGATCGCAACGGGCTGGATACCTGGGAAGATTACAGCCGCATTGCACTCAATCCTTATACCAATGCGGACGGCACGCCTTCTGTCGACAAAAACGGTCAGCCCACCTATTCCGCACAATATAAAAACTTCGTGAAATCGGGATTGAACACATACGCCAGTGCGCAGGTCAATGAAAAACTGACAATGGAACAGCCGGCCACGCTGGTTATTTATATGGTAATTCTGTTCCTGGTGCTCATGTCAATGGCGACCTTCCGCAGTCCGGCGGTGGCGCTGATGCCGGATGTGACGCCCAAACCTCTGCGCAGTCCGGCCAATGCAATGATCAATCTTGCAGGTGGTGTCGGCGGCGCATTGGCATTCATCATTTATACGGTGGTTCTTCTTATCAATCCGACGGGCTATATTATGATATTTGCTTTGGTGGCGGCATCGATGCTGGGGCTGCTTGCCGCCTTCCTGCTGCTTGTTAAAGAAACCAAACTGGTTGCAGAATGCAAAGCCTTATGCGACGAATACGGCATTTCAAATGATGAAGAAGAGCCAAAGGCATCAACAGACGGAGCGGTTTTGTCAAAAGCGGAGACCGCAAAACATAAAAAAGCGAAACTTGTATCCTTCTTTCTGATACTTTCTTCCATTTTCATGTGGTTTATGGGATACAATGCAATTTCGAGCAACCTTTCCATATATATTACCAAGACGCTTAACCTTTCTGCCGGTCTGGGTGGCATTATTTCCGGCGTTTCCATGGCAATTTCTGCCATTGCCTTTATACCTGTGGGATATCTTGCCGTGAAGATAGGCAGAAGAAAGTCGATAATACTGGGCTTTGCCCTTGCGGTAGTTGCATTTGCGCTGATTTTCTTCTTTGCAGCCAATCCCGGCGCTGCGGTCATGTACCTCTTTACCATATTCTATCTGGTTGCGGGCTTCGGTCTGATCATTGCCAATGTCAACACCTTCCCGATGGTGGTCGAACTGTCAAGTACGGACACTGTCGGCAAGTATACCGGGCTTTACTATACGGCAACAATGAGCGCGCAGGCAATCACCCCCTTCATAGCGGGTATTGTCATGGATAAATTGGGGAACAAATTTCTCTTCCTCTACTCTTCGCTTTGTGTCATCATAGCAATAGCGCTGATGTTTTTTGTCCGCCATGGCGACAGCAAGGCGATACCGCCCAAATCCAAATTGGAACTGCTGGGCGGAGAGGATTAAAAAACGGAGCGCCTATCGATTCCGGTATTGGAATCATGTCAGACCGAAAAAGAAAAGGACCGTTCCTAAAAGATCGTTGGTCTCTTTGTCAGAATCTGTTTGACGAAAAATAATTAATAATATATACTTTTTGTCAATAATATAATTTCATCTCTCGCAAGGAGCGGGCATATCATGAAAAAAGCCTTACTTTCTCTACTCATTCTTGCAGTGCTGATTGCCGGTGCGTTGTCGCTTTCTGCTTGCAGCAGCGAGAAGCCAAT
Source organism: Clostridiales bacterium Firm_09 (assembly GCA_001604065.1). Classification (GTDB taxonomy): domain Bacteria; phylum Bacillota; class Clostridia; order Christensenellales; family DTU072; genus Firm-09. Next base: position 9,569 of record LVAO01000010.1, read on the forward strand.
ACCGGGGTTGGCCTGGGCGGCGTCAGAAACGCTTGTATATGATATTACAGAGGACAATGCGGCAATAGGCACATTGACTGTGGTCGCGCAGAGATTGGAGCCGGGGGATTATCAGATCGGACGTTTTGGTGACAAAACATTTACGATCAGCAGAAATTCTGCCAGCGGTACGCGCATCATCCGGACGGCAACAGACAAAGACGGCAACGAAATCATGTATTCCGAAAGCCTGCTGAACGGATTCACATCGCTTGCTTCCTACAAAAAAGTGAACTATGCTGGCAAAGCCTATGAGTGCAGAATCTATCATGAGGGCAAATTTTTCTATTACAGCATCGACGGCGGAAGCAATTACAAAAAAATAAAGGCAAAGAGCGGTTATCTTGACAACGAACATCTTTACTATATTGTACGCTGTTATGATCTGAGTTCTGCCTATTCTTCTTCTTACAACATTTTGAGTCCCGGTACGGGTACGCTTGAGAAGATCAGTATCGCAAAGCTCAATACTGCGGCTTTTCAGACAATACCGTATACCGATGAGGACGGCAACGAACAGACGGCTTATAAGGAATGCGTCATCGTATCGTTCTCAAAAACCGATTCTCCCAAAGGGACTTCTGTAACGGTGCAGTACTCTCCCGCAGATTTTGAATTAAAGGGAGATATAGCAAGACCCTTCAACATGAGTATTTTTATTCCTGTAGTAATTAAAGAAAATAATCTAACGTACACATTGATTTCTGCGGATGCGTCATGAAGAACGAAGGGGCTGCCCGACGGCAGCCCATTTTTTGTAATCAGACGCAAGAATTTATATTTTTACAGGCTGATAAAAAGGCAACAGGGATGAGAGATCTTTGTTTATTGAGAAAAAGGTCAGCCGTTCCATGATGGTGATGCCGCCGTGCGATAAACCATACCCTCCGTGGTCGCTTGTGATGATAATGAGCCAGTCTTCCCGGTCATAGGTGGGTCTCGATTTTACGGTATCGATTAAAGCCGAAGCGCACTCTTCTCCATATAAAAACGCATGGACATAAGCGGGATTGGAGCGTGAAAATCCGGATTGATGCCCGGTATGATCCGTGCATTCAAGAATGCCAAAGATTGCGTCGTCTCCGGCCTCTATCCGTGCGCGCATGGAAGCAAACGTGCCGTCGTCGGATTGGTTCAGCCGATAAGTAAGCGGTAATCCGTTTTTTGCGGCGGCAACGATTTCTTTTTTGTAAGTCAGTTTGATATGAACGCTCCAGCTGACAGAGAAACTGGAGACGAAGCCCTGTTCGCCAAGCGTATAGATGATGCTTCTGGTTTTTTCATTAAGGACATTTGTATTGCCCGTAACACCGTTTTCGGTACCCCATACGCCAGTAAACATTGCTGCCCATCCCGGTGCGGTAGAGGTATTCTGTCCGCCTTTTTTTTGTCCGCCCGCAATGGTAAAATACAATCCTCCTTGTGAGGCTGTTTCTTTTATCGCGCCAAACTCGTTGTCGAAATGAAGAGCTGGAATGACAGCCTGGCAGCCGTCATAGCCGATGTACAGAAGTTTGGGAGTTTTGCCGCCATGATCGTATCCGCTCCTGAAGAAATTACGGATTACGTCATGCGTGATGGTCTGTGGCATTGCTTCGGTATAGGTGTTCTGATAGACGGAACAGTTTTCCAGGACAGCCTGCAGGTATTCTCCGCTGTCCTTTCGGATCCGGATATCTTGGATTATTCCGAATATTGAACCCCATATTATTCCCCCCAGCATCAGAACAGTAACAATTGACAGGATGATCTTTCTTTTTCTGGATTCCATCTTCTCTCTCCGCAGGCATTTTTGTTTCAGTATAGCGCATAAATGAAGAGAAAGCCATGGATTGCAGAAATATTTTACAGATTTTTTTCTTGCAAAAAACACAGATAATAGATATCTTTATTGTTTCCAGAAAGTCATATTTGTTGACTTGCTTCTGAGATACGAGTATAATGATGTTTGGTCAAAACAAACTAGAATTTTCAGAGGATTCTGATAGACATTACGGAGGTTCGATAATGAGCAAAAAAATTACAGTGGACGGCAATTACGCCGCATCATATGTCGCATACGCATTCAGTGAAGTCGCGGCGATCTATCCGATAACACCATCCTCCACCATGGCAGAATATGCGGACGAATGGGCCGCGAAAGATGTCAGAAATATGTTTGGTCAAAAACTCAGGATTGCGGAGATGCAGTCAGAAGGCGGTGCCGCCGGTGCCGTGCACGGCTCTCTCAGCGCCGGAGCGCTGACAACCACCTACACAGCCAGTCAAGGTCTGTTGCTGATGATTCCCAATATGTATAAGATTGCGGGCGAACTTCTTCCTTGCGTTTTCCATGTATCGGCACGTGCCCTTGCGGCGCATGCGCTGAGCATCTTTGGCGATCATTCGGACGTTATGGCTTGCCGTCAGACGGGTTTTGCAATGATTGCTTCCAATTCTGTCCAGGAAGCTCACGATCTTGCTATGGTCGCGCATCTTGCCACCCTCAAAGCCAAAGTACCTTTCGTGCATTTCTTTGACGGATTCCGCACCAGTCACGAAGTCAGCAAGATTGAGGTAACCGATTATGCGGATATGAAGAAGCTGGTCGATATGAAGGATATTGAGGACTTCCGTAAGAGGGCGCTCAATCCCGAGCATCCCATCCAAAAAGGAACGGCGCAAAACCCCGATATCTATTTCCAGAACAGAGAAGCCGCCAATAAATATTATGACGCAACACCCGGCATCGTTGCGGATTGCATGAAGAAGGTGGGTGAACTGACGGGACGTTCTTATCATCTGTTTGATTATGTAGGCGCTCCGGATGCCGAAAAAGTCATCGTGATGATGGGTTCCGGTGCAGAAGCCTGCGAAGAAACCGTCAATTATCTGCTTGCAAGAGGCCAGAAAGTCGGACTTGTAAAAGTAAGACTTTACCGTCCCTTCTCCGTTAAGGATTTTGTGGCGGCAATTCCGGCCACCGCAAAATACATTACCGTTCTTGACAGAACCAAAGAGCCAGGCAGTGTCGGCGAACCTTTGTACCTTGACGTTGTCGCCGCGCTTGAGGGCAGGGCATGCACCATCTTAGGCGGCAGATACGGACTCGGCAGCAAAGAATTCAATCCGACAATGGTCAACGCTGTCTACAAGAACATGGGCGGCCTCAATAAAAACAGATTTACAGTGGGTATTGTCGATGACGTGACAGGCTCTTCGCTACCCTTGGATGAATTCATCAATGCGGCACCCGCGGGCGCCATTTGCTGCAAGTTCTATGGTTTGGGTTCGGACGGCACCGTCGGCGCAAATAAGAACAGCATTAAAATCATCGGTGACCATACCGACAAATATGCACAGGGCTATTTTGTGTACGACAGCAAAAAATCCGGCGGCATCACGATTTCGCACTTGCGTTTTGGCGATAAGCCCATTCAATCTACCTATCTGATAGATCAGGCGGATTTTATCGCCTGCCATACTCCCAGCTATCTGTTCCGTTATGATATGCTTTCGGACCTTAAGGAGGGCGGAACTTTTCTTATTAACAGCATATGGGAACCGGAAGAAATGGAAAAAGAGCTTCCGGCATGTGTCAAGAATGCAATCGCAAAGAAAAAAGCGAAATTTTATACGCTGGACGGCAACAAGGTCATTACTTCTATCGGCGCAACCAAGGGCGTGAATACCGTCATGCAGGCGGCATTCTTCAAGCTTGCCAATGTGATTCCTTATGAGCAGGCTGAAGATTACATGAAGCAGGCAATCCGGAAGACTTACGGCAAAAAAGGCGATGCCATTGTCAATCAGAACTTTGCCGCAGTTGACGGTGCAATTTCCAATCTGAAACAGGTTGTTTATCCTGCCTCCTGGGAAACGACAACAGAAGGCGCCCCGATGGTCGTTCCCGAAGGAACAGAATATTTCAACAAATTCATACAGCCTATTCTTAAACAGGAGGGCGATAAGCTTCCCGTATCGGCATTTACTGCGGACGGTTCGGTGCCGGTGGGAACCACGAAATACGAAAAGCGCGGTATCGCAGTAAACGTGCCTCTATGGCAGATAGACAAATGCATTCAATGCAACCAATGTGCATACGTTTGTCCCCATGCTGTCATCCGTCCCGTGCTCGCAACGCCGGAACAGCTTGCGACCAAACCCGAAGGCTTTGCGACCAAACCCGCCATCGGCTTCAAAGGCTATGAATTCCGTATTCAGGTCTCCCCGTATGATTGCACAGGATGCGGCAGCTGCGCCAATGTTTGCCCCGCAAAAGAAAAAGCTCTTGTAATGGTGCCTGTTGCCGAGGCAATTGCCGCAGAGGCCAAGAATGCGGCATACTCCATGACCCTGCCCGAAACCGATAAGGTGTACAATACCAACAGCGTCAAGGGCAGCCAGTTTGCCAAACCCTTGTTCGAATACAGCGGCGCTTGCGCGGGCTGCGGCGAGACGCCTTATGTCAGACTGATTACACAGCTGTTCGGCGACCGAATGATCATTGCCAATGCGACGGGCTGTTCCAGTATTTACGGAGGCTCTTCACCGACATGCCCCTACACAGTCAACGCCAAGGGCTGTGGTCCTGCCTGGGCAAACAGCCTGTTTGAGGATAATGCAGAATTCGGTTTCGGCATCAATCTTGGCTATAAACAAAGAAGAGCAAAACTTGCCGAAACCATTGCTGCTCTTGCCGAGAAATTTGCGGAGTGGCCGGAAGGCAAAGCCGCCTGCGAAAACTGGCTTGCGAACGCGGAGGATGCCGAAGCAAGCAAGACCGCTTCCGAAGCGCTTCTTAAGATTTGCGAAGACTGCAAGGACTGCGGATGCGATTGCGATGCTCTTTGCAAAGCAGTGATTGCAGACAAAGATTGCCTTGTTAAAAAATCTGTCTGGATTTTTGGTGGCGACGGCTGGGCATACGATATCGGTTACGGCGGATTGGACCATGTGCTGGCCCAGAACGAAGATGTCAATATATTGGTTCTCGATACAGAATTGTACTCCAATACTGGCGGACAGGCGAGCAAATCCACACCCACCGCTTCCATCGCAAAATTTGCGGCTTCAGGCAAAAAGACCAAAAAGAAGGATCTCGGCATGATGGCGATGAGCTATGGTTATGTCTATGTCGCGCAGGTCTGCATGGGCGCCAACCAAGCCCAGCTTCTCAAAGCACTCAAAGAAGCCGAAGCCTATAAAGGTCCTTCGCTGATTATCGCCTATGCGACTTGCATCAACCACGGTGTGGACATGTCCAACCCGATGGAAGAAATGAAGAAAGCGGTTGATTGCGGCTATTGGCAGCTTTACCGTTACAATCCTGCGCTTCTGGAAGAAGGCAAAAACCCGTTCATACTGGACAGCAAAGAACCTACGGGCGATTATAAGGCGTTCTTGTCCGGTGAAGTACGCTATGCAAGCCTGATGAAGCAGAATCCCGCGGCAGCCGAGCAGCTCTATCAAAGAAATCAGGAGGAATCCCTTAAGAGATTGGAAGGCTACAAGGCTCTCGCAACGAAATAAAATATTGTTTTGCAATCAAAGAGGCTGTCCTTGCGGACAGCTTCTTTTATGTATAGAAGAGATTATTGAGACAAGCCAGACGTCATCAATCAAAAAAATAATTTTTTTTGGTTAAACAGTGTTTTTGCCAGCAATGGCATCTTGTATATTCTTTATGCAAGCATTATAATATAGAGAATAGAAAGGAGAGTTTCTATGGTCACGATCGTATATGAATCCAACAGCGGTTTTACAAAAAAATATGCCGAACTTCTGGCGGCAGATATAAAAGCGGATTGTTTTTCTTTGGATGAAGCCAAGGAGAAGCTTGCGGCCGGCAAGCCCGTGGTTTTTCTCGGATGGATTTCCGCCGGCATCATTCGCGGGTGCAGGAAGGCAAGAAAACTTTTTGATGTGAAAGCGGTTGCGGGGGTCGGAATGGCTGCCGGAAGCGACAAGATTCTCAGCGATCTTGTCAGGCAGAACAAATTGGAAGGCGTCCGGAACTTTTATCTCCGCGGCGGCTTCGATTTGGCAAAGCTAAAAGGATTCTATAAATTCATTATGAAGCTTGGCGCTGCGGCAGTTGTAAAATCACTCGAAAAAAAAGAAAATTTAACACCGCAGGAGTCCGAACAATTATCCGATTTCAAATACGGAAGCGACCATGTTTCAAAAGAAAACCTTGCGGATATGATTGCGTATTGCAAAAGCTTATAAATTTCTCAGGAGAATCAAATGAAAATTACTTATATCGGAGGGGGCTCAAAGGGCTGGGCCCACAATTATTTTTCGGATCTGCTGCTCCAGGACAAACTGAGCGGAGAACTTGCTTTATATGATATCGATCAAAAAAAAGCAGAGCGCAATGTCCGTTTTTTTGATAAACTCAAGCGCGTCAACAAAGATTCTGTTAAAAGCGAATGGACCGCTAAAATGTATCCTACGATAGAAGAGGCGCTCAGGGGCTGTGATTTTGTGGTCATCTCCATTCTTCCCGGTACTTTCAACCATATGCAGCAGGATGTGCATTATCCTGAGAAATACGGAGTGCAGCAGACGGTAGGCGACACTGTTGGCGCCGGCGGGTATTCCAGAGCACTGCGCACCATACCCGCAATGCGCTTCTTTGGCCAGAAAATAAAAGAGATTTGTCCGGATGCTTATGTGATCAATTATACCAACCCTCTCGCCATGTCCATCTATGCCTTATATTCTGCATTTCCCGGGATCAAGGCTTTCGGATGCTGTCACGAGGTTTTCGGGACCCAAAAGCTCCTTGCTGCGATATTTGATCTTTATAACCTGCTGGATGACGAAGGTAAATGTCTGTTTATTGCGGGCAATTATAAAGAGGTATCTGCAAGGCTTGGCGATCCGCTTTTATCGTTAAAAAAGATTGAACATAAGACAGCGCGCACCGAAATTCGCGTCGATGTCGTGGGCATCAATCATTTTACTTGGATAACCCGTGCGGAAGTACGCGGACAGGATCTGTTTCCCATTTACCGCGGATATGCCGAAATGATTATGCAAAGAAACATGCAATCTTTTTATAAGAAGATGCCGCTTTTCAGGCGCTGGATGCACAATGCTCATTTTGTCAAACTGTCCCTGTTTTTGAAATATGGCAAAATTGCCGCGGCGGGCGACAGGCATCTGGTAGAGTTCATGCCCGATGTCTGGCTCTATAACAAAAAGAAGTATCGTGAAAACGGTTTTGTCAAAACCTATGTTCTGATGCGCAAGCTGCGCGAATTCCTCAGGGGTGTCCGTCAGTGGTACAACCTGCACCTTGCTTCCAAAATCAAGCTTAAAGAGTCCGGAGAAGAAGGTGTTCTTCAGATGACTGCGCTGATGGGGCTGACTGAACTCATTACCAATGTCAACATTCCCAATACAGGTTATATGAGCGGCATTCCTTCAGGATATGTTGTGGAGAGCAACGCAAAGTTCTCCAAGGCGGGCATCGAGCCGATTCCTGTTCAGACCATAGGCGGTGAGATTGGCGAACGTATCATGACCCATGCCCAAAATCAGAGAGATTTTGTCAAAGCCTACTTCAATCGTGATGCAGAAGGTCTTTTTGCCGCTTTTTCCAAGGATTATTCTGTCGCCCATCTCTCCGAAGAGAAAAAACGACATCTTTTTGAAGAGCTGATCGCCAAAAACAAACCTGTTCTGGAAGATTTTTTACACAACTTCTAATCCATAAGCGGTAAATTGCGGCAAATGCCTCATTGATTCTGTCTTTTTCGGCGAAATTAAAAAGACAGGATTGTTGCGCGTTTGCCGTATGCAACGGCATATTTCTTTTTCCTTTATGCAAACTAATCCCGTAGACGGAATTGCCGCCTTTTTGCCATACGGGAGAAATCATGAAAAAAACAAGATTCATCCTTCTTATCGCTGTTCTGTTGATTGCAATGGCCGGATTGGCGGCATGCCAGAACAGCGGCAAGAAAGTCAGCGTCATCTTCGAAATGAATTATGAAAATCCGCAGGAAACCATCCCATCACAAAGCATCGAGAAGGGCGGACAGGCCATTGAGCCAACGCCGCCCGAGCGGGACGGCTTTGATTTTACGGGATGGTTCCGGGATAAGGATTCGCAGGTGCCTTTCGGTTTTTCGGAGCGCATCGAGGCGACAACAGTCTTGTATGCGGGCTGGAGGCAGTCCAGATATTATATTGCGGGCAGCATGACGGCGTATGATGCGAAGATGCCGGGTTACAACCTGCAGGAACTAAAAGACAGACCGGGCTGGCTGGGAATAACCATCAATCTGACCGAAGAGAACAAAGACCCGGTATACGGCGGTCATTTTTATAAAATAACAAACGGCACATGGGAAGCCGACAACGTTTTCGGAATACAGAACTATGAACTTTCACCGGCTCCTCAGAATCCCGCCGGAGGTCCCGAGAATGCCATTTACATTGCGGAGAACGGAACATTGACGGTGCTGTTTGAATTGGCGGACAAAAAAATATACGATGATTCCATGGTGATGCGGTTTCCTCAGCCGATCATCTACGGAGATTTTAATGCGGCAATGGAAAGGGGAAACAATTGGAGCATCTTTTCCGGGGAAGCGCTTTCGCTTATTGACGATGACGGAGATCAGGTTTTTGAGGCGTCTTATGAATTTCCTCCCTATCAAGGAACGGGAGAAGGATATGCCATGCTCCTTGCCTTGTCGAAAAAATATGTGATTGAGGCAAAAAAAAGCTATTGGGCGGTGGATGAGCAATATCTTTTTGACGGAACGCCGCCTTCCATGGGTGAAACCAGCCTGTTACGCCCGACAACAAAAACGCTTTATAAATTCCTTTATGACGGAACGACACACAAAACGACAGCAGTGGAGCATCTTGTCATGCTTCAATCGCCCACTGTGATTGGAGATTTTTCGGGTTGGACAACAGATGAAGGTGCGCTGACGCTGACAGATCCGGATAAGGACGGAGCTTATCAAGGCTTTCTGCGCCTTCCGGCTTATCCGGGCGGCGGCAAAGGTTACGGTTTGACCATTGCATTGTCTCTTCTCAATGAAGGCGGTGCTTTTGCGCCTTACGAGCAATACAAGCTGGACGGCTCGACGGGAGCCAAAACCAATTGCAGTTATCTAAAGCCTGCAGCAGACGTGATTTATGAACTGTCTTATGATTCAAAGACCAGAATCACGCTTGTAAAAGAAGTTCGGCCGGGTGTCGAAGCACCATTGGAAGCGCCTACGCTTTACGGAGATTTCAACGATTGGGTGTTTGAAGGCGGCAAGGCTCTCAGGATGTATTTTGATTATGAGAGCGGCAAATACACACGCATACTGATTCTTCCCGAATACAAAGGTGACGGCCAGGGATGGATGGTTTTTGTCGCCGAATCAAAGATGCTTTATGACGACGCATCAGGCATCCGTTGGGGCATCCGTGAACAATATACGCTGGAAGGCAAGCCGGCCTCGGGCAATGAAATCAGCCATATCAAAACATCGGATCGGACGATCTATCTTGCCGTCTATGACCCGATCAGTCATAAAACGGAATTGATTAAACAATAAATAATCTGATTTGTCCGTTGTTTTCTTGTCGCCATTTTGCGATTCTTGTGCTATACTGATAACCGTATGGACAAGAACGAGATATTGCAGAAAATCAGAAGCACTTGCAAAGGTAAAGATGCCGTGGCACTCTATCAGGAGCTTGCTGGGGTCATACAAGATACTTTTACAGAAGAGCGCACTGCCGCAGAAAAATATGAAGGCAAACGGGCAATCTATCTGTCATGCGAATTTCTGGTAGGCAGAACCATTTTGAACAATCTGCTTAATCTTGGGATATTGGATGAGGTCCGGACGCTCCTTGCAGAAAACGGCATCGACATCAACATGCTGGAGGAGATTGAAGACTGCGCCTTGGGCAACGGCGGTTTGGGAAGACTGGCGGCATGTTATTTGGACTCTGCCGCTACTTTAGGTATCCCATTATATGGCAACGGTATCCGATACAGATATGGTTTGTTCAAGCAGGAATTTGTAGACGGGTTTCAGAAAGAACTGCCGGACGACTGGCAGCGTTTTGGCGATCCTTTTTCTGTGCGTCGTGAAGATAAAGCCAGAAAGATTGTTTTCGGCGGCGGAGAAGCCCTTGCCGTGCCCTACGATATGACCATTTTCGGCTACGGAGGCAAAGTATGCCTGCTTCGTCTCTGGCAGGCGGAGGGCAATCATGAGGCGCAAAAAATCTCGGAGTACCTCTATCCCGATGACAGCACCGATGAAGGACGTATTCTCAGGCTCAGACAGGAATATTTTTTCAGTGCCGCGGCAATCGGAGAAGCCGTGGATTGTTATACTGCCAGGTATGGCAACAATTTCAAAAGATTTCCGGATTGCTATGTTTTTCAGCTTAATGATACGCATCCCGTTGCTGCCATTCTTGAGTTCATAAGGTTATTGACGGAAGAATATGACCAATCTTTTTCTGCCGCATGCGCCATTGCCAGGAAGTGTTTTGCCTATACCAACCATACGGTGATGCCGGAAGCATTGGAAAGATGGTACGTTCCTTTATTTTATAAAGCGCTTCCCGCGCTGGGCGCAATTGCAGACAAGCTTGACAGAGTATTGCAACGCGAGTACAGAAAAAAGGGGCTGACAACCGAAGAAATCGACAAGGTGCGCATCCGGCAGGGCAATATGTTCCATATGGCGAATCTTGCGGTTTATATGTGTTTTTCGGTCAATGGAGTGGCAAAAATTCATACCGATATCATTAAAAATAAGCTGTTTGATGTAACAAACAGGCTTTGCCCGCAGAAATTTGTCAATATCACCAACGGAATTACGCAGAGACGGTGGCTGGGCCTTGCCAACCCCGACCTTGCCGCATGGATAACCGAGAAAATCGGAGACGGATGGCGGACGGATCTGGACAGGCTGTCGGCCCTCCGTGAATATGCTTCTCCGGAGGCGTATCGCAGACTCAATGAAATCAAGGCGGCCAATAAAAAAAAGCTTGCGGCGTTCATTTTGGCAAAAGAGGGCGTTGCGGTGGATCCCGAAAGCATCTTTGACGTACAGATCAAGCGCCTGCATGAGTACAAGCGCCAGCTGATGAATGCGCTCTCCATCCTGACAATATATTATCGCCTGAAGGATAAATCGCTCATGGATTTTACACCGACAACCTTTCTGTTCGGCGCAAAAGCCGCAGGAAGTTATTTTCGGGCGAAGGCAATCATAAAATTCATCCATGAGATAGCCGCAAGAATCAATGCCGATCCGGAAGTCAATCATCTTATCAGAGTTGTCTTTGTTACAGATTACAATGTGTCGTATGCAGAGAAGTTGGTTGCCGCTGCGGACATTTCGGAGCAGATTTCTCTTGCGGGAACCGAGGCGTCCGGCACAGGCAACATGAAACTTGCACTCAACGGCGCCGTAACGTTGGGAACAATGGATGGCGCGACCATTGAGATTATTGAACGGGCCGGGCAGGAGAACAATTACATATTCGGGCTGAAGGCTTCGGATGTCGACAAAGCACGCGGAATACCTCCTGTTGCCCACCTTGCCGACCCCTATATCGCCCGCGCAATAGCATCGTTATGGGACGGCAGTTTTTCGGACGGCGGTACGGGATACTTTAAGAATATTTATGATGCTTTGATTTCGGAAGGGGACAGATATCTTGTTTTATCGGATCTGGAAGACTATATTCGGGCGAAGCTTCTGTCCAACCGGGAATACAAGGATAGGGAATCTTTTGCCAGAAAAGCATTCATGAATATTGCCTCCGCCGGATATTTTTCCAGCGACCGCTCTGTAAAGGAATATGATGAACGGATCTGGCATACAAAATCTTATATCGGGCAGAATTAGAATATGAAAGAATCCGGAATTTTAATGCATATCACTTCGCTTCCCGACAGAAGAGGGATTGGTACTCTTGGTGACTGCGCCTTTCAGTTTGTTGATTTTTTAGCCGAAACCGGACAAAAATATTGGCAGATTTTGCCGACAGGAATTGCCGGGGCCGGCAATTCACCCTATGCAAGCACCTCCAGTTTTGCCGGCAATATCAACCTGATTGATCTGGATATACTGGAGTCTGAAGGATTGCTGGAAGCCGCAGAATACGTCAATATCGATTGGGGAACCAATCCGTCCGCTGTGGATTATGGGAAAATAGGCAACAACAGGATGTCGGTGCTCGGCAAAGCGGCGAGACGCTTTGACGACAGAAATGTTGCCTATACCTGGTTTTGCGAAGCCAATGCGTATTGGCTGGACGATTTTGCTCTTTTTATGGCAATCAAAGAAAGCCAGGGAATGAGAGGATTGGAAACCTGGCCGGAGGAATACAGAAAAAGAGACCGGCTTGCGCTTGCCGCATTCAGCAAGGAAAACGAAGAAAGGATAAAGTTTTATAAAAAGACCCAGTTTTTTTTCTATAAACAGGCAACCGCGCTCAAGGCATATGCCAACCGGAACAAAATAAAACTGATCGGCGACATGCCTTTTTATACCGCCTATGACAGTGCGGATGTCTGGGCGCATCCGGGTCAGTTCCTGCTGGATAAAAATCTCTTTCCTGTAGAAGTCGCAGGCGTGCCGCCCGATGCTTTTTCTGAAGACGGGCAGCTATGGGGCAATCCCTTGTATGATTTTGAAGAAATGGAAACCGACAACTTCGATTGGTGGCGAAAGCGTATGACGTATCTGTTGACGCTTTTTGACGTCATACGTATCGATCATTTCCGCGCTTTCGAAAGCTTCTATGCCATTCCTTCGGGAAGTAAAGATGCAAAAACGGGAATCTGGAAAAAAGGGCCCGGAATGAAGCTTTTTGAGAGCCTTAATTTAGATAAAAGCAAAATCATTGCCGAAGATCTGGGGATGATTGATGACGAGGTGAGAAAGCTGGTGAAAACCACCGGCTTCCGTGGGATGAAGGTATTGGAATTTGCTTTCGGAGGAGGAAAGACGAATGAATACCTTCCCAAAAACTATAAGGATAAAAACTGTGTTGTCTATACGGGTACGCATGATAACGATACTGTGCGTGGATGGTACAGCAATCTCGGCGTTAAAGAAAAACTGCGTGTTATACGTCATCTCCCGTACGCATTGTTTATGAAAAAATCAAAAGCGCTCATACGCTGTGCAATGGAAAGCAAAGCGGAATTAGCCATTATACCCATTCAGGATTATCTAGATCTGGACAGCTCCGCGCGGATGAATATTCCCGGAACGTCGTCCGGAAATTGGGAATGGCGTATCGATAAAGGATACCATACTCCCCAATTGGTGGAATATATACGTTCCTTTTTGAAATACAGAAAGGATGAGGATAGAAATCAGCAATAAGTTTCTTGCAGCATCGCAATTGTCAACGCGGCAGTCCAACCAAAATCACATACAGAATGAAGGTGGTTTCGCCAATCCGGCTTCTTCTGTATTACGTTTTTGCGGGGAAGCTGCGGAGGTGGTACTTTGCCTGTCGGGTCATAGAATTCATACAATCCGCCGATACGTCTGTGCCATTTCTGAATTCCAGCAAGTGTTTTTTTGACCAATTCGTCCGCAATTTCATGATAGCCGTATTCTTTCA